>JAZUNJ010000058.1:0-89759 GCA_045604105.1 Acutalibacteraceae bacterium | reverse complement strand
CGATATTGCTATGAGACCTTATCTTAAAGAGTGAGGTGCAATTTTTACATAGCAAAGGCTGTCGCATTTCTGCAACAGCCTTGGTTTAGTGTTTCTTTTTTCAGGGTTAACCGTTAGGTTTTCACGCTAACCGTCCCCTGTGTTTATTATGATGAACATTTGGACAAGTTTATTGTTTTTAATGGTTATGGTGAAAAAGAGTATAATAGTTATAGTGAATTGAGAGCATTCGGGAGGTTCTTTTTATATGGGTATATCTTTAAATAGAAAAAAATTGTTTTTTTTAATTGCTGTAATATTAGTTTTGATATATAGTCTGTCTTTAAGTCCGCAGTGGTGTTTGTCACGAAAAAAAGTATGGGTTGCAGAAGAGCTTGATATGAAAGTTTATATATCAGATGAGTACAATCCAAGTGTTTATGAAATGTTTACTCTTTTCGACCGAAACGAAATGAATGAGTATTTTACTGGTCAAATTAACGTAAATGGTCAGGTCAGCGAATTTAGTTTTTTTCCTGAAGATCAATTTAAATGGATAAGATTTGGAAATGATTTAGGTGTAAAGTATGAAGTACATGATGATTCATGGACTGTTACGGGAGAGCTTAAAAGTGTTTATAATCCAAACAAAATAAAAATAATTATTCTAGGGAGTTATGGTGATTATTTTCCGAAAGATATAAAAACGATAACGTTAATACCTTTCGAGAACACAGGGGACGGTTCTCTGTCCTGACGAAAAGTGAAAGCTAAGTCTCGGCTCCCCTTAAAGGGGAGCTGGCGGCGTAGCCGTCTGAGGGGTTCTTAAGAACAAGCTATTGGCTTCTTCTAAAAGAAAGTTTAGAGATACTGCAAACAATATGGATGATTGGATAGGAAGGAGATTGCCGTGTTAAAAAACAAACGAAAATATCTTTATGTAATTATAGGTATTTGTCTAGCGTTAGTGGTGTTTGTGTTTTTTAAAGAAATAGAGTACAGATATGTAAATAACTATATTATTAAATATGCAAATCAGGAAAAAGCTGTGGTTGAACTCTGTGAAAATCTGTTGGATTCATATGTTGACGGCTTTGAGTTTGACTCTTGTACCATTTCTTTTAAAGACACCAACTGGCAAATAGAATTTGATAATTCAGATACTGAATTGAAAACGGTAAATCCATTGGTTAACAGCTTCATAGACCAATTAAAAAAGCTGGATATTAGTAACGATACAAATATTTCTGTTTTTCAGTATGATGAAGGTTCAACAGCCATAGTTTTTAAGAAGGCTGTCAAATTTATGGCTTTTGACATTGGTCATCTGTGGATATATTATGGCGACGAAACAGTGTTTCCTAATTGTCCAGACCCTAAAAGTTCATATCGGCTGGTTGTAAAATTTGGTGAAAAATTGTATTACGATTATTATTCAAATCTGTTAGATTTCTTTTTTAAAGGACCTCCATTTTTAAAAGATGATAATTTTATTATTGTCGAATAAAAGGGCAACAATCAATCAAGGCAATCAGGGGACAGCTCTCTGTCTTGAAAAAAAGTGAATAAAAAAGGCGGTCAACGACCGCCTTTTTTTCTTCCATTTAACACCGTAAATCTGCTGCAGTTGCAAAAACAGCAAAAATATGGTAAAATATAAAGACAAACCCCAAAAACAGATTAAAGGAAAGGAGAAAATATGAAAACAAAATTTAACAGAATGCTTTCCTGTGCTTTGACTGTAGTATTACTGATGAGTATAATTTCACACTCAGGCTTCATTGCTGAGGCACTTAATAAAAACAAAGAAAATATATTCTTTTTCCTTAAAAACAACATGGGAATGAGCACTGCATCTGCCTGCGGCGTGATGGCAAACATTGAAAAAGAATCCTCCTTTAATCCCAATGCAACGGGTGACGGCGGAACAAGCTACGGCATATGTCAGTGGCACAATGACCGCTGGGATAAGCTCAAAAGCTATTGCACGGAAAACGGCTACGACTGGCAAACTCTCACAGGTCAGCTTTATTATCTCAAATATGAATTTGAAAAGTATTATCCTAATACTCTTAAGCTGATAAAGGACGTTGAAAACAGTGCTGACGGAGCTTATGCTGCTGCCGATGCATTCTGCCGTTATTACGAAAAGCCTGCAAACCTTGAATATAACTGTGAATACAGAGGCAACCGTGCCAAAAATACCTATTTCAAAACCTACGGCTTCAGTGATAAAATCAAGAAGTCAACATTGAGTCTTGACTCGGAATTCACCTCTGTCAGCAGCAAGGAAAACTTCAGGTTCACATGGAAAACCTCAAAATGCACCTTTGATAAATATACTCTCACAATTGTGAAATGCATCGACGAAACTGCAGAGTATATGTGGAGTGACATGAAGCAGTACACGGTTGCAGCGTCAAAAAAAGCATATACGGTTTCACCTGCCACTCTTTCTGCAGGTAATTACCTTGCATTTATAAGAGCGCACAATTCTGAAGCAGGGGAGAAGAGTGATTACAGCAACTTCCTTTTCTTCAGTGTGTATGACGAAATGATTTATGATAACACAGGTATCACGGAAGGTGCAACCTATGATTTCAACGCTGCCGAAGAAATAAAAGCCACGGGCTGGGCAGTGAATACAGGCAAAAAGCAGGTAAGCTTCTCTTATCAGCTTGATGACGGTGAAATTGTTGAGCTGCCCTCTGTCACAAGGGACGATATCTTTGCCGAGCAGTCTGCTTTTGCAGTTGATAATAAGCTCGGTTATGAGCTGACATTGCCCCTATCCGATGTTTCAAACGGCAAGCATACCCTTAGCGTTTATGCTTCAAGTGAAACCATGAACGGTCTTTTGTGGCAGGTATCCTTCAGTGTGATAAATTCTCATGACCATGTGTTCAAGCAGTATACATATAATAATGATGAATCCTACACTGCAAACGGAACAAAAACGGCAAAATGTGAGCTTTGCAACGCAACGCATACCGTTGAACAAAAAAGCACAAGGCTGATTCTGGGCACGCCTGCGTCGTTAAGAGCATCATTCGGAACATCCACAGTTACTCTCAAGTGGAAAGCCGTAAAGGGTGCCACAGGCTACAGAGTCTATCGTTATTCAAAGGGCTGGAAGCTTATCGGCAAAACAGCAGAAACCACCTTCAAGGCAACTGGGCTTTCCTCAGGTAAGGACTATAGCTTTGCCGTAAAGGCCTATGCTGAGGACGAAAATACAATGAAGCAGGCTCCTGATTTTTCAAAGCTGAAGGTCAGAACAAAGCCTCAGCCGCCGAAAACCTTCAAGGCAACACAAACAACCACATCCGTAACTCTCTCATGGTCAAAAAGCACGGGTGCCACAGGCTACAGAATATACCGCTACAACTCCTCAAAGAAAAAATGGGAGACACTTAAAACAACCACCTCACGCAAGTTTACGGTGAAGAATCTGAAATCGGGCTCAAAGCAGATTTACGGCATCAGAGCCTACTATGACAAGGGCGATGACCGATACTGGTCAGAGCGTAAAAAAATCACCACTGCAACAAAGCCTGCAACTCCGACCCTCAGCCTTGCTTCAACTGCAAAGGGAAGAGCAACCATGAAATGGAAAAACGTTGTTGGTGAAAACGGATATCAGGTTTGGTATTCAACAAGCAAAAACGGTACCTACAAAAAGGCATCTAATTTTAAGGCTAATTCTGTAAAGGGCTATAAAAAAGGACTAAAAAGCGGCAAAACCTATTACTTCAAGGTCAGAGCCTATAAAACAGCCGGCGGCAAGTATATTTACAGCTCCTTCAGCTCTGCAGCTGCTTTGAAAATAAAATAAAAAAATTCAAAAAAAGACTTGCTTTTTTACATTTGTTGTGGTAAAATGCTTAGGCATTTGTAATGTAGTGCAGACTGAATTCAGTCGCAAATAAAAGCAAACGGTCCTCTTTCGTATGTAATCGGAATGAACGTGGCAGAATTTAGGAGGATATTAAAATGGACGCACTCAAACTCATCTCAGACTCATCCCTTAAGGCTGAAGTACCCGAGCTCAACATCGGTTCAACAGTTCGTGTTCACGTTAAAATTCGTGAAGGCGAAAGAGAAAGAATCCAGGTTTTCGAAGGTACAATCATTGCTAAGAAGGGTAGCGGAGTTTCATCAACCTTCACAGTTCGTCGTGTAGCATACGGCGTTGGTGTTGAAAGAGTATTCCCTGTTCACTCACCTAACGTAGCTAAGGTTGAAGTTGTCAGAAACGGTAAGGTTCGCAGAAGCAAGCTTTATTACCTTCGTGACAGAGTTGGTAAGTCAGCTAAGGTTAAGGAAAAGATTGGCTGATAAGAACGCAAATGGAAGGAAGGGAATATCCCTTCCTTTTGTTTTTCTTGAAATTTGTTATTAGTGAAAGGCGGCTCACAAATGATTCAGGATATCACAAAGAAAGATAAATCGGAGCTTACTTTTAAAGATAAAATAGTAATCAATATCTATGACATGGCATCAGTTCTTGCCGTTGCCGTTGTGACCATTATGCTGATGTTCACCTTCATTTTCAGAATTGTGGGTGTTTCAGGCACATCAATGGTGCCCACACTTCAGCATCAGGACTGGCTTGTTGTGTCTGCTTTTGACCCTCAGCCCGAGTACGGTCAGGTTGTCATCATCACACAGCCCAATTGGTTTGATGAGCCAATTGTCAAAAGAATAATTGCAACGGAAAATCAGGTTGTCGACATCGATTTTTCAACAGGTGATGTGTCTGTTGACGGTGTTGTTCTTGACGAGCCTTATATCAACAACCGTACTCTCAACAATGAGGGTGTGAGCTTCCCCGTAACCGTACCTGAAGGTCACGTTTTTGTTATGGGTGATAACCGTCAGGGCTCAACAGACAGCCGCAGTGAAAAAATAGGCTTTATCCGTGAGGAATATATTCTCGGTGAGGTCAAATTCAAGGTCTGCAACATGACTACTGATGAATTCGGCAGAACTACGGGTGTGGATTTCTATCCCATATCCGAGTGGAAAGTACAATAAACACAAAAAGAACACAGAGTCGAATTCTCTGTGTTCTTGCAATATAAAAGGAGGAATAGCCGTGAGTGACGGACAGAAACAGATTGTGCAGTGGTTTCCGGGCCACATGGCAAAAACAAGGCGTCTTATAAAGGAATGTCTGCCCCTGGTTGATGCAGTGACGGAGCTTCTTGATGCAAGAATCCCCATGTCTTCAAGAAATCCCGAGCTTGACGGGCTGACAAACAGAAAACCGAGAATAGTCCTTCTCAACAAATGTGATATGGCAGACGACAATATCACAAGGGAATGGATTGAATATTTTGCTTCTCAGGGTCAGCATGCCATTGCCGTTGACTGCAGAACGGGAAAGGGTCTCAATCAGTATCACGCCCTTGTCCGTAAGGTTCTTGCAGATAAAATCAGACAGAACGAGGAAAAGGGTATGCCCGGTAAGGCACTGAGAATGATGGTTGTGGGAATACCCAACACGGGCAAATCCTCCTTTATAAACAGAATGGCAGGAAAAAACCGTGCCAAGGTGGCAGATAAGCCGGGCGTTACAAGAAGCAATCAGTGGTTTGCCATCGGCAACGGTATTGAGCTACTGGATACCCCCGGTGTGCTGTGGCCTAAGTTTGACGACCCTGAGGTAGGGGATAAGCTTGCCTTTATCGGTTCTGTCAAGGATGAGGTTATGGACAGTGAGACCATGGCTGTCAGACTCATAGAAACTCTTGTTAACGGTTATGAGGATAAGCTAACAGGCAGATACAAGCTCAGGGGCATTGATGATATTCATGAATGCATGCCCTGGGAGATTCTTGAGGAAATCGGCAGGGAAAGAGGTATGCTCATCAAGGGTGGCGAAATCAACACCGAAAGAGCATCTGTGATGCTGCTTGACGAATACCGCGGCGGCAAAATGGGAAAGCTTTCCTTTGAAAGACCGCCGAGGTCAGTTTAAGATTATGCTTTTAAGTCAATTTAAGCTACCTGCAACAACTTTGTAACAATTCATGGATAATCAACGAAAAAACAAAAAAATATCTGAAAAAAATATACTTTTATTCAAAAAATCACTTGCTTTTTATCGTTGGCTTTGTTATAATTTACCCAAGGTAATATCCAAAAAACATTCAGGAGGTAATCTTATGAAAAAAGTATTATCATTAATTTTAGCCGTTATCATGATTTTCGGCACACTTGCAATCGGCGCATCAGCAGCACCCGATGCTGTTACAGATGAATACCATGCAAGCGGTCTTGTAAAAGACAATCAGATCATCCTTCTCTTCAACCTTAACGGTGGCACAATGGCAACAGCTCAGCTTACATATGACAGCCAGGCAGGCTGGACATACAAGGAAGGCATCACAGGCTTCTACTATTGTCTTCCCCGTGAAGCAACAGCTCATCAGCCCGGCACATCAATTCCTCTTCCCGATGTAAACGCTCCCTCAGGCCTCAAGTTTGTAGGTTGGGAATTCATCGACGAAAACAACAACCAGTATGTTCTCGGTGCAGGCTCACCCTTCTATTTCGAAGATTGGATGCTCACAGGCACAAACAACACCTACGGCGTTGTTCAGCTTAAGGCAAGATTCACATCTGCAGAAGCAGAGACTGATACACTCACAACAATCCTTGGCATTCTCACAAAGGTATTCGGCGCAATCATCGGTATCGTTCTCTATGGTGGCGACACAGAAGCCGGCGTAGCTCTTATGAACAAGGTTCTTGGCGGTATCATGGCATAATTCCAATTGAATTACATAAAAACCGTAACGCTCAGGCGTTACGGTTTTCTGTTTGCTTTGTGCTTTACATTCAATCGGAATTATGATATAATCGGATGAATTCGGTAACGGGGAGTGAATCGTGTGTCAGACCTTTTAACAGATGAAAAAATTGAGCCGCTCGGAAATAATATGAAAATTGTTGTAAGTCCCGTTCACACCTTCGGCACTGATGCAATTCTTCTTGCGAACTTTGCAGGCATAAAAAGAAAGGATGTTGCCTGCGATATGGGCACAGGCTGCGGAATAATCCCTTTGATATGGTGCAAAGGGGAAACGAATTCCATAACAGCAATTGATGTTCAAAGGAAGGCAATTTCACAGCTTGAAAAATCAATTGCCCTTAATTCAATTGAGGGAAGAATCAATACTGTAAATGCTGACCTCAGGGAGCTTAAGGGAAAGCTTGAATACGGCAGCTTTGACCTTGTTACCATGAATCCTCCCTATAAGCCCATCGGCACGGGAATTGAGAGCATATGTGAGGCTGAGCGTATAGCGCGCCATGAGGTTATGTGCACGGTTGACGATGCTGTGTCTGCAGCTGCAAAGCTTCTTAAATTCGGCGGCAGATTCTGTATGTGTCACAGACCTGAACGGCTTTGTGATATAATCGTTTCCATGAGAAATGGCGGTATAGAGGTAAAGCACATACGCTTTGTGTGCGAAAGAGCAGAAAAAGCCCCCTGGCTTGTTCTCATAGAAGGCAAACGAGGCTCAAAAAGCAGTGTTACTGTTGAAAAAAACCTTGTTATGAAAAAGCCCGACGGCACTCCCACTGATGAATTCAGAAGCATGTTCGGAGATTATATGGACGGCCATCAATAAGAATCAGTCAATACTGAGTAAGGAAGATAACTATGTCAGGAAAATTATATGTTGTAGGAACGCCCATCGGAAATCTCGGGGATATTTCACCGAGGGCACTCAGAACACTTGAAGAGGTTGATTTTATTGCTGCTGAGGATACAAGAGTAACCCTGAAGCTGCTCAATCACTTTGAAATCAAGAAGCCTCTTATCAGCTATTTTGAGCATAATCGCCGTGAAAAGGGCGAAATCATAACAGACAGAATACTCATGGGTGAAAGCTGTGCAATTGTAACAGATGCAGGTATGCCTGCAGTGTCTGACCCCGGTGAGGACCTTGTGGCTCTTTGTCACGAAAAGGGGATAATGGTAAATGTTGTACCCGGTCCCTCAGCTTTTGTTGCGGCAATTGCTCTTTCAGGTCTTCCTGTGGGAAGATTTACCTTTGAAGGCTTTCTCAGCATGAACAAGAGCGCAAGAAAAGAGCATCTTGAATCAGTAAAAAACGAAAGAAGAACAATGGTATTTTATGAAGCTCCCCATAAGCTTTCGGCAACTCTTGCCGACCTGTATAAAGTCCTCGGGGATCGTAAAATTGCAATTGTCAGAGAAATTACAAAAATTCATGAGGAAACAATCAGAACAACTCTTTCTGAGGCGGCAGAGACCTATGCCGATTCAAGTCTTAAGGGTGAAATAGTCCTTGTTATTGAGGGTGCACCACAGGAGGCTTCGGAAGAAATAACTCTTGAAGAGGCAGTTCAGCTTGCAAGGGGTTATATGAATGACGGACTCGGAGCAAGCATGGCGGCAAAGAAGGCCGCAAAGGAAACAGGACACAAAAAGGGCGATATTTATAAAGAGCTTGCCTGATATCGGAGGAATATAAAATGTCAGAATGGTTAGACCAATACGGTTATCTTTTAATAGTTCTTGCTGTTGTAACAGTTATAGCAGCAGTTATCTTTTACTTTGCAGGCAGAGCACTTTCAAGGCATAACAGGGAATATAAGGCTCAGGAAAAGGAAATCAAGCGACTGCTTGCATTGAAGGAAAAGTATAAAAACCTCACCTCAGAGGCTATACTTTCAGCTGATGACAGTGAGCTTCTGGAGGGCGTTGCCCTTTCATATCAGCTTGTTCTTCAGAAGAAGGAGGATATAGAAGCTGCCTTTTCTGAAATGAACGATTTCAGAAAGGATATCTATGCCCTTGATGTTTTTGCGCAGGACGGCTCTGCAAAGGAGTTCTTTTCCCAGAACGGCGACATTCTCAGAAAAAGAATAGTAGCAGCCCTGGAAAAAGCAGGCATGGAGGATTTTTCTAAAAAGCTTTCAAAAATTGCTCTCATGTATGATAAGGATGACGAGACGGTGTCCTACAGTGAAAAAGAAATCGCAGAAATCGACAAATATATTGAAGAAAACGATATTTTAACTCAGATTAAGCTTAAAAGCGCAGAATATATTAAAAATAATTGTGGTGAATTTGTAAATTAATATTTATTTCATTTGACATATGAGATAAATGAATGTATAATCACTTTATACGATTTTTTATAAGGAGGCGGTATCATTGCGTAAAGTTGCGGCAATTTTTCTTGTTCTTGCTTTGCTTACAGTGCTTTTTGCAGCATGTGATAATGACAACAAGGAAGAAACAACAAGTGCACCCCTCACAGCTTCTTCAATTCCTACAACACAAACACCTGCAACCCTGAGCCCTGTTTCAACAACAAAGGCAGATACAAATAATTATACATACGTTTTAACAACAAGTCCTGACAAAACAGTTCCCTGGGGCGACACAACAGCCTTCAGTGCAACAACGGCAACAACACAGCCCACAACAGGAATTGTTATCCAGATTCCCACTGACAACGGTGTTCAGACCGTTCAGCCAAGCTATTCTCAGGCAACAACAACAGTTCCCGCACCCACAACGGCATTGCCCGTACCCTCAGGCGGAACATCAGGTGTTGATGCTTCAACCACAACAAAGCCCACAACAACCAAACCCACAACAACAAAGCCTGTGGTAAAAAAGGCTGTGTCTGTTGATGTTGGCAGTAGTGCCTTCAACGGAGATACAACTCTTATAGTTGATATTGACGGCTCAAATTGGTCAAGTCAGTTTGTTGCAAACACTGTATATCTTCCTGCAGTTATCGACGGAAGCGGAACAGGTAAAAATGTCAAGTGCACTCTTTCAAGCACTCCTGATGCTGCTAACAACTACACAATTAGTGTGGATGTTTCAGATTTGTCCTTGTCCCCAAATGCTGTTCTCAGCATTTCCTTCCCCGAAGGCTTCATTCAGACAAAGGCAGGCACTCAGTACAGTAATGCATTTGAAGTTAACTCAACTTATTAAAAACCAAAACCTCTCCGATTCATCTCGGAGAGGTTTTTCATCGGCTCTTGTTGTTGAACTGACAAAGAGCCGCTTTTTTATTTGAAATCAAACAGTTTTATAGCTATAATAATCAAAAATTTCTTAATTTTTTCCCGAAACATAATTGCCATTATTATAGATATATAGTATAATCGTTATAACTATTGTTATTTATGAGGGAAATGTTTTATGAGAAATAATTCATTTGAATGGCTTAAGCTTGATAATGCCGCAAAGATTTTTCCCGGGCAGAATTCCCGTGCATGGTCTAATGTTTTTCGCCTCACCGTTCAGTTGAAGCAGGAGGTTGAGCCGGAAGTGCTGAAAAAGGCTCTTGATGCCACTTTAAAAAGGATTCCATGCTTTGCAGTGAGAATAAGAAACGGCTTTTTCTGGCATTATTTTGAAAAGAATCCCAAGGATTGCCCCATAATGCCCGATGTAAAAAACCTTTGCTACAGAATCAATTTCAAAGAAAATAACGGATATCTCTTCCGTGTTTATTATCACGGCAACCGTGTTTCTATCGATGTTTATCATGCCCTTGCAGACGGTTATGGGGGAGCAGTTTTCATTTCAACCCTTGTGGGTGAATACCTCAGACTCAAGGGTCATGAAATAACATATAACAGATTTGTCCTCAATGTGAATGAGCCGCCAAAGCAGGAGGAAATTGAAGACGCCTATAACCGTTACGCTTCCTCTAGGGTCAAATATGACCGAAAGGATAAATGGGTGTATCATGCAGTGGGAACAAAGCTTCCCATGCACACAAGTAACTGTATCGCCGGTATAATGTCCTTTAAAGAGGTGCATGCAATTTCAAAAAAATACGGTGTTACCGTAACGGAGTTTTTTGCAGCGCTTCTTGTTGATATCCATTACAGAAAGCAGCTCAGAGAAAACAAAAAGCAGCGTGAAGTCAGCGTTCAGGTGCCTGTCAACCTTCGTAAGGCATTCCCTTCGGAAACATTGCGTAATTTTGTTTTGTGCCTCAGGGCAAAGATTGACCCTAACATGGGTGAATACACCTTTGAAGAAATTCTTCGCAGCGTATCCTTACAGCTTCGTCTTGTGAATAATGATAAATTCCTTAACTCAATGATGACACAGAATCTTAAAATTGAGCGTAATCCCGTTGCAAAGCTTCTTCCCTTGCCGATTAAGGATCTTGGTGTTGCAGTAACCTTCCTTATAACAGGTGAGCAGACCACATCAACCCTTATTTCGAACCTGGGACCCATTGCACTTCCCGAAGATGTTGCAGAGCTTGTTGAGGGTGTCTTCCTTTTCACCGGTGCAGGAAAGCTTAACGGTGCAAGGTGCGGTGTTGCAACACTCGGTGACAGATTAGCCTTTACCTTCTCAAACTGCTACGAAGAAAGCGATATTGAGCATGAATTCTTCACTCGTCTTGTTAAAATGGGTGTTCATGTCAAAATTGAAAGTAACAGAGAATAAATAAAAAGAAAAGGAGAATTCCTCATGTCATACTGTGTTAACTGCGGAGTGGAGCTTGATGACAGCGCAAAAAAATGTGCCTTATGCTCAACTCCCGTAATAAATCCCAACAGTCCCGTTAAAGAGGATGCGGTAACGCCTTTTTCACAGCAGGAGCACATACCGCAAAGTGTGAAAACAAAGATAATTGCTCTCGCAATTTCCATGGCCATGCTTGTGCCTAACATTGTTTGCATACTCATAAATGCAGTTTTCTTTTCAGGCTCCTTCTGGTCATTTTATGTAAGCACAACCTCATTGCTTTTGTGGGTGATTTTTGTTTTTCCCTTCGTCACAAAAAAGCGCCACGCTTATCTGATGTGGGGATTTGATACTGTTTCCGTTGCGTTATATGTCTATTTTTTCTTTGCAATGGGGAATGATACCACAAATTGGTACTTAAAAGCTGCTTTGCCTATAATTTTGTCGGTTTCGGCCCTTGTGGTGATTTATATGCTGTGGGTAAAGAAAAGAAAAAGGCACTGGCTTCTTAAAACCATTCACATTGTTTCAGATATCGGAGTAGCAAGCCTTATAAGCGGACTCATTCTGTCGGTTGAAATCGGTCTTGAATACGCTTCGTCAATAGGAATAATAATTTTCATCTGCGTTTTGTCAGTTGTTGCGTTTCTTATTTATGCTTATTCAAGCAAGACAGTCAGAAATTGGCTTTCAAAAAGGTTTTTCACCTGATAAATTAACTGAGTTTTACAAGAAAGGGGAATCAGAATGAATAAATACGATGTTTTAAGTAAATATTTTGGCTATTCCTCTTTCCGTGAAGGTCAGGAGACGCTCATAGACGGTATCCTCAGCGGCAAGGATGTAATGGGAATCATGCCTACGGGTGCAGGCAAGTCCATCTGCTTTCAGGTGCCGGCTATGCTGCTTGAGGGGATAACAATTGTTATTTCTCCCTTGATTTCACTTATGAAGGATCAGGTCAATTCTCTTGTTCAGTGCGGAGTGCCCTGTGCATACATCAACGGCTCACTTTCCGAAAATCAGATAAACAAGGTAATGGATCAGATGGTCATCGGCAGGTGCAAAATTGTTTATGTGGCACCGGAAAGGCTTGAGGCTCCATCATTTCTCAAGGCATGCTCACAGTGTAATATATCAATGATTTGTGTTGATGAGGCACACTGCGTTTCTCAGTGGGGCCACGATTTCAGACCAAGCTATCTTAAAATAAGAGATTTTTCTCTTTCCTTCACAAAAAAGCCTGTGCTTTGTGCCTTCACTGCAACGGCAACCGATAAGGTGCGCAAGGATATTGTTGAGCTGATAGGTCTTCAGGAGCCCGTCACTGAGGTTACGGGCTTTGACAGAAGGAATCTTTATTTTGAAGTGGTAAGACCAAAGGATAAGCTGGTAGCCTTAAGACGTTACCTTGACCTTTTTTCAGGCAGAAGCGGCATTGTTTACTGCTCGTCAAGAAAAAATGTTGATGCTCTTTTTGAAATTTTGCAAAACGATAATTACAGTGTTACCAAATACCATGCAGGTCTTTCAAAAGCTGTACGAAAACAGAATCAGGAGCTTTTCATCCACGATGAAAAGGAAATCATAATTGCCACAAATGCCTTTGGCATGGGTATAGATAAGTCGAATGTATCCTTTGTTATACATTACAATATGCCGGGTGATATAGAAAGCTATTACCAGGAAGCGGGCAGGGCAGGCAGAGACGGCAATGAAGCCGACTGTATTTTGCTTTACAACGGAAATGATGTGAGAACACAGAAGTATTTCATTGATAATCCCGAAGAAAACAGTGCTCTTACGGAAAAAGAAAAGGAAGAAATCCGTCAGCTCCGTCTTGAAAAGCTTGAAAAAATGGTTGAATATTCAACGGGTAATGTGTGCCTGAGGCATTATATGCTGCGTTATTTCGGCGAAAGGGCTGTCGGAAAATGTCAGAACTGCTCTGTTTGTAACGGCGCGGGCACAAGCGTTGACATCACTCTTGAGGGACAGAAGATTTTCTCTTTGATAAAAAGAGTTGACGAAAAGGAAAACAGACACACTGTTCTTCAGCTTCTTAAGGGCAATGTCAATGACTATATTCTAGAAAAGCATCTCGACAAGGTTAAAACCTTCGGTGCAATGAAGGACCATGCAGAAAGTCAGATACTCATGCACCTTGATTATTTTATTAAGCATGGCTTCATAAATGTGGATGACATGGGAAAGCTTTCCCTTTCAAAAAAATGCACAGGTGTTTTGTTTGAAGGTAAGAGAATCAGAAAAATGCTTCCCAAAGCAGAAAAGAATACACCTTCCGAATCGGGCAACGATGTTGACATCAGGCTCTTACTGAAGCTCAGGCTTCTCAGAAAGGAGCTTGCCAGAAAGGCAGGCGTACCGGATTTCATAATTCTCACAGATGCAGTGCTGAAAAACCTCAGTATACTCAAGCCTCGCACGGAATATGAATTATCCAAGGTTCAGGGTATGGCGGAAAACAAGCTAAAAAAATACGGCCCCGTTTTCCTTGAATATATAAACAAACACTGCTCGTGAATATTGAAAAAAAGAATTAACAGTGTTATAATTAAAGAATAATTATTATTTTGAAAGGGGGATATAAAATGAGCCGTAAAAAGTGGAATATCAGCGCTATTGATAAGGAGCTTGCTTCAGATATTGCGGCTGAATTTGATATTGACCCCTTTGCTGCCTTGCTTCTTACATCAAGGGGAATTACTGGTGATGAGGAAATTGAAGCCTTCTTTTCGGAAAAGCCTGTTTTGTCAGACCCCTTTGAAATAAAGGACATGGATAAAGCCGTTGAAAGAATTAATCTCGCCCTTCAAAGGGATGAGCTTATTGCAGTGTACGGAGATTATGACGCCGACGGTGTAACGGCAACAGCCCTTCTTTATTCCTATCTTCAGATGAACGGCTACAGGGTTATTTCATATATACCCGACAGAAACACAGAAGGCTACGGGCTTAACAAGGTCGCAATAAAAGGGCTCTGGGAAAAGGGAGTAAACCTTATTGTAACGGTGGATAACGGTGTTTCCGCCCTTGAAGAGGCTGAGTATATTAAACAGCTCGGAATGGAGCTTGTTATAACAGACCACCACAAGGTACCGCAGGTTCTTCCCGATGCTGTGGCAGTTGTTGATCCTCACAGACCAGACTGCCCCTCATACTTCAAGCAGTGGGCAGGCGTCGGAGTGGCATTCAAGCTTGTCTGTGCCCTTTCGGGTGAAGAAGCAGAGGATATGCTCTTTATGTTTTCGGACCTTGTTACAATCGGCACAATTGGTGATATTGTGTCTCTTACAGGCGAAAACAGAACAATTGTAAAATACGGCCTTAAGGCAATAAATGGAAATAATAATCTCGGTATAGAGCATCTTAAAAAGGTTGCAGGAATGGAGGGTAAGACCCTTGGTGCAACCTCTGTTGCATTTTCACTTGTTCCAAGAATCAATGCAATCGGAAGAACAGGTCATGCCTCTGAAGCACTGAAGCTTCTTTTAAGTGAGGATATTGAATCAGCCGAAGAAAAATCCGGCCTTGTGGATAAGGCAAACATCGGAAGACAGGAGCTCGAAAAGGGAATTCTGCTTGAAGCTCAAAGGCAGATTGAAGAAAGCCCTGAGCTTCTTAATAACAGAGTGCTCATTTTCTCAGGCAAAAACTGGCACGGCGGTGTAATCGGTATTGTTGCGGCAAGGCTTGTTCAGAAATACGGAAAGCCCTGCATTGTTATCACAGATGACGGTGAGGAAGCAAAGGGCTCAGCAAGAAGCATAGACGGATTTTCTCTTTATGATGCCATATCCTCCTGCAGTGAGCTTCTTACCCATTTCGGCGGCCATGTGCTTGCAGCAGGCTTCGGCATGAGAAGTGAAAATCTTCCCTCTTTCAAAAATGCAATTGAAGCTTATGCCCGAACAGTACACATGCCCTTCCCCACGGTTGAGCTTGACTGTAAGCTCAGACCTGAATTCATCAATGCAGATATACTTGATGTTATTTCTGCTCTTGAGCCCTTCGGTGCAGGCAATCCCCAGCCAATGTTCGGCTTGTTCGGAATGAGGCTTCATGCAATAAATCCCATAGGCTCAGGTAAGCATTTGCGTCTCACACTGAAAAGGGGAGAAAGCACAATTACAGCTCTTCTGTTCGGAACAACTCAGGCAGATTTCCCTTATCAGACAGGTGATTTGCTTGACCTTGCAGTAAGGCTCGAAAGAAATGAATATATGGGTCAGGTAAAGGTAAGTGTATATGTAAGAGACATCAGAATGTCAGGCACTGACGATGAAAAGTATCTTAAAAGCATAAGGCTTTACGAAAAAATAAAAAGAAAAGACCGTCTCACACAGAAGGAGGCTGCCTTTGCATTGCCCTCACGACAGTTTACCGGTGAGGTGTACCGTTTCATAAGGGACAGCGGCGGCTGGCAGCATGACACAGATGTGCTGTGCTACCGTCTTCAGGACGACGGAGCAAATGCCTGCAAGGTGCATGTGAGCATTGATGCTCTTTGCGAGCTTGGCATATTGAAAAAAGAAAACGGAAAAATTTCACTTTGTGACACACAGAAAAAGGCAGATCTGGATAATTCCGAAATTCTGTCATATCTTAAAAACTATAACGAACAGCTTTGAAGAAAGGAGAGCGGGACATGACAAAGGAATATGAAACAGGCTTTGAAAAGCTTGTTGAATCATTAAAGGACAACTTTTCTGAAGCTGATATGGAAAAAATAAAGAAGGCATATTCCATTGCCTTTGAAGCCCATAAGGAGCAGAAGCGCCGTTCGGGTGAGCCCTATATTATTCACCCTGTTGCCGTTGCACAGATTTTGTCCGATATGGGTATGGATGCAGATTCTGTTTGCGCTGCCTTGCTTCATGATGTTGTTGAAGACACAGAGATGACTGATGAAGAAATCAGAAAAATGTTCGGCAAGGATGTTGAGCTTCTTGTTGAGGGTGTAACAAAGCTCGGTCAGATTCCTCTTTCTTCAAGCAAGGAGGAGCAGCAAAGCGAAAACGTGAGAAAAATGTTCCTTGCCATGAGTGAGGACATTCGTGTTATTATCATAAAGCTTGCAGACCGTCTTCATAACATGAGAACCCTTAAGTTCATGCCTGAGGAAAAAAGGCTTTATAAGGCAAAGGAAACTCTTGAAATTTATGCTCCCATTGCACACCGTCTTGGTATCCGTGCCTTCAAGGAGGAGCTTGAGGACCTTGCAATCAGCTTTCTTGATACGGTAGCTTACAACGAAATTGCAAAAACACTCGAAAAGCAGGTTGAATCCCGTCAGGCATTTCTTGAGAATATAAAAACGGAGATTGTTGAAAGAGTAAGGCAGGAGGTGCCCAATGTTCACATTGAGGGCAGAATCAAGTCTGTTCACGGCATATACAGAAAAACCTATATGAAGGACAAAACCATTGACGAAATTTATGATATTTATGCCGTAAGACTCATTGTTGATTCCGTTTATGAATGCTATTGCTGCCTTGGTATCATTCACGATATGTTCAATCCCATTCCCGGCAGGTTCAAGGACTATATTTCCACACCGAAGCCGAACATGTATCAGTCGCTTCATACCACCGTTATCGGTAAGGCAGGTGTACCCTTTGAGGTTCAGATAAGAACATGGGAAATGCACCACACTGCTGAATACGGTATCGCTGCTCACTGGAAATATAAGCTTGGAATGAGCGGAAAGGCAAAGTTTGAAGAAAGGCTTTCATGGATAAGACAGCTTCTGGAAAACCAGAAGGAAAGTGACGACGTTGAAGATATTGTAAAAACCATCAAGTCAGACTTTGTGCCCGAAGAGGTGTTTGCCTTCACTCCTAAGGGAGATGTTATCAGTCTTCCCATGGGCTCATGCATTATCGACTTTGCTTATGCAATCCACTCAGGTGTCGGAAACAAAATGATTGGTGCAAAGGCTGACGGAAGAATAACAACCCTTGACCACAAGATAAATAACGGTGAAATTATTGAAATTCTCACCACCTCATCTCAGGGTAAGGGTCCAAGCCGTGACTGGCTCAAAATTGCAAAAACAGCTTCAGCAAAAAGCAAAATCCGTCAGTGGTTCAAAAAGGAAAAGCGTGATGAAAACATTGCTGAGGGTAAGGCTGAGGTTGAAAGAGAATTCAAGCGCAACAATATAAGTCTGCCCGAAAAGCAGATGCTCGAATTCATTTCAAAAATTGCTGAAAGACAGCGCTGCAATTCCATTGATGATTTCTTTGCAGCCATAGGCTACGGCGGAATTACCTTCACAAAGCTTATTCCGAGAATAAAAGAGGATTACACAAAGCTTGTCAAGGCTTCCCAGCCTCAGACGGAAGCAGCAGTTCCCGTTCAGCCGCAAAAGAAAAACGTCAAAAGCACTGAGGGCATCATTATTGAGGGCATTGACAATTGCCTTATCAAATTTTCACGCTGTTGTGACCCTCTTCCCGGTGATGAAATTATCGGCTTCATTACAAGAGGTCACGGAGTATCAATTCATACAAAAAAATGCGCCAATGTGCCAAAGGATATTTCAAAAGCTGCAGAGCCTGAAAGATGGATCAATGCCGCATGGGACAACAAGGTTCAGAATTCCTATCGTGTTACACTTGCTGTCACATGCATGGACCGTGTGGGTATGCTCGCAGACCTTTCGGCAGTTATTGCCAACATGCATGTTATGATTCACTCCATTTTCACAAAGGATTCAAACGACGGCAGGTCAACAATTTACATGACAATCACCGTTAACGGTGCAGAGCATATGAAGAATGTTTGTGAAAAGCTTAAAAAAGTAAAGGGTGTTCTTTCAACAGAGCGTTCAGGACTTTAACCGGCATTTCAGCGTGATACAGCTTCGGCAAATGCCCGGCTTCTGAATATTATTAAAATTTACAAGGATGTTTATATGAAAGCAGTTATTCAAAGAGTTACAAGTGCAAGGGTTACGGTGGAAGGTGAAATCACAGGGGAAATTGGTCTCGGCTTTCTTGTGCTTCTGGGTGTAACGGAGGACGATACTGAAAAGGAAATGAAGCTTCTTGCAAAAAAGGTATCCGAAATCCGTATTTTCACCGACGAAAACGATAAGATGAATCTTTCGCTCGGCAAGGTGGACGGTGAGGTGCTTGTTGTGTCACAATTTACTTTGTGTGCTGACCTTTCTCACGGTAGAAGACCGTCCTTTATCAAATCTGCAAAGCCTGATATAGCAAACGACCTTTATGAAAAATTCTGTGATGAGCTGCGTGCTCTCGGAGTAAGAAAGGTTGAAACGGGCATTTTCGGTGCTGACATGAAGGTCGAGCTTCTCAATGACGGCCCCGTCACAATTATCATGAATACAGATGAGTGGAAGAAATAATTCCGAATTTAAAAATGAGGTGATGTAATGTCATTCATTATCAGGTCTCTTGCCGTCGGTCTTGTGGCGGCAAACTGTTATGTTGTAAAAGACTCTGTCAGCGGTGAGGCGTTTGCCGTTGATGCGGGAGGCTATAACGGACGCCTTGAAGCAATGATTAAAGAGATGGGTGTCACAAAACTCAGATATATTCTTCTCACTCACGGCCACTTCGATCATATCACAGGTGTTCAGAGGATGAAAGAAAAATTCGGTGGTGAGGTTGTTGTGCATTTTCTTGATGCACCCTGCCTCAGAAGCCGGGATAAGAGCCTTGCAAACGGCTTCGGTTTTGTGTGTGCACCCTTTGAAGAAGATATAACTGTCAAAGACGGAGACACGCTTCCCTTTGCCGACACGGAAATTGAAGTTATACACACCCCCGGTCATACCGTCGGAAGCGTGTGCTATAAAATAGGGGACATGCTTTTTACCGGTGACACTTTGTTCAACATGACAATCGGCAGGACAGATTTTCCCGGCGGCTCTTATGATGAAATAATCAGCTCTCTCAGAAAGCTTGACGGCCTTCAGGGAAATTACAATGTTTATCCCGGTCACGATAAAAGCAGTGACCTTGACTTTGAGAGAAACAACAATCCATACATGAAAGGCATCTGAAATGTATCTTATTAACAAAAACCATAAATTCCATTATGAAATGGAAAATCTGCTTCGCATTTTCTTTCCGGAAAAGATAGTAGTAGCTGATGAGCCACCTTGTGAAGGTGATTATTGTGTAACCTCCCTTAAGGGCAGTGAAATTACTGTGTGTCTGAATTATGAGGGAGAGGAATATTCCGAAAGCAAGGTGTTTTCTCTTTCTGATAAGCTCAGCGATGAAAGTGAGGAAAGCTATCTTGAAAGAAAAATGGCAATAATGCTTTATGATTTACTCAGGGAAATAACAGGCTACACACCGCCCTGGGGAATACTCACAGGTGTCCGTCCTGCAAAGCTTATGACTAATCTTGTGAGAAAATATGGCGAATTATGGGCTGTTACATATTTCACACAGGAGCTTATGGTAAGTGAAGAAAAAACGGCACTTGCTCTCATGGTGTCCGATGCAGAAAGCCCGATAATCGAAAGCGCCAGCGCAGCCGAGTGCTTTTCACTTTACATTTCCATACCATTTTGTCCCACAAGGTGCAGCTATTGCTCCTTCATTTCCCATTCGAATGAAAGTGCCAAAAAGCTTATTCCCGAATATGTGGAAAAGCTTTGTGAGGAGCTGAGGGTAACAGGGGATATAGCAAAGAAGACGGGCATTCGCCTTGAAAGCGTATACATCGGTGGAGGAACACCTACTGTTCTTTCAGCTGAGCAGCTTAAAAAAATCACTGACTGTGTAAAGGAAAGCTTTGACCTCAGCGCTGTCAGGGAATATACCATTGAAGCAGGCAGACCCGACAGCGTTACCGATGATAAATTCAAGGTTATCAGAAACAGCGGCTGCACAAGAATCAGCATCAATCCCCAAACCTTCAACGATGATGTGCTGAAGGAAATCGGAAGACAGCATTCCTCAGCCATGACACTTGATGCAATGGCTCTTGCAAGGAAAAACGGTTTTGACAATATAAACATGGACCTTATTGCAGGTCTTCCCACAGATACCGTTGAATCCTTTGAAAAAACACTTGAAACAACACTTTCGCTGTCACCTGAAAATATTACGGTTCACACTCTTTCTCTCAAGCGCTCGTCAAATATTGTAACGGAAAACCGAAGAACCAATTCGGGTGTTGTTGCTTCAGATATGCTGTCTGTTGCCCACCGTAAGCTTATTGATGCAGGCTACTTCCCTTACTACATGTACCGTCAGAGCAAGTGCCTCGGCAATCTTGAAAATGTCGGCTGGGCAAAAAAAGGCTATGAGGGACTTTACAATGTGTATATGATGGAGGAGTGTCACACAGTGCTTTCGGTCGGAGCGGGAGCCGTGATAAAGCTTAAATCACCCACATCAAATGAAATTGAACGCATTTTTAATTATAAATATCCATACGAATATATAAGCGGCTTTGAGGAAATCTTAAAACGCAAAGAATATATTTCTGAATTTTATCAGAAATTCGGACAAGGTGATATTTAATGAACAGACTGACTTCGGATTACATCAACAGAAGAATACGGGAAAATGCAGGAGAGTTTATCAGGGAATGTGAAAAATCCTACAGAGATAAAATATCTGAAATTGTTGAAGAAATATCTGAAAAGCCGGGAAGAGAGCTTGTTATGCTTGCAGGACCCAGCTCTTCCGGCAAAACAACCACGGCAAAAATACTCAGAAGCTCCTTCGAAGCAAAGGACCGCAAGGCAAGGGTTATCTCTCTTGACGATTTTTATCATGACCAGAATCTGAATTTCACCTTTGAGGACGGCACAACGGACTATGAAACCGTAAAGGCTCTTGATACAGGGCTTATTACCAAATGCCTTTCTTCACTGATGGAAAGTGGAAAATGCTCACTTCCGAAATTCAGCTTTCACAGCAAAAAACGTGAGGGCTATGAGGATATTTCCTGCGACAAGGATGAAATAATAATTGTTGAAGGCCTTCATGCGCTGAATCCGGTAATTACGGACCCTGTTCAGAATGAGAGCATGAAAAAGCTGTATGTCAGCGTTTCAACAAGGGTGGCTGATGAAGACGGTGTTCTTTTGTCAAAGCGAGACCTGAGATTTGTCAGAAGACTTATCCGTGACTATCATTTCAGAAGCTCCGAGGTGGAATACACCTTTTATCTGTGGAAGGGTGTGAGAATGGGTGAGGACAGATACCTTTTCCCCTATAGCGGAAGAGCAGACAAGAAAATTGATTCAATTCACCCATATGAGCCCTGCCTTTTCAAAAATGAGGCAATAAAATTACTTGACCTTATAGCTGAGGACAGTGTATACTACTCTTCGGCTGTTTCAATGAAAAATAAGCTGAGCTGTTTTACGGACATAACTCAGCAGCAAATTCCTGCCGATTCTCTGCTCAGAGAATTTATCGGCTGAAAAACATGAAAGGGAGATGATTACTTTGGCAGAAAAAAACCAAAAACAATCACTTCTTGCAGGCGCAGGTGTTCTTGCAATTGCAACAATTATTGTAAAGCTTATCGGTGCAGTTTATAAAATTCCCATAACAAATCTCATCGGAACTGAGGGCTACGGCTATTTTAACGGCGCATATGCTGTTTATACCCCCGTTTATGCAGTTTCAATGGCAGGCCTGCCTGTTGCCGTAAGTAAGCTTGTGTCCCAGAATATGCAGCTTGGCAAAATCAAGGATGCAAGAGCTATTTTCAAAATTTCACAAAAAATGTTTTTTGCCGTCGGTCTTGCGGGAACGCTTATTCTCATGGCAATTGCCGTTCCCTATTCAAAATATGTGGCAGAAGCACCCATGAACTACATAAGCATGCTCGCCGTGGCTCCCTGTGTGCTTTTCTGTTGCCTCATGTCCTCCTACAGAGGATATTATGAGGGTCTCAACAACATGACACCCACAGGTGTATCTCAGGTAATAGAGGCCTCTGTGAAGCTGATTTTCGGTCTTGCGGCATCTTATGTGTTCATGACAGCATCTGTTTCACATTATGAAAACAACGCAGTTAACGGTGCAATGAAATTCTTCGGTCAGCAGGTCAGCAACAAGGATGAAGCAATGGCTGTTATCTATCCTTATGCCGCCGCTGTTGCAATTCTCGGAGTAACCTTAGGCTCTGCAATCGGACTTTTATATCTTGTTGTCCGTTCAAAAAGAAAGGGCTTCGGCTTCACAAGGGAGGAGCTTGTGAATTCTCCTGCCGCCGAAAGCGGAAGGGTGATTGCAAAAAAGCTTCTTATGTTTGCAATTCCCGTTGCAGCATCGTCGCTTGTGCTTAATATCACAAATCTCATTGACGATATAACAATCAGAAACAGACTTGCTGAGGCACTCAGCACAGACCTTGAAACCGTCAGATCCATTTATTCCTTTGCACTTGAGTATGAGGGAACCCTTGATCAGAATATCGGCACCTTCCTTTACGGTATGCACGGCTCTGTTATCAATGTCAAGAATCTTATTCCCACAATAACCCTTACCCTGGGTATCAGTGCAATTCCCGTGCTTTCAAAGGCATGGACAGCAAAGGACAAAAATGCCGTAAAGGGCTGTATTGAGTCTGCACTTCGTGTTGCAATGCTTATTGCGATGCCTGCAGGCTTTGGTATAGCCGCACTTGCTCAGCCCATACTTCATCTTCTTTACGGCTCAGAAAACCCATATTTTGCATCTTCAGCTGCTTTTCAGTTAACTGTTTATGGTCTTGGCATGGCACTTTATTCATTGGCATCACCCCTCACAAGCATGCTTCAGGCTATCGGAAAAACCAAGGTGCCCATCATTTCAATGTTTGTCGGCGGTGCGCTGAAAATTGTGCTTAATTTCATCATGATAGCAAACCCCTCAATCAATATAAAGGGTGCATGCATAAGCTCAACCTGCTGTTATGTTGTAATGGTCGGAATAAACCTTGTAATGCTTTTAAAGGAAACAAGGGTGAAGCTTAATTTTGCTTCTGTTTTCCTGAAGCCTATGATTGCAGGTCTCATCTGCGGTGCCGCCGCATGGGGCAGTGAGTATCTTATGTTCAATGTTTTAGGCATTGAAAGCCGCCTTATAACCATCGTTGCAGTGGGTGTCGGAGCTGTATTTTATGCAATTTCTATACTATTCCTTAAAGGAATTGTTAAAGATGATGTAGAAATGCTTCCAAAAGGGGAAAAAATTGCAAAAGTCCTTGCAAAATTTGGATTATTAGGGTAAAATAGACACGTTGAGGTTTTATTATGAAAGAGTTTAATTTCAAGGAAAAATACGATATCAACGACCTGCTTCAGATTATGACAATTCTCCGTTCTCCCGGCGGTTGTCCGTGGGACAGAGAACAGACTCATAAAAGCATCAAAAAGGATTTCATTGAAGAAACCTACGAAGCAATTGAAGCAATAAATAAGGATGATAAAGCTCTTCTCAGGGAAGAGTTGGGAGATGTTCTTCTTCAGGTTGTTTTCCACTGTGAAATTGAAAGGGAAGAAAACTGCTTCGACTTTTCCGATGTTACTGATGAGCTTTGCAAAAAGCTTATTGAGCGTCATCCCCATGTGTTTGGTGAAATCAGGGTTTCCGGCACTGATGAGGTGCTTTCCAATTGGGATGACATCAAGCGCAAAAGCAAAGGGCAGAAAACCCAGGGCAGCTCAATGCTTAAGGTGCCCAAGGAATTGCCCGCACTTATGAGAAGTCAGAAAATTCAGGGCAAGGCCAAAAAGGCAGGCTTTGACTGGGATGACATGTCAGGTGCCTTTGAAGCTCTTGAAAGTGAAATCAGGGAGCTTAAAGAAGCAATTGCAAACAATAATGCCGATTCCGTTGAGGATGAATTCGGTGATGTGCTTTTCTCATGTGTTAACGTTGCAAGGTTCATCGGTGTTGATTCTGAGGAAGCTCTCACACGCTCAAATGAAAAGTTCATTTCCAGGTTTGTTGAGGTTGAAAGGCTTGCAGAAGAAAGAAACATCAACATGAAGGAAACGCCGATTGAAGAGCTTGATGAGCTCTGGAAAGAAGCAAAAATAATTTTAGAATCCAATTGAGACTTGTCTCGTGGAAAATATATCTAAACGGAGGATACAAAAAATGAATAAAACAGAACTTATCAGTGCTGTTGCAGCTAAGGCTGAAATCTCAAAGAAGGATGCTGACAAGGCAGTTGCTGCTGTTTTCGCATCAATCGAAGAAGCTCTTAAGAACGGTGAAAAGGTTCAGCTCATCGGCTTCGGTACATTCGAAGTTAAGGAAAGAGCAGCAAGAACAGGTCACAACCCCAAGACCGGCGCTGCTATCGAAATCGCTGCTGCAAAGGTTCCCGGCTTCAAGGCTGGTGCAGCTCTCAAGAACGCTGTAAAATAATTTTTTGCATTCAGAAGGAGGGACTGCTCAGCAGTCTCTCTTTGTTTTAAAAGGAGTAACTACAATATGCGTCTTGATAAATATCTTAAGGTGTCGCGCCTTATAAAGCGCAGAACAATTGCAAACGAGGTGTGTGATGCCAAGCATGTTACCGTTAACGGAAAGGTCGCAAGAGCATCTTATGATGTAAAGGTCGGCGACATAATTGAAATTCAGATGGGTGAAAACCTTCTTAAGGCTGAGGTTCTTATTGTGACGGAGCATGCAACAAAAAACGATGCAGGTCTCATGTACAGAATAATTAAATAACGGATAATCATATTAAGCTAAAAAAAAGAATACAATAACACAGGAGATAAAAATGCTCCTGTGTTCTTTTTTTAGGAGAGTTGCAGCATGACAGATAACAAAGATAAATTGATTTTACCGCATAATATTATTCTGAAGGATCGCAGCAGTCTTACGGTGACGGGTGTTACAGATGTTGATTCCTTTGATGAAACTGCCATTGTGGCATATACTGACATGGGTGAGCTTACAATCAGGGGTACAGATCTGAAAATCAATAAGCTCAGCACGGAAACGGGGGAACTGTCTGTTGACGGCACTGTTCAGTCACTGTCATACCTTGATAACGTGCCTAAAAGCACATCATTTTTCTCAAAGGTATTCAGATGACATACAGTGAGCCTTTATTTAATCAGATAAGCAGGTTTGTAACAAGCATTGGCTTCGGCTTTTTTCTTTGCATACTTTATGTTGCGGTTGTGTTTCTAAGAATGTGTATCAGTGAAAAAAGGTGGGCAATTATTCTTCAGGATCTGATTTTTTCATTTCTTGCCACAATCATTTCATTTTTCTTCATGGTACTTTATAATAACGGTGAAGTGAGGCTGAATCTTGTAACGGGACAGCTAATCGGAGGTCTTGTGCTTTACTTTACAGTAGGAAAATACATCTTATTACTTCTTGAAAAATGCGCCTTTGTCGTAAGAAAAATTCTTGCAATGCTGCTTTTGCCCCTGAAGCTTTATCTTAAAGCCTTTCCTTCATTTTTTAAAAGTATCATCATTAAAATCAGGGTAAAGAAGCCGAAGGCAAAGGGAAAGCCGGGAAAAAAGGAAAAGTCAGGCAGAAAAACAGATGTAAAAAGAAAAAATATTCCCAAAACCCCCTTGAAAAATCAGAATAAATCTGTATAATTGAATTTGTGTATATATAATATTTTGTGGGGGTAAAAGGTTTGGCTGTTAAAGATTTTAACGAAGGCAAAAAAATGCAGAGTA
Source organism: Acutalibacteraceae bacterium (assembly GCA_045604105.1). Lineage (GTDB taxonomy): Bacteria > Bacillota > Clostridia > Oscillospirales > Acutalibacteraceae > UBA6857. The sequence continues at coordinate 63,606 of JAZUNJ010000058.1, read as the reverse complement.
AAAATAAAAGAATCAGCATCAGCAAAACCCATATTGCTCTTGCTGTTCTTGCTGTTATGATCATCGGCATCAGTGTTTTCGGATTCATTCTTCCGAACTATGTTGCTGCAGCTCAGTTTAATGAAGATGCAGCAAAAATCGAATCTCAGATTGCCGAAATGCAGGAAGAAAACGAAGATATTTCAAAGTCCCTGAAAAACAAGGATGAATTATACGAAAAAATCGCCAGAGAAGAGTATGGCTATTGTAAGCCGGGTGAAAAGGTATATTACAATTCCTCATTCGGTGAATAAATTTTAGGAGGACAACATCTTTTTATGCTTGAAATAGGCACAATTGTTGAAGGTAAAATCACAGGACTCACAGCTTTCGGTGCATTCGTAAGTCTGCCTGACGGAAAAAGCGGAATGGTACATATTTCCGAGGTTTCAAATTCTTTTGTCAAGGACATCAAAGAGGTCCTTAAGGAAGGCGATACTGTAAAGGTTAAGGTGGTTAACATCACCGAAGAAGGCAAAATCAGTCTTTCCATCAAAAAGGCGGAGGATAAGCCCCAGGAAATGCAGAACAAACGCCCCGGAAGATCGCAGAGGAGTGACAGACCCAGAAGCGCTAATGTATGGCAGGGTCAGCAGAAGCAGCAGAAGGAGGCTATGTCCTTTGAAGAGATGATGGCTCAGTTCAAGCAGGCAAGCGATGAAAAGATGTCCGATCTTAAGCGTGCAACTGACGGCAGATATGGCGGCGGTCGCAGAGGCGGCAGAAATAACTGAATTCAAGCACTCTGACAAAGGGTGCTTTTTGTCTTTTTTATTTCAGAACAAGGAGTGTGAAAAATGGAACGTCTTATTACAGATAAGAAGGTACTCACAAAGCTTTTGCCGAAAATTGTTGAGAAAAATATGAACACAGAAGTGACGGATTTCAGCTTCATTGCAGGGGGCTCCTTCGGAAAGGTTTTCAGAGCTGAGCTTTCTGACGGCAGAATAATAGCGGTCAAGTCCTTTATAAATCAGGGGGCACAGAATCAGGAGGCTTCACAGCTTCGTATTCTTTCAGAAAACACGTCGGTTAAAATGCCTGAGGTTCTGTTTGTGCATGCAGACGAAAAAACTGCCGTTATGGGTATGAGCTTCATTGAAGGTGAGAATGCACTCAATCCGAAGTTTCTTTTGAAAAGCAGGAAAGCAAAGCAGAATTTTGCAGAAGCTGTAATTGACGGAATGCTTCAGTGGCACAGCGTGAAAGGGGAATTCTTCGGTTCATTAGATAATCCCAACTATGACACATGGAAGCAGTATTATCAGAAGGAAAAGCAGGAACCGTGGTTAAAGGCGTTGAGAGCGCTTTCTGAAAATGGCAAATACAGTAAAAAGAGCCTTGAGCTTCTTGAAAAATCTACTCAGATATTTAATCATCTTTTTGAAGAGCCGGATTATCCTGTAATGATTCACGGAGACCTGAACATAATGAATATTATGGTTAACTCAAAAAGCTTTGCACTCACAGGCTTTATTGACCCCTGTGGATCAATGTGGGCAGACAGAGAGTACGATTTGTTTCAGCTTCTTAACATGTGGGGAGGCTGCTATAAGCTTTATGAAACATATAAAGAAAAGCATCAGCTTTCCGAAAATGCAGATTTCAGAATTGCCTATTACGGTGCAATGCATGAAGCGGCAATGCGACTCAGTGGCGGTCTTACAGTGCCCTTGTGGGAAGAAATGAATAACCGTCGCCTAAAAAAAGAAATGTCAAAGCTTGGTATAAAATAAAAATACTTGTTAATTACATTTCTATATGCTATACTGACAATAAGAAAATATGAAAGAAGGTATAAGCTATGTATATGATCAGCAACTTTACAAATAACGACGATGTCAATATCGTCTGTGAAAAAGGCCCCTTTACCATAATTGAGTATAAAAGGGATCTGAGTATTACTCCCGGCTCAGCTGCAGTTGCTTATTACAGCAACAAGATGAACGTGCACAAAAGGCAGGTGCTCTGCGACCTTAAAAAAGCATCTGTTACATGTCAGGCAGGCTCAATGCAGTGGATGGTAGGCGATGTTAAAGCCACAACGGGTATTAAGGGTGTAGGCGACTTTTTCGGTAAGGCTATCCGTGGCAAGGCAACGGGAGAATCTGTTATTAAGCCCGAATACACAGGCACAGGCCTTCTTGTTCTTGAACCCTCATATAAGCATCTGATTTTGCTTGACACTGCAGACTGGAACGGCTCTGTTGTTCTTGATGACGGACTTTTCCTTGCTTGTGATTCAGTTTTGCAGCACAAGGCAGTTATGCGTTCCAATTTTTCATCTGCTGTTGCAGGCGGTGAAGGTCTTTTCAATCTCAGCCTTGTGGGTAACGGTGTTTTCTGCATTGAATCAATCTGTCCGAAGGAGGAGCTTATTGAAATCACACTTGATAATGATGTGCTTAAAATTGACGGTAATCTTGCCATTGCATGGAGCAGTAGCCTTGATTTCACCGTTGAGCGTTCAGGCAAATCACTTATCGGCTCTGCCGCTTCAGGTGAAGGCCTCGTAAACGTTTACCGCGGCACAGGTAAGGTGCTTCTTTCACCTGTTGCAAGAAGTCCCTATCAGACATTATGATAAACTGAAAAATGGGCGTCACTTCCTGACACAAGGAAGTGACGCTTTTATAATTTCTTTTTGCTTGTAAAAAAACATATGCTGTGTTATTATTAAATAAATCCAAATACAGAAAGGAGAGTATTATGTGTAAGCTCGAAAAAATGTCAGACTTTTTCACTTTAAGAGTGGAGGAGTATGACTCACATATGCTCTCTGAGGTTGAAGGTTGTAAGGAGGGCTATGAAAAAATGGCATCTCTCATACCCTCAGACTGCCGTACTCTTCTTGACTTGGGCTGCGGTACGGGACTTGAGCTTGATTTTATTTTTTCACGCTTACCGAATATTTCCGTCACTGGAATAGACCTTACTGAAGCGATGCTTAAGAAATTATCCGAAAAGCATCCCGATAAAGTCTTAAAGCTTATCTGCGGTGATTATTTTGAGGTGGATTTCGAAAGAGAAAGCTTTGACTGTGCAGTATCCTTTCAGACAATGCACCACTTTTCTCATGGAAAGAAAAAAGAGCTTTATAAAAAAATCTTAAGTTCTCTCAAAAATGACGGATTATACATCGAATGCGACTACATGGTTGAGTTTCAGCAGGAGGAAGATTACTGGTTCAGTGAAAATCTGCGTTTGAGAAAGGAGCAGGGAATAGACGAAGGTGAATTCTTTCATTATGACACGCCCTGCACAATAGAAAACCAGATAAAAATCCTGAAGCAGGCAGGCTTCATAACTGTTGAACAGGTGTTCAGAATAGAAAACACAACAATTCTTATTGCGAGGAAGTGATAATATGTATAATACAGTTTTGTTTGATCTTGACGGAACATTAACTGATCCTGGAGAAGGAATAACCAACTCCGTGGCTTATGCACTTGAAAAATACGGTATACAGGTTGAGGATAAAAAAAGCCTTTATAAATTTATAGGGCCGCCGTTGAATGACTCCTTTAAGAAGTATTACGGTTTTTCTGATGAAAAAGCATTGGAGGCTATATGGGTTTACCGTGAGTATTTCAGCACCAGAGGTCTGTATGAAAATGAGGTTTATTCAGGGGTTAGAGAGCTGCTTGAAAAAATCAAGGCTTCAGGCAGAAAAATTGTTCTTGCAACCTCAAAGCCTGAGAAGTTTGCAGTAACAATACTTGAGCATTTTGAACTGATTAAGTATTTTGATGTTGTTGCAGGCGCATCAATGGATGAAAAGCGCAACAAGAAAAGTGATGTTATAAAATACGCAATGGAAAAAGGCGGCTTCACCTCAGATGGTACTGTTATGATAGGAGACAGGGAGCACGACATTTACGGAGCAAGGGAAAACGGTATGGATAGCATCGGTGTGCTTTACGGATACGGTGATTTGCAGGAGCTTTCCGATGCAGGGGCAACATATATTGCCGAAAAGATCAGTGATATATTCACTCTTTTATGAAAGGTTGTGAGTCACAGTGAAATTTGATTTAAAAGAAAAGGCAAAGGAAAACATAATTGTTGTAGCTCACCGCGGTGTCAGCGGCGGCAACATACCCTGCAATACCCTTGCCGCATGTGAAATTGCCCTTAAGCAGGGAGCCGATATGCTTGAGGTAGACATCAGCTGCAGTGCAGACGGAAAGCTTTTCCTTTTTCATCCCATGAAGGAAATGTCACACCTTAGTAAGCCGCTTTTGCTTAACACATTGCCTTATTCTATTATAAAAAAGCTTCATTATACCAATTTTGACAGCACGACAACTCAGTTTCCGATTGCCGATTTTGACGATTTTCTTGAGCAGTTCAAGGACAGATGCTATATCAACATTGATAAATTCTGGTCTAATCCGAAAAAGATTTATGAAGCTGTGAAGCGCCATAATATGACAGAGCAGATTCTTGTCAAAAGCAAGCTTTCAAAAAGCGTCACAGACCTTATGGAGCAAATGGCACCTGAGCTTCCCTTTATGCCCATTGTGAAAGAAGAGCATCCCGCACATGAGGAGCTGCTCAGAAAAAATCTTAACTATGTGGGCGTTGAGGTGCTTTTCAAAAAGGATGATTCATCTCTGGCAAGTGCTGAGTTTATTGAAAAAATGCACCGTGACGGTGTTCTTGTCTGGGTGAATTCAATAATTTACGATTACCGTCAGCAGCTTTCGGGAGGCCACAGTGACGACACAGCTCTCACCGTGTCTGAGGAGTTGGGCTGGGGCTGGCTTGCAGACAAGGGCTTTGACATAATTCAGACCGACTGGCCCGGCATGCTGATTGATTATCTCAAAAAAACAGATAGGTACTATAAGTAATAAAAGCATCGGACCAACCGATGCTTTTTCTTTTAAAGTATATAATTATCAAGCAAAGCCACAGCCTCAGGAAAATCTTCAAAGGGATTTTTCGGACCGAAGTGCTTTTTTAGAGCTGTTCGGAAGAAGCTGTCATTTCCCTTTTCTTCTGCTTCAGCTTTTTCCTGCTCTTTAAGTATTTCTGCAAGTCTGCCTCTGCCCTTATGCTTTTGAGCCTGCTTCTGCTGTTCCTTTTCAAGTCGCTCCTGCTCCTTTTGCTTTTCTGCTTCAAGGGCAGCCATATAGGCTGCTTTAACAGTGAGAATGAAGCCGTCAGCAGTGTAAATGTCAGCCTTGGGAACCTTTAGCTCATGAGCCAGCTCCTCAAGCTGCATAACGGTATCTGCTCCGTGTTTTATAATCATGCTGCGGAAAACAGAAGGCATGAAATAAAAAATATTGCCTGAAAGAAGAGAAAATGCCTTTTTTGTGTCAAGATAACCTAACTGAATTCTTCTGTCAATTGTCTCTTCGTCAAAGTCAAAGGCAGCACCAAGGTCCTCAAGGTCATAGGGCCTTACATATACAATGTTGGAGTTCAGAAGATCCATGGTGTGTGCTACGCCCTTGATGTTTGAAATGTCAACAACGATAAGCTTATTGAAGCCGTTCTTCTTCAGTGTTTTCACGGGGATATTGTCGTAAGCTCCGCCGTCAAGATATTTTTCACCTTCGGGTCCGATGTTCTGAGCAAAAGGAATGTTTGAAGAAGCAAGAAGATAATCAACAAGCTTGCCTTCGGGAATATCGTGGATGAAGATTTCTCTTTTGGTAACACCCTGGGTGAGAGGCACAGCAATAACACCAAATTCAATAAGGCTTTCTCTTACCTTGCCTTCGTCGATATACTGTGACACAAAATCCTTTGCAGGTGAAGCGTCAATACCGCCTTTTTTAATAAACTCCTTAAAAAGGGTTCCCCAGTTTTTCTTGCTGAACAGATTTTCGGGGTCAGGAAGCTCCTCGCTGATTTTCACACCCTTATCAACAGAGATACTGTTCCAGAATTCAACAGCCTTTTCATAATTTCCTGCAGCAATAAGAGCTCCGTTTATTGAGCCGATTGAAGCACCTACAATGGCATTGAAGGAAATACCCATTTCAATAAGTGCCTGCCATGCACCAATCTGATATGCACCCTTGCCGCCGCCACCGGCGAGCACAAGACCGTATTTTTCCATTCGATCAACTCCTTAATCTATAAGCCGTGATATAATCGTATTTGACAAAAGAAAGCCCTTTTCGTTCAGCTTTATTTCTTCATTGCTGATCGTCAGAAGCCCCTGATTTTGGAAGATTTCGGCTTTTTTGAATATGCTTTTGTCCAAATCCTTGCCGAAGCGTGCTCTGAAGCGTTTGTTCTGTAAGCCTTCGGAAAGCCTGAGAGCGAGCATAATGTATTCTTCTTCACTTCCACCGTCTCCGTCGGGGACGGCCTTGAGGCAGGAGATGAACGAATCAAAATCCCGTTCGAAGTAAAATCTTTTGCCGTTAATAAAAGAATGAGCCGAAGGTCCGATTCCGAGATATTCCTCACAGTGCCAATATTTTAAATTATGCCTGCTTTCAAAGCCGGGCTTTGAAAAATTGGATATTTCATATTGCAAAAATCCTTTAGCCGAAAGCTTTTTAACAGTGTGAAGATAAAGCTCACAAACTGTGTCCTCATCAGGCAAATCAAGAGTATCCTGCATTTTAAAAAAGGGAGTATCCTCTTCAATTTTCAGCATGTAGGCACTGATGTGCTTTATGTCACACTTCAGCATAAAATCAATGCTTTCATCAATGCTGTCCCTTGTCTGATAGGGCACACCAAGCATTAAATCAAGAGATATGTTATCTATGCCGTGCTTTTTGAAAAGCTCCACACAGTGTTTTACCATTTCTTTGTCGGAAAGCCTTCCAAGAGCCCTTCTTTCCCTTGTAACTGCAGACTGCATGCCCATTGAAATGCGGTTGACCCCTGCCTTTTTCAGCAATATTACAAGTTTTTCATTAACAGACGAGGGGTTACACTCAACAGTGATTTCAGGCTCTGCAAGCCTATAATTATTTCTTATGTAGGAAATAACCTCACTTATTCTTTCCCCACCGAAAAAAGAGGGTGTGCCTCCGCCGAAATATATTGTGTCAATTTCGTTCTTTATCTGTGATTTATAATTTTCTAAGCATAAAAGGACAGCCTTAAGATAGCTGTCCTTTTGTGTTTCATCCGGCCTGAAGGAATAGAAATCACAGTAGGGACACTTGGTTTTGCAAAAGGGTATGTGTATATATATTCCTGTCATAATCAGTTATTGTCGTCAAGCTTGAGCACTGCCATAAATGCTTCCTGAGGAACCTCAACAGTACCGAACTGACGCATACGTTTTTTACCTTCCTTCTGTTTTTCAAGAAGCTTTTTTTTACGTGTAATGTCACCGCCGTAGCATTTTGCAAGAACGTCCTTTCTCATAGCCTTAACGGTTTCTCTTGCAATTACCTTGCTGCCGATGGCAACCTGAATGGGTATTTCAAACATCTGTCTGGGAATATGCTCCTTAAGCTTTTCGGCAATCTTTCTTGCTCTGCCCATTGCTTTTTCCGAATGGATAATGAAGGAGAGAGCATCAATCACATCACCGTTGAGAAGAACATCAACCTTCTGCAAGCTTGAACGGCGATATTCAAAAATTTCATAGTCAAAGGAAGCATAGCCTCTTGTTCTTGATTTGAGTGCATCAAAGAAGTCATAAATAATTTCATTAAGAGGAAGCTCGTAATGAATATCAACTCTGTCAGTTGTGATATATTTCATGTCCTTGAAAACACCGCGTCTGTCCTGACAAAGGTCCATAATTGTGCCAACGTAATCACTGGGTGCATAAATGTGTGCATTTGTGATGGGCTCCTCGCAGTAATCAATTTTTGCCTGTTCGGGATAGTTTGTCGGATTATCAATTTCAACAGTTTCACCGTCAGTAAGATGAATTTTATAAACAACGGAGGGAACGGTTGTAACAAGGTCAAGGTTATATTCTCTTTCAAGCCTTTCCTGAATAATTTCCAGGTGAAGAAGACCGAGAAAGCCACAACGGAAGCCGAAGCCGAGCGCACCTGAGGTCTCAGGCTCGTAGGAAAGTGAGGCGTCATTAAGCTGCAGCTTTTCAAGGGCGTCTCTCAATGCTTCATAATCGGCACCGTCAGCAGGATAAACACCGCAGAATACCATGGGGTTTACCTTTCTGTAGCCTGGAAGAGGCTCTGCAGCGGGGCACTGAAGCTTTGTGACAGTATCACCGACCTTGGCATCACGGACTGTTTTGATTGAAGCTGTGATATAGCCAACCTCACCTGCAGAAAGCTCTTTGCAGGGCTCAAGGCCTGTTGCTCTCATGTAACCGACCTCAACAACATTGAATTCAGCACCCGTTGCCATCATTTTCATTGTTTCACCGGCTTTGAGAGTGCCTTGCATAACTCTTACATAAACGATAACACCCTTGTAGTTATCATAAACTGAGTCAAAGATAAGTGCCTTCAACGGTGCATCGTCCTCTGCCACAGGGGGAGCGGGTATGTCAGCAACAATTCTTTCAAGCACCTGAGCAACATTTTCTCCTGTTTTTGCGGAAACCCTTGGAGCGACTGAGCAGTCAAGACCTATAATATCCTCAACCTCAGAAGCAACTCTGTCAGGCTCTGCAGCGGGAAGGTCAATTTTATTGATGACAGGCACCAGTTCAAGGTCATGGTCAAGGGCAAGGTAGGTGTTGGCAAGGGTCTGTGCTTCAATGCCCTGAGATGCGTCAATTATGAGAATTGCACCCTCACATGCAGCAAGGGAACGTGAAACCTCATAGTTGAAGTCAACGTGACCCGGTGTGTCAATAAGGTTTAATTCATATTCTTCACCGTCTTTAGCAACGTAGTTGAGCTTTACGGCGTGAGCTTTTATTGTAATACCTCTTTCTCTTTCAAGGTCCATATCGTCAAGAATCTGAGCAGACATGTCTCGCTTTGCAACAGAATCCGTGAGCTCAAGCAGTCTGTCGGCAAGGGTACTCTTGCCGTGGTCGATATGAGCAATGATTGAGAAATTTCTTATATTTTCTTTTTTCTTAGCCAAAATATCACCTCATGTCGGGGTATAAAAATATCAATATATTTTATCACAAAACAAACGGTTAATCAATAGATTTTTAATATTTAGAAAGCATCGTGAAAAAGATATTTCAGAATAAAAAAGTACAGATATATGCTTAACAGCACATACATCTGTACCTTGATTCTTTATCGGTTTATGTTGCATCAAATGAGGATGAAGACTGAAGCTTAATCACTCTGTTACCATTGGCCGTGGCACAGAAGTCTTTCTGTCAGTGCCACAAGTGCTGTTGTTACAACATTCACTGCCACAATGACAGCTGCAAGCTTCTTTTTGTTTTCAGCTTCCTTGCGTAAAAACCAATATATAAAGGGTAATTCAATCAGAATGGTTAAAACAAGGAAAGCAGAGCCTACAGTATAATAGGGGCCTCTGTTGAGGATTTCTCTGAGACTGAAGCCTGCATCCGAATATGGTGTGGTGAAGTTTGCATACATAAAATACGGTGCAAGAAAGGAGAGTATGTTTCCCACAAGCACAGCGAAAAAGGTTGTGGTCCATTTGTCAATTTTTGAAAATCTGTCAATTGTCACAGTCTCAATGAAAAGTGTGGCGATGATTACAAAGGGCAGCACATCATAGGGCCTTGTTTCTGTTATCCATACCCAGGACGAGTTGGCTGAAGCCATGAGGGAAAGCCCTGAAGAAAGAATGAGCGCGGTAAGATATGCAGATAATGATTTGTATTGCTTCATTTTTATCCTCCTTTTCTTTGTTAGTTAATTTTAGCATAGCTGCGGATATTAAGTTTTAATTTTTGCTTAAGGAAACCTTACGATATTCTTAAGTTAAGCCTTGTTGCATTTGCTTTTGTGTTGTGATATCATATATAAAAAATGAGGAGGTGATACCGTGTCGGATTTCAAGGCGGTTTTCTGCACTCTTAATTCAAAATATATTCATTCGTCTTTAGCACCCTGGTGCCTTTTCAGTGCCTGCAGAAAACATTGCTGTGACGGTATCTCCTTTAAGGTTATCGAAGGCACGGTGAACGAAAAAGAAGAGGATATATTGCACCGAATTGTGTCTGAAAAGCCTGATGCTGTAAGCTTTTCGTGTTACATATGGAATATTTCAAGAGTTATGAAGCTTTGCAGGGAAATAAAAGAAAAGCTGCCGGAAGTTATAATAATATCAGGCGGTCCTGAGGTGTCCTATAATCAAAAGGAAGTACTCACCGATAACCCATGTATAGATTTTGTCGTTTCGGGTCCGGGAGAGGTTACCGTGCCAAAGCTCATTAACTGTCTTTATCTGCAAAACGATATGAACATTCCCTCTGTGTCACACAGATGTGGGGGTGTGCTTCACATCGATTGCACTGAAGCTGAAACAGATGAAAGCATCTCACCCTACTGCAAGGAGTATTTCGATTCCCTTAACGGCAGAGTCGCATATATTGAAAGCAGCAGAGGATGTCCCTTCAGCTGTGCCTTCTGCCTTTCAGGACGGTTGGGAAGGGTCAGATATATGGACCTTGAAAGGGTAAAAAATGAAATGGTTCGTCTTTCTGCAATGGGTGCAAAAACAGTGAAATTTGTTGACCGTACCTTCAACTGCAACAAGGAAAGAGCAGGGGAGATATTAAGGTTTATTTATGAGCAATACGGCAGAGCCATTCCCCACGGTACGTGCTTTCACTTTGAAATTGCTGCCGATTTACTTGACGGTGATTTGTTTGAATTTATAAAAAAGCTGCCTTTGGGTGCTGTGCAGTTTGAGGTCGGTATTCAATCCTTCAATGAGTGTACCCTCAGGGCAATCAACCGTAAAACAGACCTTGACAGGCTAACACATAATGTCAGACAGCTTCTTTCCTTCGGCAACTGCCATGTTCATATTGACCTTATTGCAGGTCTTCCCGAGGAGAGCTATGAAAGCTTTGTGGAGGGCTTTAACAAGGCTTATGAAATCAAATCAGATATGCTTCAGCTTGGCTTTCTTAAAATTCTGAAAGGGTCTCCCATGGAAGAAAACAGGGAGAAGTACCCTTGTGAATACAGTAATGAGCCGCCTTATGAGGTTATATCAACCCCTTGGATAACAAACGATGAACTGAAAAAGCTTCACTTGGCTGAAAACGAGCTTGAAAGGCTTTATAACAGCGGCAGATTCAGACGGACACTTGATTATGTTCTGAAAGAAAGTAAGCTTACGCCCTATGAGCTTTTTTTCGGTCTTGGAGTCTATCTTCATAAAAAGGGTTTTACGGGAAGTATTCCTCTTGATAAATATACAAACCTTGTTTTTGATTATTTCCTTGAGCTTTACGGCATTGAACAAACGGCACTTCGTAACAGAATGATCTGCGACAGGATTGCAACCAATAACTCGGGTGTTATACCCGAAAGACTCAAAATAGCCGACAAAGAGCTGAAAAGGGTTATGAATCTCATAAAAGAAGTGAAGCCTCCTAAAAAAGGAGTAAACAGAACAGTTGCAATTCTTTACGGAGAAAACAGAGCAGTTTATTGTGATTACGTGAACAGAAATCCCGTGAAAAACGAATATGAGCTGGAATATTATGAAATAAAAAATGAGAGTGTCAACTGACACTCTCATTTTTATCATTTAACCTGTTCTTTTGTTTTTTCAAAATCAAAATCGAATTTGAATCTGCCTTTGTTACGGTAGGGGTAAATTATGAGGCCCAATGTGCTGAGAACAGCACCTGCTGTGTTTAGAACAATGTCACCCATTGTATCCATGAGACCCCATCGTCCGATGTTGATGTAATCAAAAAGCGTCTGAAACTTAGGTGTTCCGTAGGCAAGCTCATATGACCAGTGCTGAACATCGTTGGGTGTGCCTGTTGTCATACCTACAATCTGGTCGCAGCTGAATTCAAAAATCTCCCAGAAGGTGGTAGCCATGAAGCAGAAGCCCGTTGAAGCAATAATCATAAGCGTGAGTGAGGCTGTTCTTTTTTCCAGCTTGAAAAGTGCACAGATAATTTCATAACCGAAGTATACTGCAATAATACCGCAAAGGAAATGTAAGGCTGAATCCCAAAGACGCACCTCATAATAGAAGTTGAACAGATAGCCTGCACACACTGCAATGAAGTCACCAACAGTGATAAGAGTCTGAAGCACGGGAGTTATGTGCCTGAAAACATTTCTGGGCGGGGAAGCCATTGCAACCTCCCATATAAACATAACAGCAAGGTTCATCAGAATTTCAAGGGGATAAATACTGCCTGCAGGCTCAACTATGAATGAGTAAACAGCAAGGGCAATCATGGCGCATCTGATAACCCACCAGAAAATGTATGTACCCTTGGGAGTGTTATCCTTAAGACGTTTTTTGTAAGCCTGGAACAGCTCCGTCAGGTTGTTACCGTCTTTTTCAAGGGGAGCCGCAACAGCAATGGCTTCAAAGTCTGTCTTATATCTGAATCTGCCTTTGTTACGGTAAGGATAAACATTGATGATAAAAAGTGCAACGAAGGCACTGATTGTGCCAAGCACGATGTCTGCCATTGTGTTCATGAGGGGCCAACGGCCGGGAGCAATTGCATCAAAGGCACCCTTTGCACTTGCAGTACCCTCAGCCAGGGCGAAGGACCAGTGCTGCATATCTGTAGGATGTCCTGTTATAATACCCGTAATCTGATCAAATGCAAATTCATATAATTCAAGCACATTCATGGCAATGAAGGAAATGCCGAAGGCAACATAAAACATCATGGCCTTTGTGGCTGAGGAGCGCTGCTTTTTCAGAATAGCCCAGCAAATCTCATAGCCGAAGAAAACGCCGAATGCACAGTGATAGCATGTCAGCATTGGCTCAAACCACACTGTGTTATAAGAAAGCTTAAGGAACAGCCCTAAAAATCCGTAAGCAAAAAGCCCGAGATTAATAAAGGTCTGCATTGAAGACGGCATAAACCTGAGAAAGCTTTTTTTCGGTGACGCCATCATCATTTCCCACATAAAGGTGGAAACAAAGCTGACTGCTGTTCCGACCTGCACAGTGATATCATAACCTTCTTTTGAAACGCTCACAGCAAAGCCGTAAATCAAAAGCAGTCTTAGCAGCCACCACAGGGCAAAGGTCCCATAGGAACAGCCGGCTTTAAGACGGTGTATGTATTCTTTCATAGTTAACCTCCGATTCAATATCAAAAACACGACAATTGTATCACAGAAATCTACATTTGTCACTCATATTCAGCAAAATTTATAATAATTTATCAAGCGTCATAAATTTCACCATAATATTGTAACATTTTAACTGCTGTTTTACAGATTTCAAATCAGGTAGTCTGAACCTTTCAGAGTTTGCGAGGGTTTGCGGTCTGAGCAGAACCACGGTTTATAAGTATGTGGGGCTTTTGGAAGGATGAAAAAAAGGAACGGTTTCAAGCCGTTCCTTTTTTGTTAGACAAATTGGAATTTGTCAGATTATTATACCGAGTTTAATTTTGTTATCAAGTTCCCACAAGGCAACCTTATTGCTGTCATATTTCAGCCTTTCTTTTGCTGTTGAATAATCCACCCATTCAAAACATCCATGTTCGTGGGAAATAGAAATATCCTCACTTTGCATTTCTACTGCAAAGCAATGTTCGGGAATTACAAGGCAATCTTCTCCCCAAATAGTTCGGGCATTCTTAAAACACTCTGTAGCAATACTGCATTTTGTTTCCAATTCCGTAAAGTGCATTTGGGAAGATATTCCTGCTTCCTCAAAGGCTTCCCTTTGTGCAGATACAAGAGGTGTTTTGTCCTCGTCTTCTCCACCGCCTGCAATAAATTGCCAGCACTCATCCATATCACTTCTTTTGAAAATGCAGTACAAGGTATCATTATCGTTCTTCTTATATGGAATTACTAACACTTGGTACTTTGCTCTTGCCATACTATATCCTCCGCCAAATTCTTATTTGTTTAACAAAACAGTTCCTTCTTTTTAGATATTGTATCATCTAACAATTTAAAAATCAACATTATCTGCCCTCATACTTTCATCTTTAGGCTTTCAGTACTATAATCATTCCAACAGATACAGGAAGGTGATATTGTGGCAGTTGGACAAGGTAGGTCTTCAGGTCAGGGTGAAAAGCTTTTAACTAACAAGACCGCATCCTTGGTAAGAATGCGGTTATACTTTTATAATCTGGTGCGGGTGTCCCACCCACACTTATTCACTATTCCTTATTACTTCTTACCTGCTACAAAATCCCTCTTCAGGGTTGTAGAGTGAAGAGGGAATAGTGAAGAAGCAAAAAGTAAATCCCACCTGCTTACGCAGATGGGATTTTGGAGCTGATAACCGGATTTGAACCGGTGACCTCATCCTTACCAAGGATGCACTCTACCGACTGAGCTATATCAGCAAGCTATTTTTTAACAGCCTAATGATTATACCTCAATTATTGACGATTGTCAACATATATTCTGAAATTTTTCTTGTTAAATTGATATTTGAAGCTGGTCACAATTCTCTGTTGCAACATTTTCATGTTTATGCTATCATAGAAAAAAGCAGTATAAGGAGATAAACACATGAAAACACTCAGAGTTTTACTTATTATAATTATTGCAATTATTGTTGTCGGCTTTGCTGCCTACGGTATTTACACACAGATAGGCGCTGTGAAATTCGATGAAATTATCATTGACGGTGTTCCCGAAAAGGCAGAGGGCACTGTGAGGGTTATGTCCTTTAATGTCCGCTGTGCAAATGACGGTGAACAGACCATAACCAACCGTGGCAAGGTGGCAATGGAAATGCTCAATGCTTATGCGCCCGATTCCTTCGGCGTGCAGGAATGCACACCGCGCTGGAAAAGAATGCTCAACCGCAGCCTTGGCAACAGATATGACTCAGTGGGCAGAGCAAGGGATTACTTCGGACCCTTCACCGAATACAGCAGCATCTATTACCTTAAGGATAAATATAATCTCATAGACAGCGGTACATTCTGGCTTTCCGAAACTCCCGACAAGGCATATTCTAAAAGCTTTGACAGTAAATGCTGCCGTATTGCCACCTGGGCAGTGCTTGAAAACAAGAAAACAGGGGAAAGATATACCCACATAAATACCCACCTTGACCATGTGCTTGACAGCACAAGAGATGCACAGATGAAGGTGCTCATCGAAAGAGTGCGTCAAATTGCAAACGAGGGTAAAGTTGTTATGACGGGTGACTTCAACGCTTATGAGGACAGCTCCGTTTATAAGGTCGCATGCGGAAGCTTCAGTGACACAAAGTATATTGCCGAAAATACAGACGAAGGTCCTACCTTCACAAAGTACGGCACAAAAAAGGATAACGGCAGAGGTGCAATCGACTTTATCTTTGTTTCCAAGGATATTAAAGCAGAAACCTATAAAATTATCCGTAATACTGTGCAGGGCATTTACCCTTCAGACCACTTTCCTATTGCTGCTGATATCTATATCTGACTAATAAACATGATTTTAAACAGCCTGCCATTTGCGGTGGGCTGTTTGTTTTTTTAATGCTTTAACTCTTGACAAACATAAAAATAGTGATATAATAATTTTTAGCACTCACAAGCGGAGAGTGCTAAAAATTAATAACACAAAAGACAGGAGTAATAATCATGGGTAAAAAACAGTTTAAAGCAGAATCAAAAAAACTCATGGATATGATGATTAACTCAATCTATACCCATAAGGATATTTTCCTTCGTGAGCTTATTTCAAACGCAAGTGACGCACTTGATAAGCGTTATTATCATGCAATGTCCAAGGGTGAAACCGGTATGGACAGAGCAGATTATAAAATCTGCCTTGCAATCGATAAAGAAAACCGTATCCTCACCGTTTCCGATAACGGCTGCGGCATGACAAAGGATGAGCTTGAAAGCAATCTCGGTACAATTGCAAAAAGCGGCTCACTTGATTTCAAGTCAGGCGTTGAAAAGGGCAGTGAGGTTGAAATTATCGGTCAGTTCGGTGTAGGCTTTTATTCAGCGTTTATGGTCAGTGACAGGGTAACTGTGCTGTCAAAGGCTCAGGACAGTGACGAAGCCTTCAAGTGGGAGTCAGAGGGTGTTGACGGCTACACGGTAACTGCCGCTGAAAAAGCAGAGGCAGGCACAATCATCACACTTCACATCAAGGAAAGCACCGAGGATGAGGATTATGACAAGTATCTCGGTCAGTACACACTGCAGCAGATTGTTTCAAAATATTCCGATTACATACGTTATCCCATTATGCTGGATATGGAAAGAACAGAGCTTAAAGAGGGCACTGAAAACGAATACGAAACCATTGTTGAAGCAACTCAGCTCAATTCAATGGTACCCTTGTGGCGTAAGAGTAAAAGCGAAATCACCAACGAGGATTACGACAGCTTCTATCAGTCAAAATTCTATGATTACGAAGCACCTCTTAAAACAATTCATTCAAAAACTGAGGGACAGATTTCTTACGATGCACTTTTGTTTATCCCCAAGCATCCGCCCTTTGATTACTATTCAAAGGATTTTGAAAAGGGACTTCAGCTTTACACAAACGGCGTTGTGATTATGGAAAAGTGCAAGGAGCTTCTTCCCGATTACTTCTCATTTGTCAGGGGCCTTGTTGACTCAGCAGACCTTACTCTTAACATTTCAAGAGAAACCCTGCAGCATGACCATCTTCTTAAGGTTATTGCAAAGAACATAGAAAAGAAAATCAAGTCTGAGCTTGAAAAAATGCTCAGAGCTGACAGAGAAAAGTATGAAGAATTCTGGAAAGCCTTCGGACTTCAGATAAAGTACGGCCTTTACAGTGACTACGGAAGAAACAAGGATACACTCAAGGATCTTGTGCTCTTTGTTTCATCAAACGAAAAGAAGCTGACATCACTTTCCGAGTATGTTGACCGTATGCCCGAAAGCCAGAGCACAATTTACTTTGCAACAGGGGAGACAGTGGACAAAATTGACCTTCTTCCTCAGTCAGACAGCGTTAAGGCAAAGGGCTATGAAATTCTTTACTGCACAGACGATGTTGATGAATTTGCAATTCAGATGCTTCGTGAATATAACGGAAAAACCTTCACAAACATCTGTGCAGGCAATCTCGACCTTGATACAGATGAAGAAAAGGAAGAGCTTAAAAAAGAAAATGAAGCTTCACAGGAGCTTCTCAGCTTCATGAAAGACAGCATCGGCGAAGCAATAAGCGAAGTAAGATTTACCAACAAATTGAAAAATCATCCCGTTTGTCTCACAAGTGAAGGCATGATGAGTCTCGGCATGGAAAAGGTGCTTTCTGCAATGCCCGGCACAGAAATGGGCGGCATGAAGGCGACGGTTGTGCTCGAAATCAACAAGAATCACGCCGTAGCCGAAAAAATCAAGGCTCTTTACGGTGAGGATAAGGAAAAGGTTGCAAAATATGCAAAAATTCTTTATGCACAGTCCTGCCTTATTGCCGGCAAGTCAATTGAAAATCCAACAGAATACAGTGAGCTCGTATGTGAGCTTATGTAACAGCAAAAAGCCGCTATCCTCATGGATAACGGCTTTTTGAACTTATATGTAGTTGTCAGAATCCTGTGTTGAATTACTGCTGCAGTCAGCTTCTTCATATAAGGACTGCTCTTCCTCTTTTTTTATTGAGGATGCAAGAAGGAAAATCTCAGCGCAAATCCAGATACGCACTGCAAGGTTAACAAAAATCAAAACAAAGGAAACTGCATGCAAGGGTGGAATGAATGCAATAACAGATGTTACAACATGCAAAACTGTGTTGATAATTGCCGAAAGGCGGATTCTGTTTTGTCTGCTTTCATCTTTAGTACAAAATGCAATGGCTGTAATGAAAATGAAGTAATAAGCAGCATAAACTAGGGTGAAAATAATTGTGGTGATAACATTATCAAGACTGATTCCTGCAAAAGCGCATACCCAACCGATTAAAGACCAGCCTGTTGCAATAATGCCGATGATTTTAATGACTGAAGCATATTTTGAATCCTTTACAACAGGCATAAGTCCAATAAAAATAAGCAGATAACCTACCCAGTCGACAAGAATGTCAAAGCCGTTGATTTTTAGGTGTGCCACTGTGAAAAGCATACCGAATGCTATCATTTGTAATGATGACGACAGTTTTTTCTCTTTCATAATTTATCTCTCCTTTATTCATTTTTCAATAAAATATTACATTAAGGGCAGTTTACTGTCAATAGCATTACCGCAACCGTCGGTTGCAATGATAAAAAAATACCCACAAAAATTCATTTGACATCTGTATGGGTTAAATTTATATATGGTCCTGATATCTTTCGGCATTGATTATGCCGTCATTTATATTGATCTTACATATTCGTGCATTTCTTGCATCAAAGGCATTAAGCTTATCGCCGTAATCCCTTGCATGATAAACAGCATACCACTGACCCTCATGCTTAATCATCGAATGATGTCCCGTTCCTTCTTCAAACTCATTTGCCTTAAGAACAGGATGATAGGTATTTTCGTCGGGATATTTTTCAAATTTAATTTTGGTAAGGTCTGTTTCGTCGGTCTTTGCTCTTGCATAGCCGATATAATATGTAGGCTGCTCAAAGCAGTTGCCCGAATACATGAGATAATGCCAGTCACCCTCTTTAAAATAGAAGGCTCCTTCAATTGTGTGCCAGTGCTGTCCTTTTTTGTATCTGTCTTTTCTGTAAATATCCTCATCAAGTGTGGGCTCAACTACAAGCACGGGCTTACCCTCGGGAGTGAAGGGGTCAAGCATTCTGTCAACATAAATGCATGTACCTATTCTTTCACCCTCGAATCTGTTTGCAGAATAAAACAGAAAAAGTCCTGCTTCGTTTTTAACAATGTGGGAATCAATTGAAAAGGGGTGCAGAATCTGCTTTGTACCCGTGAAGGGACCAAGGGGACTTTCAGCAACAGAAACATGCATGGCTCCTCTGTGGCCACCCTTGTCAGGCTCATCGTCATATATTTCAATTGAATTATACATATAGAATCTGCCGTCAAGCTCAATAACGCTCGGTGCCCAGAAGGAGTCGTGGTCAGGTATGCTCATAACCTTGCCGTAGTATTCCCAGCCTTCAAAAAGCTTGTCTGAATGGTAAGCATAAACAGCATCGTGACCCGTTACATAAATGTAGTATCTTCCGCCGCTTTCAATGATATAGGGGTCTGCCTGCCCCTGATAATGATTTTTGTCAACTTTTAATAAATGCATACTTAGTCTCCTTGGCTGTTTTTTAGATTATATAGTGTAAACAAGGATTTTGCAAGTGTTTTTATTCAGAGTAAATTATTTAAAAAAATCCGACAGTAGAATTGTACTGTCGGATTGATTGATTATGCATATTTTGAAATCATCTGTTTTCTGTCGATTTTGCCGTTAAAGGTTTTGATAATTTCATCAACGGTAACAATCTGCTTGGGCACCTTATAGGGCTCAAGGTTTTCTGAAATCACTGTACGTATTGCAGCCTCATCAAGCTCTGCGCCTTCTTTAAGAACAACAAGAAGCTTAAGTGCAGTGTTGTTGGCTCTTACTGTGGGAATGAGCAGGCACTCGTCAACAAAGGGAACGCGAAGAACAACCTCTTCAACCTCTGTGGGAGCAACCTTAAGACCGCCAAGATTGATTGTGTCATTGCTGCGGCCCACAAGCAGAAGCTCTCCGTCGGGTGAGAAGTAGCAAAGGTCACTCATAACAAGCATACCGTTACGGATTGCCTGTGCAGTAAGCTCAGGCTCATTCCAGTAGCCCTTCATAACAGACTTGCTGCGGATTGCACAAAGGCCGGGATTCTGAGCAGTAGCATCCTTAACCTCGTTGCCGTCTTCATCAAGAAGAACAATTTCACTGTATGAATTGGGTCTGCCGACACTGCCTGTATATGCTGAGCCGCCTGAAACACAGAATTCATCTGTGCACACAACGCCTGCTTCAGAGCAGCCGAAGCAGTTATACATGTAAACATCAGGCAAAAGTTTGCGCATTTTTTCCTTGTCTGTTTCGGGATAAGCTGTTGAGCTAGAATAAATAAAGCGCAGCTGACCGTTAAGCTCTGCAAAATTCTTTGAAGCAAGAGCAAGAAGAAGGTGAATAGCTGAAGGCGGAAGATAAAGTGATGTTACATTATAGTCGTGGATTGTTTTGAAATATTGCTTGATATTTCTGAAGCCTTCAAGAAGAACTGATGTGCTGCCCACTGCCATGGCGATGTGCACCTTACGAAGGCCTGCAGCATGATTCATGGGGGTGGGTATGAGCCACACATTGTCACTTTTGATGTTAGTGGTTTCAATACCTGCAAGAGCAATGTTTACCTGGTTTCCAAAGGATACCATAACACCCTTGCTCTTTCCCGTTGTTCCTGTTGTGAAAAGAATTTCAGCAAGGCTGTCCTCGTCGGGAGCAGTTGCAGTGAAGGAATCGTCACATGAAAGAATATCAGGGAAGATATCATTGAGTGACCAGGCCTCGGGCAAATCCTCACGGGCATTCAGTGTAACAATTGTTGAAGCGTCAAGCTCTTTTGCAATTTCGGTAACACGCTTGCTCGGTGTGTTTTTTTCAACGGGCACAAAGGTTGCACCGAGAAGCTGAATGCCGTACCAGAAGTAAACATATTCAAGGGTGTGGTCAGCCTCAACAACAACACGGTCACCTGCTTTGACACCGTTTTTCTGAAGGTAAAGTGCAGCTTTACGGTTGCACTCAGCAAGGTATGCATAGGTGCATTTTTTGTCCTGTGCAATAACTGCAATCTGTTCAGGAGTTTCCTGAGCGTATTTTTGGATAGTAAGAGCAATTGATTCGAGCATAATTAGCCTCCTGTTTCAGTATAAAATAAGTGAGCCATACACATTGTGTCCGGCTCACTTTGATGTTTTTAGAATCTACCGTAAATAAAGGAACTTGCATCGTAACCGGGTCCGTACATGCCGAACACAAGAATTACGAGAATAAGTGCCAATACCATAAGCCAACGGAACAGAATATTCTGTTTTGCAAGGGTTTCACGGATTTTCATACCGTTTTCCTGAAGTATGCCTACAACAAGCAGAAGCATAATTGAGAAGAAGAGCACAACCATACCCTTCTGGTCAACACCGTAGGTGAAAATCTTTCCGTCAAGACCGGTGATGAAGCCGAAGTCGATATCGGTAAACATAGCCTTTATCATTTTGAATGCATCGGTAAGGCTGGGAGCCTTAACAATAACACGTGAAATGCACAAAAGGATGAAGGTACGTGCTATCTGGAACAAACGGAAGCTGAAGGTTTCAGTGTTGATGTGAAGCTTTTCTGTCATTTTTTTGAACAAGGGAGCAAATGCAACGCTTGAAGAAATGAGAATAGCATTATATAAACCGTTTGTAATATACTGCAGTGTCAGATCATGCCAGATACCGATAAGGAAGAAAACAACAAGTGGTGCAGCAACTGAAGGCACAATTTTACCGATGTGGCTGCCGTAGCGTTTTCTGAAAGCCTTGCTTACCTTGGTTACCGGCTTGGAAAGCATAACGGGATAGAAAACAAATTCTCTCATCCATGCACCGAGTGACATATGCCATCTGCGCCAGAAGTCACCCATTGAAATTGCAAAGAAGGGACGCTCAAAGTTAACAGGCAATTCAATGCCGAGCATCTGAGCAACACCGCGGGTGATGTCTGTACCGCCTGAGAAGTCTCCGTAAATCTGGAAGGAGTAGGCGAGTACACCGAAGAAAATCTGTGAGCCGCTGTAATTGTCGAAGCCGGGAGCAAAAACAGTTCTTGAAATTGCTGCAACTCGGTCTGCTATTACGAGCTTCTTGAAAAGACCCCAGAGAATAAGCTGAGCACCGTATTTAAGATTGTCGTAATTGAAATCGTGATGTGCCTTAAGCTGAGTTCCGACTTCACCGTATCTGAACAGGGGACCCTGAACGATTGAGGGGAAGAATGAAACAAAAAGTGCAAACTGACCAAGGTTCTTTTCTGCCTTGAGCTTACCTCTGCCCACGTCAATCAGATAACCGATTGAGTTAAAGGTATAGTAAGAAAGACCGAGGGGAACAATGATGTTTTCCAGAGGATTAGCAATATCCCACTTGAAGAAAGCAAAAATGCTGTCAAGGCCGACACAAAGGTCATCGGCAAGCTTGATAAAGGCAAGAACGCCAAGGTTAACAAGAGCGGTTGCAACCTGAATGCGGTGAATTCGCTTTGTAACCTCTTTTTTCATGTTGAGCTTCTGCTCTCTTGTTGCATCAGCTCCGAGTGCAGCCAGGTCAGCCTGGAATGCATCACGGATTTTCTGCATCCATCGTCCCGAAAGATAGGTGAACAAGGTTGTTCCTATAATGAAAATCACTTGCTTTATACCGCTGGACAGATAGAATCCGTAGCTGGCAACAAGCAGAACAACCCACTGGTATTTTTTAGGCACGATGTAGTATATTGCAACAACAGCTGCAACAAACAGCAGGAAGCTTAAAGAATTCAAAGCCATATATACTTCTCTTTTCCGTGTTTTTTAGTTTACTTTAATTTTAAAATCGCGAAACCGGAATCAGATTTCGTTAACAAGACGCTCAACAAGCTCGTGAATTGCTTCAACAGTGTTGAAGTTTTCGGGCTCAAGGTCTTCAACAGTGATTGTGATGTCGAAAGCGTCGCAAAGCTCGCCAACGATTGATACGATATCAAAGCTGTCAAGAATACCGTCATCGATAAGCTTCTTTTCGTTTTCGTAGTCGATGTCACTTCTGATTGATTTGAGAATCTCTAAGATTTTTTCCATGGTTTTTATCTCCTTAAATTAATTTTATTATTTACTGCCTCTTGTTTTTCAACAAGGGTAATATTTACTGAATTTCATGAATCTATTTTGATTTTGCTTGTGTCAAAATTCTGAGCATCAACAAAACGGTTGTCGTCCTTGTCGTAAATTGCAATGTTCAGACCTCTGATGTTTGCAGAGTATTCAATATTCTTGAATTTGATTGATGAGGTATTACCCGATTCTCTGCCTGAGCTTTTAACGGTGATGCCGTTCTGCTCAAAAACGATAGGCTCTTTGCCGTGGTCAACAATTTCCGTTGTTGCTTCACCGCCGTCAATGATGCCGATATAGGAATCTCTGTAATCAATTTCCGAAAGCTTTGTAAGTCCCATTTCGGCAAAGGCCTTGCGGTCCTTTTCTGTGAGAGCCTTTGACGCATCGTCTCTTACGGAAATGATAATCATTTTATCCTTTTTGCTGTAAGCCTTAAGGAAGCCGAAAACATCGTTTTCTCCAAGCTTGAGTCTGAGCTCATTTGCTTTGTCGTAATCGTCAGCGCCTACAATGAATCGGATAACCTTTCCGTAGAGTGTATCTTCGGGGTACTTTTCAACGTTGTTTTTATCCTTCATAAGCTCTGAGGCAAGCTCAAGGCTGTAGGCCTGTCTGTAGTTTGCTGCAGTGGTGTCAAAGGCAGTTGAGTTAACAACCTCCGAGATACCGTTGCTGTATACGGTAATGTTTATACCTCTTGAATTCTTTGAATGATCCTTACCGCCGATTTTGCAGGAGGAAACATTTTCCTTTGAGGCCATACCGCTTGTTAAGCTGTATTCGGTGCCGTTTGTGAGAGCGCCGCTGAATGTGATAGCCTTATCGGTCTTTTTGTTCAGCTCTTCATGAACAACCTCACCCTTATCTATAACAGCGAGATATGAATCATAGGAGCTGATGCCTGAAAGCTTTTCAAGGCCGATGCTTCTGAAATAATCTCTCTGCTCATCTGTGAGTGTGGCAGAGCAGTCATCCTTAACGGAAATGAAAACAGTTGTGTCATCGTTTACAGCAGTTTCCAGATACTCTGAAACATCATTTGAAGCGATAAGGTCAACCTGATTGACAATTCTGCTTTTATATTCCCTGAGCTGCTCGTCCATGTGTGCATATCTTTCGTTGTTACGCACATCTGTGGCTCCGCAGTTTTCAACAAGATATTTACCGACTGCACTTGTAAGCTTTGAAGCACCGTAGTAGTTAAGATGCTTACCGTCAAAGGAGTCGTAGGGCTGAACATAATTCAGCTGCTCATAATAGGGGGAGTAGTTGAAGTCGATGAAATCAAGGTCATATTCCTCAGCATACTCAACAATGGTGTTGTGCAGTGATGAAGACCATCTGAGAGTGGGTGTTTTGATAAGAAGAAGCTGAAGGTCCTTTTCCTTGCAGAAATCCACAAGCTTGTAAAAGTAGGTCATGGCATAATCGTCAAGCTCCGTGGTTTCAGCTTTTTCGTCAAGCACAGTGTTAAGAAGCTCAACCTCATCGGGAGTTCTCTGAATAAAAGTACGTGAAAGGTAATAGTAGCCTCTTGTACCGTTTATTGGGTCAACACCGTATTTTGAAAAATCTGTGGTTTCAAGCTCAGCCCATCTGTCATGGTATGAAATGAAGGGAATCAGAAATGAAAAAGTATCCTTCAAGCTGTTCTTCAGCTTGACAATGTCACCCAATGATTTGATATCACTGAAGCTTACATTTTTGTAATCCATGATTGCTCTGAGCTTCACTTCGGAAAACTGCATGTTGTCAAAGGATTTATGATAGAAGGATTCGTTAGGAGATCCGCTTCGAAGACCTGAAACGTCAAAAACAACGGTTTTAAGTGTTTCAGGGTGAAGTCTGTATGCTTCCTCTGTCCAGTAATAGGTTGCAAGCATGGGCTGCTGCTCAAGGCCTAAGTTGTATGCACAGATTCCGTACTGATCGTAAAGCTCAGTAGGTGTGAAGCCACTTGTTACAATACTTGCACCAACAAAAACGGTTTCAAGGGTGTTTTCCGGCTCTTCATAAAAGCCTTCCGTGGTATAGTAGTTATTCCAATTAAACCAAACAGGCTGCATAAAACTGTTCAGGCCTAAAAGTACGGTAAGAACCAGCACGCCGAACAGAACAACCCTCAAGAGATTTTTTTGTCCTGATTTCAACTGAGTAACGCCTCCTGTATAAACACATAGTTTGAACTATATTATCACAATCTATATTAAAAGTCAATAACTCAGCCACTGTATGAGAGCTTCGGAGGGCTGCTTTTCGGGCAGGGAAAAAACGTTTTTTCATGAATTTAATGAACTTATTGTTACACCTCGGGCAGTATTTCTTTTGCGCTGTGCCATAGTGTATATTTTTTCGGATTCACACACTGTATTTTTTGTTTAAATATTATTGATTATTACTTTTTCCTCCCGCTCAGAAATATATAAATTTTAATGGATTTTTAATTATTTATGTGCTAAAATCATAATATAAAGGTGGTGTTACCGTGAGAATACTTATTGCAGAGGATGAAAAAGCCCTTAACAGAATACTTGTTAAGCAGTTTATAAAGGAAGGCTACAGTGTTGACAGCTGCTTTGACGGTGAAAGCGTTTTTGATTATATCAGCAACGCTTCTTATGATGTTATTGTGCTTGATGTTATGATGCCCAAAAAGGACGGCTTTCAGGTGCTTGAAGAAATGAGACGGAAAAAGGTTGAAACTCCCGTAATTTTTCTCACAGCCAAAAGTGAAACACGTGACAAGGTCTTCGGACTTGACCTGGGCGCCAATGATTACCTGACAAAGCCTTTTTCTTTTGAAGAGCTTGCGGCAAGGGTGCGCATGGTCACAAGAAAAAGCAGCGGCAATCTGACAAACACCTACACCGTTGCAGACCTTACCGTTGACGTGAAATCAAGAAAGGTAACACGCGGCGGTAAAGAAATTGACCTGTCAGCAAAGGAATTTGCAATTCTTGAAGCTCTCATCCGTAATGCAGGAACTGTTATGACAAGGGAAAGCATAGAATCAAGTGTATGGAATTATGATTACACGGGCGGCACAAATGTCATTGATGTTTACATAAGGTATCTCAGAAAGAAAATAGATGACGGCTTCGAAAAAAAGCTTATCTGCACCGTCAGAGGTGTGGGATACATATTGAAGGACTGACACTTATGTCTTATGAGGAAAAGGTATGAAGAAAAATAAAGCTACAAAGGGAAAATCAATACGCTTCAGAATAAATATGTGGTACACAATACTTATGTGCTTTATGTCTGTTGCTCTCATTATCTGCGTTGTTGCTGCGGCGGGAACTGCAGAGCGTGCCAAGGCTCAGCAGGAGCTTGTGAGAAGCGTTGAAAGAAATGTTGATGAAATTGAGGTTGAAAGCGGCATACTCGACATTGAATCAGACTTTGCCTTTATAAACGGAGACGTTTATGCCGTTGTGTTCAACAGTGAAGGAAAAATAATCGGCGGAAGCTACCCTGAGGGTGTCAGCATTGATGTGCCTCTTGAAAAGGGCAGATTTGATATAATCAATGGCTATTACGTCTATGACAGCCTTATTGAATTTTCAAAATATGAATATAAAATACACGGTGTCACAGGTGATATCATCAGTGCCGAATGTGACGGTATCGATTCTTACACAGCCTATGACGGTGACCTTGATAAAAAGGGTGAGGACTGCACTCTTACATACCGTGAGGCTGTGGATATTGCAATAAAATCAAGCGGTGTTGAGCCTGAATTAGCAGACCTTATGGTGGCAAGGTCATATGAATATAACGCTGACCCTTTATATGAAATTGAGTTTTATTCCGATGTAAAGGGCTACGATGATATCTGGGTTAGAGGAGTTGCCAGAGCTGACGGCAGGGGCGGTGTGTGGGACACGGTTGTTAAAATTGCTCTTGTTCTCATACCTCTTACAGTAATTCTGGCTTCTGCTGTGGGCAGCATAATTTCAAAAAAAGCCATGCTTCCCGTAAAGCAGCTCAGTGATGCGGTGACAGAAACGAGAACAGGTAATGACCTTACAAAAAGTGTAACCGTTACCGACAGTGACCCTGCACTTGTCACTCTTGCAGAGAATTTCAATGCCATGTTCGAAAGGCTGAGGCTGTCCTTTGAAACGGAAAGGCAGTTCACCTCCGATGTTTCCCATGAACTGCGCACTCCCACGGCAGTCATTCTTGCAGAATGTGAATATCAGCTTTCAAGGCAGGACCTTTCTGATGAAGACAGAGAGGGAATAGAAACCGTAAGGAAGCAGGCACTTTCAATGAAAAAGATAATAGCCCAGCTTCTGTATTTTTCAAGAATTGAGCAGGGCAGTGAAAAGCCTGACTTCATGAATGAAGACCTCAGTGAGCTTGTGTCGGCAGTGTGTGATGACATTGAAGCTCTTAATGAAAAGGGCATCACCTTTGAAAAGGCAATAAGTAAAAATATTTTAATGGATTTTGACATTTCCATGATGACGCGGCTTGTTACGAACCTTGTGACAAATGCTGTTGTATACGGAAAGGAAAACGGCAGTGTAAAGGTAAAGCTTACCGAAAGTGAAGACAGAATAACTCTCACCGTCGCCGATGACGGAATCGGAATCGGCAAGGAGCATATTGATAAAATATGGAACAGATTTTACCGTGCAGATAAATCCCGTTCAAGGGAAGAGGGCTGCTCGGGACTCGGTCTTCCCATGGTAAAACAGATTGCCGCTCTTCACGGCGGAACAGTAAGTGTGCAAAGTGAAGAAGGAAAGGGCAGTGTGTTCACTGTTGAATTCAAGAAAGAAACGAAGAACAGTTAATTTAACTTATATTAAAAGAAGCTGAAAGCGAGTGCTTTTCAGCTTCTTTTTTTATCTGTATTTTTTTAATTTTTCTAATCGTTTTTTAATCTTTCGTGTGTATTATAAAGATGTAAAAAGAACAGAAACTTCTCAGGAAAGGATGATGATTATGACAATAATTCAGGTTCAGAATAAAAAGATTAAACAGGAAAAGCACAACAAAGAAAAAGTAAAGAGTATTCCTGTTTTTAGTCAGAACAATATAAATTGGTTCAGAAAATTAAAGCCTCAGGGTTCATAATTTTTTGAAGTCAGAATAAAAAAAGTATAATTTTTGAAAGGTGGAAAAACCATGAAAAAGAATTTAAAAAAGGTATTGGTAATTGTACTCTCATTGTTGGCATTGTTCTCACTTTCGTTCTCTGCTTTTGCAGCAGATGTTTCCAAGGATGAAGCAATAAGTATTGCTCTCAAGGATTCAGGCTACAAGGCATCTCAGGCAGAGTATGTGAAGGCTGAATTTGACCGTGATGACGGTGTTGAAAAATGGGATGTAAGCTTTCTTGTTGAAAAAGACGGCGATTATATTGATTACGACTACGAAATCAATGCTGCAAACGGTAGAATTCTTGAAAAAGATTGGGAATATGAAAATGACTATCGCTCAGGCGGCAAGCTGTCACTGGAAGACAGAATAGAACACTTATTCGCTCAGCTTATAGCGTGGATTGTATCTTTGTTTAACAGATAACTCCCGTTTTTTTCTCCACACAAAAGCTTCGGTGCTTGTTTAAAGTGCCGAAGTTTTTGCTTTAATTTACAATATCTGTTTTCACACTTTACACAGGATTCTTTTTGTGTTAAACTTCTTTTCAAGGAAAGCATTTCCTTATATGTTTAAATAGTAAAAGGTGAAAGTATGAAAGCAAAAATGACAATTGCCGGTGAAATGAAAATCGGCGAAATAGACAGAAGAGTTTTCGGCTCCTTTATTGAGCATCTCGGCAGGGCTGTGTACGGAGGCATATATGAGCCGGGACACCCCCTTGCAGATGAAAACGGCTTCAGAAAAGATGTTATTGAAATGATTAATGAGCTTGATGTGCCCGTTGTCCGTTATCCCGGCGGAAACTTTGTTTCAGGCTATAATTGGGAAGACGGTGTCGGCCCTCTCAGCGAAAGACCTGCGCGACTTGAGCTGGCATGGGGTGTTACAGAGCCGAATAAATTCGGAACAAACGAATTTATGCGCTGGTGTCAGAAGGCAAAAACATCACCCATGATGGCTGTGAATCTCGGCACAAGAGGACCCGATGAGGCAAGAGCTCTTGTTGAATACTGCAACCATAAATCAGGCTCAAAATATTCTGACATGAGAATTCAGCACGGCTATAAGGAACCGTGGGGTGTTAAGCTGTGGTGCCTTGGAAATGAAATGGACGGTCCTTGGCAGATGGGTGCCAAAACTGCCTTTGAATACGGCAGAATTGCCAATGAGGCTTCAAAAATGATGAAGTGGGTTGACCCGTCAATTGAAACCGTGCTTTGCGGCTCCTCAAGCCGTGGAATGAGAACCTTCGGTGACTGGGAAGCTGAAGCTCTTGACATAGCATACGACAATGTTGATTACATTTCCCTTCATCAGTATTACGGCAACCATGCAAAGGATACTCCGTCCTTCCTTGCAAAAAGCATGGAGCTTGACGATTTTATATACAGTGTTATCTGCATTTGCGATTTTGTTAAAGCCAAGAAAAGAACAAAGAAGCAGATTAATCTTTCCTTTGACGAGTGGAACGTGTGGTATCACTCCAACGGTGCTCCCATAGAAAGATGGTCAACAGCACCGAATCAGCTTGAGGATATTTATAACTTTGAGGATGCTCTTGTTGTTGCATGTATGCTTATCACTCTTCTTCGCCACGCAGACAGAGTTAAAATTGCATGCCTTGCACAGCTTGTCAATGTTATTGCTCCCATCTTCACAAAAACGGGTGGAGACGCCTTTCGTCAGACAATATTCTATCCCTTCCGTGAAATGTCAAAATATGCAAGAGGAAATGCTCTCAGGCCTATAATTGATTCACCGAAATATGACTGTAAGGAATTCACTGATGTGCCTTATCTTGAAGCTATTGCCACATTTGACGAGAAAGCTGAAAGCATGGCAGTGTTTGCCGTTAACCGTTCAATGGAAGAAAAAATGCAGCTTGATATTTCTCTTCTCGGCTTTGAAGGCTACAGAGCTGTTGCGTTTGAATCAATGGACGGCTATGATGTGTATAAAGAAAACACCTTCGGAAACGAAGAAGTGCAGATGCACAGCAATCCTCTTCCCACTGAGGACGGAAAAACGGTTACAGCTCAGCTTGAGCCTCTTTCCTTCAATGTTATCCGCTTTGAAAAAATCAGATAAAAACAGAAATCGCCCCGTGCCTCTGCAAGAGAAGCACGGGGCTTGATTTATGAAAGAAGCCTTTCATAAGTATAATCTGCTGCGCCAGTATACATTTTATAGTATATACGTGCAAAAATTTACACTATATCCTTGAAATTCTGCTTTCTATGTGATAGTATATAGTTTAGGTAATTATACACAGCTTAAAATACAGGAGTGATAATATGAAATGTAGTTTTTGCGGTAAGGAAATAGAAAACGGTGCCGACCTTTGTCCTCATTGCGGAATGATTCTCAGCCTTGATGATGACGGTGGCAGCGATGTTGAAATCAAAATCCCCGAATATACTCCCAATGTGTTCGGTGCAGGCATGAAAAAGGAAGAAGTGAGCACTGCCGCAATGGAGCTTCCTGCAGATGATGCAGAAGAAAAGGTAGAGTTTGTTGAAAGTATTCCCGAATATGTGCCCGATGAATATGTTTTCAGCTCAGATGTTAAGAACGAAGCAGCAGCTTCTGAACAGGAAGCTGTTTATGAAGCTCCCGATTATGACAGCTATTCACAGGTGAAGGAAGCTACGGTTGAAGCTGAAGAGGTTTCAGCTGAAGAAGCTGTAGCTGAATACATAGCCGAGGAAGCCGCACAGGAAGCTGCCGATACTGAAGAAGCTGAAATTTCAGAAGATACATCAGAGGCCGCCGAAGCTGAGGATGCACAGGCAGAGCTGCCGTCAGAAGAGCCTTCACAGGAAGCCGAAGAAGCAATTGCAGAGGTTGAAGAGCCCGAAGAAGCAGTTGGTGAAACGGAAGAGGCTGAAGAAGCAGTTGGTGAAACGGAAGAGGATGAAGAAGCAGCTGAAGAAGCTGTGGAG
Source organism: Acutalibacteraceae bacterium (assembly GCA_045604105.1). GTDB lineage: Bacteria > Bacillota > Clostridia > Oscillospirales > Acutalibacteraceae > UBA6857. The sequence goes on along the minus strand of JAZUNJ010000058.1, from coordinate 32,686 downwards.
GAAGAAGCAGCTGTAGAATCAGCTGAAGAAGCCGCAGCACAGGACGTTTCCGATATCCGTGTTCCAGACGAAGATGTTGTTTATCCCGAATATGAAGCTTTTGCAAATGAAAGTGAAAGTATGGAGGATGTTGAAGATATTCTCGCTCAGCAAGAAGATGAGGAAGCAGTTGTGGTTTCCGTCCGGGAAGCTGAAGAGGAATATGAAGAGGTTGATGCCGATACTTCAGACGAAGATGACATTTATGTCAAGCCTTCAAAGTCAAAGGGCTCAGCGGCAACTGTTATTGCACTTTGCGTACTTCTTGTCTGCCTTGTTTTTGCAGGCGGATATGTAATCAAAAATGTGCTTCCCGAAAAATCTCCCTCTAAGCCTACAACAACTCAGTCAACAACAGAAGCTGAGGAAACCTCAGAGGATGAAACAACAGAAGATGTTGAAACCACAGAAGATGCCGACGTAACAGATGACGACGAAACAACCGAAGACATCGAAACAACTGAGGATGTTGAAACAACAGAAGAAGAAACAACAGAAGAAGAAACAACAACTCAAAAGGCTGAAGACACAACAAAGCCCGTTACCACAACAAGACCGGTTACAACAAGACCGGTTACAACAAGACCGGCTACAACAAGACCGGCTACAACAAAGCCTGCCACCACAACAGACCCCTACGGAATTAATGATGTTAAGGTGAATAAGCCTTCCTCATATCTTTCAGCAAATTACAAGGCATATGTTACAGAAAGCAGTATCACCGTCAGAGCATCTGCTTCATCATCAGCTGAAAGAGTTCTCTACCTTGAAAAGGGCTCAGAGGTTATTGTTTATGCAAAGCAGAACGGCTTCTGTTATGTATATTCAACCCGTTTCGGCGTTTACGGCTGGGCAAATGCAAGCTACATTTCATCATCAAGACCTGTTGCATCAACCACCAAGGCTCATGCAGGCACTGTGAAGCCTGATGCAAACGGCAGCGGCAAGGTTATGTACACAACCGATACTCTCAACATGAGAAAGGGTCCTGCGACATCATACGGCATAGTAAAAACTATTCCCATCGGACACCCCGTCAAGGTTATCGGTTATAAATCAGGTGCTTCAGGCTGGGCATACGTAACAGACTCAACCACAGGCATCAACGGTTGGGTATCAACGGCATTCCTTAAGTAAAATAAAAAAACGGAGGAAATAATATGATGACATTAAAAACACGCTGGGCAGAGCGGGCAATGTGTGACCTGCCTCTTCCCGAATATCCCCGTCCTCAGATGGTGAGAGACTGCTGGATGAATCTTAACGGCTTCTTTGATTTTGCAATCACAGACGAGGACAAGGACTGGTGCGATGAGTACGAAGACAGAATCCGTGTTCCTTTCGCGGTTGAAAGCTGTCTTTCAGGCATCTGCAAAAGGGTTGATGACGATGAGGCCCTCTGGTACAGAAAGAAGTTCACTCTTACCGATGCTTTCAAGGGCAAGAGAGTTATCCTTCGCTTTGAAGCTGTTGACTGGAAAGCAAAGGTATATGTTAACGGTGAAAAGGTAGGAAAGCATATCGGCGGATACTGTCCCTTCAGCTTTGATATCACCGACTGCCTCAAGGACGGTGAAAATGAGCTTGTTGTAAGAGCTTGGGACCCCACTGACGAGGGCTGGCAGAACAGAGGTAAGCAGGCAAGTGAAAGCCACGGCTTCTGGTACACCTCAACCTCAGGCATTTGGCAGACAGTATGGCTTGAGGGCGTTAATGAAAATTATATTGAATCCTACAGAATAACTCCCGATATCGATGCAGGTGTTATTGAGATTCTTCCAAAGGTTCACGGCGAAGGTGAAATCGGCATTAAGGTGCTCGACGGTGAAGCTGTTGTTTATGAGGGTGCATTACCTGCTGACGGTAAGGTTTCCGTTCCCGATGCAAAGCTCTGGAGCCCCGAAAGTCCCTTCCTTTACGATTTTGTTCTCACACTCACTAAGGGTGGTGAAACAGACGAAGTAAAGGGCTACTTCGGTATGAGAAAGTTCTCAATCGGTGAATACGGCGGATATAACAGACTCTTCCTTAACAATGAGCCTTATTTCCAGAGAGGTCTTCTTGACCAGGGCTACTGGAGTGACGGCGGCATGACTCCTCCCACAGAGGAAGCTATGATTTATGACATTCAGACAATGAAGGACCTTGGCTTCAACATGCTTCGTAAGCATATCAAGGTTGAGTCACACAGATGGTATTATCTTTGTGATAAAATCGGTATGCTTGTATGGCAGGATATGGTAAGCGGCGGTAAGGCACTCAACCTTTTCCATGCAGGTGTTCTTCCCAACATTCACGGCACTCTTAATCCGATTATTTACATGTCCAAAAAGGATAACACATACAAGACCTTTAACAGAGATAAAATTGAATGGCGTCTTCAGTTTGAAGAAGAGTATGAGCAGATGATTGATAACCTTTATAACTTCACATCAATCTGTTGTTGGGTACCCTTCAATGAGGGTTGGGGACAGTTCGATGCAAAGAGAATCGGCGACTGGACAAAGCAGAAGGATCCCACCCGCTTCTGTGACCATGCAAGTGGCTGGTACGACCAGAAGGGTGCAGACTTCAGAAGCATGCACAAGTACATTCTTCCCGTTATCCTTCCGAAGTATGACGGCAGACCGATTGTTCTGAGTGAATACGGCGGCTACAGCCATAATATTCAGGGTCACGTATGGAACTATCAGAAGAGCTTCGGTTATCAGATGTATAAGAGCAAGGATGCCCTGACAAATGCATACAGAAAGCTTCATGAAAATCAGATTATTCCCAACATAAAGAAGGGGCTTTCTGCAACTGTTTATACTCAGGTTTCAGACGTTGAATTTGAGGTTAACGGCATGCTTTCCTATGACAGAGAGCTTATCAAGCTTCATGAAGATGTTGTTAAAGAGCTTAATGCAAAAATGACTTATTGATAATAAAACGGGCACCGCTTTTTAACGGTGCCTGTTTTGAAATTATTAAAACCGTAACGCTGAGGTGAAAAATGAGTATCAGAGAGTTTTTAAAAATGCCTTCATGTGAGGTGCCGACGGAAATTGCCTTTTCTCTCCAAAAAGAGGGGAGTATAACTGCAACGGATTTCGAAAATAAAAGCCTTGTTTTGTCTGATGCTTCACTTCACGGTGAAACAGGCTTTGTAAAGCTCAGTAACGGTGATTATCTGGTGTCAATGTACTGCCCGATGCCCGGTGTTACGGCAGAAATGGTGAAATGGTGGTTCTGGTGGCATCCGCAGAAAAGTGAACGCTATAAGGCATGGTATCCCGGCGAGCATTTTGCTGTTGGTTATCGTAAAAAAGATAAGAGTTATTTTTCTGAGGACTCTGTGCCCGAATTCAGAAGCAACGTTCAGTATCCTGTTGAAAAAATCGGAAAGCTTATATTACCCCTTTCCATTGAGTTTGTAACAGCAGAAGAATTCGGCTTTTCTGCTGAAGATATGAAAAAGAATAATGTTGCACATATTGTCTCCGGTCATGTGGGTGCCTTCGGCGGAATTGTCGAGCACACGGAAATGGCACACATCTTTTTCGAAAGGGAAGACGGACTTTTCATGGTCAGCAGGTTCTGGCTTGGCAAAAGGCTCAGAAATCCTATTATAAGAAAGCTTATGCTCAATGATGAAACGGCAAGGGGAATGGCAGAGCACTGTTGTGCAGAATACAGAAATTTTGCTCAAAGAATACCACAATTATATAAGGAGAACAAAAGAGGTGAGGAATGTGGCTGATAAAGGTTACACTAAGCTTAAGCTGTTATACATCAAGGACTTTCTTGAAAAAGAGAGTGATGAAGATAACCCTGTAAGTGCAGATGATATCATTGCAATGCTTGAAAGCAAGGGGATAAAATGTGAACGCAAGTCTGTTTACAGTGACATCGAAACTCTCCGCCGCTACGGCATGGATATTGAAAGTGCAAGATATCCTAAAGCAGGATACAGTCTTCTTGCAAGGGATTTCGAGCTGCCTGAGCTGAGGCTTCTTGTTGATGCTGTTCAGGCTGCGAATTTCATCACACAGAAAAAATCCAGGGAGCTTATCAAAAAAATAGGCACCCTCTGCAGTGAACAGCAGAAAAAAACCATTGAGGGTCAGGTATACATTGAAAACAGAGTCAAGTGCACAAATGAAGAAATTTATTATAACATTGATATAATCCACCGTGCAATCACATCGGGCAGACAGATATCATTCATTTACGGCAAGCGCTGTATAAGTGATGATGCAACTGAAATCAGACTGCAGGAAAAGGAGCATTGTGTAAGCCCCTATGCAATGATCTGGAGCAATGACCATTATTATCTTGTCAGCAATAACGAAAAATACGATAATCTCATGCACCTGAGAATTGACCGAATGAAAAAGGTTGAAATAACAGACAAAAAAAGTCGCAGCTTCAGTGAGGTGTCTCCCTACAGACAGTTTTTTGATTCGGCAGATTATTCGGGCAGGATTTTCAACATGTACAGCGGTGACAACCGCAGAGTTGAAATAAGCTGTGACTATTCAATTCTTGAAGAAATTCTTGACCGCTTCGGAACCGATGTAACAATAAAAGGAAGTGAAAGGGAAGGGCACTTCAGCATTTCAACAAAGTGCGTTATCAGTGAAGGGCTTATTTCCTGGTTAATGCAGTTCGGCTCAAAACTTCAGGTTGTTTCACCGGAAAGCCTTAAAAACGATGTTAAAACAAGGGCAGAGGAGATAAGCTCTTTATATAACTGAACATACCTTTTTCAGAGCTGTTGCAGATTAACGCAGCAGCTCTTATATTTTTCAGCTTTTGTTAATATGATTTGACCTTGCTTTGCTGAATAAATTAACCAATTATTAACAAATGTTACGGAAATATGTTGTATACTGAATTTAACTTGGGTTTGTTTACAAACTTAATAAAAAAAGAAAGGCTGAAAATAATGAAAAAGACCGTATTTCTTACCGGTTCAACCGGCACAATGGGCTTCCAGGCATTCAAAGAGCTTTATAAGAGACGTGACATGTACAACATCGTTGTTCTTAACCGCGGAAGTCAGAAAAACAAAGAAAAATTTGCTGCTTACGAAAACGATCCTTCAGTAAGAATCGTTTGGGGCGACCTTGTAAATTATGAAGATATCCTTGAGTGTGTAACAGGCTCAGACTATGTTCTTCATGTCGGCGGTCTTGTTTCACCCGCTGCTGACTATTTCCCCAAGAAGACACTTTACACCAACGTAACTGCAATGGAAAACATTGTTAAGGCAGTTAAGGCACAGCCCGATCCCGATGCAATCAAGGTTGTTTACATTGGTACAGTTGCTGAAACAGGTGACAGAAACTATCCCACTCACTGGGGCAGAACAGGTGACCCGATCCAGATCAGTGTTTATGACCACTATGCAATCAGTAAAACAAAGGCTGAAGCAATCATTGCTGAATCAGGCCTTAAGTATTGGGTATCACTCCGTCAGACAGGTATCCTTTATCCCGAAATTCTCAAGAACATGGATCCCATCATGTTCCACGTACCCATCAACGGTGTTCTTGAGTGGGCAACAGTTGAAGACAGCGGTCTTCTTTGCGCAAAGGTATGTAACGATTCAGTTCCCGAGGAATTCTGGAGAAGATTCTATAACATCAGCTCAGGCCCTGACTACAGAATCACAAACTATGAATTTGAGGTTCTTCTTCTCAATGCTATCGGCATGAGAGGTGCAGATGTTCCCAAGAAGCTCTTCAATCCCAATTGGTTCATCACTCAGAACTTCCACGGTCAGTGGTACACCGACGCTGATGACCTTGAAAATTATCTCCACTTCAGACACAATGTTCCCGTTAAGGAATATTTCAAGAGAATGGCAAACCAGGTTGCATTCTTCTATAAGCTTTCAGGTCTTGCTCCTCTCAGCCTTGTTAAGAAGTTTATGATGGAGCCCATCGCAAACACACCGCTTTACGGCACACAGGCATGGATCAAGAACGGTATGAAGGACAGAATCACTGCATACTACGGCTCACTCGAAAAGTACAATGCAATTCCAAAAACATGGGATGAGTTCGAGGTTGTTATCCCCGATAAGTATGAAATGAGCTATCTTGACCACGGTTACGATGAAACCAAGGACTTCAACACACTCGGCATTGCAGACATGAAGAAGGCAGCAGAATTCAGAGGCGGCGAATGCCTTTCAAAGAAGATGGGCAAGGACGTTTACACTCCGCTTAAGTGGAAGTGTGCTTGCGGTCACGAATTCGAAATGTCACCCAACCTTGCTCTTAAGGGCGGTCACTGGTGTCCCGAATGTCTTCCCATGCCCTGGAAGTATGACGAAATCGCTAAGGTTAACCCCTTCTTCGCTCAGGTTTGGTATTCACACCACGATGAGGACGAAAGCAATGTTTACACAGAAGATATTTACTACGGCTTCTCAAAAGAATAAAACAAATAAAAGCAGAGGATTTTACTTAATCCTCTGCTTTTTTGTATATAAAAACTGCAAAATCAATTGTTACATCAAGTTCTTCAAGGTTGTTGAGCTTTTCTTTGTCCTTCACGCTTGTGTGATAATAGTAAGGTGTCATTTTGAAAAGCACATCAATATCATTTTTTGTAGAGAGGTGAATTGTTTCAGTCACCTTTCTTTTTTCTTTAAGCGTCAGCTTTCCTGCTTCAGGCGGCTTCTCGTCGTTTTTATAGGGTGTTTCATAAAGAATTTTCTTCAATTCAAACAGGTGGTTTTCACCTGCAACGGCTGTAATGATAAGTCCGTCATCCTTTATAATACGGCTGAATTCCTTTTCATGGAAGGGGGCAAAAAGATGAAAAGCAATGTCAATGCTTTTGTCTGCAAGGGGTATTTTCGCAAGATTACCGACAAAATAAGTTATACCGTTTTTTCTTTTTGCAGCAAGTCTAACCATTTCCCTGGAAATGTCAAAGGCGACCATGGAGCAGCCCTTCTTGCCTTTGATATAATCGCCGTACCAGCCTTCACCGCAGCAGATGTCACAAAGAAGCGGATTTTTCTTCTTGCTTTCGTCTGTGATTTTTATTATTTCGTCGGCAAGAGGGGAGAAATATCCCTTTGATAAAAAATCTCTGCGGGACCTTGCCATATCCTTGTTATCACCGATAAGCTCCCCGGATTTTGATCCCACAAGAAGGTTCACATAACCCTCTTTTGCCTCATCAAAGCAGTGTCCCTTTTCGCATTTGTAGCTTTTGTTTTCTTTCTTAAGCTCTTTGCCGCAGACAGGGCAAATAATATTTGTCATTTTCTTCACCTATTTGTTGAAAATTTTACATTTGTGTGCTATCATGTAAATAAATTATAATGCATATAATAGTTTAAGTCAATAAAGGTTGTTTTTTTATGTCAAAGGATAAGCTCCGGAAAACAAATGCAATGCGCATTCTTGATAAAAATAAAGTTAAATACAGCGTTAATTATTATGAATGTGATGAGTTTATTGACGGTGTGCACATTGCTGATAAGTTATCGCAAAGCTATGACATGAGCTTTAAAACGCTTGTTGCCCTTGGCAAAAGCAAGGAACATTACGTTTTCTGCCTTCCCGTTCATAAGGAGCTTGATTTGAAAAAAGCGGCAAAATCAGTAAACGAAAAAAGTGTTGAGCTTCTTCATGTGAAGGATATAAAGAATGTAACGGGCTATATCCGTGGAGGCTGTACTCCCGTAGGCATGAAAAAGCAGTTTAAAACGGTTATTCATTCCTCGGCACTTGATTTTGCACAGATAATAATCAGCGGCGGCATGCTGGGTGTTCAGCTTATTCTTTCACCGCAGGACCTTGCCGAATGCATCAAAGGAAAATTTGACGATATAATCTTTCAATAAATAACCACTGAAGGGTGAAAAAAGTATGAAAAAAATCTTCTTGACCTTGATATTAGCTTTGCTTGTGTGTCTTACTCTTACGGCGTGCAACGATACGGGCATCACCAAGGACGCATATATTTCTGAGGTAATGTCCAACAATGTTACAACTCTCAGCGACGAGAACGGTGATGTCTGCGACTGGATTGAATTACATAACCCCACTGCAAGCCCCATCAATCTCGGCGGCTACATGATTACCGATAACTCATCCAATATGGACAAATTTGTTTTCCCTGACTTCACACTCAAGCCGGGTGAATACTTTGTTGTTTTTGCAGACGGTTCTGAAAAGGTTGACACAGAAAACCGTATCATTCATGTGCCCTTGTCAATAAGCACCAAGGGAGAAAGCATATATCTTTATAACGCGAAGGGCAAAATGCTTTGCAGAGTAAATGTGCTTCCCCTCAATGATGACCAGAGCTTCGGTATTGACGAAAATGATAAGCTTACAATATTTGATGTTCCTACACCGGGAAAGAAAAACTCTGACAGCATCACAGCAGCTGTTACTGAGCCTGAAGAGGACCTTAAGGGCAAGGTATATATTAACGAATATGCTCCCAACACAACGGAAACACTTATGGACGAAGACGGTGATTTCGTTAGCTGGGTTGAAATTTATAACACAACTGAAAGAACAATCAACCTTCGTGGCTACAGCCTTTCCGATGATACCATGGATAAGGAGAAATGGACCTTCCCAACCTTCAAAATCAAAGCAGGCAGCTACGGTGTGGTCTATCTTTCGGGAAAAATGAAGGAATATGACGGCTCAGGCAAAATTCATGCCACCTTCAAGCTTAACGGCTCAGAGGAAACTCTCAGACTTTATAATAAGTCAGGCAAAACCATTGATGAGGTTCAGGTGTTTGAGCTGTTCTCAAACCTCAGCTGCGGAAGAAGCCTGGAGGATACCAACAAATTTGTCTTCTTCCCCAAGGCAACTCCGGGCAAGCAGAATGCTGCTGCATTTGTTGAAAGTGTGGACAGTGCTCTTTATACGGGTAGCAGAGAAATTGCAATAACAGAGGTTGCCGCAGTTAACACAACAGTACCTCAGTCAACACAGGGCGAATATTTTGACTATGTTGAGCTTTACAACACAGGAAAAGAAGAAATAAACCTTGTATCATACAAGCTCTCCGAAAGCAAAAAAGCGGAGAGCTTTAAGCAATTACCGGATAAAATCCTTGCCCCGGGGCAGTATGTTGCAATTTTCTGCGGTGACAGCGATTATGTAAGTAAATCTACGGGTAATATCTATCTCAAATACGGACTCAACCGTTACGGCGAAACCGTATATCTCATGAACGATGAAAATGTAATTGTTGATGCTCTGAAGTATGGCAGACTCCAGAGCGGTTACTCTGCAGGCAGGGACGTGAACGGCACAAATGATGTGAAGTACTATTCAGGCCTTACACCGGGAAAGGCAAATTCCTCAAAGGTTCTTGAACAAAGCCTGAAAAACCCCGAAATATCCCTTTCAAGCACTTATGTAGACAAGGGTACAACCGTTGAAATTACAGCACCCTTCGGTGAAATCAGATACACCCTTGACGGCAGCGAGCCTAAAAAAACATCAAAGCTTTATGAGGGTGCAATCACAGTTAACAAAACAACCGTAGTCAGAGCAAGAAGCTTTGCAGAGGGCTATGTGCCGTCAGACACGGTCAGCAGCACATTTCTTGTAACAAAAAGAAAGCATGACCTTCCCGTTGTTTTTCTCACAACGGATGAAAAGAATCTCTACGATTACAACACGGGTATCTGGGCTGACGGACCGGGCTACACCTCAACCTTCCCTCATGTAGGTGCAAACTATTGGCAGAATTGGGAAAGACCCGTCAATTTTGAATATATGACACCTGACGGTGTTGCTCAGGTGAATTTTGATGCAGGTATATCCGTTTTCGGCCAGTATTCAAGGGCCAATGCGCAAAAGAGTGTTGAAATCAAGCTCAAGGACAAATACGGACCCGGTAAGGTCTGCTATCCCTTCTTTGAGGATAATGAGGTTAATGTTTTCTCCTCCCTTGTTCTTCGTAACGGCGGACAGGATTACAACATCGCACACATCCGAGACGCTTTTTGTGCAATGGTAATCAAAAATCAGATGGATATCGACCTTATGGATTATCAGCCTGTGGTTTGTTATGTCAATGGAAAGTACCACGGCATATATGACCTGAGAGAAAAAATTGATGAGGATTATTTTGCAAATCACCACGGCGTTGACCCTGAAAATATAGACCTTATAAAGGGTAACCGATATGTGAAAAGCGGCTCCATGGATGAGTATTATAAGCTCACCGATTATATCAAAACCCATGATTTGTCAAAGGATGAGCATTATAATTATGTTTGTCAGTACATTGATATTGATGAGCTTATCAACTACTGGCTTTGTGAATCCTTCTTCACAAACACCGATACCGGTAATATCAAATTCTGGAGAGAGAACAAGGAAGGTGCAAAGTGGCGCTGGGTATTTTTCGATGTTGACTGGTCACTTTTCGGCTCAACCTATGAATATAATGTAATTGACAATTACATGGACCCTGAGGGACACGGCGTTGGCAAGGGCTTCAGCACTGTTATAACAAGTAACCTTATTAAAAACAAAAACTTCCGTCAGAGAATGATTGAAATTTTCTCTGAGCAGCTGAAAACCACCTTCCGGACAGACAGAATGCTGAAAATTCTTGATGAGCTTGTGGCAGAAATTGATTCGGAAATGCCGTATTACCTTGAAAGATGGGATATTTCAAGCTACGATGCATGGAAAAACCGTGTTGCTACACTCAGAAAAATTGTTGAAAAGAAGCGTGATATTTTTATCAATCACATGAAGGGCTCACTCAACATGACACAGGCTGAGGTTAACAAATATCTCGACGAGTAAAAAAATGTTAATAGATATTGAAATTAATTTCTGAATGGTATATAATATCTGTGTAAATTTTTTACAGGAGGAAAATATTATGAAAGCATGGGAAACAATTGAAAGCATCCTTATTATGTTATGGAACAAGCTTTATGAAGTGCTTGCAGGCTACTTCGGTGTAGAAGTAAATCCTGATTGGGTTCTTCCCGAAGAATAATTCATCAAATGGCTGTTTTTCAACAGCCATTTAGTTTTAATAAATTGGCAAAAATCCACTTCGGATTTAAGGTGATATTATGATAAAAGACTATCTTGAAATTGGAAAAATTACGGGCACACACGCAATTAAGGGAGAAATGCGTGTGCAGCCTTGGTGCGACAGCCCCGAATTTATGAAAAGCTTTAAAGTGTTGTATCTTGACAAAAAGGGCGAAAAGCCCCTTAAGGTGAAATGCAGACCGAACGGAAATATGGTTATCATGAAGGCAGAGGGCATTGACAGCATTGAAGAAGCGTCAAAATACCGTGAAAAGGTGCTTTTCATGAAAAGAAGCGATGCGAAGCTTCCCGAGGGCAAATACTTCATTCAGGAGCTTATTGACTGTAAGGTTATTGACGCCGATGATGAAAGCAAATGCTACGGCATGCTCACAGATGTAAGTCAGACGGGAGCTAACGATGTTTGGCACATCACAAATGAAAAAGGGGAGTACCTTATTCCTGCAATACCGCCTGTTGTTATTGAAGCTGATGTTGTTGGCGGAATAATCAGAATACGCCCCTTGAGAGGAATTTTTGACGATGAGAATTGATATTTTGACACTTTTCCCTGAAATGTGCGAATCAGTTCTGGCTGAAAGCATTATAGGCAGGGCAAGGCAGGAAAACAAGGTTGAAATCAGCTGCCGTAATATCAGGGACTATTCAACCGATAAGCACAAAAGGGTTGACGATGCTCCATATGGCGGCGGAATGGGTATGATTATGCAGATTCAGCCGATACATGACTGTTACAACGCTCTTTGCGAAGAAATCGGTGAAAGACCGCATCTTATTTTTATGTCACCACAGGGAAAAACACTCACTCAGTCAAGGGTGAAGGAGCTGGCTCAGATGAGCAATGTTGCAATTCTCTGCGGTCATTATGAGGGTGTTGACGAAAGAATAATTGAAGAAATTGTTGACGAAGAAATTTCAATCGGTGATTATGTGCTTACGGGCGGTGAGCTTCCGGCTCTTGTGCTTGCAGACAGCATTTCAAGAATGCTTCCCGGTGTCCTTTCCAATGAAGATGCCTTCACAGAAGAAAGCCATTATTCCTCCCTTCTTGAGTATCCTCAGTTTACAAGACCCTTTGAGTGGCAAGGAAAGCAGGTTCCGGATATACTGTTATCGGGGCACCATGCCAACATTGAAAAATGGAGAAGAGAAAAAAGCCTTGAAAGAACTTATCTGCGCAGACCCGATATGCTTTCAAAAGCAGAGCTTACAAAAAAGGATATAGAGTTCCTCAGACGGCTGAAATCCGAACTCAGAGACAGAAAAAGTGATGAACAAAAATAGTAAAATTGCACAAATTCAATTTGTTATTTTGTGCAACATTTAGGCTACCAACCAAAATGTTTTAAAGTGTCTTTTTTTCATTGACGAAGAAAAGTTTTGTGGTATAATATATGAGAAATTGATAAATCTGCCAAAGGCAAAATCAAAGTAATCCCCGGTTTTGCCACGGTAAAAAATACTTTTGTGTGGGAGTAATAGATATGTTTGTTAAAGATGTAAAAGTTCAGAATCAGGTAGGTCTTCACGCTCGTCCTGCAACCTTCTTCATTCAGAAGGCAAATGAATTCAAGTCATCAATCTGGGTTGAAAAGGAGGAAAGAAGAGTTAACGCTAAGAGCCTTCTCGGTGTTCTTTCACTCGGCATCATGGGCGGCACAGATATCCGTATCATCGCAGGCGGTCCCGATGAAGAGCAGGCTGTTGAAGAGCTTGTTAAGCTTGTTGAATCAGGCTTCACAGAATAATTCTTAATTACCTGAATAAGCAAAAAAGAAAAAGCAGACAGTGATGTCTGCTTTTATTTTTTTCTAATAAAAACAACAGCAGATTTTTTAACCTGCTGTTGCCGTTTTTCAGTTAACTACATTTACGGGCTTACCGTCAATAAAACCTCTGATGTTCAGCTTCAGTGTCTCCATGAGTCTGGAGCGTGATTCAAAGCTTGCCCATGCAAGGTGGGGAGTGATAATGCACTTCTCAGCTTTAAGAAGGGGGTTATCCTCTCTTGCGGGCTCAACGGAAAGCACGTCAACACCTGCCGCTGCAATAATACCCTCATCAAGAGCTTTTTTCAGGTCTTCTTCAACAATAACCGCACCTCTTGATGTGTTGATAAGATATGCAGAGCTTTTCATTTTTTTAAGGAATTCCATGTTAACAAGACCTTCTGTGTCCTTGTTGAGAGGGCAGTGAATTGAAATAACGTCACTGCCTGTGATAACCTCGTCAAGTGAAACAAAATCAACCTTGCCGAAGCCGTCATATGTTCTTGTATTGGGTGAATAAGCAACAACATTCATCTTGAAGCCGTTGGCAATCTGTGCCACTGCAGAGCCGATTTTGCCAAAGCCCACAATACCAAGTGTTTTACCGCTGAGCTCAGTGAGGGGTGTTTTCCAGTAGCAGAAGTGCTTGCTTTTTGTCCACTCACCGTCCTTGACGGTATCGTTGTGAAGGGCAACATTGTTTGTGATTTCAAGAAGAAGAGCGAACACAAGCTGTGCAACACCGTCGGTGCTGTAGGCAGGAATGTTTGATGCAACAATACCTCTTGAACGGGCATATTCAGTGTCTATCATGTTATATCCTGTTGCAAGGGTGGAAATGTATTTCAGCTTCGGAAGCTGCTCAAGAACTTCTTTTGTGAGAAGCTTTTTGTTTGTAACAATAATATCGGCGTCCTTTGCTCTTTCAACAACCTCGCACTGCTCGGAGGCATCGTAAATTACAACCTCATCAATAATCTCCTTCATCCAGTCCCATGAAAGGTCACCGGGATTTGCCTCATATCCGTCAAGAATTACAAGCTTCATTTCATACCATCCTTTAAAAACAAATTCTATAATCCGTATTCTATCACAAAATATACAATTTGTCACCATAAAATTCATATAAAGGAAAAATATACTTGACGGTTCGGTCGGATTAATGTTAAAATAAATTGATATATTATGTTTAAATATGTTTTTCTGAAAAGGGGGAGAGGGATGTTTTGAAAAACAAAGGTAATTTGTCTTACGGATTTTCAACAATGGCATTCTTTTCCTTGCTTGCCGCCCTTATACTCATGATTCTACTCAGGCTTTTCAGCACAGACGAATTTTTGCGTTGGTACGGACGTTATACGGATACGCTCAACGATTTCGAAATGTGGATCCAGACCTACGGCGCAACGTGGATTTCAGTTGTGATAATACTCATAAATTACACAATAAAGGCTTTCATTCCCTGGTTTCCTCTTTCCTGCATCTGTGTTGCAAGTGCCGTTATTTTCAAATGGTATGTTGCAGTGCTGATTAACATTGCGGGAATGAGCATTTATTTTGCCGCAAAGTTTCTCTGGGGCAGAAAGCACGGCGGAGGGAATGCAGAAAAAATACTTGCAAGGTATGATAAGGCACACACCTTTATCGACAGCAGTAAAGCAGGCTCCAAGGCAGTTTTGTTTTTCAGCCGTCTTTTGCCGGGAATACCCATCGGCTCTGTTAGCACTCTTTACGGAAGCACCGATATAAAGCTTTATGAATATCTTATAATTTCAGTTGCAGGCTTTTTATATAAAATCCTTTCCTATGTAACAATCGGACGGAATGTGTTCGACCCTGCTTCCTTCGGCTTTATCGCACCTTTTATTCCTCTTCTGATTTTTTCGGGACTGGTGCTTTTGTCTGTCAGCGGAGTAGTGTCATTAAGCAAAAAAGTAAAATAGTGTATACAGATGCAGTAATGCATCTTTTAAATTAAAATAATTCCAGGCGAATCAATAAAGCAGTGCTTTATGCTTTTGCCGGATTCAAAAGAAAGGTTGATTGCAATGATTAAATTTGCACAGATGAAGGAAAAACTTGAAAAGGGTCTTCTTGATGAAGAATTTTCAGTGGTTTACAAAAAGGAAGCTATTCCCGGTCAGTATGGCAGATATCTTGATGTTCTTGCTGCTTTTCAGGAGCTTTTTGATAAGGACGGCATAAGAGAGGTTGCTCTCTTCTCAGCACCCGGAAGAAGTGAAATCGGCGGAAATCACACGGACCATAACCACGGACTTGTGCTTGCTGCAGGAATAAGCCTTGATGCAATTGCAGTTGCTTCAAAAAATGATGAAGGCATCATCAGAATCAAATCAGCAGGCTATCCCATGGATACAGTTGATTGCGGCGACCTTTCCGTGAATAAAAACGAAGAAGGAAAGAGTCAGGCAATTGTAAGAGGTGTTGCTGCACGCTTCAAGGAGCTCGGCTACAATGTGGGCGGCTTTGACGCAACAACCGCATCACAGGTTCTTTCAGGCTCGGGTCTTTCCAGCTCAGCAGCATTCGAGGTGCTTGTGTGCACAATGCTCAATTATCTTTATAATGACGGAAAAATTGACCCCGTTGAAATTGCAAAAATTTCACAGTACAGTGAGAATGTATATTTCGGTAAGCCCTGCGGACTTCTTGACCAGATGGCTTGCTCTGTGGGCTCATTTGTATCAATTGACTTTGAGGATACCTCAAAGCCTGTTGTTAAAAAGATCGGCTTTGATTTTGAAAAATCAGGCCACAGCCTTGTTATTGTTGACACGAAGGGCAGCCATTCCGATCTTACAGACGATTACGCCGCTGTTCGCCGTGAAATGGAAAACGTTGCTGAATATTTCGGCAAAAAGGTCCTTCGTGAAGTAGATAAAAAGGATGTTCTTGCAAATGCAGGTGACATTGCAAAGAAGGTAAGTCCCAGAGCTGTTATCAGAGCACTTCATTACTACGGTGAAAACGAAAAGGTTGTGCTTCAGGCAAAGGCTCTTTCCGAAAATGACTTTGAAACCTTCAAGTCTCTTATCATTAAAAGCGGTTTCTCATCATATATGTATAACCAGAATGTGTACACCCAGAAAGCAGGAGCTGACCAGCCCCTTTCACTTGCACTTTGCCTGAGTGAGCAGCTTCTTTCAGGTAAGGGCGCATGGAGAGTACACGGTGGTGGCTTTGCAGGTACAATTCAGGCCTTTGTACCCGACTGTATGGTTGAAGAATACACAGATGCAATGAAGTCAATTTTCGGTGACGATGCATGCTATGTTCTTTCAATCAGACCTTACGGCGGAGTGCAGATAATCTGATAAATCCGAAATTTTACGGAGGTAAACATGAAAAAAGTAACCAGAGCTTTGACTGTTTTTACAATGTGCTTGATTATGCTTGTGTCCTCTGCGGGCATAAGCATGGTATCGGCAATTGATAATGTTAAAAATCTCGCTGTCAAAAGCACCTCCACAAGCGGCATAAGCCTTCAGTGGAGCTCAGTTTCAGGTGCAAAAGGATATCGGATTTACAAATACACGGGAACTGAAAAAAAGTGGAGAACTTTAAAAACAACCACTTCACTTACATATAAGGATACTTCCGTAAAGGCGGGAGAGGTTTATTATTACCGTGTGAAGGCATATCAGAATGTAAAAGGCAAGGCAGTTTTTTCCAAGGAGTACTCCAATACTGTTAAAACAATTGTACCGCCGTCAAAGGTAACTGAGCTTAAGAGTGTATCTGTCAACGGCTCATCTGTGACGCTTTCCTGGAAAAAGGCGGCAAATGTCACAGGCTACAGAATATATACCTATAACAGCAGCACAAAAAAATACACCTCTGTTGGAACCACTGCAAAAACCTCCTATACTGTCAAAAAGCTTAAAAGCAACACATCATACACTTTTGCAGTCAGAGCCTACAAAACATCAGACAAAACGGTTTACGGAGCATATTCATCACGGCTCAGTGTAAAAACACGTCTTGCCGATATCAAGAAGTTTGAAGTTTCCTCTGTGACAGAGAATTCTTACACATTTAAATGGGATAAGGCTTCCGGAGTCACAGGATATCAGCTTGTGAAATATGATGAAAGCACAAAAAAGTGGACAAAAATTCTGACAACCAAAAAAACAACAGCAACCGTCAGCGGTAAAAACGCCGTAAACGGAGGAAAGTTCAGAATAAGAACCTATCTCAAAAAAGGCGGCAAATATACCTACGGCCTTTATTCCTCAACACTTACAGCAAATAAGCTTTCAGCCGTGCCGAAAAATCTCAAGGGTGCTGTGAACTCCGATAACGGAATTTCACTCACCTGGTCAAAGGTGACTGGTGCTTCCGGCTATACTGTTTATTCCTACAGCGCACAGAACGGAAGCTGGAAAACCGTTGGCTCAACCACCAAAAACAGCTTCAGTATTAAAAATATTAAAAATACGGACACATACAGATATGCCGTGTGCTCTTATGTATATTCAGGCGGCAAAAAATTCTCATCGGAAAAATGTGAATCTGTTTCAATTGCCTTTGTCAGTGAATCAAAGCCGGACAGCATTTATTCCGAAGAAATGGCAGATAACGGCATTCTCGGCTTCCTGTTTGATCCTAAGGAAGGTTGCTTTTATACCTCCTCAGACCCATGGCAGAGAGTTGTTGGCTATAATGAGATATTCGATGTAATGGGTCCCTATACTCTCATTGACTTTGACACCGTCAGACTTTACTTCGAGCACGGCAATAAGGATTGGCTCATTCAGCTGTGGAAGGGTCAGTACGGTCTTGTGTTCTACGGTGCTGAGGTCGGCGTTTACACAAAGCCGAAAAACAGAGAGGTGAAGCATTATGATGCTGCTTCTGACAGTGAAATGCTTAAAATGTCAATGACCTTTATTGAAAAAGAAAAGGTGCTTTTCTCAGGCACCAGGTGGAATGAAAAGTTCACAAGGCCTTACGGCTATTATTGGTGGTGCACAGGCTTCCTGCCCGGTAACAGATACGGAAAGTATGAAAACATCAAGCTTGACATGCGCATCACAATGAAGGATTACGAAATGCTTTCGGGTGTAACTGCTGCACTTAATAAAAACGGTATTTCCTATTCAGTCAAGGGTCTTGACGTATACTTTGTTTACAACTAAATCAAAAAAGGGTGTGATTTCACACCCTTTTTAATTATTACTGCTTGCATATTGCTGAACGATTCCGTAAATGATATAAATAGCAAATGTAACAATTTTTATAACTGTTTCAAGGTCAACGGCAGGCTCTTCGGGCTGTGTTGCAAAGTTATAGATGTACGTTGCCACTTGTGTTACTGCCGATAGTATTTTCTGAAGCTCCTCATCATTTTCATCCGGAGCAATAATCGCTTCCTGTGTGATTTCAGTGCTTTCCTCAGCTTTCACATCAGTTGCATTTGCAGTTGTGAAAAAGCAGAAGAACATGGTTAAACTGATAATCAGAGCAAGAATTTTTTTCATCATAAGCATCTCCTTGTTGTTATTGTTTTGATTATTGACCTGTATGAACATTTTATTCGTTTTTTTGTGCTTTTATACTTATTATTCCCCTTGACAAAACATCAATTTATATTGTAAAATAACGTTGTTGTGAATATTAAAGAAACTATGACGGAAGAAACCTCTTGGATTTCATTAAGAGAGAGCAGACCTTGGCTGTAAGTCTGCTTATGAAAAGAAAGGAAGTGTTGCTGCTTCCCGAGTCGCTCCTGAAAGGGCAGCCGTAAGAACTGCGTTAAAGTTACAGAGTGGTGCAAAAGCACAATTCGGGTGGTACCGCGAGCAGAGCCTCGTCCTGAAATTTACAGGACAGGCTTTTTTTAATTTAAAATACAGAATAAACATGAAAGGATAAAGTGAATTATGAAGTGGATGGGCTTAAACGAAATCAGAGAAAAATATCTTGAGTTTTTTGAATCAAAGGAGCATATGAGGCTTCCCAGCTTCTCGCTTGTGCCTCAGGGGGATAAGAGTATTCTTCTTATCAATGCAGGTATGACACCCATGAAAAAGTATTTCACAGGTGAGGTTACTCCTCCCAGCAAAAGGGTTACAACCTGCCAGAAATGTATCCGTACACCTGACATTGAAAATGTTGGTAAAACTGCACGTCACGGAACATATTTTGAAATGCTCGGCAACTTCTCCTTTGGTGATTATTTTAAAAGGGAAGCTACTGCATGGGCATGGGAGTTTTTCACAAAGGTGCTCGAAATTCCCGAAGAGCTTCTTTATGTAAGTGTATATCTTGAAGACGATGAGGCATATGACATATGGACAAAGGAAGTGGGTGTTGACCCCTCTCATATGGTACGCTTCGGTAAGGAGGACAATTTCTGGGAGCACGGTGCAGGCCCCTGCGGTCCCTGCTCTGAAATTTATTTTGACAGAGGTCCCTCCAAGGGCTGCGGCAGTCCCGAATGTAAGGTGGGCTGTGAGTGTGACCGTTTCATTGAGGTGTGGAACCTTGTTTTCACTCAGTTTGAAAATGACGGTAACAACAACTATACCCGTCTTGCTCAGCCCAACATCGATACAGGTATGGGTCTTGAAAGACTTGCATGTGTTATGCAGGATGTTGATAATCTTTTTGAGGTTGACACAGTGCAGAATATCATGAAGCACATAATCAGCATTGCAGGAATCAACTATCATGACGATGTAAACAAGGATATTTCACTTCGTGTTATAACAGACCACATCAGAAGCACAACCTTCATGGTAGGTGACGGTGTTATTCCTTCAAACAGCGGCAGAGGCTATGTCCTCAGAAGACTTCTTCGCCGTGCTGCAAGACACGGAAGACTTATCGGTATCGACAGACCCTTCCTTGCTGAGGTTTGTGACACAGTAATCAGGGAAAATGCAAACGCATATCCTAATCTTGTTGAAAAGCAGGATTATATCAAAAAGGTTATTTCAATGGAAGAGGACAGCTTCTACAAAACAATAGATTCAGGTCTCGGACTTCTTAATGAAATGATGGCTAAGAGTGAGGGCGGCGTTCTTTCAGGTGAGGATGCCTTCAAGCTTCAGGATACCTACGGATTCCCCATCGATCTTACCAAAGAGATTGTTGCAGAAAAGAATATGACCGTTGACGAAGAAAAGTTCAAAGCACTTGTTGAAGAAGCAAGAATGAAAGCTAAGAGTGTTAAGCGTGACGGTGCAGAAACCGACTGGAGAAATTCAGGTGTATCCTTCAAGGATATCGTAAAAACTGATTTTGTCGGCTACAGTGAAAATAACGTTCAGGGAAAAATCCTTGCTCTCGTATCAGATGGTGAGAGAAAGGACTTCATTGAAGGCGGCGAGGATGCCATTATTGTTCTTGACAGAACCTCATTTTATGCGGAAAGTGGCGGACAGGTCGGTGATTGCGGTGTCATCACTGTGGGTGAGAGCACCTTTGAGGTTGTTAACACAACAAAGGATGCTGACGGCGTTGTTCTTCACCACGGTGTTCTCACAGGTGATTCAATCAAGGTTGGTGATGAGGCTGTTGCTTCTTATTGCGGTGTGAAGAGAAGCTCCACAATGAGAAACCACACAGCAGCTCACCTTCTTCAGGCAGCACTTCGTGAGGTGCTCGGCACACATGTTGAGCAGGCAGGTCAGCTTGTTGATGCAAACGAGGTCCGTTTTGACTTCACTCATTTTGCGGCACTCACTCAGGAGGAGCTTAAAAAGGTTGAAGAGCTTGTTAATGAGGAAATTCTTTCTTCAGTTCCCGTTGTGACCAAAGAGATGCCCATTGAAGAAGCAAAGAAAATGGGTGCAATGGCACTGTTCGGTGAGAAATACGGTGATGTTGTAAGAGTTGTTAAAGCGGGGGATTTCTCAACAGAGCTCTGCGGCGGCACACATGTTGAATCAACAGGCAATATAGGTCTTTTCCGAATTGTTTCCGAATCGTCTGTTGCAGCAGGCGTGAGAAGAATTCTCGGTGTAACCGGTCTTAACGTGATGAAGTATATTGATTCAAAGCTTCAGCTTATAGGTGACACTGCTGCAGCACTTAAGGTTGCAAACGTTAACGATGTTGCTGTCAAGGCGCAGTCTGTTATGAATGATATTAAAGCTAAGGACAAGGAAATTGAAAAGCTTTCAGGTGTGCTTGCAAACATCAAAACAGAATCAATGCTTTCAAATGCAATATCTGCCGGCGGTGTTATGCTTGTAACAGCCTTCCTTGAGGATACCACTCCCGATGAGCTTCGCAATATGTGTGACCTTGTAAAGAGCAAGGGAGACAATTATGTGGGCGTCATTGCAGGTGTTCAGAAGGCAAAGGGAACAGGCAATATCTGCACATGCTGCGGCAAAGAGGCCATAGCTCTCGGTGCTCATGCAGGTAACCTTGCAAGAGAGATTGCAAAAAAAGCAGGCGGCAACGGAGGCGGTAAGCCTGACAGTGCAATGGCAGGTGCTAAGGATATTGCAGCTCTTCCCGAAGCTGTGAAGCAGGCTGAAGAAATTCTTAAGGGTATGCTCAGATAAAATCTGTTAAGGAGGAAATATAAATGGATTGCATTTTCTGTAAAATAATCAAGGGTGAAATTCCCTCAAACAAGGTTTATGAGGACGAAACCGTTCTTGCCTTTCACGATATCTCACCCCAGACCCCCGTTCATGTAATTGTTGTCCCGAAGCAGCATATCACCTGTGCGGCAGATATAAATGAAGATAACAGTGCAGTTATAGCTCATATTTTTGAGGTTATTGCAAAGCTTTCAAAGGAGCTTGGTCTTGAAAGCGGCTTCAGAATTATCAACAATTGCGGTGTT
The DNA here is from genome assembly GCA_045604105.1 of Acutalibacteraceae bacterium. Taxonomy (GTDB): domain Bacteria; phylum Bacillota; class Clostridia; order Oscillospirales; family Acutalibacteraceae; genus UBA6857. The sequence goes on along the minus strand of JAZUNJ010000058.1, from coordinate 10,988 downwards.
GACGGCGGTCAGAGTGTGGGTCATATTCATTTCCACATTCTCGGCGGAAAAAAGCTTGGTGAAAAAATAGTTTAAGGGAGGCTTTAAAATGGAAACATATAAAATGACAATTGCAGGTCTCGAAAGAGAACTTCCTATCTGTAAGCTTAACGATAAGCTTGATATAGCAGGATTCATCATTTTCGGTGATGTTGAAATCACCGTTAAAGCGGCAGAGCAGCTTATAAAAAAGTGCCCTGAATTTGATTACATCGTGACACCCGAAGCAAAATCCATTCCTCTGGCTTACGAAATGTCAAGACAGAGCGGAAAGAAGTATTTTGTCTGCCGTAAGGGTCCCAAGCTTTATATGAAGGAGCCCGTGCATGTTGATGTTCGTTCAATCACCACTGACAAGGTGCAGACCTTGTATATCGATGCTCTTGAGGGCGAACAGCTCAGAAACAAAAGAGTAATCATACTTGATGATGTTATCAGCACAGGCGAATCGCTCAATGCGGTCAATAAGCTCATTGAGCAGTTCGGCACTGAGGTTGTGGCTCAGGCTGCAATTCTTGCAGAAGGTGACGCTGCAAAGCGTGATGATATCGTATTTCTTGAAGAGCTTCCTTTGTTCTTTCACGACTAATTAATTTTCGTAACAGGTGACTGCCGATGAAAAGACCGCTTGCAGCAACAGGCTTCAGTATTCTTTTTTCTCTGATAGTTCTTATTCTTGTTAAGAATACCCTTGCTGCCCTTTGTGTGCTCATTTTGTCGGCTGCACTTGGAACGGCTTTCACATTTTTGAAATTCAGACAGGCTTCAGCTTGTGCCGTAACTTGTTTCGGCATAGCTTTAGCCTGCCTTTTGTTTATGAACAGTGAATATAACAGACAGAAAACCTTGTCTCTGTGCACAGAAAATGTGACTGTCGAGGCAGTTATAACTGAAAAGCCTCTGTTTTCTCACAGTAAGGGAAGGTATTATGCTGAAGCAAGGCTTAAAAGTATCGGCAGTGAAAGGGCTTACGGTAAGATAAGGCTTTCCTTCAACGAAACCTATGACGGTATAGATGCACAGAGTCTTCTTACGGGAGACAGAATAAGCTTTATCGGAAAAACATATAAAATCGGTCAGGATGCTGACAGCATACACGATTACTATTGCTCTTTGGGTATCTACACAGGAGGGTACAGTATAACCGATTTAAAGGTTACACCGCCACGGTTAAGACCTCTGGATCACTATGTGAGCATGTTCAGGGACTGGATGATTAAGAAAATACGTTTCAACTTTGATAAGGAAACAGCAGGTCTTGTAATTGCTGTTCTTGTCGGTGACAAGGACTTTGTCAGTGATGAAGTCTACTCGGACTTCAAAAAATCGGGAGCAGCCCACATTATGGCAGTGTCAGGTATGCATCTATCTGTATGGATACTCTTTTTCAGCCTTTTACTGGACAGATTTAAAAAGCACAGGGTTTTGATTAATCTTTTGCTGATGCTGATAACTGTTCTGATTATGTTCATAGCCTCCTTCACGCCCTCTGTTATGAGAGCTGGCTTTATGGTGCTGCTGTCACTTTTCGGAAAATGCATAAACCGAGATGCAGATTCTGTGAATTCCTTAGGCTTTTCCTGCACTGTACTGCTTTGCTGTAATCCCTATATGGCTGTGAATATCGGCTTTCTTCTTTCAGTCCTTTCGGTTCTTTCAATTTTTCTTTTTGGTGTACCCTGTGCAAGGCTGATTGAAGAAAAGCTCAGTCATAAATTAAAGCTTGATATTGTTAAAAAGGCTTTTTCACTTGTTACAACAAGTATATGCATCAGCCTTGGAGTCACATTGTTTACCTTTCCCGTATCGGTTTCAGCCTTCGGCGGAATATCTCTCATTTCACCTTTTACAAATCTTCTTCTGTTTCCCGTTGTAACACCCTTTATGGTACTGTCTGCCGTCTTTGTTGCGTTTTCGGCTGTGCCTTATCTGTCAACGGTAATCGACTTTGCAGTTAATATTCTTTCGCAATACATAACAGCCGTTACACGGTTTTCTTCGGCAATACCGTTTTCATATATTCCGGCAGACTACAGACACATCATATTCTGGGCGGTTCTTTTCATTTTTGCCGTTGTGTCCTTTGTGCTTGTAACAAGAAAAAGGGACATGGCATTTAAAATAACCCTTTCAATAATTGTGTTTTCGGTGTTGCTTTCCTTTGCCTGTCAGATAAGAGAATCACTTACACAGTATAAATTTACTGCCGTTAAAACAGATTCGGCTTGCAGCTATATCATATCAATGAACGGCAGAGGCATACTTGTAGGAATGAGCGATGATTACTATTTTGATAAAAATCTTTCTGATACGCTCAGTAAAGAAAATATCACCCTTGATGCGTTTGTTTTCACAGAAAACACAGATAAAAATGAAGCAGGCTATATTCTTAAAAAGTACGGAATTGAACACTGCTTATCTTCGCAAGGGGACAGTGCAGCTTTATTCGGCAAAGTGAGGGTAGTGAAGAAAAAGGGCTTTGTTACCGTTGAAGGAAACGGAATTTGCGCAATTATTTTTGAAAATGAAGGTTTACAAACAGAGGCCGATTGTGATATAATAATCAATAATTACGGTCTTCTGTCAGCAAGGGCTGATGCTGACCGTTGTACCGCTGAAGAATTTGAGACGCTGACAGTCAGAAACGGCGGTAATATCAGTATTGGCAGGTGAAACAGATTGGCTGAATTTGACGAAAAAGGGCTGAAGGCTCACATAAAAGGCGGCAGCTTTCTTGGTGCATATCTTGTAATCGGCGATGAGGCCTATCTGAAAAAGCATTATACTGACCTTATGGCTTCAAAAATTGTTGACCCCGCCTTTGAAAGCTTCAATCTTCAGAAATTTGAGGGCAAGGGACTTGACCTTAAGGATGTTTTTGATGCGGCTGAGCTTATGCCCATGATGAGTGAGAAGAGGCTTATTGTTGTCGAAGATTATAAGCTTGAAGGCATCAATGAAAAGGATTACGGCCTTATGCTTGATTTCTTTTCAGACCTGCCCGAATTTACAACGTTGATTTTCGTTCAGAAGGCAGTGGATTTTTCGGTAAGTAAAGCAAAAAAAGCTGTTGAGCTTTTTAAAAAGCACGGTGCAGTGTGCACCCTTAACAAAAGAACAGGTAACGATTTATTGAAGCCCCTCATGGCATCTGCCGCAAAGCAGAAATGTGTGCTTTCACTTCAGAATGCTAATTATCTGGTTTCCGTCTGCGGTGATGACTATAATGTTCTCATAAATGAGCTGGGTAAGGTCTGCCATTATGCAAAGCAGGGTGAAATAACAAAGCAGCATATTGATGCTGTTGCCGTAAAAACCGACGATGCAAAAATATATGCCCTCACAAAAGCCCTCATGATGAAGGACTTTGATAAGGCATATGAGGTGCTTGCTTCGCTTTTCAGGCAGAAAATGGAGCCCGAATATATTCTCGGAACAATTATCAGCTCATACGTTGACATTTACAGAGCAAGAATTTCTCTGGCTTCGGGCAAAAATGCAGATTCTCTTGCATCAGACTTCAATTACAGAAATTCTGCCTTCCGTCTTACCAATGCCGCAAGAGATTCAAGGAACATGGATATCGGAACAATACGTCAGTGTCTGAATGAGCTTTCAAAGGCCGACAGGCAGCTCAAAAGCGGCAGAGATAATGCAATGCTTATTTTTGAACAGCTTCTTGTTAAGCTTTTCCTTCTTTCAAACGGTGAAAAAGTATGATAAAGCTGGACAGACCTGTTATTGTTGAAGGAAAGTATGATGTTATAAAGCTTTCAAACATCATTGACGGAATAATTATAAAAACTGACGGCTTCGGTATATTCAAGGACAAGGAAAAGCAGAAGCTCCTGAGAAGACTTGCCGAGGAAAAAGGAATAATCGTTCTCACAGACAGTGATTCTGCAGGCTTTCTTATCAGAAAATTTCTTAATTCAACAGTACCTGCAGATAAAATTACTCATGTATTCATTCCTGATATTTTCGGAAAAGAAAAAAGGAAGACAGAAAAATCAAAAGAGGGTAAATTAGGCGTTGAAGGAATAAAAGAAGAAATAATTCTTGAAGCTTTCACAAAAGCCGGAGTTTTCTTAGAAAAAAATGACGCCTGCGAAAGACGTCTCATCACAAACCTTGATTTTTACGAATGGGGACTTTCAGGCAAGGAAAACAGCAAGGAAAAAAGAAAAACTCTTCTTAAAAAGCTGGAGCTTCCCGAAAGAATGTCTTCATCGTCAATGATAAAAATACTCAATACCTTTGTAACCTATGATGAATTTATCAAAACAGTAAAGGAGCTGGACAAATGAGGATAGGACACGGCTATGACGTACATAAGCTTGTGGAAAACAGACCGCTGATTATCGGCGGTGTGGAAATTCCTTACAAAATGGGCCTTTTGGGGCATTCCGATGCAGATGTTCTGCTTCATGCAATTTCAGACGCTCTTCTGGGCGCAGCCGCACTCGGAGATATAGGAAAGCTTTTTCCTGATAATGACCCAAATTATAAAGGTGCAGACAGCCTTGTGCTTTTAAGAGAGGTCTGCACTCATGTAAGAAGCAAGGGCTATGAAATTGAAAACATTGACGCAACCGTTCTTGCTCAGGCGCCTAAGCTTCGTCCCTATATTGACGAAATGAGGGCGAGAATTTCCGTTTATGCAGACATTGATATAGAGTCTGTAAGCGTCAAGGCAACAACGGAAGAAGGCCTCGGCTTCACGGGTGAAGGCAGGGGAATTGCTGCTCACGCAGTTTGTTTAATTAAGTAATTATGCGGTCTATAATCGCTTTTGATGAAAGGAAGATATGTATGAAAAGAAATGTAAAGAAGCTCGTTTCACTTATGCTTGTGCTTTGCATGATATTTGCTCTTTCTCTCACAGCTTTTGCTGTTTCTGAGGTTTCAAGAGTAAGCGTTACAATCAACGGTGAATCTGACACAGCAAGAGGTTTCTGCTGGTATACTGACAGTGAAGCGGGAACATCACTTCAGATTGCACCCGTTGGTGAAGACCTTGCTTCAGCGCAGATTATCGAAGGCAGCAGCTACAGTGCAATGGAAAAGTATGTGCATAAGGCAGAGGCTGAAAAACTTCATCCCGGCACAAAATATGCCTACAGAGTAGGTGACAGCTCAACTGATACCTGGAGTGATATCGGTTATTTCACAACTGCTGACAAAAACGAGGACAGCGCAAACTTCATTGTAATTGCAGACGTTCAGGCAAGCAATGAGGAAAACTTTAAAATGGCTGCAGCTGTTATGGAAAAGGCTGTTGAAGCAATGCCCGAATATGAATTCACTGTAAACCTCGGTGACTTTGTAAATGATTGTACCAATGAAGAATGGGACAGCTATTTCAGAAACTTTGCTTTCTCAAACATGAACACAACTCTCATTCCCGTTGCAGGTAACCATGAGGGTAACCTTCAGTGGTTCAAGTTTAACAATATGTTCAATATCGGTGCTGCTGAAAACAGCGCAACAATCACAGGATGCTACTATTCCTTTGACTGGGGCGATGCTCACTTTGCAGTTCTTAATTCAAATGATATGTATCCCATGTCAATGGCGCAGATTAACTGGCTTAAGAATGATATGAATGCTTCCGATGCACAGTGGAAGATTGTTCTCATGCACCGTGCTCTTTATTCAGCAGGTAAAAATATCAATAAGCCTGACACTCTTGTAATGAGAAACATGCTTCTTCCTGTAATCGATGAGCTTGGTGTTGACGTTGTTTTTGCAGGTCATGACCACATGTACTTCAGAACTGAGACCGTCAAAGGCGATGCAGTTGTTGAAGCTGAAACCGTAACAGAAGTATGGAACGGCAAGGAAACTGTTTTTGCAGTAAATCCCGACGGTACAACACATATTCTTCCTTCAACAGCAGGCACAAAGCGCTACGGTGTGAATGAAGACGCAGTATCTCCCATTCTCGACTGTGCAGCACTTGCAAGAGATACTGGCGAGGGCGGTGTGTTTGCGACTGTATCACTTGACAGTGAGCATTTCGTTTATAATGCATATATGGTTGATGATGAAACAAAAGAAACAAAGCTCATTGACTCCTATGCAATCAAAAAGACAGAAAGAGAAGCTCCCGTTGAAGATTATGAAAATCTTCCCACAGACCATGTTTCAACCTTTGCACAGAACATATATAACCTTGTAAGAGAAGTTATTCTTGTTCTTATAACATATCTCACAAAGGTGCTTCCCGGAATGATTTTCTGATTATAACTGAAACAGACACGGATTTGGCAATCATTTTCGTGTCTAACTTTATGGTGTTGACATTGTATTTATGTATTGATAAAATTTAAATGCGGAAAGGAAGTGATTATATAAAAAAATCATGCTTGGTTCTATTGTTAATTCTTGTTATGATATTAGTAGGTTCCTTCGGTTGCTTACTGGCAATAGGAAACGGTTATGATTTGTTCGGTGTTGACTGGGATAATAGTGATATAACAGATGCTGCAAAAATTCCATATATCGGATTTTCCAAAAAAGGCGTAAGTAAACAATCTGAAGCAAAGTTTATCCCTGCTAAAGAGATTGAGCAATATCAATCGCCTTACAGAAAGTATGGCTCAACAGTACACTATGAAGCCTTAAGTGAAGATGAAAAGATAATTTATAAAGCCATGGAATATGCTTTTGCAAACAAGTACCGTTGCATAATGGTTGATAATGCAATATGTGAAAGCGGAGAGGTTTTAAATAAAGTTATTTGTTATCTGTCTCTTGATTCACCCTTAGTTGAACAAAATGTAAAAACATTTTTTGCTAGTTTTGAAACTACATATCCTTTGGAAGAAGAATATTTTTATGTTCGTGAGGTGCCTTTTGAAGGTTATTACATAACAATCAATAATTTTCTTGAGGAGCATTTTGATAAGCGTATGCAGGCACTTGAAAAAGCTAAAGAAATTGTGAATGATATTGATCCTGATCTCACCAATCTGGAAAAAGCAGAAAAACTTTTCAGGTATCTGGGCCGGAATACCGTATATCTTGAAGAACAGGAATATATAGGCTCTTATTTATATAACGCCCTTATAGAAGGCGAAGCAATATGTGACGGTTATGCAAATGCAATTTCACTTTTGTTTAACCTAGCGGGTATTAATTGCTTTGAAAAAGAATATTACGCTTCTGCTGATGAGGCGGGTCACACATGGAACTGCTTTGAAATTGACGGAAAATGGTATAATGCAGACTGCACAGCAACCGATTATATTCCGGACGGGGATTACGGATACAGTGCCGGATTGTATTTCGGTTTTTCCGATGATCTCCAGGAAAAGCCATGTGAGTTCGCTTCTGCAGAGCCAAAATGTGATGAAAGCCTGGTTATAGAATCTGCGGGACATTTTAATTCCTTGTCCGACAGTGAGGTTGTTAATACCTTAGTTTCATCTTATAGGGCAAACAACAGGAAATATACACTTATAACAGTTGAAAAATTTGATGAAAAAATGCTCGATAAACAGATTCAGAAGATGGTAAATCGCCTTTACGGAACAGTTTATTTTATAAATGTTCCGTGTGTAAAAGGTTATGCAGTTTTTGTATTTAATAAGTAAAAAACATCGGAGAATCTAAGATTCTCCGATGTTTTTTACTCAATCATACTCTTAAACTCTTCCTCGCTGATGACCGTTATTCCAAGGTCATTGGCTTTTTTCAGCTTGCTTCCCGCATCCTCACCGGCTAAAACATAGTCAGTTTTTTTGGAAACGCTTGAAGATGTTTTGCCGCCGAAGCTTTCAATAATTTTTGAAGCTTCTGTTCTTGTCATCGTTGGCAGGGTGCCTGTCAGAACAAAGGTTTTTCCTTCAAAAATATTACCCTTGACTTCTTTTTTGCTTTCCATGTTGATGCCGAGCCCTTTCAGCTTTTCAACAAGCTCACGGCTTTCTTCGTGGGCGAAAAAGTCAACAACGCTCTGTGCCATAACCGTTCCGAAGCCTTCAATTTCTGCTATTTCTTCAACTGAGGCCTCCATGAGCTTTTCCATTGTGCCGAAATGCTCTGCAAGAAGCTTGCCTGCTTTTTGTCCGATATGACGGATACCGAGGGCAAAAATAAGCTTACTCAGATCATTGCTCTTGCTTTTTTCTGCAGCATTAACAAGGTTTTCACCGCTTTTTTCACCCATGCGCTCAATTTTAGCAATGTCGTGGGCCTTAAGAAGATAAATATCTGCCGCATTTCTGATAAGACCTTCCCTGATAAGAGCATCAAGCACGGCAGTGCCCATGCCTTCAATATCCATGGCATCTCTTGAGCAGAAGTGAATAAGGTTTCTCAAAAGCTGATTGGGGCAGTCGGGGTTACAGCAGCGAAGGGCAGCTTCACCCTCTTCTCTTGTAACCTTGCCGCCGCATGAGGGACAAAAACCAGGAATTTTATAAGGCACTGCGTTTTCGCTGTGTGACACAACAGAAAGCACCTCGGGAATAATATCTCCGGCCTTTCTGATAATTACTCTGTCACCGATGCAAATACCCTTTTCATCAATGAAATCCTGGTTGTGAAGTGTTGCTCTTGAAACAGTGGTGCCTGCAAGAAGAGTAGGCTCAAAAATGCCTGTGGGAGTAAGCACGCCTGTTCTGCCAACATTAATTTCAATGTCAAGAAGAGTGGTTTCTTTTTCTTCGGGTGGGTATTTGAAAGCAAGCGCCCATTTTGGGAACTTTGCCGTGGAGCCCATTTCACTTCTTTTTGAAAAGTCATCAACCTTGATAACTGCACCGTCAATATCAAAGGGGAGAGAGCCTCGTTTTTTACCGATAGCATTAATTTCTTCAATAACCCTTTCAATGCTTTCGCACTCGTTATAAAAAGGAACGGTGTTAAGTCCGAGACCTTTGATGTAATCAAGGGACTGCTTGTGACCTTTAAGCTCTGCGCCCTCAATCTGCTGAATATTGAAAAGGAAAATATCAAGATTCCTTTTGCTCGTAATTTTAGGATTCTTCTGCCTGAGGGAGCCTGCCGCCGCATTTCGGGGGTTTTTAAACACCTTTTCACCGTTTAATTCCTGCTCTTCAACAAGCTTCAGGAAAACCTCACGGGGCATATAGACCTCACCTCTGACCTCAAGAAGAGGAAGGTCAGTGTCAAGCTTCAGGGGAATTGAACGTATTGTTCTGATGTTTGCAGTAACATCTTCACCCACTCTGCCGTCACCGCGGGTGGAGCCACGGACAAGAAGACCGTTTTCATATTCCAGAGATACGGAAAGGCCGTCAATCTTCGGCTCAACAATATATTTTACATTGCCCACAGCCTCCTTGACACGCTTGTCAAAGGCATAGATGTCATCAACGGAAAAAGCGTCCTGAAGGCTTTCCATGGGAACAGCATGCTCAACGGGTGTGAACATTCTGTCAGCCTTGCCGCCAACACGGTGAGTGGGGGAGTCTGCCGTGAGAAGCATGGGGAACTTTTCTTCAATGTCAATCAGCTCATGAAGCAGCCTGTCATATTCGAAGTCCTCAATTTCGGGCTCGTCCATTTCGTAATATCTTTTATTGTGATAATTAATTGTTTCACGAAGCTCCTCGCTCCGTTTTTTCATTTTTTCAAAATCACTCATAATTTTCTCCTGCAAAATTTATATGTATTTAGCTTTGCCGTTCGTGGAGCCTACAATGTTCCGTTAAGGAATTCCTCCTTAAACCACACATCATCAATCTGGAACTCCTTGCCGTTAAGGTAGCTTAGCTCACCTGCATCGGTGGAAAAATCAAAGCGAAGCTTATAAGAGCAAAGGCACTGCTTTTTATAGCCTGTTTTTTTGTTAAGCTCGTTTGTACCATATTTCCCGTCACCTAAAAGCGGATGCCCGATTGAAGCCATGTGTGCTCTTATCTGGTGAGTACGGCCCGTAAGAAGGTCAACCTCAACAAGGCTCATACCATTATTGTGCCCGAGTACCGTATATTTCGTACGGATAATTTTTCCGCCCTCCACAGCCCTTTTTGAAACAAAAACCTTGTTTTTCTTTTCGTCCTTCACAAGGTAGCTTTCAAGAATATCGCTTTCCTTTTTTGGCTTGCCGTGAACGATACAAAGGTAGCTTTTGTGTAATTCTCTGTCCTTCATTTTCTGGTTGAGAATACGAAGAGCCTCAGCCGTTTTTGCGCATATAACAATTCCGCTTGTGTTTCTGTCAATACGGTTGACAAGGGCAGGGGTGAAGGAGCTTTCCTCATCGGGATGCCATTCACCCTTTTCAAAAAGGTAACGCTTGACTCTGCCGATAAGAGTATCAATATATTCCCTGTCATCAGGGTGACACAAAAGACCAACCTTTTTGTTAAGAAGCAGAACGCTTTCGTCTTCATAAACAACACTGATATTTTTTGATGCACTCATAAAATCATACACGGTTTCTTTCTGCACAAAAAACTCATCGTTTATATACATATCCACCACATCACCCACGTTCAGCCTTGTGGAGATTTCCGCACGCTTGCCGTTAACCTTAATTCGCTTGATTCGTATATATTTATACATCAGTGCTTTCGGCAGGTTAGGGAAGGATTTTGTAAGATATTTGTCTAGCCTTTGATTGCTGTCGTTTTTTTCTATTGTAAAACTTCTCAAAACTGATACTTCCTTTTTGTACAATTACAATTATTATAGCATAAAAATTAAAAGAGTGAAAGATATTTTTGTAATACTGCTAAAGATTTGTTGATTAACACAGATGACGGCTCTCTGTCTTGACGGAAAGTGAAAGCTAAGTCGTGCCTCTCCCTTTGGGAGAGGTGGCGGCGAAGCCAACGGAGAGGGTTAATACGGCTTAAGAACAAGCAAAACCGTCAACGGTGTTCTGGTTTTCTGTTGAACTCATATATATTTGATTTTAAAGCATCGCATATTTTGCGGTGCTTTAAATTTTGTTACATTTCCTTCTTTTTGAA
>JAZUNJ010000057.1:0-35891 GCA_045604105.1 Acutalibacteraceae bacterium | reverse complement strand
GGGAACAACAGGGCTCGAACCTGTGACCCTCTGCTTGTAAGGCAGATGCTCTCCCAGCTGAGCTATGCTCCCATCTTTGCCACCACTCTCGCAGCGACTCGTATACTATACATCAAAAATGTGTTTTTGTCAACACCTTTTTTGAAGTTTTTTAAATTTTTCTTATTTTTTTGAAGCTCTCTTAATAAGCTGTTTAAGGTCATCGGGTGTGAAAACATATTTGTTATCACAGAACTGACATGAAACCTCTGTTTTTTCATCCTGCATCATGTCGGTAAGCTCTGTGACGCCTGTGCTGATAAGGGCACCTTCAACGCGTTCTCTTGAGCAGTAGCATTTGTATTCGGGATTACTGCCGTCGAGCACCTCCAGGTCGAAAAGCTTTAATGCATGTCGGCAGATTTCCTCAGGGGACATGCCGCTGTCAATAAGGCTTGAAATGGGCTCAAGACCTTCTATTGATTTTTCAACCTTGTCAATTGTGTCGTCCATTGCTGTGGGCAGAAGCTGAATAATAAGACCGCCTGCAGCTTTGATTGAAAGGTCGGGATTTACAAGCACGCCCAATGCACATACTGTAGGGGTCTGCTCACTTATTGAATAGTAAGCTGTGATATCCTCGGCAATTTCACCTGAAATGATAGGAGATTGACCAACATAAGGCTCCTTCATGCCAAGGTCCTTGATTACGGTAAGAAAGCCGTTTTTTCCAACTGCGCCTGCAACATCAAGCTTGCCTTTTTTGTTAAGGGGAATTTCAACAACACTCTGCTGAACATATCCCCTTACATTACCCTCACTGTCAGAAACTGCCATAACCGTGCCTGCAGGGCCGTCGCCCTTTAGCCTGAGTGTAACAGAGTCGTCCTTGCCCTTGAGTACGGCACCCATGAGGGATGCAGCGGTAAGAAGTCTGCCTAAGGCAGCAGAGCATACAGCAGAGGTTTCGTGAATCTGCTGTGCCTTTTCAACTATATCCGTGGAATTCACTGCCATAACGGTAAGAGTACCGTCAGTTGATATGCATCTTACTAATTTACCCATAAAAATACTCCTTTATTGAATTCGGGGTTCGGAAAGTGTAGCCTTCGTCACTGTGTTCCGTGCTTTTTCAAAACGAAAACTGCCCGCTGAGTGTTGTCCTTTACAGGGTTCTTCGTCATTTCCTCGTAGATACCGATAACCTCGAATTTATATTCCTGTACCCATTTTTCAATGTCACCGAGCTCATAACCTTTTTCCTGAAACTGCTCTGAATATTTATAGTATACATCATCTTCCTCGTCTTTTTCGAAAATATCGAGGCTTATTGATGTAAGAAGCTGTTTGTCGGTACTGTTCTGCCACACACAGTAAACATCGTCCATGTCATAAACGAAGGTATTGTTGCCAAGCACCTCACGGTGCTTATAGGGAGTGTTGACATCAAAAATGAAAATACCCTTGTCCTCCATGAAAAGGGACACACGGCGGAAAATTTCCTTTACTGTGCTCTCATCAGTTACATGATTGATGCTGTCAAGGGTGCATACCGCACAGCTTATAGTGCCGAAAAGATCAAGCTCCTCCATTTTCTGACAAAGGAAAATCACATCGGCTGAGCATTCAGCCTTCTTTTCCTGGGCCTGAGAGAGCATATCCTCTGAAGCATCGACACCGATGACATCATAGCCCTTTTCACTCATAAGAAGTGACACAGTTCCTGTGCCGCATGCCAGGTCAAGCAAAATCCCCTTGCCGATACCGTTTTCAGCAAGGAGACTGTGTATATAATCACATCTGCTTTCATAGTTTACATTTTCGGTCAACAGGTCATAATAATAAGCAAAATCACCGTAACCTGCCATAGCTTTATTCCTCTTTGCCGAAAATCTTGTCATAGCCACCCTTGCCGAAAGCAAGAGAACGGTTTACACGGCTGATGGTTGCTGTTGAAGCACCTGTTTCAGCAACGATATCGCTGTATACCTTTTTTTCACTGAGCATTTTTGCAACAACAAGTCTTTGAGAAATTGAGGCAAGCTCAGTTTTTGTGCAAAGGTCGTCAAAAAGTGCTTCACACTCTTCAAGTGTTTCAATTTTAAGAATGGTCTCAAAAAGATATTCTATATTTTTGTTGATTCTTTCAGTGTTTCTGTCTGCCATTATTTATTTCCTTTCAGATGAATAATGTTTTCTATAATATGTCTTCTCCGGTATTCAATAGTTTAACACATTAAAATGAAAAAGTAAAGGGTATTTGAAAAAATCTGCTTCACTTCTCAAAACTCCTTGAAATCATGGCCCGTTCAGTGTATAATCATATGGTAAATTATCTCAATTTGAAAGGAAGATAAAAAATGAGTTACCAGCTTCAGGTGGCATTGACAGTACTTATTATTATAGCAGTCCTTTTCCTTGTGTTATATTTTGGGCTTGGTGTGGTTTTCTTCTTCATTGCTCTCGGAAACAAAAAAAGACCGGACCCCACAGTGCCCTGCAAGGACAGCCTTTTTGAAAGGAATGCAGATAACCCGAATCTCATTGCAGGCTATAAATGGTATGACAATACATATCATCAGGAGGTTATAATCAAAAACAGAAAGGGAGAAAATCTCCACGGCGTTGAATTCCGTAACCCTTCAAACAGCAATGTGTGGGCAGTGTGTCTTCACGGCTGGACAAACGTTAACCGTGAAATGTCCTCTTATGCAATGGAGTATTACAAAAGAGGCTTCAACATTCTTCTGCCTGACCTCAGAGGCCACAACAACAGTGAGCACAAGTTTGTGACAATGGGATGGCTTGACAGGCTTGACGTTGTTGACTGGATAAACAATATAGTTGAAGAAAACCCGAAGGCAAGAATCATTATTCACGGTGTGTCAATGGGCGGCGCAACAACAATGATGACAACAGGTGAGGAGCTTCCGGAAAATGTTTGTGTTGCAGTTGAGGATTGCGGCTTCACTTCCGTAAAGGATATTTTTGTTGACCAGTGTATCAGAAAATATCATCTTCCGCCAAAAATTGTTATTCCTCAGGCAACTCTTGTCAATAAGCTTATAAACGGATTTTTCTTCGGTGAAGCTTCAGCAGTTCAGCAGGTGAAAAAATCAAAAACACCAACACTTTTCATTCACGGCGATAAGGATGATTTTGTGCTTCTTGATAATCTTTATCCCGTCTATGAAGCCTGTGCCGCACCGAAGGAAAAGTATATTATAAAGAATGCAGAGCATGCGGTTTCCTCTCATTGGTTCCACGAGGAATACTGGGAGGTTGTGGATGCATTCCTTGAAAAGTATTTTTACATCACACGTAATGCACAATAATTTCGTTAAACTTACAGTATAAACAGAAAATAAAGGTCTTTTGTTTATAAATATGCACTAAATTAAAGGATTTGTGCATAAAACTGTTGACAACCTGCATTTTCAGTGATAGAATATCGTCACGTTAAATAAAAACCATATTTTGGAGGAATTAAAAATGAAAAAGTTTTTAGCAATCGCTCTTGCCGCTGTTATGCTTTTCGCACTTGCAGCCTGCGGCGGTAACAATGCAACAGACGGTAACGCAGCAGCAAAGGCTGTAAAGGTTATCGACATCAACCTCACAGAAGAAGAATACGCTTTCGGCGTAGATAAGGCACAGCCCGAGCTTCTCGCAGACGTTAACGCTTTCATTGAAAAAATCATGAAAGACGGCACATTCGACAATATCTGCAACAACTATTTCGGTGACGGCACTCCCGTTGCTGTAACATCAGCAGAGCTTGACGAAACAAAGGATCAGCTTGTTGTTGCAACAAACGCTGCTTTCGAACCCTTCGAATACACACAGGGTGACAAGTACTACGGCATCGATATGGAAATCGCTGCTCTTCTTGCAAAGGAACTTGGTAAAGAGCTTGTAATCAACAACATGGACTTTGATGCAGTTTGCCTTTCAGTAGGTCAGCACAAGTGTGACATCGCAATGGCAGGTCTCACAGTTAAGGAAGACAGAAAAGAGCATGTTGACTTCACTTCAACCTACTATGAAGCTTCACAGAAGCTCATCGTTAAGGGTGATGACACAACATTCGATGCATGCACAGACGCAGCATCAGTTGAAGCAATCCTCAAGGGCCTTGACAACACAACAAAAATTGGTGTTCAGAACGGCACAACAGGTAACTTCTATGTTAAGGGCGACGCAGACTGGGGCTTCGACGGCTTCGCAGCAGAATGTGTTGGCTATAAGAACGGCGCTCTTGCAGTTCAGGACCTTGTAAACGGCAACATCAGCTATGTTGTTATTGACGCAGCTCCTGCAATCTGCATTGCTGAAGCAATCAACGAGGTTGCTTAATCAACAAATTCAGAATAATATACGGCAATACCTCACTTAACGGTGAGGCATTGTTGTTTGTATGAGGAAATTTATATATGGATTATATTGCTTTTAACAGTCTGTCGGTTTTTTCTTCAATCGCAGATTTTATAAAGAACTTTCCTGTCAAGGTTGAAAGATTTCTATATTTTTTCATAACCTGTGACGGATATAAAGAAGTTCTTCTCGGTCTTAAAAACACAATGACAATTGCCGTGCTCGGTCTTATTATCGGTATTGTTATCGGCACTCTTATTGCTGTTATAAGGGTTCTTCCAAAATACAGGACCCTGCCAAGGGCGCTCAATTCAATCTGCAGCTTTTATGTCGGCCTTTTCAGAGGTACCCCCATGGTTGTGCAGCTGCTTGTTTTCTATTATGTTATGCTTCCTCTCCTGGGACTTAAAATGACATCGGTAAGCGTTGCTATCTGTGTTTTCGGTCTTAACAGCGGTGCCTACATTTCGGAAATCATGCGAGGCGGTATTCTTTCCGTTGACCCCGGTCAGATGGAGGGCGGCAGAAGTGTCGGCCTTTCCTACAGCGCAACAATGCTTAAAATTGTTATCCCTCAGGCAGTAAAGAACATTCTTCCCACAATGGGTAATGAATTTATTGCTCTTGTGAAGGAAACCTCTGTTGTATCCTTTGTTGGTGCAACTGACCTTTATGTAGCTTTCAACTATATCGGTTCAAACAGCTATGAATTTATGGTGCCCTATCTGGTAATGGCCCTCATTTACATTGTTATTGTGTGCCTTATCAGCCTTGGCATCAAGCTTATGGAAAGGAGGCTGCGTAAGAGTGATAGAAGTCGTTAATCTTTGTAAATCCTTTGGAGACAACAAGGTTCTCAAAAATGTATCCACCAGAATCAAAAAGGGTGAAAAGGTTGTTATAATCGGTCCCTCAGGTTCGGGTAAAAGTACATTCCTGCGCTGCCTTAACTGTATGGAGGACCCCACAAGCGGCTCTGTTATCTTTGGCGGAGTTGACATTGCCGACATGAAGGTTGACATCAATGTTCACCGTCAGAAAATGGGTATGGTGTTCCAGCACTTTAAC
Source organism: Acutalibacteraceae bacterium (assembly GCA_045604105.1). GTDB lineage: Bacteria > Bacillota > Clostridia > Oscillospirales > Acutalibacteraceae > UBA6857. Next base: position 30,470 of record JAZUNJ010000057.1, on the reverse strand, counting down.
CTTTTCAACAATAAAACAGTTATTGAGAATATCATGATGGCTCCCGTTTATGTGGGAAAAAAGAGACTCAGAAAGCAGAGAAAGGAAGGCTTCCCCGAGGGTGCGCCCAGAACTGTTGCTGAGGTAAAGGCTCAGGCAAGGCAAAGAGCAGAGGAGCTTCTTAAAAGAATCGGACTTGAGGAAAAGGCAGACGCTTACCCCTCATCTCTTTCAGGCGGACAAAAGCAGAGAGTTGCAATTGTACGCTCCCTTGCAATGGACCCTGACGTTATTCTTTTTGATGAGCCCACATCAGCTCTTGACCCTGAAATGGTAGGGGAGGTTCTTGACCTTATGAAGGAGCTGGCAGAGCAGGGTATGACAATGGTTGTTGTAACTCATGAAATGGGCTTTGCAAAAGAAGTAGGAACAAGAATTCTCTTTATGGATGACGGACAGATTGTTGAAGAAAACACACCCCGTGAGTTCTTTGATAATCCGCAGAGTCCCAGAGCTATCGAATTTCTTTCAAAGGTGTTATAATAACAAAAGCCGGTGCAGTGCATCGGCTTTTGTTTTTTGATACAAATTGCATAAAAAAATATATACGGTTAATAATTATTTCTACAACAAATAATTCATACCCACTTGCTATGAATTGTATTTAATGATATACTACTGATAAAGTAGGAATTTAATACCGGTTGCCACAGAAGGGGGAGAGAAGCAGATGAAAATATCAACAAAGGGAAGATACGGTCTTCGCATTATGACAGACCTTGCAGTTCACGGTAATGACTGCTGTGTTTCGCTTAAGGATATTGCTGAAAGAGAGCATCTTTCCGAAAAGTATCTTGAACAGATTATAACGAGGCTTACAAAAGCAGAGCTTGTTGAATCTGTCAGAGGTGCCAGGGGCGGCTATCATCTGACAAAATCTCCCGAAAAAATCACCGTTGAGGATATTCTCAAGGCAACGGAGGGCTCCCTTGCTCCCGTGGCTTGTGCAGAGGATAACGGCAGGTGTGAAAACTATTGCGACTGTGTAACCTCCTTTATTTGGACAGAAATATATAAAGCGACAATTTCGGTGGTCAGCAGAATAACCCTTAAGGACCTTGCCGAAAGAAGTCAGACAATAGAAAAAACAGAATTGGAGTGTTTGAAATGAGATATGTTTATGCAGATAACGCTGCAACAACTCCCGTGTCAAAAAAGGTGGTTGAGGCCATCATTCCTTATATGACAGAGCATTACGGCAACCCTTCCAGTCTTTATGAAATCGGACAGGTTGCACACAGAGCTGTTGAAAAAGCAAGGCAGCAGGTAGCATCTGCTCTCAATGCAGATTCTAAGGAAATATACTTCACCTCAGGCGGCTCTGAGGCCGACAACTGGGCAATCAGGGGTGCAGCTCTTCTTGGTGCAAAAAAAGGGAAGAAGCACATTATCACAACAAAAATTGAACATCATGCAGTGCTTCACACTGTGGAAAAGCTTACTAAGGAAGGCTTCACGGTAACTTATCTTGATGTTTATGAAAACGGTATTGTAAGGCTTGAGGATGTTGAAAAGGCAATCACAGACGAAACCTGCCTTGTAACAGTAATGTATGCAAACAACGAAATTGGCACAATACAGCCCATTGCAGAAATCGGAAAGCTTTGCCGCAGCAAGGGTGTGCTTTTCCACACTGATGCAGTTCAGGCTGTGGGCCATGTTGCAATTGATGTTCAGAGCCAGTGCATCGATATGCTTTCCCTTTCAGGACACAAGTTCCATGCAACAAAGGGCATAGGCGCTCTTTATTGCAAAAAGGGACTCAGGCTTCCCAATCTTATTGAGGGCGGTGCTCAGGAAAGCGGCAGACGTGCAGGCACAGAAAATGTTCCCGGTATTGTTGGCCTTGGCGTTGCAATCACAGATATGTGTGAAAACCTTGAAGAAAATGCAAAGAAGGTATCAGCCCTTCGTGACAGACTTTTTGAGGGTGCTTCAAAAATTTCACACTCAAGAATTAACGGTGACACCGTGAACAGACTTCCCGGCAATTTCAGCATGTGCTTTGAGGGTGTTGAGGGCGAAAGCCTTCTGCTGATGCTTGACTTCAAGGGCATATCCGCATCAAGCGGCTCTGCATGTACCTCAGGCTCACTTGACCCGAGCCACGTGCTTCTTGCAATCGGACTTAAGCATGAGGTTGCACACGGCTCACTCAGGCTTTCACTCAGCGAAAACAACACTGTGGAGGATGTTGATTATATTCTCGAGGTTCTTCCACCAATCATCGAAAGACTTCGTTCAATGTCACCGCTGTGGGATCATATTATGGAACAGGAAAAGGAGAACAACTGAAATGGAATACAGTAAAAAAGTAATGGAACATTTTGCAGAGCCTCATAACGTAGGTGAAATTCCTGATGCAAACGGCGTTGGTGAAATCGGCAACGCAAAGTGTGGCGATATCATGAAGATGTTCCTTAAAATTGAAAATGATATTATAGTTGACGTAAAATTCAAAACCTATGGCTGCGCAAGTGCAATTGCAACCTCTTCAATTGCAACTGATATGATTAAGGGCAAGCCCGTAAGTGAAGCTCTCAAGCTCACAAACAAGGCTGTTGTTGAGGCTCTTGACGGTCTTCCCGCAGTTAAAATTCACTGCTCAGTGCTTGCAGAACAGGCAATCAAGGCGGCTCTTGCCGATTATTACAAAAGACAGGGCATCGATCCCGAACCCATCGTAGGCAAAATTGAAGAGCATGACCACGACGCATGCCACATATAAAAATTAAGAATTACGGCTGCTTTTGCAGCCGTTTTTTCTTTTTGCCGGCTGTTATTTTTTCTCTTTAAAGGGGCATATAAGTTTGTGAGGTGGTAAAATGTGTTTGCTGTTCTGAAGCTTAAGGAAGAGGAAAAGACTCTTTTCAGCCGATTCAAAAAAAGTAAAATTACATCCGAAAGAGTGCCGCTGCCAAACGGAGAAAGCTTTTTTATCATAACTGCAGAAAAAAAGAGGGGTGACATACCTTTCACGGAAATTCTTGACTTTTGCGGAATTTTAAAAAATAAAATACTTTTCGATAAGAATTTCTCATTTAAGGATGAATGGGACTATACTCCATTTAAGCCTGTGAAATTGAAAAAGAAGCTGCTTTTTGATGTTGCAGTGAAAACACTTGAAGAATTAAAAAATGAGCCTCAGAAAATAAATATCTGCCTTTGCGATTCCGAGGGACTATACATAAATGAACTGCCAAGGCTATTCCCTTTTGGTAAAAAAATACATGTTGTGAGTGAAAACAAGAGCCTGTATGAAAAAAAGAATGCCGAATTTCTGAGGGAATACGGTGTTTGTGTAACACTCAGTGAAGACCGTGATTTTTGCGATGACAGCTTTAATGTTGTAATTTCTCACAGCAGTGAAAAAATGCCGTTGATTTTTGAGGGAATTATATTCACAAACGAAAAAAGGGACTTTTTTTCGGCTGAATGCTATGAAGTGAGAGAAGTGGAGCTTCCCTTTGAATATGAGAGGCTGAGGCCCTACGGAATTGATAAAACGGACTTTGCGGCAGCACTTTATGAGTGTTGTAAAGTGGACTTTTAACTCTTGTATTTTTCTTTGTTAGTTGGTATAATCTAACGGATAAAGGAAGTGATAAAATGACCTATGAAGAGGCTCTGGATTTTATATATTCACACAGAAAATTTCAGAAAAGTAGCGGGCACGAAAGAATTATCAGGCTTCTTGAGCTTCTCGGGAATCCTCACAAGGAGCTGAGATTTGTCCATGTTGCAGGTACAAACGGAAAAGGCTCAGTGTCAACGGCACTTTCCTGTGTACTCACAAAAAGTGGACACCGTACAGGGCTTTTCACCTCTCCCTTTGTAATTTGCTTCGGGGAAAGAATAAAGGTTGACGGTGAGTTCATTTCTGAAGCTGAAATAGTGTCAGGCGTATCCCTTATTAAAGAAAAAACTCAGCAGATGGAAAAGGAAGGACTTTTTCCCACAGTGTTTGAAGTGACAACGGCCCTTGCAATGCTTCATTATAAAAGAAAAAAATGTGACATTGTTGTTCTTGAAGCGGGAATCGGCGGAAAAAAAGACAGCACCAATGTGATTGACTCTCCCGAAATTGCAGTTATAACCTCAGTTTCCCTTGACCACACGGAAATGCTTGGTGAAAGTATTGCAGAAATTACAAGGGAAAAATGCGGTATAATCAAAAAGGGCTGTCCCTTGGTTTCATACCCCTTTGAATGTGAGCACCTTGGCTTCATTCCTCAGAACAGTGAGGCCGCTTCAGTGATAAGGCAGGAGTGCGAAAAAAACGGCAGCAGACTTGTTTTGGCCGATGCAGGTAAGGTAAAGCTTCAGAAATGTGACATAACGGGCTCTGAGTTTGTTTATGACGGTCTCAATGTCAGAATCAATACCTGCGGAAAGCATCAGATAGGAAACATGCTCACAGTAATAGCTGCAGCAAGGCAGCTCAGGGAAAAGGGATTTTACATAAGTGACAGAGCAATTGAAGAGGGTATTGCTGCTTTTTCCTTGCCGGGAAGAACTGAGGTTATTGACGGTGAGCCCTTGCTTATTTTTGATGGCGGCCACAATGAAGGCTGCATGAGAGCTTTGAGAGAAACGGCTGAAAGCTTTCTTAAAAACAGAAAGCTGACTCTTTTCATGTCCTTCATGAAGGATAAGGATTACGAAAAGGCAATTGAAATAATTGCACCCTTGTGTGAAAGCATAGTTTTCACCTGCACAGACAATGTGAGAGGCGAAAAAACCGGTATGCTGGAGGAAATTGGAAGAAAATACTGCAAAAATGTTTACTCCTTTGAGGATGTCTCCGAGGGCTTCAGCTTTGCTGAAAAAATAGCAGGCAAGGATGTACTTATTGTGACGGGCTCCTTTTACCTTGTGAGTGAAATCAGAGAAAAGGTGAAAAACGGAGCTTAAATTGAGATTATAATATATCGGTGACATGCTTCGTCAAATAATTCATAATTTATCCCTTATGATAGTAAAGCTATCGTGAGGGATTTTTTTATTTCCACAGAATAATAACAAGAGGTGAATTTTATGGCGGCAAGAATTGAGTATAAACAAAAAACCATCAAGGTATACCTTGACGGTGAAATTGACCATCACAGTGCTTCACTCATAAGGGTCAGTATTGATGAAGCAATCATGCACAAAAGACCTTCCATGCTTATTCTTGATTTCGGCGGTGTCAGCTTTATGGATTCATCGGGAATCGGCCTTGTTATGGGCAGGTATAAGCTTATGAAAAATGTATCAGGGAGAATCCGTGTTGAAAATCTGTCTCCCGGTGCCTATAAGGTTATGAAGCTTGCAGGGCTCGAGACTCTTGGTGAAATCAGACAAAAGGAGGTTGTGTGATGAAGCTTTTCAATGAAGTAAAAATGGTTGTTGATTCAAAAAGCATAAATGAGGGCTTTTCAAGGGTTGCGGTGTCTGCCTTCATCTCATGCCTTGACCCCAATGTTGAGGAAATAACAGACATAAAAACTGCAGTCAGTGAGGCCGTTACCAACGCCATTGTTCACGGGTATAAAGAAAAGCAGGGAAAAATTTACATAACGGTGTCGCTTTTTGAGAATAATAATGTCAGAATAAAAATCCGTGACAAGGGAATCGGAATTGAAGATGTTGAAAAAGCGATGGAGCCTCTTTTCACAACGGCAGGCTCTGAAAGGGCAGGTCTGGGCTTTGCCGTTATGGAGTCCTTTATGGATAAGGTAAGGGTTTCTTCAAAGATAGGTAAGGGTACCACGGTTACCATGGAAAAAAGAATATGGGGCAGGAATATATAAAAGCTAAAGAGTTTAAAGAAAGGTATTAATCACATGATATAAATCTATTCCGAATTTTAAGGTGGTAATGACTATGGCACAAGACGGAAAAAACCGTGAAAAACTTATAAATGACAACTACGGTCTTGTTCACGCCTGTGCCAACAAATTCCGTGGCAGAGGTGCTGAATATGACGACCTTTTTCAGGCAGGCTGTGTGGGCCTTATCAAAGCGGCAGATAATTTTGACCCGTCAAGGGGCTTTGCCTTTTCAACCTATGCAGTGCCCGTTATTCTTGGAGAAATAAGGCGTATTTTCCGTGACGGCGGAGCGATAAAAATCGGAAGAACGCTGAAGGAGAAGTCAAGAAATGCCATGAAGGTGAAGCAGCAGCTGTCAGTTGAATTGGGCAGGGAGCCCACCGTAAGCGAGCTTGCTCAAAGGCTGGGCACAGATATTTCAACTGCGGCAGAGCTTATCACAGTGTCTATGCCCACAATATCCCTTACGGCCTCAGATGACGAAAAGGGCTCTTCTCAGCTTGATATTCCGACACCTGCCCCTGAGGGTGAAATAACGGAAAGAATGGCGCTGAAAACAGTTGTGCAGTCCCTTGAAGAAAGAGACCGGAGGCTTATAGAATTACGCTATTTCAAAGGGCTTACGCAGGTAAAAACGGCGGCAGAGCTTGGTATGAGTCAGGTTCAGGTTTCAAGAAGAGAAAAAGCAATTCTTCTTAAAATGAGAAACAGTATGATGTGATGCACATATTTAGTGGAATTTTTCTGAAATTTATGATAGAATAAAGGCAAAGAAAATTTAAGGAGCAATAAGATGTTTAAATTTAAACGAACAGCAGCTTTGTTTTTTATGCTTTTGATGTGCTTTACTTTCTTCGGTTGCGGAAGGGAAAATAAAAGTGCCGCATCATTTCTGATGAAGGTAAAATCAGCAGATCTAGTATCTTCAGAAAAGGAAGATAAGAATATTTTTTGTGATAAAGAGATTCTGAAGGAAAAAAAGCGTGTTTCAGGAACGGATATGGCGGCTCTTTATTTCAATGAAAAAAATAGCTCTGTCAGCGTTTACGATTCAGGCTCCTCCACCACCTGGCGCAGTCTTCCGAGTGAATACAGAGGTGTAAAAACAGGGGTTATATGTATAAAAGCTCTTTTGAACGGAAACGAATATGTGCTCAACTCACAAGGTCACGGCACAGCCACCTATGAAATAAAGGACAAAAGCGTGGCTGTCGCTTACACAATGAGGGCTGAAGATGAAAAGGGTAACGAATTCGGCTTCACTGTTCCCGTCGAATTCACCGATGTTGACGGAACTCTCACTGTTCAGATTAATTGCGATAAAATTGAAAAAGACAAGGGCAGCAAAAATGCAGTGCTGAAGTCAATCAGTCTTCTGCCTTATTTCGGGGCCTTTTATGAAGGCGAAAAAGGTGATTTTATTCTTCTGCCCGATGGTAGCGGAGCCACAGTTGACGTTTCCTCTGCGGGCAAAAAGGCTAAAAAATACAGCGTAAAGATATACGGAGCTGATGTCGCACTTAACGAAAAGGAGAAGGCCTTTGCCACCGTTCCCGCCTTCGGCATCAAAAAAGGTGACGGAGCAATTGCTGCCACGGTTGATGAGGGCGAGGCAGTATGTACCGTTAAGGCAGAAACCGCATCAAAATCCAAGGGATTTAACACAGTATATCCTGAATTTGAAATTACACCTGCCATGAAAAACGATGACGGCTCATATTATGTGTCCGAGGTGTCCTATAAGGGAAAAATCAAGGTGTCATACCGTTTTCTTTCAAAGGACAGTGCCGATTATATCGGTATGGCAGGAGCATGCAGAGAGCTTTTTATAAGAAATGCAGTTTTGTCTGAAAGCAATATCACTGAAGGCAGTGAGTACCCCTTCAACCTCAGCTTTATCGGTATGTCGCACACTGCAGACGGTGAAGGAAAGGTGAAGCAGGAGGTTCTGTGCAGCTTTTCTGAGGCACATGATGTTCTGCAGAATCTTAATGCCAAGGATATCAACAGTATAAATCTGAAATATAAAGGCATTTACACAGGCGGTACACTTCAGCAGAATATATCTGATGCAAAGGTGCTTTCCGCATTGGGAAGCAAGGCTGAATTCAAGGGGCTGACAGCTTACGCTCTGAGTAACAGTGTTGACATATATCCGGAAATAAATCTTTTCACAGCCTATGAGAAGAAGGGCTTCAGAAACTATTCTCTCGGCCTTGACGGTGAAAGTAATGTTATAAATAAAGAAGGATACGGCTTCGAATTTGCAGGTGTCGGAGTGATTGAGGAAAACACAAAGAAGGTGCTTTCCGATGTCCGTGAGGGTGATTTTGAGGGCTTATGCCTTTGCGATGCAGGTTATCTGCTTTATTCGGATTTCAGCAGTGAGGACACAGCTTTGCGTTCCGATATCAGACAGAAGCTTCACAGTCAGGCAAATTCTGCCTCCTCAGCAGGAAGGCTGATGGTTGAAAAGGGCAACCTTTACGCCGTGAAATATGCCTCAGTCATAACGGAGCTTCCTTCATCTGCTTTTTATGCAGACGGCAAAAAGGTGGAGTCTGTTCCGTTTGTTCAGGCAATTCTTCACGGAATTGCAGATTATTCCCACTCACCCTTAAACCTCGAAAAGGACAGCACCGATGCTTTCCTTAAAAGTGTTGAATACGGTGCTGTTCCCTCATATGAATGGTACTGTGCCGACAAGGGCGGTGAAAAAAAGCCAGATAAATATTACTTCATGAATTCTCTTTCGGAAGCACAGAATTTTTATTCCAGAATGAAGAAGGCTTTTTCGGAAATCAGGACTGAAAGAATCACTGACCACCGTGAGGTGAAGAAAAACGTTTTCCTCACTCAGTACGGCTCAGGCTCACAGGTATATGTAAATTATAACGATAAGCCTGTGACTGTTTCAGGTGTAAATGTTGATGCAAAAAGCTTTATAAAGGTTAACTGATGAAAAAAATAAGACCCGTCAGGCTGCTTTGTGAGGCCATGACGGGTCAGTTTCATTTTTTGCTTTTATGCTGAATTACAGAATGCTTTTTGCATGATAACGCCAAAAAGATGTATATACATTTTTATGGTGCATAATGAATAATCAGCAATTTTTTAAACCAAAATGTTGAAAACTCTGTTAGTAAAGTTGAAAACTTGACAAAAAATCAAACTTAATATTCTATATTATAATTAAAATGTGGATAACTTCGGGTTTTCAACGTTTTGAACCGATTTTTCAACATAGGTAAGAAAACACCTTTACAGCTAAAAATCAGCTGTAAAGGTGTTTCGCTTTACTGTTTTAAGAGATTTTCTTTGTGCAAAATTCAAAGAAATATGCATTTTAATGCTTTTTATTTTGCTTCACAGCTTCAATAAATCTGCAAATGTAAGTGTTGCTGAAAAGAGTTCTGAAATAAAGCTGACGCTTTATGATGCAGATAACGGCAAGTAAGATGTTTGTTAGAAGAACGAAGCAGATTTTTGCAACAAGCTCATAATAACCGGGAGAAATGCCGAGAAGATAATCACCATCAGAATGGCTGCTTCTGAAAAGCATATAGATTGAGTTGTTATAAAGAGCCATCAGGGATAATGCCGTTACAAGTATGGAAAGAAGCTTCAGGTCGTTGGGAATTCTGTCGTGAGCAGAATGTGTAATTCTGCCGCCCTGTTCAACCTTTCCGGAAAGGCAGACATATAGGACGGTAAAAATAAGATAAAGCAGAAAAAAAACTGATGCCAGTGTCATATCGGAAACAATGAGCTTTTTCATGCTGTTATGAAGATTTTCATAGTGTTCTATATCATACCTGAAAACAAAATTATTTTTGAAATTGATGTAAAGGTCAAAATCCTCCTTGTAATCTTCGGCACAGCTGCTTACAAAGTCAATATATTCCGTCATGGTGCCAGTTTCATAGGAAGGATTTTTTGCATTGAGGACAACAAGCAGGTTTTCATCGTTTTTGCCGAAATAGCGTCTTACATCAAAGCCGGAGCTTTTTCCGTCCACCTCGTTAATGTTTGAAATTATGGTGTTGCTGTCATGGTTAACAACGGCATAGTCAACATATCTCAAGGATTCAAGATATTCAATATTCTTTTTATAATCCTCGTCGCTTATTCTCAGATAGTAGTCAAGGGCAGTGTCATCATACTCTGCTTTACTGGAATTTGTGTATTTCTCACTTTTATATTTGAGACTGTTTAAAAGCACATTTTCTATGGTTGCTTCAATTTCGCTTTTAAGGTGCTCCGATTCTGCATAATCAAAGCCGTCCCATTGTATAAAGACATTTTTTGCACTCACACCGTCGCAATAGAAGCGTTTGAAAACATCATAGGTCTCCGATATGGCGCACCAGGAGAAAATAACACTCAAAGAAAATACGAAAAATTTAAAAGCAGAGGTGTAGAATAAATTTACAAATCTTTTCACATCGGTTCCCTCAATTCAGCTGTTGACAAAAGGCGGCAAAATCGTCCATGGTAAGCTTTTCGGCTCTGATGTTCGGGTCAAGACCTGCATTTTCAAGAGCAGTGATAATTTCTGACTTGGGTATGCCGAGGGATGAGCTTACGGAGTTCACAACAGTCTTTCTTCTTTGGGCAAAGGCGGCCTTCACAATTCTGAAAAATTTCCTTTCGTCGCTGACAGTGACTGCAGCTTCCTTTCTGATATCAAGCCTTATAACAGTGCTGTCAACATTGGGGGCAGGCATAAAGGAGCCCCGTGAAACATTGAAAAGCCTTGAGGGTACCGAATAATAATTTGTGCACACGGTGATTGCACCTGATTCCCTTGAGCCGACGGGGGTACAGAGTCTGTCTGCAGCCTCCTTCTGGATCATGACTGTTATTGCGTCAATTGGCAGCTTGCTTTCAAGCAGCAGAGTAATAACAGGACTTGTTATGTAATATGGGAGATTAGCGCACACAACAACCTTCATGCCGTCGAACTTTTCTTTTATGAGCTTGTGAAGGTCAACCTTCATAACATCGTCGTTAACAATTTCAATGTTATCAAAGTCACTGAGGGTTTCCTCAAGAACGGGCAGAAGCCTTGTGTCAAGCTCAATTGCCACAACCTTTTTTGCTCTTTTTGCAAGCTCTGCAGTGAGTACACCCACGCCTGTACCGATTTCAATAACACCGCAGCTTTCATCGGCACCGCACATTTCCGCCATTTTCGGGCAGACGGAGGGATTGATAAGAAAGTTCTGTCCCAGTGCCTTTGAAAAATTGAAGCCGTGCTTTTCCATTACGGATTTAATAACACTGATATCTGATAAATTCTGCATTTATCACATCTCCTGACTTAAAAACTATTGCAATTTGCTTTCAATGCTTGTATAATTATCATACATATTATAAACGAGGTGAATCATTATGTCAATTCTTGTAACAGGCGGAGCCGGATATATCGGCTCACATACATGTATCGAGCTTCTCGCAGCAGGCTATGATATTGTTGTTGTTGATAATTTTTATAACAGTAAAAAAGAATCTCTTAACAGAATTGCAGAGCTCAGCGGTAAGGAATTCACATTCTATGAATGCGATATCCGTGATAAGGACGGGCTCGATAAAATATTCAAGACAGAAAAAATCGATGCAGTAATTCATTTTGCCGGACTCAAGGCTGTTGGTGAATCCTGCCAGAAGCCCATAGAATACTATGATAACAACATCGGCGGAACACTCAAGCTTTGTGAGGTTATGAAGGAAAACGGCTGCAAGAAGCTTGTTTTCAGTTCCTCAGCAACAGTTTACGGCATGAACAATGTATCACCGCTTAAGGAAACAATGCCCACAGGGGGAACAACAAATCCTTACGGCACAACAAAATATATGATTGAAATTATCCTTTCAGATATTTTCAAGTCAGATAACGAATGGTCAATCAGCCTGCTTCGTTATTTCAACCCCATCGGTGCCCACAAAAGCGGCAGAATCGGCGAAGACCCCAACGGTATTCCCAACAACCTTATGCCCTATATCACTCAGGTTGCAATCGGTAAGCGTGAATGCCTGAGCGTTTTCGGTAACGATTACGACACACCCGACGGAACAGGTGTGAGAGACTATATCCATGTTGTTGACCTTGCTCTGGGCCACGTTAAGGCTCTTGACAAAGTGATGAACGGCAGCGGACTTGATATTTACAATCTCGGCACAGGCACAGGCTACAGTGTTCTTGATGTTGTGAATGCATTTGAAAAGGCAAGCGGAGTCAAAATTAACTACAAAATTGTTGAGCGCCGCCCCGGTGATGTTGCCACCTGCTATTCCGACCCGTCAAAGGCTTATAATGAGCTTCACTGGAAGGCTGAAAGAGGCCTTGAAGAAATGTGTGAAGACTCATGGCGCTGGCAGAGCACCAATCCCAACGGATACTGATAAGTTTGCCTTTGGCAAATTGATAATGAAAAATGCAGAATTGCGGTTTTCCGCAATTCTGCATTTTTTATTTTACATTCAGATCAGTATTCTCTTGCGATTCTTGCAAATCTGTAGTCGTCCTCATAGCCAATCCCGCTTGAGGAACGGTATACACTGAGAACAAGTCCCGTGGCAAGATACAGACATACGGTTGATGAGCCGCCTGCACTTATAAAGGGGAGAGTGATACCGATAACAGGAAGAAGTCTTGTGCACATTCCGATGTTGATAATAGCCTGAGCGATTATCATGAAGGCAACACCGTAGCACATCATTTCAGCTGCAAAATTGCGGCTGCGCTTTCCAACCTGAATAATGCGCAGTGCAAGGAGCAAGAAAAGTGCCAGCAGGATAATTGCACCGACAAAGCCTGTTTCCTCGCACACAACGGAAAAAATCATATCGTTTTCCTTTTCGGGCAAAAGGTCACTGTGGCTCAGCTTACCTTCAAAAAGACCCATGCCGGAAAATCCGCCGTTCTGAATTGCCTTGAGAGCCTGATTCTGCTGATAGATTTCCGTTGAATACTCCTCGGGATTGAAAAGGGCAAGAATACGGTTACGCTGGATGTCATCGAAGACCTTTAGCCATATAACAGGCGAAGCAGCAGCAACAACCAGAACACCTGCGGGGAAATACAGCCAGTTGAGGCCTGCGGCAAACATCATTCCAATGAACATAAGAATGAAAATGAGAGCTGAGCCCATGTCACCTGTCCTTATAACAAGAAAAATGGGGATTGCTGCATGAATGCAGAGAAGAATAACGTTTTTGAATTCAGAAATATTATTTTTAACCTTGCTCAGATGAAAGGCAAAGGTAATAATAAAGCCGATTTTCACAATTTCCGAGGGCTGAAAATAAAGGGAGCCGATTTTGAACCATGAAATGGCATCGCTTCGTCCGTCGGGTGAAACACCGAAGGGGATAAGCAGAAACATAAGAAACAGACATCCGAGAGCAACCAAGGGCCAGAGCTTCAGAATAATATCGTAATCTATAAATGAAATTATAACAGAAGCAGCAACACCCATACAAAGGGCAAGAAGCATAACGCTTGCGTCACGCGATAAAAGTGATCCTGCGTCAGCCGAAAAGGTTGCGCTTGAAACCATTATAACACCGAAAACCGAAAGTGCAAGGGTGATTACCATAAGAAGGATATCTGTCTGCTTTACAGTCTTTTTAATGTTTTTCCAAAGCATTTTTTACATCCTTTCTTTATAATCGTGATTACGAACTTTATTATATTAGAAATTGCAGAATATTTCAAGTCAAAAGTTGACATATCAGTGATTTATATGTAAAATATCATGTGGTAAGTATTTGTGAAAGGAGAATTTTTATGCTTAAGCTTCATTCGGAAAGTACCGCCGAAACAGAAAACATTGCCCGGGAAATCGGGAAAAAGCTGACGGGCGGCACCGTTGTTGCTTTTTTTGGCGGACTCGGCGTTGGAAAAACTGCTTTCACAAGAGGACTTGCAAAGGGTATGGGCATCACTGCCGATGTTTCAAGTCCCACCTTTGCCCTTGTCAACGATTACGGTGGAAATCCGCCTCTGGTGCATTTTGACATGTATAAGGTCAGTACCTGGGAGGACCTTTATTCAAGCGGCTTTTTTGATTACCTGGATATGGGAGCCGTAATTGCGGCGGAATGGAGCGAAAACATTGAAAACGCTCTTCCCGAAGACACCGTCAGGATTTACATTGAAAAGGGCGACGGTGAAAACGAAAGAATTATTACTGTTGAAGGAATGGATATATAATGAGAATTTTAGCTGTTGACACAAGTGCAGTGTGTGCTTCAGTGGCAGTTACGGAGAATGATAAAATTCTTGCAGAGTGCAGCACCAACACAGGTCTTACCCACTCACGAACACTTATGCCGATGATTGACAGTGCACTGAAAAATGCAGAAATTGAGCTCAGCTCAATAGATTATTTTGCCTGCAGTGTGGGGCCCGGCTCATTTACGGGTATAAGAATCGGTGTTGCGGCAATCAAGGGACTTGCCGATGCAACAAAGAAAAAATGCATACCCGTTTCAACTCTTGAGGCTCTTGCCTATAACCTTTCCGGTCAGAGTGTGACAGCAGTCAGTGTTATGGATGCAAGGTGCAATCAGGTCTACTGTGCAGTTTTCAGTGTTCAGGGTGAAGAAATAAAGCGTCTTACCGAGGACATGGCAATCCGCATTGATGAGCTCAGTGAAAAGCTGAAGGCTTATGAAAATGTTGTTTTTGTGGGAGACGGTGCAAGACTCTGCTACGAAAAATTAGGATACAGCCTTGCAGGAAGGGGCAATATATATCAAAGAGGAAGCAGTGTTGCTTTTTCCGCACAGAAGGCTTTTTCTGAAGAAAAGGCAGTTGAAGCATCAATTCTTATGCCGACTTATCTCAGACTTCCTCAGGCAGAACGTGAATTGAAGGCCAGGCAGGCTTTAAATAACAAATAATTACAAAGGAGACATTACCATGATAGCATTAGGAGCAGACCACGGAGGCTACGCACTTAAGGAAGAAATCAAAAAGCATCTCACCGAAAGAGGCATTGAATATAAGGATTTCGGCACCTATTCACCGGAATCAATTGACTATGCGGCAATAGCATACAGAACCTGCAATTCCGTTATAAGCGGAGAATGTGAAAAAGCAATTCTTTGCTGCGGAACAGGTATCGGCATTTCAATGGCTGCAAACAAGGTCAAGGGAATCAGAGCAGCCTGCTGCAGTGATTATTTCAGCGCAAAATTCACAAGACTTCACAACGATGCAAATGCACTTTGCCTCGGTGGCAGAGTTGTGGGAGCAGGCCTTGCAATTGAAATGGTTGATGTTTTCCTTGATACGGAATTTGAGGGCGGAAGACATCAGAGAAGAGTTGACCAGATTATGGCAATTCAGGACGGAATATTTGAAGAATAATATAAAAGGAGAAAAATTATGTTGTATTTAAAAAGTCTTATCGCAGTTTTAACAGCTATCGCTTCGCTTATCGCAGGCTTCCTCGGTTTGGAAACCAAGCCCGAAGTTAACACAGACGAAAGCTTCAGAGTCAAGAGCTATGTAATCTGTGACAGAATTCAGGATCCGTCAAGCCTTTGCAGTGAAGACTTTGATATAATCACCGATGTTATTCTTTTCGGCGTTGCAACCTTTGATGCAAAGGGCAAGGTCAGTGTTAACAGGGAAATGCTTGAAACCGCTCTTAAAAACCTTAAAGAGGTTGTAGGTGAAAGAGAAATCAAGTATACTCTCAATTTCCTCGGTCCGGGCAGCAAGAGCAATTCATCAGATTGGTATGAGCAGATGAAATCTGTGGGTAATGAGCACAACAAGGCTTTTCTTTGTCCCGGACTTCAGACTGACATTATAGAAGTTTTAGATGAATACGACCTCGACGGCGTACACTTCGATTATGAATACCCCACAACAGACATTGCATGGTTCGGATATAATAACTTCCTTGTTTCTCTCGGCTCAAAGCTCGGAGACGATTACACACTGAATGTTGCCGCTTCGGACTGGTGCTTGCAGTATACAGACCTTGCCGTTAAATTTGTTGATTCATTTGAGCTTATGATGTACGATGTATACGATGAAGAAGGCAAGCATGCAACCTATGAAACCGTTACCACCCGTTCACAGTGGATAAAGGATTCAAACATCCCTCTTGAAAAGATAACCTTCGGTCTTCCCTTCTATGCAAGACCGACTGACGGTGACGGTTATTGGTATGATTATTCTTCTTATGCCGATAAGCTTGATGAAAACGGCTTTTATACCGACAGCAGCATCGGCAAGACCTTCTGGTTCAACACACCCGATGTGATTGCAAAGAAGACAGAATTTGCAATTGAAGAAGGCTACAGCGGCGTTATGATCTGGCATTACAGCTGCGACCTTCCTTCAACTCACGAGGACTCACTTTTAAGAGCAATTGGTACGGCAGTTGAAAAGGCTCAATAATTTGAGCCTGATGCAGAGGTGTTAAGGAATGAAAAAAACAGTAAAACCATCACCCTTTACAGCGATTTTCTTCGGCGTTGCAGCAGGACTTTGTTTGATTATATCCGTTATAGGTTTTATAAAATATACGGATTTTTCAATAATGAATGTAATACTGAATTTGCTTATGGGCGGAGTTTTTGTTTATTATCTTCTCAAGTACCTTTCTCAGGAAAAAATCCTTTATGACGAAAACAGCTTTGCAGTAGGCGAAAAAACCTACAGCTATTCCGATATTACAAACGTTACCGTGGACTCTGAGCAGATTATAAGAAATGTTTCAACTCTCAGAATAAATGTTTACATAGGCGAAGAGGAAATCTGCTCCTTTACAAAGGATGATAAAGGCGGAAAAGACTTTATTGTAATGCTTAAAAATAATGCTGTTACCGTAAATATTGATGTTTAACTTGACAAACCTATTTCACAGTGATAAAATAGCCTTTAATAAAAGAAAAACTTAATCCCTTCAAATCGTTGAGGGAGAAGGCTTGTTTTAACGGATTATTCAGAGAGTCGCATATTTGCTGTAAGTGCGATATATTCCAAAAGCAAAGCCCACCACTCCTGAGAGTATGCCGAAATAAGGTGTGCCGCAATGACTGCGTTAAAGTCAGAAGAGTGCCGTTTTAAAAAACGGAATACGGGTGGAACCGTGGAGCATTACCGCTTCATCCCAAGTTGATTGGGATGAAGCGTGTTCTTTTTTATTGATTTTATTGAAAGGAAGAAAAAACAATGATTAATGTAACTTTAAAAGACGGCATTGTCCGTGAGTACGAAGAAGGCTCAAGCCTTATTACGGTTGCAAAGAGCCTGGGCGCAGGTCTTTATAAGGCTGCATGCCTTGGTAAAATTGACGGTGAAATCTGTGATCTGAGAACAGTTCTTACAAAGGACTGTGAGGTCGAAATTCTCACCTTTGACGATGATGAGGCAAAGAAAACCTTCTGGCACACCTGCTCACACATTCTCGCTCAGGCTGTAAAAAGACTCTATCCGGAGGCAAAGCTTGCAATCGGTCCTGCAGTTGATAACGGCTTTTATTATGATTTTGACAGTGAGGTTAACTTCACTCCTGAAATTCTGGAAAAAATCGAAGCTGAAATGAAGAAGATTGTCAAGGAAGGTCTTTTTCTTGAAAAGGTTGAAATGAGTCCCGAGGAAGCACTTGCTCTTATGGAGGAAAAGGGTGAAATTTATAAGCTTGAGCTCATCAGGGAGCATGCTGACAAGGGTGAGCCTATTTCCTTCTACCGTCAGGGTGAATTCCTTGAGCTTTGCGCAGGTCCTCACATTCCCGATACAGGCAGAGTCAAGGCCTTCAAGCTTACCTCCTGCACAGGTGCTTATTGGAGAGGCGACAGCAAAAACAAAATGCTCCAGAGAATTTACGGCACAGCCTTCACAAAGGCAGCAGACCTTGAAGCACATCTTGAAAGAATTGAAGAAGCAAAGAAGCGTGACCACAACAAATTAGGCCGTGAGCTTGAAATTTTCACAACAGTTGATTATATCGGTCAGGGTCTTCCCATTATGCTCCCAAAGGGCACACACATTGTTCAGACTCTTCAGCGCTTTGTTGAAGATGAGGAAAAGAGAAGAGGTTGGCTCAGAACCAAAACTCCTCTTATGGCAAAAAGCGACCTTTACAAAATCTCGGGTCACTGGGACCATTATAAGGACGGCATGTTCGTTCTTGGTGATGAGGAAAAGGACGATGAGGTGTTTGCACTTCGTCCCATGACATGTCCCTTCCAGTATCAGGCATATCTCAACAGAGCACGCTCCTACCGTGACCTTCCTATGAGACTCGGTGAAACCTCAACTCTTTTCAGAAATGAGGCTTCAGGCGAAATGCACGGCCTTATCCGTGTAAGACAGTTCACAATTTCCGAAGGACACCTTATGTGTACTCCTGAGCAGCTTGAAGAGGAATTCAAGGGCTGTCTTGACCTTTGTGTTTATATGCTCAAGACTCTCGGCCTTTATGAAGATGTTTCCTATCGTTTTTCACAGTGGGATCCCGAGGACACCGATAAGTATATCGGCACTCCCGAGCAGTGGGATGAGGCTCAGGGTGTTATGTATAAGATTCTTGACAATCTCGGTATCGACTATAAAATCGGTATCGGTGAAGCTGCCTTTTACGGTCCCAAGCTTGACATTCAGATCAAGAATGTACACGGTAAGGAAGATACTCTTATAACAATTCAGATTGACCAGATGCTTGCTGAAAAATTCGGCATGGAATATGTTGCTCCCGACGGCACAAAGAAGAATCCCTATATCATTCACCGTACATCAATCGGCTGCTACGAAAGAACACTTGCTCTTCTCATTGAAAAATATGCAGGTGCCTTCCCCGTATGGCTCGCTCCCGAAAAGGTACGCATTATGCCTATCGCTGACCGTCATCAGGATGCAGCTTATGCTGTTAAAGATGCACTCATGAAGGCTGGCATTGATGATGTAACTGTTGACACAAGAAGTGAAAAGCTCGGCTATAAGCTTCGTGAAGCACAGCTTGAAAAAATTCCTTATATGCTTGTTGTGGGTGACAAGGAAGCAGAAGAAGGCACAGTGTCCGTAAGAAAGCGCGGTCACGGCGACCAGGGCTCAATGGCAGCTGAGGATTTTGTCAAGCTCTGCTTTGAAGATATTGAAACAAAGGTTATCTGGTAAATTCGGAATTCGGAATTCGGAATTGCGCCGGACTCACTGCAAATCAGCAACTCCATCCCGCTGGATTCAAAAATTCCTGCCTCTCCCTTTGGGAGAGGTGTCACAAAGTGACGGAGAGGGTTTTCCGCTTAATATATTTATGTAAATTAAAGGGAGCGACTTATTGTCGCTCCGTTTACACTTGAAAGGTGTGAAAAATATGAAAGAGATTAATGAAGCGTTGGCAGTTGAACGCTTTCAGGCAATGATAAGAAAAAAGACCGTTTCCGCAAAGGACGGCAATTTTGACAAGGAGGAATTTGCTTCCTTCCTCCCCATGCTCAAGGAAAAATATCCCAAGGTTTTTGATGTTGTTGAAGCACAGCTTATCAATGAATTCGGTATCCTTCTTCGTTGGAAGGGTAAAAATGAAAAGCTCGATCCTGTAATTCTCATGGCTCATCACGATGTTGTGTCAGACGAGGGTCAGGATTGGAAATATCCCGCCTTTGAGGCTGAAATTCATGATGACTGCATCTGGGGCAGAGGTGCAATTGACACAAAGTGTCTTGTTGCAGGTGTTCTTGAAGCCATGGAAAGACATATTGAAGAGGGCTTCACCCCCGAAAGAGATATTTATTTTGCTTCAAGCAACTGTGAAGAAATCGGCGGAGACACAATGCCGAAAATTGTTGAATGGTTCAAGGAAAAGGGCATAAAGCCTCACTTTATCCTTGACGAAGGCGGCGCAATTATGTCTAACCTTCCCATGGGCATTAAAACACCCTTTGCAATGGTTGCCGTGTCTGAAAAGGGCTGGGGCAGTGTAAGACTTACGGCAAAAAGCAAAACAGCTGCCCACGGTGCAAAGGCAATGCCCGGTGATAAGGTTCCTGCACCCTTAAAGCTTATAAGAGCTCTGTCAAAGCTCGATAAAACACCGGTTAAAGCAGAAATGACACCGGCTGTCTGCGGTATGCTGAAAAGCTTTGCTCCTTACATTGACGGGCCCGTTAAGGCAGTGCTTAACAACATATCACTTTTTGCACCCGTTGTTAAAAAGGTGCTCGCTTCCAATGCGGATACTGCCGCTATGATAAGCTCAGCAATCAACCTCACAAAGCTTGAAGCAGGCAATGAAAAGGGCACAATGCCCGAAACAGCCTCAGCACAGCTGAATCTGAAAATTGCTCCTCACGATACCTTTGACGGTGTTGTTGAGCATATCAAAAATGTTGTGGGTGATGAAATTGAACTTGAGGTTCTCACGCGCTCAGACCCGCCTGCAATTTCCGACCACAATACAGAATCTTTTAAGCTTATAGCAGATACTGTAAAAAAGGTGTTCCCCGATGTGGGAGTTTCACCCTTTATTCTCAATGCCGGCACCGATGCAAGACATTTCACATCAATCTGCAAGGAAATTTACCGTTTCGGTGCATTCCGTCTTGATGACGACCTTTTCGGAACGGTACATTCGGCAAACGAAAGAATGCCTGTTAAGGATTACATAAAGTGCATTGAATTTTACACTGAGCTTATCCGTAATATAAACTGAAAAAGAGGGTCTGCTGCCTTTGTGCAACAGACCCTTCATCATATTTATTTTTCAGGCTTGAACTTTTTCACAATAGCAATTCCGCCCACTATCATGGCAACTCCTACTGCAACAGAAACAATGGAGCTAAGCAGCACGGGTATGCCCACAAAGCCCATGCCCACAGTGCTGAAGCCTGCACTGCCGAACAGTGCTATAGCACAGCCCACAACACTCACCACTGTGTTATAGGCGCCGATAATTGCAAGAACTATTCCGCCAATCCAACCGTACCTTTTAAGAAAAGGCATAATTTTGTCGGGCAGTGTGTCAAGCCAGGTATCGAATCTGTCAAGTCCGCTGGGCTTAGGGGACTGATAGTCATGCTTCGGCTCGGTATATTCATCATCTTCACTCAGAAGAAAATCAACCGTAACACCAAAAAGCTCAGCCAGAGCTTTTAGCTTTGTAATTTCGGGCAGAGCGTCTCCTGTTTCCCATTTGCTCACAGCCTGGCGTGATACGCCGATTTTTTCAGAGAGGGCTTCCTGAGAAAGACCTGATTTCTTTCTGTAAAAACTGATTTTTTCGTGTAGCTTCATAACCGCACTCCTTTCATTTCGTTTGTATTATAGCATTTTTGCACTTGTCATTCAACAAAGCAAAGCTTGAAATTAAGCAACCAACAGTTGCATCGGCCGATTATAGGGCTAAAACATAAAATTAAAAGAAATCTATTGACAAAACCATATTTTTGTTTTATCATATCTTTATATTTTATCATATTAAACCGATGAACAAGAGCAGTAGCATCCTTTGAAGCTCAAAGAGAGTCACGGACGGTGAAAAGTGACAGTGAAGAAGAATGTGAATGGACTTGCGAGGGCGGCCCGAAAGAGAAGTAGGCGCCGACGGAAACTCTAACCGTTATGATGAGAGCGCATGCTGGTGCGTGATACCCGATAGGTGGCTCACAGTCTTCTGTTCCTATAAGGGAACGGGAGATTATTTTTTTTAGAAAGAAGTGTTTTTTATGTATTATTCAGGCTTCCGATGGCGTGGCTGATTTTGTCTTTTTACGTATAATAAATAAACACAAAACACAAGAGGAGATATAACAATGAATAATTACAGAGATTTTGAAAATTACCTTAAGCAGTTTCCTTCAAAGGACGGATATTTCGGTGAATTCGGAGGCGTTTTCCTTCCCCCCGAGCTTGAGCCTGCTTTCAAAGAAGCAGATGATGCTTATGAGGCAATCTGCCATTCAGCACAGTTTATCAATGAGCTTCGCAGAATCCGCAAGGAGTTTCAGGGCAGACCCACTCCCGTTTACCACTGCGAAAGACTTTCCAAGCTTTTCGGCAACTGTCAGATTTATCTTAAAAGAGAAGACCTTAACCACACAGGTGCTCACAAATTGAATCACTGCATGGGTGAAGGACTTCTTGCAAAATATATGGGCAAAAAGAAGCTTATTGCAGAAACAGGTGCAGGTCAGCACGGTGTTGCCATTGCAACTGCAGCTGCATATTTCGGCCTTGAATGTGACGTTTATATGGGTGAGGTTGACATTGAAAAGCAGCACCCCAATGTAATCAGAATGAAGATGCTCGGCGCAAATGTTGTGCCCGTAACTCACGGCCTCAAAACTCTTAAGGAGGCTGTTGACGCAGCTTTTGAAGCATACCTTAAGGAATATGACCACGCAATTTATTGCATCGGCTCAGCTCTTGGCCCCCATCCCTTCCCAAAAATGGTAAGAGATTTCCAGTCTGTTATCGGCATTGAAGCAAGGGAGCAGTTCCTTGAAATGACAGGCATTATGCCGGATGCCGTTTGTGCCTGTGTGGGCGGCGGCTCCAACTCTCTTGGTATGTTCACACCCTTCCTTTCCGATCCCGTTGATATTTACGGTATTGAGCCTCTTGGCAGGGGCGAAAAGGTCGGTGACCACGCCGCAACAATGAAGTTCGGCACAAAGGGCAGGCTTCACGGCTTTGAAAGCTATCTTCTTCAGGATGAAAACGGTGAGCCTCTTCCCGTTTACTCAATTGCTTCAGGTCTTGACTACCCCGGTGTAGGTCCCGAGCATGCTTATCTTCGTGACACGGGCAGAGTTAACTATGAAACCGTTTCCGATGAGGAGGCAATGGAAGCCTTCTTCCTTCTTTGCAGATATGAGGGTATTATTCCCGCAATAGAAAGTGCTCACGCTGTAGCATATGCCATAAGATACGCCAAGGAGCATCAGAGTGGTTCAATCCTTGCCTGTCTTTCAGGCAGAGGAGATAAGGATATCGACTATGTTTACGAAAACTACGGCTGCGGCGAGAAATTCAAGCTTGATTATGATGTTGAATAAGTAGCATTATTAGGAGCAAGCAGCAAGGAAAATCGCTTTGCGCTTTAAGAAGCTTTGTCTTAACACAGTAAAAGGTCACAGGGTATTTGCCCTGTGACCTTTCTTGTTTTGTGGTAACTATGTTTTTAGCATCTGTGTTATCTTTGTACTGACTTCTGCTGAATTCAGCGGGCAGAAGCAGCTACTAATACGCTTTGTTGGGTACAATTTTGCATTTTGCATTGAGAAATTTGACCTCAGGTCAAATTTCTCAATGGCATCCGTGCTCTCCGCAGGTATGGCCTTCGCCGTGCTCGTGGTCGTGATGGTCGCAATGAACATCGGGGTTATATGTGAGCTTACCCTGAAGATATGCCATAACAGCACCGTCAGCACTGCCCTGAACACCGCCGAAGAATTTTATTCCTGCTTCTGTAAGTGCATTCTGTGCCCCTGCACCAATGCCGCCGCAGATAAGAACATCAACGCCGTTATCCTTAAGAAAGCCTGAAAGAGCACCGTGACCGCTACCGTTAGTGTCAACAATCTGAAGGTTAACTATTTTCTCATCTTCAACGGTATAAAGCTTGAACTTTTCTGTATGACCGAAGTGCTGAAAAACATTTCCGTTTTCAAATGTAACTGCAATTTTCATTTATATCACCTTTCTTTTAGTTTTTTACAATATTATTATAACTCTCAAGACAAAAAAATTCAAGTTATTGACACAGAACTTTTTAAGTGATAAACTTATTTAAGACTTGAAAAACGGAGGATAATATGGATATAAGATTTGACAAAGTGATAAACAGAAAAAACACCAACAGCCTTAAGCACGATTTTGCAGTGGAAAATGGACTTCCCGAATCAGTTATGCCCATGTGGGTTGCCGATATGGATTTCAAGGCTCCCGAATGTGTGCTGAAAGCATTGCAGAACAGCGTAGACCACGGAATTTTTGGTTACAGTAACCTTAAGGACGATTACTACGAAGCAGTTTCAGGCTGGTTTACCCGTCATTTTAACTGGACACCGAAAAAGGAATGGCTTGTGCAGACTCCCGGTGTGGTTTATGCCCTTGCAATGGCTGTCCGTGCCCTTACGGAAAAAGGGGAGAGTGTTATTATTCAACCTCCCGTTTATTATCCGTTTTATAATGTTATAAGAAACAATCAGAGAAGTATTATTGAAAGCCCTCTTGTTTATACTGACGGTAAATACACAATAGACTTTGAGGATTTTGAAAACAAGATAAAAGAAAACAATGTAAAGCTCTTTATCCTTTGCAGTCCCCATAACCCCGTCTGCCGTGTATGGACAGAGGATGAGCTTAAGAAATTGGGTGCAATCTGCGATAAATACAACGTTTATGTGGTTGCAGACGAAATTCACTGTGACTTCACCTATGAGGGACATCCCCACCACATTTTCACTGAAACTGTGCCCGAAATGGCTCACAGAACAATCATCTGCACAGCACCCAGCAAAACCTTCAACATTGCAGGTCTGCAGTGCTCAAATATATGGATTCCCGATGAGGCTCTCCGTCAGAGATATAACGAGGAAATTGCCGCAAGCGGTTATACAGTACCCAACAATCTTGGTGTTGTTGCATGTAAGGCAGCATATTCAGGCGGTGACGAATGGTACAAAGACTGCTGGAAATATATTCAGGGTAACCTTGATTTTGTCCGTGAATATCTCAAAGAGAATATTCCTCAGATTAAGCTTGTTGAGCCCGAGGGAACATATTTTGCTTGGCTTGACTGCTCAGGTCTGGGACTCAGTGCAGAGGAGCTTAATGACCTCATTATAAACAAAGCAAACCTCTGGCTTGATGCGGGAGACATTTTCGGAAAAATTGCAGAGCAGTTCCAGCGTGTTGTTCTTGCCTGTCCGAGAGAAACCGTTGAAAAGGCATTGGATAACCTTAAAAATGCAGTTAACAGTCTTTAAAATTAAAAAATCTGTCTGATTTTTCAGGCAGATTTTTTTATACTCACACTCATGATTAAAACACATTTTTGCTGCCAAAAACAAAACAGAGGTGATAAAAATGTGTACTGCGGTCAGCATGACAATGCGTGAGCATTTTTTCGGAAGAAATCTTGATCTGGAATATTCCTTCAACGAAGGTGTTGTTATAACGCCGAGGAACTATCCCTTTTATTTCAGACGTGCAGGGGAGCTGAATCATCATCACGCCTTTATCGGCACTGCAATTGTTGAAAACGGAATACCCCTTTATTATGACGGCACAAACGAAAAAGGTCTTTCTGTGGCGGCGCTTAACTATCCTGAGGGAAAATACGGTAAGGAAAGCCTCGGCACCGATAACATTGCGTCCTTTGAGTTTATCCCGTGGATACTGTGTCGCTGTGAAACGGTAGGTGATGCGAGAAATCTTTTGAGGAATATTAACATAACAGACATCAACTTCAGTCCGAAACTGAAGGCAACACCCTTGCACTGGCTGATTTCAGATTCAAAAAGCAGCATTACCGTTGAGCCCTGTGAAAATGAAGTCAGAATATATGAAAATCCGGTGGGCGTACTCACTAACAGCCCCGAATTTCCCGTTCACATGTTCAATCTCAATAATTATATGTACCTTACTGAGGAGATGCCGAAAAACACGCTTGTCCCAAAGCTTGATTTGAAGGTATACAGCCGAGGAATGGGAGCAATGGGACTTCCGGGGGACCTTTCCTCCATGTCAAGATTCATCAGGGCGGTGTTCACAAAAATGAAGGTGCTTCCCAAAATCAGCGAGCAAAAAAGTGTGGGACAGTTTTTTCATGTTCTCGGCTCTGTCTGTCAGCAGAAGGGAGCAGTAAAGCTCCCCGACGGAAAATATGAGTATACGGTTTATTCCTCATGCTGCAACACAGACAGCGGTGTTTATTATTACAAAACCTACTATAACAGCACTGTGAGAGCCGTTGACATGCACAAAGAAAACCTTGATGGCAAAAAGCTGAAAATATATCCTATGCAGGACAACAGTGAGATAAGGGCAATCAACTGATTTGTTGCATAAAAAAAGCGAGGTGATTTCACCTCGCTTGTGTATTTATAAACAGGTACACTTTATATTGAAAGATCATTACTTTTGTGTTAGAATATATGTAATTTTGAAGGAGGTGGTTGTTGATATGCAAAAGCTTATCGATATACCCATTAAGCATCAGCCTCTGCCGGTAACAGACAATATTGCTTTAAAAGAATCCGATGAAAAATTTGTTGATGTTTCTGTATATTCAAAGGGAGAAATAAAGGTCAGTATGCAATATGCTCAAAACGGAATTCCTTCTGCCGTGAAAAAAGCATATGTGAGAGAGACTGTTGCCAAAAAGCTGATGGAAGCAAAAAAACTTCTGCCTGACGGCTATACCTTTGAAATACTTGATGCCTGGCGGCCTTACGAGGTTCAGCTCAGCTTATTCAGTGATTACTATAATCAGATTGCTGCCGGTTCTGACGGTAATATGACACAAGAGCAAATAATGAAAAAAGCATGTGAATTTGTGTCTTTTCCAGATAAAAGCAAACAGGTTTCATATGTTCATTCCACAGGCGGCGCTGTTGATATTACAATACTGGATTCTCAGGAAAACAGACTTGATATGGGAACACAGTTTGATGATTTTTCTGAAAAATCCCACACATCACGGTATGAAGAAGAGGGAAAAGATGAGCAGATAAGAAACAACCGAAGATTGCTTAATAATGTAATGTGTGCCTGTGGCTTTACAAACTATCCTGCAGAGTGGTGGCACTATGATTACGGTGATTTATTCTGGGCATTTTATATGCAAAGGGAAACGGTTTATTCATCAAAATTTGAGGAAGTGGAAGTGAAAAATAATGACTGAAAATATTCCGTCTAACAGCTATGAGGTGTTTATCAGTTATCGCAGAAGCGGCGGAGATTTATTAGCCAAATTATTATATGAAACGTTACGCTACAAAAAATACTCTGTTTTCTTTGACCACGAATCTCTTTCTTCGGGTGTTTTCGGAGAAAAGATTCTTGATACCGTAAGGAATGCAAAGGATGTAATAGTGATTTTATCAAGGGATTGTTTGGAGCGCTGCAAATCAAAAGACGACTGGATGTATATTGAAATCCGTGAGGCTATTGAAAATCACAAGAATATAACTCTTGTTTTTTCTGAGGATTTTGTTAAGCCCTCATCGAGTGAATTGGCTGAATATCCTGAAGAAATACAAAAGCTTCTTACATATCAGGGATATCTGATTAATGTTGAGCATTATGACAGCACACTGAAAAGAATTTGCGACGGCTTTGAAGCCCGTCCTGTTTTCTATTCTGAAAATGATGCACATCAGGCGGTCTCATTTTTGTTGAAGAATGGTATAAACGGTTTGAAGGATGAGGAAAAAACAGGCTTGATTGACGGTGTTCTGTCGTCATATTTCGGAACAAAAACAGCAAGCGTAATGTCTTCATTTTTGCAGACGAATCCACGATATTATAATAATATCAGGTCTAAATTCAATTATGAAATATCAATTGATAGCAGATTTCCCTTCGGCAGCATTGCAATTGACAGGGAAAAGTATTTCAAGCTCTCTGAAACATTATCCTATCAGAAGCATTATCTTAATTCAGTCTCCGGACAGGAGTTTTGGATTTCATTTGTAAGAAATCTTGATGAGGTTGATGAATCCCTGAGAAATGAAAACTACATTTTCAGTGAAAACCTGCTTGTTGATAAAGATGACATGAATGTTATTATCAGCATGAGTGAGGAACAACAGAGATTTTTCTTTACAAAGCATATGCGAGTCCGTTTTAATCTTAACGGAAGGGTGCTGGAGCCGGTTGAATTAATATTTAATAAAACGGGTATTTTTGCAAAGTATGTGATGGAGCCGGAGCAGCTAAGCAGAGCACTGACTGTGGTAGATGTAAAAATAGCCTTCACCATACCTCACAGAAAGGTAGCAAGCTATTTCTTTGCATCAATCAGTGACCCCACATACAGTCCGCACATAGCATTTTCCTATCCCGATGATGAGGTCAGTGTTGAAATGATTTCCTTCATGAACAGAAACATAACAACATCAAACAGCAAAATCTTTGAAGGCCTCAGAGAAATATCCCTGGATGATGAATGGGTGCTTCCGATGAGCGGAGTTGTTTTCATAATGGCTCCGGAGCAACGATTATAAATTCTGTATAAATCCCCTCTTCTTACAAATACTAACAACACAATTTGTAATTTAAGGGAGAGAAAGATATATATGAAAGCAACAGGTATTGTCCGCCGTATAGACGACCTCGGCAGAGTCGTTATCCCCAAGGAAATCCGCCGCACCTTAAGAATCCGCGAAGGCGATCCGCTGGAAATTTTTACTTCAAATGATGGTGAGGTTATTTTCAAAAAGTATTCACCCATAGGTGAAATCGGACCCTATACAAAGCAGTATGTTGATGTGCTCAACCGCACAAGCGGCCTTGCAGTTGTGATTTGCGACAGAGACCGTGTTATTGCAGTTTCAGGTATTCCGAAAAAGGAAATTATGGAAAAGCGTATTTCACCCATGGTGGAAAGCTATATGGAAAGAAGGGCAAGCTTTATTTACGGAACAGACAGGGACGAGCTTGTTGTAAGTGAGGAAATGCCTGCTAAAATTTCTGTTATGTGCCCCATAATTGGCGGCGGTGACGTGATGGGTGCAGTAATGCTTCTTTGCGGTGAAAAGCCTGCAACACCAACTCAGACCGATATAAAGCTGACTCAGGTTGCAGCCGGCTTTCTCGGCAAACAGATGGAAGAATAAAAAATACTGTGTCAGCTTAAGCTGACACAGTATTTTTTTCTTTATCCGTAATTTGTGCTTCGCGCTTTTCCTGAATCCACATACCTCCTATGCATGCGATATAAAGGAACATAATCGGCGTTGTGAAGGGCTGAGCAATGTTGACTGCCGCCTGAATCCAGTACGCAACAAGAGATGCAAAAATGCCGACTGCAAGGGTGCTGTTTCTCAGCTTTACAATTACGGTTATACCCGTTGCAAGAATTACGGCAATGTAGGAAAGAACACCCAGAACACCCGTTGTCATGAGGTACTGTATGTATTCGTTGTGAGCCTGGTCAACAACCTTTCCTGCGAAAAGCTCACCCTGACTGCTGAGGTTGTGCAGACTTTCGGGACCTATGCCGAAAAGTATTTCCTTGAAGCTGTAATTCTTGAATTCCTCAAGGCAGAAATGCCAGATTTTTCCTCTGTATGTGCCCCATTCGGAGGTTATTTCAAAGTATTCGTCGAATTTGCCAAGACCCCTTGTGTTTGCAATCAGAAAACAGATTCCGATAAAACAGGTAAGAAGAATCAGGAAAACAATGTATGCCTTTTTGAAAAGCTTCATCTTTCCGGGGAAAAGGTTAAGGAAAATATACACAGCAAGGCAAAGTATGAAGGCTACGGCTGAAATTTCAGGCTTCAGGAAAAATGAAATCGCTTTTGAAAGAGGTACGTTTGTGATTTCTGCACGGTCATAAATGAACTTGTAAGCCTGAGAAGCAACAATAATAATAACCACGCTCTGAAGATAATAGACCAGCTTTTTACGCTCACTGAAAAAGAAAATGGGGATAATAAAAAGTGATACAGCAAGTCCGAGAGCAAAGCTTTCACTTGCAGTTACCATCATACCAAAGGTACCGATAACGAGCGCCAGGGAATAAATAATACGGCTGACTGTTTTCTTTGTTATGGAATAGCCACAGATAACAAGGGGGAAAAGCAGGCAAAAATAGCTTGAATAAAAATTTATGTTGCCTATGGTGGAAATATAGCTTGTTTTGTAGTTACTGGTGAGCTTAAGATAAAAGCCGAAAATATCAATGTCGAAGCAGTTCAGAACGCCCAGAAGACTCACTATGCAGAATGCTCCCACGGCAAAAAAGAGGAAGTACTGAATTGTGCCGTAGTTTCTTGAAACCAAAAAGTAAACGAGTATGTAAATTATCACAGTGAGCACTCCCTGATACCTTGCCGACGTACCAAGCCATGAATCAAGGGGATAGGAGGAGAAAAGGGAAGACAGAACAACACATATTCCGAAGGCTGAAACAGACCAGTCAACGGT
Source organism: Acutalibacteraceae bacterium (assembly GCA_045604105.1). Classification (GTDB taxonomy): domain Bacteria; phylum Bacillota; class Clostridia; order Oscillospirales; family Acutalibacteraceae; genus UBA6857. Next base: position 485 of record JAZUNJ010000057.1, on the reverse strand, counting down.
TGTCATATCCTTTGAATCAAGCGGCAGAGATCCTTGATTTTTTGCCTTGTCCCAATTTTTTATGATATATGAAAAAGAGGGAACAAGAAAAAATATTGCCGCAAGAATATAGTAAACATACTTGGTTTCCGTAATGTTGTAAAAGCCGTCTGTTACAATAAGCGGCAGACCGAACATTACTGCTATGAGAAACCAGCGCACATTACGTTGAAGCGGGTGAGTGCTTTTATTATCGGTCAATGCTATTACCTCCCTTCTTCTTTTCGGATTAACAGTCCGATTATAAATCATTTATATTTAACTGTCAAGAAGAACGATGCATCCGTAAAAAAAAGAATGTCGGCATTGGGCGACACTTCGTAAGGAAGTTAGGGTTTTTACAGGCTCTTTTCCGCTTAAACATCACGAAAACTCCCCGTAATACACGAGTATGACGGGGAGTTTATCATTTCCTTTAAACGAAAAATATCTCTGTAAAAACTGCT
>JAZUNJ010000056.1:0-27125 GCA_045604105.1 Acutalibacteraceae bacterium | reverse complement strand
GTACTCAAAGATAATCCGGTCATGTTCTAAAGGCGTGATTAAATCTACAAACCGTCCCTCGACCTGTCCTGCAAATACATTATATCATAAGTGGTTTTCATCTGTTGTGTGTGATACAAAAAATCATGCGGTGTTCTATGTGTTAATAGCGTTTCCTGACCAAACCAAAACTAACACCCGTCTCATGTTTTCCTTCTTAAAGCACAAAATCGCCCTCATAAAGAAGGCGATTTTCGGAAGTCTTTTGCATTGCCTTCCATGTTTTTATTATATATCTGCGTTTTCCGGTTTGTCAATAGGCTTTTTCAATCGTAAGATATTGTCAACCGGGTCGGTTCTTGATTTAACCGCCTCTATGTTCATTTTTTGTCAAGGCAGATACCGTCCGCTTGGTTATCCTGTGTTGATATTTTATTCGAATTCTGTCATATCCTCAATGAGCAGCTTCTTTCTCACAAGGGAATAGGTAACTCCCTCGCCTGCCCTTTTCTGAATTTCATCAGCAAGAAGTGAGGGGTTGACATTGGTTGTGCTGCCTGCGGGAAGTATTACAGAAAGCTTTACTCTGTCACCCAATTTGCCGATTTTATACTGCTTTATAAACTCAATCAGGTTGATATCCTTAAGCACCTTGTGTCTGCCCTTTTTGCCAAGCTTCTGAACAATAAGCTCGTCGGCTTTCAGCATTTCTTCAATGAGTGAAATGAGACCGTCGGCACCCTTTTCACAGTCGAAAAAGATATCAAATTCACCGAAGGCAATTTTCTTCGGGTCATAAAGAGGGTCCTTAACACTGACAATTTCAATACCCGGCGGCATTGCACCCTTGAGCATTGTGAAAATTTCTTCATTGGTGCTTTCGCCCTCAATTCTCATATCCATGCTTTCACAAAGGCTTTCCATGCCAAGTGAAAGAGGAAGCGCAAAGGTGATGTACGGATGAGGATTGAAGCCCTCCGTATACCACAACGGCACCCTGGCACGTCTTACAGCCCTTGTCATTGCCCTCATAAGATCAAGGTGGGAAACGTAACGGCTCATGCCCATTTTTTTAAACCATACTCTGACACAGCGCATCGCATTTACCTCCGTTAATCATATTTGAGCCACAGCCTGCACACTGAATTCTGCAGTGAGGTGTGGTTTCACTTTCATAAGCCTTTTTGCTTTCCTTGATAAGAAACTGCTTTCTGATGCCGTAATCAAGGTGATCCCAGGGAAGAATTTCTTCGTAATCACGTTTTCTGCTTGTGTAGAAAAGAGGATCAATTCCGCATTTTTCAAAGGCTTCAAGCCATGTATCAAAGCGGAAGCTGTCATCCCATGAATCAAACTTGCAGCCGTTGCGCCATGCATATTCAACAACATCGCAAAGGCGTCTGTCACCCCTTGCAAAAACGCCCTCAAGGAAACTGATGTTAACCTTGTGATAGCTGACGGATATCTTCTTTGTTCTCACGCTTGAAAGCAGATGCTCCTGCTTTCTGATAAGCTCATCTATTGTGTCCTGAGCCTCCCACTGGAAGGGAGTGAAGGGCTTGGGTACAAAGGATGCAACGCTGATGCTGACCTGCACACCCTTGCCTTTTGGCTTATCGGGATTATTATAAAACTCATTTACAACCTTCTGTGCAAGCTCTGCAATTCCTGCAACATCGTCATAGGTTTCTGTGGGAAGACCGAGCATAAAGTAAAGCTTAACGGAGGTCCAGCCGCCTGAAAAGGACTTTCTTGCAGTGGAAAGCATTTCCTCTTCCGTCACATTCTTGTTGATTGCATCACGAAGGCGCTGTGTACCGGCTTCCGGAGCAAAGGTGAGACCGCTCCTTCTCACTCTGCTGAGATAGCCCATAAGCTTTTCGGAGAAGTTGTCAACCCTGAGTGAGGGAAGTGCAATGTTGACCTTATCCTTTTCTGTCCACTCAAGAAGCTTTTCCATAAGCTCCTCAAGGTGGGTATAGTCACTTGTTGAAAGGGATGAAAGGGAAATTTCATCATAGCCTGTGCTTTCACAAAGGCGCTGACACTGAGTGTTGATTGTGTCGGCACTTTTTTCCCTGATAGGACGGTAAATGAAGCCTGCCTGACAAAAACGGCAGCCTCTGATACAGCCACGGAGAATTTCATGAACAACTCTGTCATGCACAACCTCAACAAAGGGTACAATGAACTTTTCGGGATAGTGTACCTTATCAAGGTCTGCCACCACCCTTTTTGTAACCTTTTCGGGGGCAGTACCCTTGGGAACAACTGCCTTTACGGTACCGTCTTCATTATATTCAATATCATAAAGTGACGGCACATAAATACCCTTTATCTGTGCTGCCCTTGAAAGGAATTCAGCTTTTGTTGCACCCTGCTTTTTGCATTCAATAAGAAGGTCAAAAAGCTCGTCTGAAACCTCTTCACCGTCGCCCAAAGAAAAAATGTCAAAAAAGTCTGCCATGGGCTCGGGGTTGCACACACAGGGTCCGCCGCCAACAATAATCGGGGTAAGGTCTGTTCTGTCCTTGGCTCTTATAGGAATACCTGCAAGGTCGAGCATGTTCAGAACATTGGTATAAGAAAGCTCGTACTGAAGAGTGAAGCCGATAAGATCAAACTCACTCAGAGGGTCACCGCTTTCAAGGGCAAATAAAGGAATGTTCCTTTCACGCATTTCCTTTTCCATATCGTGCCAGGGTGCAAAAACTCTTTCACACCACACATCCTCACGTGCATTTGCAGCAGAATAAAGAATCTTTATTCCGAGATGGGACATGCCTATTTCGTAGCTGTCGGGAAAGCAGAAGGCATAGCGAAGGTCAACAGCTTTTTTATCCTTCACAACACTGTTGAGCTCACCGCCCGTGTATCTGCCCGGCTTCTGCACCAAAGGCAGTATCTTTTCAACTTCTTTACTAATCATCATTTAACTCCATTTCTTTTTGAAGGTTATAATATTCAGATATATTGTTACAGCTATAAGGCTGATATTTACTCCGATGCACATGCAATAGGCAACGCATAAAGCAACCGCTGACACAGCAAAAAGCTTTGACAAAAAAGCCATGCTCTTTTCGCTTTTTTCTTCATCGTACCTTGCCGAAAGAAGGCAGTATATGCATCTTCCGAAGTCGAGCACCCTCACAGGTATCATATTTATCACGGCAACAAAGCCGTTCACAACACCAAAGAGAAGAAAAGCTTCATTTTTGAAAGCCATATACATAAAAAAAGCAAAGCAGGCAGAAAGCACATTGAATATTATTCCGCCCATTGCAATAAGTGCTTCTTTTCTGTATGACAGCAGGGTTTCCTGCCGTTCAATTCTCATGCCGAAAACACCAAGCTCAACATAATTTATTCTGTCTTTGAAAAAACAGATAAAAAACAAATGACCACTTTCATGAATCAGTGACGACAAAAGAGATAAAAGCACAATTCTTTCATCGCAGAACAAAAGCATAAGCGTCACTGCCGCAACAAAGGAAAAACGGAGTCTCAGCTCCGCGCTGCCGACTTCAACTGTCATTCTGAAGTGCCAACAAGGGATTAAGCCTTATGCCGTTACACCTTACCTCAAAGTGAAGGTGAGGCCCCGTTGAATTTCCCGTTGAGCCGACCAGTGCAAGAGTTTCTCCCTTATTGAGCTTCATGCCCTTTTCAGCAAGGATTTCACTGCAGTGGCAGTAAAAGGTCTGAAAGCCCTGGGAATGAGTTACAATGATATACTTGCCCGCTCTTGAATCCTCACCCACTGCCGTGACGGTGCCCGAAAGAGCACACCTTATTTTTTCACCTTGTGCAGCGCCTATGTCAAGGCCCGTGTGAAAGCTCCATCTGCCTGTTATGGGATTTGTACGGTAGCCGAAATAAGAGGTGTATCTGCCATTTTCGATTGGGTTTATAAAGCTGTCCGTTGTTACATAAGGTGCAAAGCTTGTTTTTTCCGCCGCTTCAAAAACCTCCAGGTCTTCACCGCCCATGGGAAGCTGTGATGTTGTTTCTTCCACGGCTGCATTCCCGTCTGTCAAAGCATCTGTGACTCCGCTTCCGAAAACCGCAAGGGATTCACCAGCAAAAAATTCCTTTACTGCCTCTGCTGCCGAAGACAGCTGTTCAGCACTGCTGCTCTGAGTCAGAATTTTTAAAACACATTCTCTGACACCTACCCCGAAATCGCCCTTCATTGACGAAGCAAAAAAAATTACACCGACTAAAGCAAGGCAGATGAAAAACTGACATACAATCACAAAGGAAAAAAAATCCTTTTCTTTTTCCTTTTGCTTTTTTACCGCTGATTTCTTTTCAATCATAAATATCACCGGTAGATTTATATGCCTTCGGAAAGTTCCGTTAACACAGTATAACACATAAAAATTGATTTTTAAATATTAAAGCAGGAATTTTATTGCCTTTTTCACTTTCTTTTCAATTTAATTTATTGACTATTTTTTAACCAGGTGATATGATACTGTTAATAATGTTGCAACAAAACATTTAAATTATTGAAAGCGGAGGAATAAAAATGTTTTCAGATTTTAAAAACGACGGCTTTATGTACCTGATAGTTCTTGCCGTCATCATTTTTGTCTGTGCACAGGCTCTTTTCTTCATGAAAAAAGCATGGGCAAGAGGCAAGGAGCTCGGTATAACAACCGACAAGCTCAAAAACGCAGTTACATCAAGTGCAATTTTCTCATTTGCACCAGCTGTGGGTATTGCAGTTACTGTTATTACTCTTTCAGTTGCCCTTGGCTACGTGCTTCCCTGGATAAGACTTACGGTTATCGGTGCTATTCAGTATGAAACAACAGCAGCTATAGCAGCTCTTGAAGCCGCAGGTCTCACGGGCGGTATTTCACAGCCCGTTACAGACCATGAAATTTTTGCAACCATCGCATGGGTTATGACAATCGGCAGTATCCTTCCCCTTATTCTCATTCCCATCGTGCTCAAGAAGATTCAGAAGGGCGTTTCAGACGTTGCTTCCAAAAACTCAAAGTGGATGGATGTTATGACTGCCGCAGCCTTCATCGGTCTCATTTCCGCCTTTATCGGCAGAGGTCTTGCAGGCACTGGCTCAAGCAAGGAAACAATCATCGGCGACGGTGCAGGTGTTCTTTCACTCACTGCCCTTGTTGCTTCAATCGGCTTTATGCTGATATTCACACTCGTTAACAAGAAGCTTAAGAAAAACTGGATTGAAGCTCTTGCAATGCCTCTTAGCATGGTTCTTGCAATGGTTGTTGTTGTACTTATCAATCAGTTCTTGCCTGAGCTTGCCTCCATTGAGTGGCGCTATTAATTGAAAGGAGATTACGGATATGAATAAAACCTATATGGATAAAGTTCACACCTGGGGCAGAATCTGGTGTATTGTCGCACTTATTTTCTTCCTTTGCATCCCCCTTGCAATCTCCCTTCACCTTGGTGTATGGCCCAAGCCTGAAATTCTCGGTAAGGGTCTTGCTTCAATTGCATTCTTCTTTGCAACAGGTATTATTGAGGTTATCGCTTACTCACCCATGCTCGGTGCTGGCGGTACATACCTTTCATTCGTTACAGGTAACATTATGAACCTCAAGATGCCCTGTGCTCTTAACGCTATGGAAAATGCAAAAGTTAAGGCTAACACAGAAGAGGGCGAGGTTATCACAACAATTGCTATCTGTGCTTCGATTATTGTGACAACCCTTGTTATTGCAGTTTTTGTTATCATCTTCGCACTCAACCCTGGCTTCTCACAGCTTATGTCAAGTGACACATTGGCTCCTGCTTTCCAGCAGGTAACCTACACAATCTTCGGCTCACTTGCTGCAACTTATTTTGTGAAGCATTGGAAGATTTCCATCTTCCCCATTGCTGCAATCACACTTCTTCTTGTTTTTGTTGACCCTGGCATCGGCGTTCTCATTCCCGTAGGCGTTGTTCTTTCAATGCTCGGAGCTCACGTGCTTTACAAGCTTAAGAAGGTTTAATACGTACTTTTTAAAAGGTCATCTGAGATTAATTTCTCAGATGACCTCTATTTTTTATATTTTGCCGAAAAGGTATTGAAACCTTTGTTTATTTTTGATACAATTTATCTGTAAAAATTTACGTTTCCGAAGGAGGAATCAGATGAAAGCCATTGTAAACGGAAAAATTATTCTCAAGGACAGAATAATCGAAAACAGGGCTCTTATTTACTCTGATGTTATTGAAGGTATTGTGCCCGTCTCTTCAATTCCCGAGTGTGCTGAAATTATTGATGCAAAAGGCGGCTATGTTGCTCCGGGTCTTATCGATATGCACATTCACGGATATCTTGGTAAGGATGTGTGCGATGGCGAAGAGGAAAGCATCCGCACAATTTCAAAGGGTCTTCTTTCCAACGGTGTTACGGGCTATCTTCCCACAACAATGACCGTTGACATGAAAGTTATAAAAAAAGCCCTTGAAGTGTGCCGCAGCCTTAAGGAGGAAAGCAAGACATGGCAGGGAAGCACGATTTTAGGCTGCCATGCAGAAGGTCCCTTCATCAGTGAAAGCAAAAAGGGAGCCCAGGATGCAAAGTACATACTGAAGCCCGATGCAGAGTTTGTCAAGGAATATTCAGATATTATCAGAACAATAACTCTCGCCCCCGAAACAGACGAAAATGACTTTGCTGCAATACGTGAAATCTGTCGTGATACCGACGTTGTTGTGTCAATGGGTCACACATCTGCAGATTATGAAACTGCAATGGCAGGTGTGAATGCAGGAGTCAAGCATGTGACTCACCTTTTTAATGCCATGACCCCCCTTCAGCACAGAGCTCCCGGTGTTGTTACCGCAGCAATGAATGCAGATGTAAGCTGTGAGCTCATTGTTGACACCTTCCATGTTGATGTAAGCCTTTATGACTTACTCTGGAAGCTTAAAGGAAGAAAACTCTGCTTCATAACAGACTGCCTTCCTGCAGGCGGATTGCCCGAAGGTGAATATACCCTGGGCGGTCAGAAAATTATTTACAAGGGCATTGTGTGCCGACTTGAGGACGGCACTGTTGCAGGAAGCATTCTTCACCTTAACAAGGGCGTGTGGAATGCTTATACAAATTCACACATACCTCTTCATGAATGTGTTAACTGTGCTTCACTCAATGTTGCAACAGTTCTCGGAATTGAAAAGACAAAAGGCTCACTTGAAATCGGCAAGGATGCCGACATCATTATAACTGACAGTGAATTCAATGTTGAAAAAACTATTATCGGAGGAGAAATCAGATATGAATCTTAAGGTAAAAGCAAAGCTCGACCCGAATTTTCAGCCCCTGGCTCTTGTTTGCCGTGAAATGCGTGAAGCAACAAAGGAAAACGGCCAGGACATCATCATTGCAGCCGAAAGAAACGACGGCTACATCTCAAGTTACAAAACACGCATCTTCTGTGACGGAACAGGTCATGATGAAGAAAACTTCCGTTTTGTTGAACGTATTGCAAAATCCCTTCTCTGGGTTGCAGGCGGCTACAAAATTGTTATTGCCGGAAGCGAAACAGTCGGTAACAGAATCAAAGACGCTTTCCGTGACGGCGGTCTTCGTAATTTTGATATTCACCACATGGAAAAGGTTTACGAGCGTCCCTTTGAGGTTGAAGTTTGCGCCCTTGAGGATGCACCGAAGGATAAGTCCTCTGCAGCTCCCCTCGGCAGGCACCTTGACGGCTGCCGTATCGGCTTTGATGCAGGCGGAAGTGACCGCAAGGTAAGTGCTGTTATTGACGGTGAAACCGTTTATTCCGAAGAGGTTGTCTGGTTCCCCAAGCTTAACTCAGACCCCGACTACCATTATCAGGGTATTCTTGAAGCAATGAAAACAGCTGCATCAAAAATGCCCCGAGTTGATGCAATCGGTGTTTCTTCAGCAGGTATTTATGTTAACAACCGTATCATGGTGGCTTCTCTCTTCATCAAGGTAAGTCAGGAGGACTGCGATAAAAAGGTTAAGAACATGTATCTTGACATTGCAAAGGAAATCGGTGAGAATATTCCAATTGAGGTTGCAAATGACGGTGACGTTACTGCCCTTGCAGGTGCAATGGACCTTAACGACGATTCAGTTCTCGGTGTTGCAATGGGCACAAGTGAAGCAGGCGGCTATATTGATCCTCAGGGCAACATTACCGGATGGCTTAATGAGCTTGCATTTGTTCCTGTTGACTTCTGCGAGGAATCAATGGTTGACGAATGGTCCGGTGACTATGGCTGCGGTGTTAAGTATTTCTCACAGGACGGTGTAATCAAGCTTGCACCCTATGCAGGCATTGAACTTGACGAAAGTCTTTCCCCTGCCGAAAAGCTTAAGGTTGTTCAGAACCTTATGAAGGAAGGCGACGAGCGTGCTGCTGCAATTTATGACACCATCGGTGCTTATTTCGGTTATGCAATTGCTTATTACACAGAATTCTATGATATCAAGCATGTTATCATCATGGGCCGTGTAACCTCAGGTGAAGGCGGAGCAATTCTTCTTGAACGTGCTCAGGAGGTTCTTGACAAGGAATTCCCCGAGCTCAGTGAAAAAATCAAGCTTCACATTCCCGATGAAAACTCAAGACGTGTTGGTCAGTCAGTTGCTGCTGCAAGTCTTCCCAAGCTTAAATAAGAACCTTTAACAAAAAAGAGACTGATGCAATGCATCAGTCTCTTTTATCATACCAATATTCACGTCTTTTCTGAATCAGATACTTCCTTGTGCTGAAGAATATCACAACTGAAGCAACAAGGGCAAAGCCTACATAAATGTGGGTATTGTCTGTGCCGTAAATTCTGATATCGCTCCACAGTTCGGAAAACATGGAAAGCGTTTCCTGAGGAAGATTGTGGAAATATTCCGTATCAGGCATATCCCCTTCATCGGGATAAAGATATTTGTTGTTTCTCATTTCCTCATAATCGGGATGCTCAAGAACGCCCGTATTAGGTGTTGCATACCCAATATAAAGAGCATTGCTCAGGGCAATTTCAGGGTCCAAGAGGAAATTCATATACATAATGGCTGCATCGTAATTCTGTGCACATTCGGGAATACACACAGCATCAACAAACATGTTAACGCCCTCTTTGGGGTAAACAAAGTCCAGGTCGGGATTTACATCCTTCATCAGAACAAAGTCGCCGACATAGTAAGGCACCATGGCAGCCTCGCCGCTTTCCATTTTGTTGAAGATTTCGTCCATGACGTATCCCTGAAGTAAGGGCTTTTGCTCAATGAGAAGCTGAGCTACGTCTGAAAGCTCCTTTTCATCGGTGGAATTGAGAGAATAGCCGAGAATCTTCTGCGGGATTGCAAAGGCATCACGGGGATTATCAATCATAAGAATTTTCCCCTCATATCTCTCATCCCAGAGTGCAGTCCAGCTTGTGGGCGGCTCTTCAACCATTTTGGTGTTATAGATAAGACCTACCATGCCCACATTATAGGGCACAGAATATTCATTATCGGGGTCATAGAACATGTCCTTATACTCATCGGAAATGTACTTATAATTAGGAAGTGATTTCACATCCACCTTCAGAAGCATTTCCTCTTTTATCATTCTTTCAATCATATAATCCGAAGGAATAATAATATCGTAGCTTGCACCACCGTTTTTGATTTTCGGGTACATGTCCTCGTTGCTTTCGTAGGTAACGTAATTCACCTTGATACCCGTAAGCTTTTCGAATTCGGCATTTACATCCCTGAGGCCGTCCTCTGCTGTGTCACATATGTATTCGCCCCAGTTGAAAACATTGATTGATGTGCCCTCAAGACCTTTGTAAAACTCTTCATTTTCATAGGCCGATGCAGTGAAGCCAAAAACAAACAGGCTTAAAAGGGTCAGAATTAAAACATAAAGCTTTTTCATCATTTTCCCCCCTTGTTAAGCTTGTTGCTCATCCTTTTTTCTCCCCTTGCCTGAGAAATATTCAGAAGGATAAGAAGGAAAAGTATTGCCACAAAAATAAGGGTTGAAAGAGCATACATGTCGGGAGTAACTCTTTTTTTGGTCATTGAGAAAATTCTGATGGGCAGTGTTTCAAAGGACGGTCCCTGTGTGAAATAGCTGATAACAAAGTCGTCAATTGAAAGGGTGAATGACATCATCATACCCGAAACAATGCCTGTTGAAATTGAAGGCAGAACAACCTTGAAAAACGCCTGAATCGGAGTGCAGCCTAAATCCATCGCTGCTTCGGGAAGGTATTTATCGAGCTGACGGAGCTTCGGCAGCACTGACAAAATAACATAAGGAAGGTTAAAGGTAACGTGGGCAATGAGCATTGTGCCAAAGCCGAGAGCATCGGTTTTGCCGATGAGGTTTGCACAGAAAACAAACAGAAGCATCATGGATATACCCGTTACTATTTCCGGGTTCATCATGGGTATGTTTGTAACTCCCATTGTTACTTTTTTGATATATTTGTTTCTGAAGGTGTTTATACCGACTGCCGCTGCCGTACCCATAACTGTTGCTGTAAGAGCAGAGGTAACGGCAAGAATAAGTGTGTTTGTGAGAGCCTTCATTGTGCCTTCATCATGAAGAAGGGACTTATACCAGCGAAGTGAGAAGCCGCTTATAACGCTTGTGCTTGCCGAATCGTTGAAGGAAAACACAATCATAACAACAATCGGGGCATAAAGGAAAAGCATGATAAGGGCAACATAAAGCTTTGAAAGGGGTGTCATTCTGTTTCTCATATCAGCACACCTCCGTCATCATCGTCACCGGTAAAACGGTTCATAACCATCATGCAGATGATTATAAGCACCATAAGCACAAGAGACAAGGCAGCTCCGAGGTTATAGTTGTTTGCAGATTTGAACTGCATTTCTATAACGTCGCCGATAAGCGAAAATGTGTTTCCGCCAAGCTTTTTTGAAATGTAGAAGGTGGATACACTGGGAACAAAAACCATCGTGAAGCCTGATGCTATACCCGGCAATGTCAAAGGAAGAATTATATCCTTCAAAACCGTAAGCTTGTTTGCGCCCAGGTCTTCAGCCGCCTCAATAAGACTATGGTCCATTTTTGCCATTATTGAATAAAGGGGCAGAATCATATAAGGTATATAGTTATAAACCATACCAAGCACAACTGCACCCTGTGTGTTTATCATGTGCCATTCAGGCAATTTAAGCCATGATAATGCTGTATTTATAATACCTGTATCCTGAAGAAGAATCATCATTGAATATGTTCTTATGAGAAGATTCATCCACATGGGAAGCATAACAAGTATCATCATTGTTCTTTGAACGTTAGCTCCGCTTCTTGCCATGATATATGCAAGAGGATAAGACATGAAGAGGCTTATTACCGTTGCAATGAAGCCGAGCCAGATTGAATTGAGCATAACGTCCTTGTATTTTCCGATATCCGTAATGTACTGAAGGGTGAAATTACCGTCAGCATCCGTTACAGAATAATACACAACGAAAATCAAAGGAACAATAATGAAAATTGCCGCCCAAACAAGATACGGAGAAGCCGTAAGCTTTTTGCCGAGGGACCTTCTTTTCATTTATCACTCCTCCTCTTCTTCTGTAATATCTGAAAGATGCTCAAGTTCATCACTGAAGGAGCTGTAATCACCGTACATGCCTGAATATTCACTCTTTTTCATAACATGAATTGCATCAGGCTCAATCTGAATACCGATTTTTGCACCAACGGGATAGTAATCGGTGGTCTGTATCATCCACTTGAAATTATCAATGTCAACAATCATTTCAAAGTGTACACCCTTGAAGGTGTTTGAAGTGATTGTACCGCTGATTGTACCCTCATTCACAGGCACAACATCAACGTCCTCGGGACGCACAACAATGTCAACAGACTCATTGACATTGAAGCCCTTGTCAAGGCACTGGAAAACTGCACCTGAAAATTTAGCCTTGAAGTCGTCAAGCATAACACCGTCAAGAATATTACTTTCACCGATGAAATCTGCAACGAAGGCGTTTTTTGGCTCGTTATAAATATCGATAGGTGTGCCTATCTGCTGAATTCTTCCGTCATTCATAACAACAATTGTGTCACTCATGGAAAGAGCTTCCTGTTGGTCATGGGTAACATAAATGAAGGTGATGCCCATTCTTTTCTGAATGTTCTTAAGCTCAACCTGCATATCCTTACGAAGCTTCAGGTCAAGAGCGCCGAGAGGTTCATCAAGAAGAAGAACACGGGGGTCAACTGCAAGTGCCCTTGCAATTGCCACACGCTGCTGCTGACCGCCTGAAAGAGATGCAATGTTCCTTCTCTGGAAGCCTTTAAGATTAACAAGTTCAAGCATTTCGTGAACCTTTTTGCTGATATCCTTTTCCTTCATCTTCTTGATGCGAAGACCGAAGGCAATATTATCGTAAACATTAAGGTGCGGAAAGAGTGCATATCGCTGGAAGATGGTGTTTACCTGCCTTTTATGTGCCGGCAGATTGTTGATATCCTTGCCTTCAAAAAGTACCTGTCCGCTGTCTGATTCCAAAAAGCCTGCAATAATGCGCAGTGTTGTTGTTTTGCCACAGCCTGACGGGCCTAAAAATGTCATAAACTCCTTATCCTTGATTGTCAGGTTAATGTTATCAAGAATAACCTCATCGTCAAACTTTTTTGAGATATTCTGAAGCTGGATAATTACATTATCTTCCATTTATGAACCCCTTTCCCTGCATGAAAAACCATGCCCGCTCGAATTGAATAAAAAGAATTATCGCTGATGAAATCCCAAGAAAAGCAGAGTTTTTCACTTCTGGTTTTCCCGGGACCCACTATAAAAAATAATTTAGTTCAGAATGAATAATATTTCACTCCGTTAAATCACAATATAGAACAAAATCATGCAAATGTCAACAGTTTTCAGAGATTTTTCGGCAAAAAATCGGAGCAATTTTGGAGCATTTTATAAAAAACTCTGATTATCTTCATTTATCTCTTTATTTCTCCCGTTTCCTCAAAAAAACTTTTTGCACCAATTAATAAAGAGTGCACAATGCGCACTCTTAAAAAAAGCTTATATCAGGCAAAATACTCCTGCGCCTTCACTTCAAGAAAAGCCTTTATAAGAGGCAGACTTTCCTCGTTCATTTCATACACCTCAGTTACAATTTCCTCCTCAGGCTGATTTTCGAAGCTTTTCATGCCGTAATAAACCGCAGCCTTTATAACCTCGGCTTCTTCAAGCTTTTCAATCCATATGCGGTAATTGAAAATTTTGTTTCCGATACAGCCCGTCATGGGGTCAGTGCCGATTGATGCACAGTAAATGTTATAGCTTCCGCCGATTCTTGACCCACCGATGAGCCAGGATAAAAGCGGTACAAAAATGTCATGCTTTGCCATTTCATATTCCTCACTTTGTAAATTCTTTTTACATGATATCAAATTTAATAAAAAAAGTAAATAGCAGAATTCAATTCTTCATAAAAGCTTCAGCTGCAAGAGCCATTGTCTGCTTGTAATAGCTCCACACATAGCCCACAGGTAAAACAAAAATGCAAAGAAAAAGCCAGCCCGAAAAGCTTATTTTCAACCTTCTTAAGACTTTTTTACGGCTTTGCATATCCTTTTGTGAGGATGCAATGAGATGAGAAAAGGAAACATATCTGCCTTCAATGAAATAATAGGGTGCAAGAAAAAAGGAAAGGGTAATTTCCTTATAAAATACAATTCCGCTTATAAGAAAAGCAAGGCAGCCCCCTGCCATGAAATATGCAACCAGAAGGGATACATTGTTTTTCATAAGATTATAAATAAGAACACAGCAAAGAAGAAAAGGGAAAAATGAAAGTGCCGTTACAAGAAGCTTCACAAAAAGCATTTTTGATGTAAAGAAAAAGGCACCGACTGCCCTCAGGGGATGAAAATAATAAAATATATCCCCTGCCGTGCCGCCTTTTTTCTGTGCCCTTCTGAGAAGGAATCTGTCTGTACCGAGCTTTGCACTGCTGTAAACGGAAAGGCAGAACAAAATGATAAAAACAGACAAAATTAAATTCACTGCATTTTCATATTCACCAAAGAGCTTATGCACCTGCTGCCTCAGCGTTACCTCGTAAAGAACAACTGACAGATTTGCACAAAGCACAATTACCGTTGCCGTTGCAAGAGTGAGAGTCAAAAACCCTGCATTGCCCGAAACGAGCATGCTGCCCTTCATACGTAATTTTGAAGTCATAAAAAATCACCGCCCTGCTTTATTATCGGCAGGGCAGAGGAATGTTAAACTGATTTTATTATTTAAGTGCGAAAAGATTAAGGCTTTCGTCTGTAATCATGAACTGAGGATATTCTTCGAACATGTTTACATCAGGCTGAACTTCACTTTCAAGAAGAGTGAAAGCAAATTCACCGTATTCACTGCCGTAATCTGCTGCAACATGAGGAGCATCCTTAACAAACCATGTGTTATCGGGGAAGAGTGCTGTTGAAGCATCAATTACCTTATCGGCTGAAATGTATTTTTCATCCTTGCCTGCAAGCTGCTCATCTGTAAGAGTTCCCTTAAGAGGAGCAAAGGTTGCAAAGTTTGAGGTAAGCTCAGCTTCAAGAACCATGTCACCGTTAAGGTTTGATCTTTCGTATACGGGAACAAGACCGATGTTGTAGTTTGAAACGAAGGTAAGCTTAACGCCGTTATTCTTTGCTGACTGAAGTGTTTCTTCTGTGCTGCAGACAAATTTTCCTGTTTCCTCAAGCTTACCGAGAAGAACTGCATACTCCTCTTCATGACCGCCGAAGATGGTTTCAATACCTGTGTAGAAATCGTCATCGGGACAAAGTGCCCAGAAGCCGCAAAGTGTGCCCATGTTGTCACGCAGAACGATATCATTTGCCTTGTCAAAGTTTTCTGCAACAAATTCATTTATGAAGTCTGTGAGGAAATCGAAGGCTCCGAGTGCATCAAACACCTTAAGAACTAACTTAACAAGAAGATTGTCGCCTGTTGCACTGTTGATAACATTGATGATTGTGTCTGTGTTGAAATCGATTCTGCCGTTGAGAGCATCACCTGCAACATAGGTACCGTTTTGTGCACCTGAAAGGTACACAGCGGAATTGATGCTGTCTGTTCCGTAATAGTACATATATGCAGTTGTTACCATGCAGCCCATGGAAGCACAGATGATGTTAACCTGGCTCTTATTGTGGTCACCTTTTGCAGTTTCAATGAGTGCATTGAGCTCACCTGCAAGCTGCTCGGGAGTTTTTCTCCAGTCATAGGTGAAGAAATATGTATTTTCTGCGCCGTATTTTTCAATTGAATTCTTTACAATGCCAAGCTCCGTTGAATCAACAAGATTTTCTGTAAATTCGGGATATGATGCCATTGATTCGGGATACTGAACCATTGTAACCTCTTTCACTGAATTGCCTTCCTTATCAGCTGCAATGGGTGAAAGAATGCTTTCAGCAAGCTCAAAAATACCGTCTGCAAGTGCCTCCTCATCCTTAAGGGCAAACCTTGTGAGAAGTGTGTCAATAAGAACACCGAAAAGCTCAACATAATTCATTGAAAGAAGAGCGTTGCTTCCGTCCTCATAGGTAAGACCTGCAAAATCAATACCTCTTACAATAACAACGGGGTTGCCGTCATATTCCTTGATTTCAGGCTGTTCAGCCTCTGCTGCAAAAGCAGGTACAGACATTGCAAAAAGCATTAAAGCTGTGAGCAAAATGGAAATTATTTTCTTCATGATTTAACATTTCCTTTCAAAAGTTAATAGAATAAAGTGCTTCTTAATGATTATATAACAAAAATCCGCAATGTGTCAACACACAGCGGATTATTTTTGAAATATTTAATAGGTGTTTTCTATGTATCTGAGAAAATCTGCAACGGCGCCGTCATTACAGTGGCAGGCATGAAATTCGCAAACGGCATGAAGCCCTTCGGGAGCCTGCTTGCAGCAGGCAGGGTGCTCAATAGTCTTCAGCATATCAAGGTCGTTATAATAATCACCTATTGCACCGATGTTCTTCGAAGGTATGCCCAGAAGCCTTGCGAGTTCAAGCACTGCATTTCCCTTGTGGGTTGTGCTGCTGACTAAATCAAAGGATGCGGCAGTTGTATCAATATAGCTGAGCTTTTCCGATGACAGGGACTCGGCATATTTTCTGATTTTCTGCTTCATCCAGGGCATGCAGAAGAAAATAACCTTTCCCCAGTTGCATTGGGGCACCTCATCAACAGAATTCATCCTTTTGTGAGTGAGCTTGTCAAGCCACATCATAACAGGTGAGCAGATACGGGGTCTTACAAGATAAATCATGTCCTCAGTGAAAATTCCGATTTCAAGAAGGCTGAACCTTTTCATGCATTTTTTAACAATCTCCTTCCCCTCTTCGTGAATGGGATTGAACCACAGCATTTCTTCCTTTGTGAAATCATATATACCTGCACCGTTAAGCACAATTGCAGGGGTTTTCACATCAGGCAGCCTTTTATAGTGAGGAGCAAGTGACTGAACGTTTCTTGCCGAAGCTAAGGTAAAGCTGCCGCCTAAAGTATGAACAAAGCGTTCTATTGCCCTTGTGTTTACTTCCGGAGTCTTACGTGCCTTGTTGTTGAGTGTTCCGTCAATATCAGACACAACAAGCCAATCGGAATACTTTTTTTGTTCCATATATGCTCCTCAATAATTTTCAATAATGTTGTTTTTATACTTTTCAGCCATTGAAAGAAGCTCTTGCTCATTGAAATATGCTGTTGTGCAGCCAACTGCGGTCACACACTTACCGCCTGTGATATTGCCGTAAAGAACGCATTTTTCAATGGGCTCATCCTTCATGATACCGTAGGTGAAGCCTGCAAAGAAGGCGTCGCCTGCACCCGTTGAATCAACATGGGCAAACTCGTCAATACTTTTTACAAGGGTGTACCTTCCGTCCTTATAGATAAGACAGCCCTCCTTATCAAGCTTCATGATGGCTGTTTCAAGGTATTCACCAAGCTTTCTGACAGCCTTTTTCGGGTCAGCCTCACCTGTGAGGATTGTTGCTTCCTTTCTGTTGGGAAGATAGTAGTCTGCAATTTCAAGCATACCCTTGTAGCCTTCAAGGCTCATGCCCTCAATAAAGCCTGTGTCAAGGATAACGGTTGTGCCCTCATTTTTGAGTCTTCTGTAAATCTCGGGGTGGTCCTCATGCATTGCAACAACCTTTGCACCCTTGAGGGAATTATATATTTTTTCGGCATCGACAGTTTTATCGGGGTTGCCGTATGACCAGAAGGTGCGGTCATTTTTTGTAATAGCTCCTGCTGTTATGTTCACTGCTATTTTTTTACCCTCGTAAACATTAATGGGCTCAACGCCTGCCTTTCTGAATTCAGAAAGGGCAAATTGGGAAAACATATCTCCGGAAAGCTCTGTTACGGTTTTACATTCAACACCTAATCTTCCGAGAGTCACCATGGTACCCGGCACACCGCCGCCAAGGCACAGTGAAAAGCTGTCTGTGAAAATCTCCTCCCCCTCTTCGGGAAGACGGGGCATTTTTTCAAAAAGTAAATCTACATTTGTTTTTCCGTATCCTGCTGCAAAAGGCATAATTTCAGTCTCCTTTTTTGAATTTATATGAGTTTGTTTATTAAAACACCTGTTGCTGCCGCAACTGCTGCTGCCATGCACACCTTTTTGGATACACTTATAGCTCTGTCAAGAGATGAGGGCATATGAGTGAAGAAAAACTCCCTGACAGGTGTGGAGGGCTTGAAATCCCAGAGCTCAGAAGCTGTTACTGCATGGGTTTTGTAATTTCTGACATCTGATTCTTCAAAATCGAAAATTCTGACTCCTCTTTTTCCGCCGGGACCGTAGGTATTGAAGCCTGCACCCTGACAGTAGCCAAGATCAACACCGCAGTAATTTCTTCTGAAGCTGTTTATGTGATCATGGCCGACCCATACGGCAAAAATATCACCGTCTTTTTTAATTTCTTCGAACTGTCCGTTATTAACCTCGGGAGAGCCCGGTGTTTCCCCCATGAACTCCCCTTCTTCCCTGCCCTTTTCAGGCAAGGTGTAATAAGTATTCTTTCTTGAATGAAAGGCTTCAGCGGCACCCTTTCTGAACATTGAGCACCTTTCAAGAACCTCGTAATACTCAGGAAATGGTATGTGCTGAAAAAGAACTGCAGGAAGATATCCGTTTTTCTTCTTCTGATTCTTAAGCCATCCGATTCTTTCCTTTGTCATGGGAGCATATTTTCCGTCCTTCTGCTTTTTGCCCGTATCAACAAGGTACAGCACGAGAGCGTCACCGTCATCTGCACTGCCTTTGATTTTAATGCTGAAGGTACCCTCATCAAGGCGGTCCTCAGTTTCACCGAGAACGCACAAGGGGTGGTCTGAATACATTTTAAGCTGCTCTGCCTTAGATATGCCGCAGTCATCATCATGGTTGCCGAAGGTAAAGCAAAAGGGAACACCGCGCCTTACAACGGGCTCAAGAAAGGAATCAATGCACTGTCTGACTTTATTATATGTATCATCACGGTAGCAACGGGAATAGCCCTGCACCTGGTCTCCCGTGAGAACAACAAGGTCAGGCTTTTCCCTTTCGAGAGCAAGGTCAATGAGCCTGATTGTGTCGGGATTTACAGGTATATCCTCCTGAATGTCGGCAATCTGCATAATTCTGAATCTGCCGTTTTTGAAGTGTAGGTTCATATTTCTTTTCCTCTTGTGAATATATTATTCTCAGTATACAACATTTCCCTTTTACGGTCAACCGTGTCACGGTTAATTTATCAGCTTCATATAATGAAATATAAATTAAACCATAAGGTGGAGGGAAAACAATGAACTACACATATATAAAGTTTGAAAGCCAGACTTACGGCGAAAAGGCCGTCAATCTCCTTTCTAAGCACAATATAAATTCTCAGCTACGGCGCAATCCTAATCCCAACCACAGACAGGGCTGTAATTTTGCACTGTTTGTCAAAGATAATATCTGGAACGCCTATGATATTATCAGGGATAACAATATACCCAATTTAGGCGTAGAAAGCTACCGTGAACGATTATGATTTATCTTGACAATGCAGCAACATCATTTCCAAAGCCCGACAAGGTCATATATGCCATGACACGGGCACAGAGTGTTTTCGGCGCAAACCCGGGAAGAGGAGGTCACCGTATGACCATGAAGGCAGGTCAGCTTGTTTACTCCTGCCGCAGTGCCCTTGCCGATTTTTTCTCAGCCCCGGAGGAAAGAGTGATTTTCACAAATAACTGCACCTCTGCCCTTAACACGGCAATCAAAGGCAGTGTGAAAAAAGGCGACCATGTGGTTATCTCCTCCCTTGAACACAACTCTGTTCTGAGGCCTGTGCACAAGCTGAGTGAAGAGGGTATCATTACTTATGATGTTTTTGAAGTGAACCCTTCAAGCCATGAGGAAACCTTCAGAAGCTTTGTCTCTTCAATTAAAAGCAACACCACTCTTGCTGTGTGCACAATGGTCTCAAATGTGTTCGGCACCGTGCTGCCCTTTGAAAAGCTGGGAAGATATTGCAGAGCAAATAATATACGCTTTATTCTTGACGCCGCCCAAGGTGCGGGAAGCCATAAAATCAGCATGGAAGAGATGGCTGTTGACATCCTGTGCATGCCGGGACACAAGGGACTTCTGGGTCCGATGGGAACAGGTGTTCTCATTCTCGGGAAAAGCACTGACATTGACTCATTTTTTCAGGGTGGCACGGGAAGCAGCTCTCTTTCCCCTGAGCAGCCCTTGATTTACCCCGATAAGCTTGAAAGCGGAACTGCCAACCTTCCCGGAATTGCAGGGCTTCATGAGGGCATTGAATTCATAAAGAAATACGGCGGTGAAAGAGCAATTCTGCAGAAGGAGCACTGCCTTATAAGCATGTTAAAAGAGGATTTGTACTCTGTTGCAAAGGTTACTGTTTATGATGAAATGCTCTCCGATACACCGTCAAATGTGCTTTCCTTTAATTTTGTTGACATGCACAGTGAACAAGCGGCGGCACTTCTTGATAAGTGCAATATTGCCGTAAGGGCCGGTTATCACTGCTCTTATCTTGCCCACAGCACCTATTCAACCGAATCCAGCGGCACAGTGAGGGTCAGCACAGGGGTATTCAACACAAAAAAAGATATAAAAAATTTAGTATTTTGCCTGAATAAAATTGCATTGGGAAAAATTTTGTGATAATATATTAATATAAGATTGATATTATATAACTGAGTATAGATCACGGAGGAAAATATGGCAGAATTTTTCACAAATATTTCAGATGGCTTAATGAGACTTGTCAGGTCCGTTGAATGGTATGACCTGATTGATATTTTACTTGTGGCAATGGCTCTTTATTACTGCATCAAGCTTGTGAGAAAAACCAGAGCCTTCAACCTTGTTAAGGGTATTGCTTTTCTGGGCCTAATTTACCTTGTTGTGTCTGCCCTCAACATGTCTGCCAGCAGCTTTCTTTTCAGCCAGCTTTTCGGTGATATCGTTCTTGTTATTATTCTGCTTTTCCAGCCGGAAATCCGCCACGCTATTGAATCCTTCGGTCGCGGTGATTACAGAAGAGTGCTCAGCTTCCTTGGCAAAAACGACGAGGTTGCAAAGGATGAAATGCGCGCCTCGGTTTCAAACATCTCAAAGGCTGTTTCAAACATGAGCGAGCAGAAGGTAGGTGCACTTATTGTTATTGAAGGAAACATTCCCCTTGATGAAATTGTTTCCTCAGGCAGCCGTGTGGACTCTTCAATAACTGCACCCGTTATTGAAAACATATTCTTCCCGAAGGCTCCCCTTCATGACGGAGCACTTATTATAAGAGACAACCGTATTCATTCTGCAGGCTGTATTCTTCCCCTCACTCAGTCTGAGCTGAGCTTAGAGCTGGGAACAAGACACAGAGCTGCTGTGGGAATGAGTGAAAGCAGTGACGCACTTATTGTTGTGGTTTCAGAGGAAACAGGACAGATTTCTGTTTCTCAGGGCGGAGTTCTTGAAAGAGGTATTTCCTTAGGTGAGCTTCTTGCTGCTCTGACAGACTTCCTTGTTTCCGAAGAAGAGGACGAAAAAGGAAGAACATTCAAAATCAGACGGAGGAAAAACGATGGCAAACAACAAAAAAAGTAAGCTGGAATCCCTGTTTTACAACAATAAGTTTCTCATGGTCTTTTCAATCGTGCTGGCTGTGCTTATATGGGGTGCAGCTAAAATAAATTACAGTGAAGAAACCGTGAGAACGGTAAGCGATGTTAAAATTTCCTTAAGCAACACCTTGTCAGACGGCTCTGATTATGTTTATTTTGTTGCAGACGAAAAGCTTTATGTTGATGTTGAAATTTCAGGCAAGGCTTATAACATCAATTCAAATGCAGTTTCAAGAGATGATATTATCGTTGAAGCTGCAGGCACATACATTGACTCTTCAGGCTATAAGCTTCTTAATCTTACGGCAAAGCTTGCCGACGGTGTTGGCGGAGACGTTGAAATAACCTCCATAAGCCCATCTTCAATTGCTGTTTTTTATGACAGAAAGGCCACTCAGACCTTCAATGTTGAAGCAAAGCTGAAAAATGATCTTGCCACCCTTTCTGACGGTAAGTATACTGTAGGTCAGCCCGTTGCTTCAATGAGCACAGTTGATATCACAGGTCCCGTATCTGTTCTCAATAAGCTCCAGAATGTTTACTTCGAGGCTGAAATACCTGAAGAAAGCATTCCTCTTACAGCTTCAACAGAGGTACCTGCTCAGATTTCCTATAAATTTGAAAGCTCTGCAAAATCGGAATTTCTCACCTGCGAAAGCATAAACGATGAAGCAAACCCTGCAACGGTAACCGTTCCCGTCTATGTTACAGGTAAGGTTCCCGTTGATGTCAAGTTCATCAATCAGCCTGTGGTTTACACTGACAATCCTCCGAAAGCGCTGATTTCTCCCGATGAGGTTGAAATTCTTTATAATCCAAAGGACAGTGAAGACCTTGAAAAGCTTTATGTGGGTACTGTGGATTTCAGAGAAATTCAGAACAAGGTCAACAGGTTCACCTTTAATATTGACGAAAAGCTTGGTGCAAGTGTTGTTGACAAGTCCATTGAGGAATTCGTGGTTGAAATTGATATGTCTTCAATGAGCCGAAAGACTCTTGACAGTGCTCCGGGCAAAATAGTTTATCTTAACGGTAATGAGGATTTCAATTATACAATTGATTACGATAACAGTAACATTGACAGAATCGTCCTTATAGGACCAAAGGAAAGCCTTGAAAAAATTACCATTGACGATATTCAGGTTGAGATTAATGTTTCATCACTGAACCTTGCAAGAAGCGGTGCTCAGACAGTTGAGGTTTCAAACATTTCAATTCAGGCTGACAAGATTGATGACTGCTGGGTATACGGTAAATATACGGCAAGAATTTCCGCAACTACCAAATAAACAAAAGACAGTGGGCTGCACTTCACAAGGAAGTGCAGCCCGTATTTTATTCCATCCTTTCAAGCTCTCTTTTAAGCTTTTCAATTATTCTTTTTTCAAGGCGTGAAATGTAGCTTTGAGAGATATCCAGCATATCGGCAACCTGCTTTTGTGTATACTCCCTTGAGCCGAAAAGACCAAAACGCATTGTCATAATCTGCTTTTCTCTTTCGGGAAGACCTGAAACTACCTTTAAAAGCTGCCTCTTTTCGTCCTGATACTCAATATTACGGTTCACAACATCACTGTCTGAACCGAGAACATCTGACAAAAGCAGCTCGTTTCCGTCCCAGTCAACATTAAGCGGCTCGTCAAAGCTCAGCTCATTTTTACGGTTTGCAGTTTTTCGCATATACATAAGAATCTCGTTTTCAATGCACCGTGAAGCATAGGTTGCAAGCTTAATTTTTTTTGAGGGACAAAAGGTGTTTACCGCCTTTATAAGGCCTATTGTGCCGATTGAAACCAGGTCTTCAATTCCGATTCCCGTATTTTCAAATTTTCTTGCAATATACACAACAAGACGAAGATTATGTATTACCAAAAGCTCACGCTTGGCTGTCTCTCCCCTTTCAATTTCACAAAGCAGCTGATTTTCTTTCTCCTTGCTGAGTGGTGCAGGAAGGTTTTCCGGTCCGTTTATGTACCATATATCATTTTCCTTTCCGAACACATCAGCTATGCGTTTTTTAATTTTTAACAGTAAGGCTTTGAGTTTCATTATCAAAGTCAGCCTCCTTTTTATGTGTGTGATATTCAAAAATCTGTGGCGGTAAAATGCCGTCAAAGCTTCCGCCGTGAATCCTTTCATCGGTTATAGCTATTATCACATCTTTAATGGAAAAATCCCTTTGAAGCCCCTTTATGCGAATTTTATCACATCTGAAGCTTTGAAGAAGCTTACTGCCTGATATTCCGCTGCAGGGTATCAGTCTGAAAGGTACATCCCCTGCTTTCAGTTCATCAAAAGCAATCTCCGGCAGAATTTTCTGAGATATTTCCTTTGTTATTATTACAACAGGAAAGCCTGTGTAAGGGTCTGTGAGGCTGTTTCCCGTATCAAGAAAGCAGTGACACCAAACAGAAGTATCCCTGAGAAAAACCTCACAGTCATACACCGTGTCAGAGGGCACCCTGCTTTTTATATACCGTTGACACAAGGACAAAAGCAGATAGCATATTACTGTGAGTATAACCAGCGTTGACGTGTCAATATTGAAATATACAATACCGTTGTTATAATACATTCCCTGAGGAGAAAAGAAAAACCACAAAAACAGCATTATCCCTGCAAAAGCAAAGCTTATCGCAAGAAAGGTCAGCCAAAGCCTGAGACAGGTCTTTTTTGATGAAAAGCCGAAGGCAAGAAGGCAAAAAAACAAAGCCACCGGTATTCTTGTGAGTGCTGTTAAAGCTTCGTTTAAACCGGGAATCAGAATAATAAGAGAATACATGCCGGCTAAAAAGGAGGATAGCAGAAGCTTCAAAGGATTTCGCTTTTTACGGCATATAATACCCGTCAGGGATAAAAGAGCATAGGTAACATAAACATTCAGCACAAAGAGGACATCGGCATAAATTACTTCAGTCATTTTCATCACCCAATTAATTATAGTATCCGGGACATGACTTTTATGTCGAAACAGGAGAAAGAAAAAAAGAAAGCAGGTAAGTTAAACTTACCTGCTAAACCGTTTTTGATGTTTCTTATGCACCGAAAAGAATGAGAAGAGCTGATACAAAAGAAAGAACGAAGAAGATTGTGCCTGCAATTTTTGTGAACAAAGCAAGCTTTGCTTCATTAGTTCTGCCCTTATTCTTGCCGAAGAATGTTTCTGCAGCACCACCGATTGTGCCTGAAAGACCCTTCTGCTTGCTTTCCTGAGCGATAACAAGAACAATGATTGCAACAGCAATTATAATAAGAACAATTGATAATACATACTGAAGAACTGTCATTTCATTAAACCTCCGATAATTTATACTATGGTATTTTATCACAAGGATTTATTAAAAGTCAATAGTATTAACTTATTTTTTCCTTGTGTTGAGACTACTTTTTACTTTTATTTTCCGATTTTAACTGTTCGGAGTGAAAACAGCCTCTTCTTCACCTAGGACTGATGCCTTTGTAACGGTAAGCTTGCCTTCAACCGCCTTTGAAGGAACATCATACATATATCTGATGAGCAGCTTTTCCATTATTGAGCGAAGACCTCGTGCACCGGTTTTAGCTTCAAGAGTTTTTTCTGCAATTGCCTTGAGTGCATCCTCTTCAAAGCACAACTCAACACCGTCAATTGAAAAAATGTACTGATACTGCTTAACAAGGGCATTTTTAGGCTCTGTCATAATTCTGATAAGAGCCGACTCATCAAGGTCATCAAGGGCAGTGATAACGGGAAGACGTCCCACAAGTTCGGGAATAAGACCGAACTTTACAAGGTCATGGTGCATAACCTTGTGCATTATCTTGCTTTCCTCAATTTCCTTTTTAGTTCTGATTTCTGCACCGAAGCCAAGGCCCGAATTGCCCATTCTTTTTTCAACAATTTTTTCAATGCCTTCAAAAGAGCCTGCACAGATGAAAAGTATGTTCTTTGTGTCAATCTGAATAAATTCCTGCTGTGGATGCTTTCTTCCACCCTGAGGAGGAACATTTGAAACAGTTCCCTCAAGAATTTTCAGAAGTGCCTGCTGAACACCCTCACCGCTTACATCACGTGTAATTGAGGTGCTTTCGCTTTTTCTGCCGATTTTATCAATTTCATCAACATAGATAATACCTTTTTCTGCTCTTTCAATGTCGAAATCAGCTGCCTGAATAAGTCTGAGAAGAATGTTCTCAACGTCTTCACCGACATAACCTGCCTCTGTGAGGGTGGTTGCATCTGCAATTGCAAAAGGTACATCAAGAATTTTTGCAAGAGTCTGGGCAAGCATTGTTTTACCCACACCGGTGGGACCAAGCATAAGAATGTTGCTTTTTGTTATTTCAACATCGCTTTCCTCACCCATGTAAATTCTTTTATAGTGGTTATAAACGCCTACACTCAAGGCTTTTTTTGCTTCATCCTGACCAATAACATATTCATCAAGAAGTGCCTTGATTTCGTGCGGCTTTTTCAAAAGTGCAAGATCGTCTCTGTCTTTTTTGTTTTCTATTGCAGATTCTGCTTCGCCTTCAACAATGTTCTGGCAAACGCCGATACATTCATCACAGATGAACACACCGGGACCGGCAATGAGAGTTCTGACTTCACTTTGAGTTTTGTTGCAAAATGAGCATCTTACAGATTTATCCTGCATATCACCGTCTCGCGCCATGTGATTACCCCTTAATTTCTTTTATCAAGAATTTTGTCAACAAGACCGTATTGAAGTGCCTCTTCAGCAGTCATGAAGTTGTCACGCTCTGTATCCTGAGCGATAACCTCAATGTCTTTGCCGGTGTTTTCGGCAAGAATCTTATTGAGCTTTGCTTTTGTTCTTAAAATATGGTCTGCAACAATTTTGATATCTGTTGCCTGACCCTTTGCACCGCCTGAGGGCTGGTGAATCATGATTTCACTGTTGGGAAGAGCATATCTTTTGCCCTTTGTTCCCGATGAAAGCAGGAATGCTCCCATTGAGGCTGCAAGACCCATACAGATTGTTGAAACATCACACTTGATATACTGCATTGTATCGTAGATAGCCATACCTGCTGTTACAGAACCGCCGGGGCTGTTGATATAGAGGCTGATATCTTTTTCAGGGTCCTGACCTTCAAGGTAAAGAAGCTGAGCAACAACAATGCTTGCGGTTGCGTCATTAACCTCATCGGAAAGAACGATGATTCTGTCATTCAAAAGGCGGGAAAAAATGTCGTATGAACGCACGCCTCTGTTAGTCTGTACAACAACGTAGGGTACTAATGCCATTAAAATCAATCCTTTCTCCGCAAATTAGTGAATAAACCGGCTGTTAAACCGGTTTATTCTGTAATCTCATATTTAAGTATAGTTTGGATTTGAAAGAATTATTCAGCTGTTTCTTCCTTAGCTTCTTCTTTCTTTGCAGCTGCCTTCTTGGTTGTTGTTTTCTTGGCAGCGGGCTTCTTGGCGGGCTTTTCTTCAGCTTCGCCTTCAGCAGCTTCTTCCTTCTTGGGAGCAGCCTTCTTTGTTGCTTTCTTTGCAGCGGGCTTCTTAGCCTTTGCTGAATCTATAACAAGCTTGATAGCTTCCTGTCTTGCGATTTCAGCTGAAACTGTTGCTTCTGAAACGATTGTCTTAAGCTTTTCAACATCAATCTGATACATTTCGCTCATCTTGGTGTATTCTTCAGCAATTGCTTCTTCCGAAGCCTTGATACCTTCAAGCTCGATGATCTTTTCAACAGCAAGCTCAATCTTAACATCGGCAACTGCTCTTTCTCTCATCTGGCTTTCAAACATTGCTCTGTCCATACCCATATACATAAGATATGTGTCAAGGTCGATGCCCTGCTGGCCGATTCTCTGAGCAAATGAGTCAACGTTTTCCTGAGCCTTGTTGTCAAACATACATTCGGGGATTTCACCCTCAACGTTTTCAACAAGAGCTTCAATAACTGCATCTTCAAAAGCGTGCTGTGCACTTTCGTTCTTTCTCTTGAGGATGTCTTCTTCAACGCCCTTCTTGAGTTCGG
>JAZUNJ010000055.1:0-44177 GCA_045604105.1 Acutalibacteraceae bacterium | reverse complement strand
TTTACATACACAGGCTTTGTGGTAACAGCCTTGACACCCTTGGTGACAGCCTCAACGTTTTTGCGATCAGTGCCGAAGCTCATGCCGCCGTTGTGAACGTTGGGGCAGCTTACATTGACCTCGATAATATCAGCATGGTCGTTTATCTTTTCGCAGCAGTGTACATACTCTTCCACTGCAAAGCCGCTGATGTTTGCAACGAGCGGCTTGTGGAAAACTGCCTTTAATTTCGGCAGTTCCTCTGCTATTACCCTGTCGATTCCGGGGTTCTGCAGACCGACAGAGTTTATCATGCCTGCGGTGCATTCTGCGATTCTCGGAGTGGGGTTGCCGAAGCGCGGCTCCATGGTGGTACCCTTGAAGGAGAGGGAGCCGAGGATATTTATATCGTAAAGCTCAGAAACCTCAAAGCCGAAGCCGAAGGTGCCGCTGGCGGGGATTATGGGGTTATCAAGCTGTACGCCTGAAAGATTTACGCTCAGTCTGCCCATATTATCTCCTCCTTCTCAAGAACAGGACCGTCCTTGCATATTCTCTTGTTGCCGTATTTGGTTTTGCAGCTGCAGCCCATACAAGCGCCGAAGCCACAGCCCATTCTCTCTTCAAAGCTGTATTCACCGCTGCCTGTGGCAGTTTTTTCAATTGCTCTAAACATGGGCAAGGGACCGCAGGTATAGAAATATGAGTAGTCAATGTCCTTCATAGCATCTGTAACAAAGCCCTTTACACCAAAGGAGCCGTCAACAGTTGTAACGACTGTTTCTGCACCGAGAGCTTCAAAATCCTCTTTAGAGAAAATTTCATCTGAATTGTTGAAACCGAGAATTACAGTGGGCTTTTTTCCCTGTGCAATAAGTCTTTTGCAAAGGCCGTACATGGGAGGTACACCAACACCGCCGCCGATTAAAAGAGGCTTATCACCACTTCTCGTCACATCGAAGCCGTTACCGAGACCTGTGAGAACATCACATTCATAGCCGTCTTCCCACATTGCCATTTTTTCTGTACCCTCACCCACAACCTTATATATGATTGTGATTGTTCTGTCATCCCAATCGTAAACTGAGATAGGACGTCTTAAATAACAGCCTTCAACAGTGAGATTCACAAACTGACCGGGTGCAGTAAGAGCTGATGTATCACCCTCAAGAACCATGCGGAATACTGTTTTGGTAAGCTGTTCGTTTTTCAGAACCTTATAAATACCTTGTTTCATTTTCCTGTCCTTTCAAATCAAAAAATCTTTTCACCCTTAACATAAGTATGCAAAACCTTTCCCTTAACCCTTTTTCCTGTGAAAGGAGTTGCTCTGCCCTTTGAATAAAACTCATCAGGGTTAATTTCATATTCGGCATCAAGATCAATTACAGTGAAATCTGCCGACTGACCGACTTCTGTGCCACCGACTATGCCGAAGCGCTTTCTCGGATTAATTGCAAGAAGCTCTACAAGCTTTTCCAGGGAAATTATCCCATTCAGAACAAGCTCAGTATAAAGCACAGAGAAGGCAGTTTCTATGCCGACAATGCCCATTGCACTTTTTGAAAGACCCTTGCTCTTTTCTTCAGCACTGTGCGGTGCATGGTCTGTTGCAATCATGTCGATTGTTCCATCCTTGATTCCTTCAATGAGAGCGAGTCTGTCTTCTTCTGAGCGAAGGGGAGGATTCATTTTAAATCTGCCGTCCTCCTGTAAATCCTTATCGGAAAGAACGAGATAATGAGGACCTGTTTCGCAGGTGATGTCAACACCCTCTGCCTTGGCTTTTCTTATAATATCAACACTTTCCTTTGTTGAGATGTGACAAACATGGTAGGAGCAGCCTGTTTTCTTGACAAGCTCAATGTCTCTTGCAATCTGTACCCATTCACTTTCAGAGCAGATACCCTTATGTCCGTGCTTCCTTGCATATTCACCGTCGTGGATATATCCACCCTTTAAAAGCTCATTGACTTCACAGTGGGCAACAATCATTTTGGAAAGCTTCTTCGCCCTAAGCATTGCATTTTCCATCATTTCATCAGACTGAACACCTCTGCCGTCATCGGAAAAAGCAATTACCCTTTCACTCATAGCTTCCATGTCTGAAAGCTCTTCTCCCATCTGTCCCACAGTTATTGAGCCATAGGGATAGACATTTATTTGTGCATCCCTTTCAATAATATCCAGCTGTGCCTGAAGATTCTCCACACTGTCGGGAACGGGATTAAGGTTGGGCATTGAGCACACTGCTGTATATCCCCCGTGTGCACAAGCTTCAGTGCCTGTTTTTATGGTTTCTTTATAAGAAAAACCCGGCTCACGCAAATGAACATGCACATCTGCGAAACCGGGAAAAATATAAGCATTGCCGAAATCAATAACATCTAGGTCATTATTTTCAGAAACAATAATTCCGTCCTTAACAGCAAGTAATGAAGAATCAAAAGTACCGGAACGATATATCTTTTCAGCTTTAAACAATCCGTTCATGATAACCTCCTGATTTAACTTTATTCATAAAAAAAGAACCCTGCATAGCAAGGTTTTTATCGATCTGCAAAATATGCAGCATTGACAAAAAAGCCTTAGCAACCTTGCCGGTTTCTCTCTTTGCTGTTTTCGTTCAAATAATTCTAGCACATATATCATTAAAAGTCAATGCAAAAATAAATATTATATTATTTTAATTTGTTAATTTTCAGTTGCTAATATAAGAGATATTGATTATAATAATAATATAAAGATTGAAAAAGGAGGAAGAAAAATGAAGGTGACTGTTAAAGCCAATGCCAAAATCAACCTCATGCTTGATATACTTTCAACACTTCCAAACGGATATCATGACCTTTTCATGATTATGCAGTCTGTCGGACTTTACGATACCGTAACGGTTGAAAAAACCGGAAAAAGAAAGATTGAAATCACATGCAGCATACCCGATATTCCATGCGATGAAAAAAACATTGCATACAAGGCTGCAGTGGCTTATTTCGGATTTACTAAAATTGAAAATAAAGGAATAAAGATTCATATCGACAAAAAAATTCCTCATGCCGCGGGGCTTGCAGGCGGAAGTGCCGACGGAGCCGCAGTAATCGTTGCACTGAACGAATTATTTGAGTCAAAGCTTACTGAAAAGGATATCATCAACATCGGCTCAAAAGTGGGCTCTGATGTCCCCTTCTGTGCACTTGGAGGCACAATGATGGCTCAGTATACGGGCACAGTGCTTTCCCATCTTCCAGACCTTGAGGAAAGATATGTTATTATTGTAAAGCCTCAGCAGGATGTTTCAACAGGCAAAGCATATGCCGCCTTTGATACTGCGGAAAGAGTGCGGCATCTTGACACAAAGGGCATGCTCATTTCAGCGGCAAACGGTGATTGGAGCAGAATCAGTGAAAGAGTCGGCAATGTGTTTGAGCAGTTTATTGAGGTAACTGACAGAGCTGTTATCAAAGCTATTATGAGACAGCACGGCTGCACCTGCTGCTGCATGAGCGGAAGCGGTCCAAGCATATTCGGTGTGTTTGATGATTTAAAAGCAGCTCAGAATTGTCTTAACGAGCTTAGAAATAGCTACGAAAGCTCATTCCTATGTAAAACTGAAAACAAGGGCTGCGAAATAATCAGATAACAGAAAAATCGGTGACCTGAGTCACCGATTTTTTTATCTTTCGTCACCAAGTACTGCATGAGCACATCTGATACCGTCAACGGCAGCAGACACTATTCCGCCCGCATAGCCTGCACCCTCACCGCAAGGGTAAAGTCCTCTGACATTTGTCTGATAAATATCATCACGTAAAATTCTGACAGGTGAAGAGCTTCTTGTCTCGGGTGCAGTAAGCACTGCATCGTGAAGAGCAAAGCCCTTCAGCTTTTTGTCCATCTGCACAATTGCATCGGCCATTGTATCTGTAACCTTCTTGGGAAGAACAAGTCTGATATCAGAAGGTGTAACACCTGTCGGACAGGTTGGATCAACATAAGAAAGCTTTGTTGATTTGTTACCATTTAGAAAATCACCTACAAGCTGACACGGTGCACTGTAATCGCCTCCGCCAATGATGAATGCTTTTTGTTCCATCTGTCTTTGAAGCTCAAACCCTGAAAGAACGTGCTCTGACGGGAAATCCTCAGGATAAATGTTAACAAGAAGAGCTGAATTTGAATTTCTGCCGTCTCTTGCCCATTCACTCATACCGTTTACAACAACACCGCCTTTTTCGCTTGTTGCAGCAACAACAGTACCTCCGGGACACATGCAAAAGGTGTATGCTCCCCTTTCATGTTCTCCGTGGCATGCTAATTTGTAGTCTGCAGCACCCAGAGCCCTGTGACCTGCAAAAGCACCGTACTGCGATTTATCAATAAGCTCCCTGGGGTGTTCAATTCTGGCGCCGACAGAAAAGGGCTTCTGTATCATCTGAATTCCTTTTCCGTACAGCATTTTTACAGTATCCCTTGCAGAGTGGCCGATTGCTATAATTGCAGTATCAGTTTCAAAATCATAGCTTTTACCGTTCTTTTCATATGTCAGGCCCTGAACAGAGCCGTTGTATATTATAAGGTCAGTAAGCTTTGCTTCAAAAATAACCTCGCCGCCAAGCTCTATTATTTCTTCACGCATGCTTTTAACAACACCTGCGAGCTTATCTGTGCCGATGTGCGGCTTACCTGAATAAAGAATTTCTTCAGGTGCACCGTGGGCATGAAATTCAAGAAATACCTTTCTGCAAAGTGAATTTTTGATGCCTGTTGTCAGCTTACCGTCAGAAAAGGTTCCTGCTCCGCCCTCACCGAATTGCACATTTGAAGTTTCGTCAAGAACTTTAGTTTTAAAAAAAGTGTTTACATCTCTTGTTCGGGATTCAACATCTCTGCCTCTTTCAAGAACAAGGGGCTTGAGCCCTGCCCTTGCAAGAGTGAGAGCAGCAAAAATACCTGCAGGTCCGAAGCCCACAACAACAGGTCGGAACTGTGATACACGCTTATTTTCAGGCATTTCATATTTATAAGGCTCAACAATCTGAAGCTTATTTGAGTTTATTCTCTTAAGAATTCTTTCTTCATCACCGTCAATTTCAACATCAACAGTGTAGCAGAAAAAAACATTGTCTTTCTTTCTGCTGTCAACACTCTGACGGGCAATTGTCATTGATTTTATCCGGTCTTTGTCAATTCTCAGCACCTTTAAGCAGGCATTTGTCAAATCCTCCCTGGTGCTGTCAAGACTTTGTTTAATTTCATTTATTCTTATCATTTCAAAAACCTTTCAGGTACATTTATTTGATTAAAGCTTCACCACATACTCTGCCACTGGACCATGCCCACATGAGATTGTAGCCTCCGCAAAGCCCGTCAACATCGAGCACCTCACCGATGGCATAAAAATCCTTAAAAAGCTTAGATTGCATTGTTTCAGGGTTAAAGTATTTTGTGTCAGCTCCCCCTGCAGTTACCTGAGCGTCCTCAAAGAGACGGACAGATTCAATCTCAAAGGGGTATTTTTTAACACGTTTGGAGATAGCCGTTAAATTTTCATCCGTAAAGTCAGAAGCCCTGCCGGAGCAATCAAAGCCAAGACTCTTGATTACGGCTTCACCTATTTTCTTCGGCATAAACCCTGAAAGAAGATATTCATTTTTAAGGTTTACGTCATGCTCAATCAGCCTTTTAAGTGCTGTTTTAATGAAATCAAAGCTGTGCTCAGGTGCTAAATCCGCATTAACAATCACTTTGCTGCTTTTTTTCTTCATGCGCGTGATATAAGCAGACAGCTGCATAACGGCAATGCCGGAAAGTCCATAATTAGTGAAAAGAATTTCACCGGATTCATCGGCAACATATCTTCCGTCAATGTTAAGTGTCAGCTTTACTTTATGCCTTATACCCTGAAGCGGCTTTACTTCTTTAGGATTTTTAACATTGAGTTTTGAAAGTGAAGGTGAGATTTCAGTTATTTTATGTCCCAACTGTGAAAGAAGCTCATAGCCATTGAAGTTCTTTACAGAAGCCTTGCCTCCGCAAGCAAGAACAATCTTATTAAAATACATATCGTTGTTCAGAATAAAGCCATCTTTTACGGGTTTAATTTTTTTGATTTCACAATCGGTAACAGTTTTCACATGACAGCGCTCACACTCAAGACGGAGAGCATCAAGTACTGTTGTTGCCTGATTACTTAAAGGATATACCCTGCCTTCACTGTCCGTTTTTGTGTAAAGCCCTAAACTATTAAAAAAATCAATGTTACTTTGAGCATTAAATTTTTTTACAGCATAAGAATGAAAATTGTTGTTTGAAAAATAATAGGGAGATGAATCCGTATTGAGCATATTACATCTGCCGTTACCCGTTGACAAAAGCTTTTTACCAACTCTGCTGTTCTGTTCAAAAACAGTAACACTGCACTCAGAACCGACAGATTTCGCTTTGTGCATAGCCGATATAGCACAGATAAGGCCTGAAGCACCGCCGCCTATAATGGCAATATTCATAAGATTCACCTCACAAACAAATTTCCTGTCTATTCTATCACAATAAATGTGCTATGACAAGTTTTAAAGCAAAAAACTGCCGTATCAAAAAGATACGGCAAATTTTAATTTACGGTCTCGGATATTCCTTCTCACCTGTTATGATTGCGAAAAGATTATCAAAATAGTCTGCAATCATTTTAATGAATTTTGAAATTGTGTTAAGAATTGATGAGAAAATATCATTTGGAGCCTGCTGAATATTCTCCATGAAGAGATTTGAAAGGTCAGCCACAAATTCATTAAGGTCACCCTTAAGGAAAACATCAATGGCTGAATTGATTCTTGCATCTTCACCCTTCATGCCTTCAATAACAGCTGCATTGTTTCTAAATCTGCAGTTTATGTTTGAATAAATGATTATGTAAAGGAAAAGTTCTGTTGTATCCTTAGCCATTCTGAAACGGTTGGAAGGCATTGTTACAAACTGTAGCTTTGAAGTGTCATAGTTGGGAGTGCTGTTTTTGAATTCGTGATTGTTATTGTTGAAAATGAGATTGAAGAGACCTTCCATTGTTTTGAGCTCATCAGGCTCAATAACATCAGCTGCAAGCTTGGGAGCAAACAAAGAAAGGGTTGCATCATAAAGGAAAAGTACATAGCTCTTTGAATAGATATTGATGATTTCAAGAGCAGCGTTTACAGGGCCTTCAGACATAAACTTATTAATGGCAGCAGCAAGAAGCTTCTTACCGAGTCTGTAGCCGTCTCTGAATTCACTGTTAAGAACATTTTCAAGACTGAGACCCCAGATTTCGAGAAGAGGTCTGAAGTCAACCCTACCCTGGTTACACCAGTTATTATGAAGAAGTGCTCCGAAGCCTGACTTCTGTACAATCTCACCATAGAATACATCTTCGTCAATTGTTTCATTACCCTGGAACTGAATGGTTACTTCTTTAAAATCAGGATAGAAAAGATTTCCAAGGAAATTTGCGATTTTTGTTGCATTGATTGATGCGGCATTGTTTTCCATTGTATAGAGCTTGAAGCCGCCGTACTTTTCATTAAGAACTCTTTTAAGATATGAATTAAGGTTGCCTTTTGCAAGAGCAATATCGTCCTTTGATACTGTTACATCCTTCCAGAAAAGCTCGTGAGGGCTGTTATAAAGAAAATCAACAGAAATGCCGAGCATCTCACCCTGAATAAGGTTAGCAGCAATCATCTCATCAACTTCCATGTCTCCGTCTTCAGGAAAAACGAAGCCTGATGAAGCATTAATGATTGAATTCTGGAAATTTTCCATGTTAGTGACATCACTGATGATGTCATCAATTGTTGAGTTTTCCTCCTCAGGATTTGTTGCATCCTCTGCTCCTGCAGTCACAAACACGCATGAAAGAAGCATTGTTAAAGCAAGAAGAAGGCTTATAATCTTTTTCATAAAGTTACACTCCTTATTTTTATTAATAATAAAAACATAATACTAGCTATATTCTAACACCATTTTAATCTAATGTCAATAAAATAATTATTTAGTTTAACGGTTTATGTTGCGCAGCAATTTTGACGAGAAAAAAATATTCAACATTTTGGTGCATAATAATACAAAAATTGTTGACTTAAATGAAAATAAATGTTAGAATTACTTATCTTTTTTTTAGGAGGAAATATATGTCAACTCAACTCAACAAAAAATACGGTCTGCTCACAGCGATATGCACCGTAGTCGGTACTGTTATCGGCAGTGGCGTATTCTTCAAAGCAGAAAAAATTCTCACAGAAACCGGCGGTAACCTTCCTATTGGTATTCTCGCATGGATCATTGGCGGTTGCATCATGGTTGCATGTGCATATGCTTTTTCCATTCTTGCAACAAGACACGAAAAGGTCAGCGGTATAGTTGACTTTGCAGAAGCTCTTGTCGGTAAGAAATATGCTTACTTCATGGGCTGGTTCCTTGCACTGTTCTACTACCCCACCCTCACATCAGTTCTTGCTTGGGTAAGTGCAAGATATCTTTGTGTGCTTATCGGTTGGGATATCACAGGTCCTCAGTGTATGACAATTTCAGGTGTGCTTCTTGTTACTATTTTTGCACTTAACACACTTGCACCCAAAATTGCAGGTAAGTTCCAGGTTTCAGCAACCTTCATCAAGCTTATCCCTCTTTTCCTTATGGCAATTGTCGGCACAATCAAAGGTCTTTCAAACGGTCTTCTTGTTGAAAACTTCACAACTGTTGTAAACAGCGACATTTCTGCTTCAAGTGGTCTTTTCAAGGCAGTTGTTGCAACTGCTTTCGCTTATGAAGGCTGGATTTGTGCAACATCAATCAATGCCGAGCTTAAGGATGCAAAGAAAAACCTTCCCAAAGCTCTTGTTATGGGTACACTCATAATCGTTGCAGTTTATATCACTTATTACATCGGTCTTGCCGGAGGTATTGAAAACTCAGTTATCATGCAGGGCGGTGAGCAAGGTGCAAAAATTGCTTTCTCAGCTGTATTCTCAAACTTTGCAGGAACACTTCTGTTTGTTTTCGTTGTTATCTCCTGCCTTGGTACACTTAACGGTCTTACACTTGGCTGTTCAAGAGCTTTCCATGCTATCGCAGCCCGTGATGTTGGTCCCAAGCCTGAAATTCTCAAGCAGGTTGACACCGCAACAAACATGCCTTCAAACTCATCAATGCTTGGTCTTCTTATCAGTGCATTGTGGCTTCTTTTCTTCTACGGTTCACAGCTTGGCGAGCCTTGGTTCGGACCCTTCTCGTTTGACTCATCAGAGCTTCCCATCATCACAACATATGCAATGTATATCCCCATCTTCATCAGCATGATGTTCAAGGAAAAGAATCTCGGTGTGCTTAAAGGTAAAATTGCTCCCGTGCTTGCTATCTGCGGTTCAATATTCATGGTTATTGCAGCAATTTTTGCTCACGGCATTTATCCCTATCAGGCAGCAAAGGCAAACGGAACATTCTCTCTTCCCGTTCTCTTCTACCTTATCACATACGCTGTTGTTATGATTCTCGGCGCTATCTTCATGAATTCAAAAAAGAAGAAGAAATAATTAATTAATCACAGCAAAAACGGTATCGACACTGAGTCGATACCGTTTTTTTATATTCAACTTACTTTCAGCTCCGATTATGTAAGACCGAAGCTTACGGATAAAGCTTTATCGATTTTATACATGTCATCCTTATCAAGATTGCCCATTTTTTCTCTAAGTCTTTTTTTGTCAATGGTGCGTACCTGCTCCAGAAGTACAATTGAGTCCTTTGAAAGACCACATGCATGGGCATTGACTCTTATGTGCGTTGGCAGCTCTGTTTTAAATCTTTTGCTTGTGATGGCTGCCGCAATAACGGTAGGACTGAATTTATTGCCCACATCGTTCTGCACAATAAGAACAGGCCTAACACCGCCCTGCTCTGAACCGATTACAGGGCTGAGATCTGCATAGTAAATTTCTCCTCGTTTAATTGTCATTATGCT
Source organism: Acutalibacteraceae bacterium (assembly GCA_045604105.1). Classification (GTDB taxonomy): domain Bacteria; phylum Bacillota; class Clostridia; order Oscillospirales; family Acutalibacteraceae; genus UBA6857. Next base: position 34,207 of record JAZUNJ010000055.1, on the reverse strand, counting down.
CCTCCCTTTTAGTTCTGTGCTATTAGTTTTGTCAATAAGCAATTAGTTTAAACGATGGGGAGCAATATTATTTTATGTATTGATAAGTGAAAAAGCGACGCACATCTTTTACTGATGTGCGTCTTTATTATTCAGCAAATTTTATCAATATAAAAAGCAATAATTAATTCCGTCATTGTCAATGCTCAGTATCTTTCCGTCATCATATGAAATTTCTGCCGAAACACTTCCTCTTGAGCCTTCAAAAGAAAGTTTTCCTCTTCCGCTTTCGGGAATTCTGACTTGAGAGGTGCAAAGAAGACTCACAGCCTCAAATAAAGGAGAATAGATATCCTCACTTTCATTCATATTACCCACAGATACTGAAACATCATCTGATTCTGCTTTAAGCAAGCCGCCGCTGAGTTTTACGGTAACTCCGTTGATTTCCTTTGGAGAAACAACTCTGAAGCTCATGCTCTGCTTGTTTTCAAAATCAAAGATTCCTGTCATTTCAAGTTCCGGACTTTTAACGACTACCCGGCTTTGGAATTGATTTACATTGAGCTCCTTTGATTTTTCTGCACAGCCCGTAAGAGACATCAGTACCATTAGCATACCTAAAATGCATAAGCAGATTTTTTTCATTGAATCACCGTAAGCGTTTATTTTTCGAAGAACTTAAACACCCTTGAAAGCTCACTTACAACATCTGACGGAAGCATACCGGTTTTTGATGTCCTTTCAGCAACAATATCAGCTGCATGACCGTGAATATATACTGCCGCTGTTATTGCATCTGTAAGGCTGAATTCCTGAACAGCAAGACCGCCGATAAGACCTGCAAGAACATCACCGCTGCCGCCCTTAGAAAGGCCGTTATTACCCGATGCGTTAACATATGCCCGCTTGGTATCAGGCTCTGTAACAACGGAATTTGCAGCCTTTAACACAAGATAAACACCGTGCTTTTCCGAAAACTCTCTTGCAGCAGCAATTGTGTCTGAAAGAATAATTTCAGTAGGTTTTCCGCACAAACGTGACATTTCTTTCGGATGAGGAGTGAGCACAAGGTTGGAATTTGCTCTTTGTAATATACTTATGTCACTGCCGATGATATTTATTCCGTCTGCATCAATAATTACAGGAACTTTCGAATTTTCTAAAACATCTGAAAGAACAGCTTTTGTATCTTCATTAACTCCCATTCCGCAGCCGATGACAACAGCATCAAATTTGTCAAGCTTTGATACAATCATTTCTGCCGCCTTCTGAGACAAGGTACCCTCTTCATTTTCAGGCAAAGGCATCAGAAGAGCCTCTGTAAGCTTTGAAGCAATCGGCAGATATGCACTTTCGGGGAAGGCAACGGTAACAAGTCCTGCTCCGCTTCGAAGAGCAGATGATCCTGCAAGAACAGGGGCCCCCACCATGCTTTTGCTTCCGCAGATGCAGAGAAGATGACCAAAGCTACCCTTATGTGCAGTTGCTTTTCTTTCGGGAAAGAGATTTTTAACCTCTGTTTTGTTATAGGTATATAGCGAATCCTTGACAAGATTATAGCTGTCCTCGGGTATACCGATATTTGCGATGATAATATCACCGCAGCAATCGCAGGCAGGATGTATAATGTGCGCAGGCTTCAGAGCAGATATTGCAATTGTGTAATCAGCCTTGAAGCAGGCAGGATCATTATAACCGCTGTCACAATAAACTCCGCTTGGAACATCAACTGCAAATTTTAAACCCTTTGCACCTGACATCTCGTTAAGAAGGACTTTTAAATCCTCCCCTATTGTTCCGTAAAAGCTGAAGCCGAATATTGCATCAACAATTACATCGGCATTTCTTATTGTCTGAATCGCCTTCATTCTGTCTGCATCATACCACACGGTAGGTATTGACAGGTCAAGAACAAGCTTATACATATATGTTGCTTCCTGACTTCCGGGATAACCGGACGCCAGAACAACACATACATTATAACCGTTTTCAGAAAACTTTCTTGCAATTACAAAGCCGTCACCGCCATTGTTACCCTTACCACAGACAACAACAACGTTCCTTTTCGGAGTGCCCTCTTTTTCAATAATGTTGCGGATATTTCTTGCACATGCTGAGCCTGCATTTTCCATCATTCTCTGATAGGAAAGACCGTATTTTGCCGTATACTGTTCAACAAGCTTCATTTCATCGGAGTTGAGAAGTCGCATAAAACTACCACCTTTTAAACTTTATAATACTATTTTAACATAAATCATCGGAAAATAAAACCGAATAATGTAACTTACGGTAATCTGTAGCCTGCAGCAAGATAAATTCTGTACCAATCTTCCTTTGAAAGATTGATTTCCGTTGCTGCTGAAATATCCCTGATGCGTTGCAGATTCACACTGCCCACAACAGGCTGCATTTTATCAGGTAAACGTAAAAGCCAGGAAATTGCAATTCCAGTATCAGTTACGCCGTATTTTTCTGCAATTTCTGAAATTACCTTGTTCAATTCCTTATACTTTCTGTTTCCGAGAAAGCTACCCTCAATAAAACCGTGCTGCAAGGGTGACCAGGGCTGTACTGTAATTCCGTTAAGTCTGCAATAATCACGAAGGTAACCGTCAAGAACAACACCGTCATTGTTATTAAGGTTTACATTTGCTCCGCTGCTTATCATTGCTGCATTGGTGATGCTGAGCTGCATCTGATTGATTTTAAGCTCCTGATTTACATGCTTTTTCAGAAGCTCTATCTGTAACGGACTGTGGTTTGACACACCGAAGTGCGCAACCTTTCCACTCAGACGAAGCTTATCAAAGGCCTCTGCAACCTCTGAGGGCTCCATAAGAAGGTCAGGTCTGTGCAAAAGAAGAACATCTATTTTATCCACACCAAGACGCTTAAGCGATGCTTCAACGGATGATATGATATGCTCCTTTGAAAAATCATACATATCCTTTCTTATGCCGCACTTTGTCTGGATAATGATTTTATCGCGTAAAGAACTGTTTCTTTTCAATATTCCACCAAAAACCTCTTCACATCTGCCGCCGCCGTAAATGTCAGCGTGGTCAAAATAGTTATAACCGCATTCGAGTGCAGTGTTTATATATTCGTCAGCCTTCTTATCAGATAAATCTGCAATTCTCATGCAGCCCAAAGCCACCTGAGATACTTTAATATGTTCAGAAAAAGTGTTTATGTATTTCATAGAAAAGCCTCCTTCTTTCATAAATATATCATAAAAACGCTTTATTATCAATGTTAAGAAAAACTTTTTCCGTATGAGAGCATGAGATTAATCAGAATTTAACCTAAGCAAAAGAAATATATCGGAATTTGTAATAAAAACTTTATAAAAAAGTTTAAAATGCCATTGTGTTATTTAAAAAAATAATATATAATATATGATAACTTATAAAAATACACTTGATAGGAGGGTCATACTATGACTGATAAAACCATACAATTCAAAATTCAGACTAACTCACCCGACGAAATGAAGGTCACAATGACAAAAGTCTATGAGGCTCTGAAGGAAAAGGGATACAATCCCATCAATCAGATTGTGGGCTATATTCTTTCTGAAGACCCGACATACATCACAACCCACAACAACGCAAGAAGCCTTATCAGACGCGTTGACAGAGATGAGCTTCTTCAGGAGCTTGTGAAAACCTATTTGAAAAGTGAATAATCAGGAGGTTTAAAATGGCAGCGAAAAAGAAAAACGAGTTTTTGACATACAAGGATAAACCACTTGTAAGAAAAGGAAACACACTTTATTACGGCAACATGAGTGACAATTTTGTTGTTATGTTCCAAATTCTTTCAACTAAAGATGTTGAAGGTCTTCAGGTTGCTGACAGGGTTTCCGTTCAGTTAATCAACACCGATCCTAACGTAAGACCACATGACAGAATTGCACAGAAAACTGAAAAGAAGGGCCTTTACAGTGCAATGGACATCGGCAAAATTTGGCTTGAAAGAGCATTAGCTGAATAATTCAAAGCGGCGGCTATCTTGCCGTCGCTATAAATTTCATATCACCGCTCATGGCGCAGCTGGATAACGCAGCAGATTCCGATTCTGAAGAACGGGGGTTCGAATCCCTCTGGGCGGGCCAAAAATCCAAGTCTTCTGCTTGACATAGCAGAGGACAGTTGAGACGAAAGATACGGTGTAGTCAATCACGGCTACACCGTGTTTTCGTTTTATGAAGCCTTTTTAGCATTTGCTTTCATTTCTTCTTTAACTTTTTCTAACATTTCAGCATCAGGGAATTGCATAATACCAACACCGACAAAGTGTATTTTAATGGGAACATGTTTCTTTCCGTCTTCATCTGTTACTCTGTCAAAAATTTCGATTTTAGTAATGAGCTTATTAACAATAGAAGGTGTCAGCTCCTTCAAATCAGTACACTGACGAATGTTAGAAATAAAGTTCCTTATATCAATATTTTCTTGTTGTGCGGTATTGATAAGTTTCTCGGCATCCTCAACCTTGTGCATTAAATCACTCTGCTCTTTTTCATAATTGATGAGCATACGGTTATAACGGTCATCAGGCAGTTTGCCAAGAACATTTTGTTCAAATACAGCCTCGATGAGTTTATCCAACTCCTGAATACGTTTCTTGTTTTTCTCAAGCTCATATTTTGCTTCTTTAAGATTGTTCGCAATACTAAGCCTGTGTTGTTTTGCAAACAGATAAAGGAATACATATTCGTGTTCGGTAATATATTCTGCAGCCTCACGGATATTTTTCAATACCATTTGCTCTAACACAACATTTCTGATATAGTGAATAGAACAACTGCCTCTGTTTTCCTTATAAGCAGAACAACGGAAGAATTCCTGATTTTCCTTTACGCTTTTTGCGGCACAGAAATATAGTTTTGAGCCGCAATCTCCACAGTAAACCAATCCCGAAAATATACTTTGCCTACCCGTCGCTGTATTCCTGCGACGGTGTTTGTTTATTTCCTGAACTCTTTCCCAAGTATCCATATCAATAATAGGCTCTTGAGTATTAGGTATTATAACCCAATCGGATTCATCATTGTATACTGTTTTATGAACCTTGTAGCTGACAGTTGTAGTTTTAAAATTAACCGTACAGCCTGTGTATTGCATATTGCTCAGCATATGCTCAATACTTGGTTCAGCCCAAGCGTATGCAGTAGTTAACGGATTTCGTGTTTTACGACCTATTGAATGGAAATATGCAGTAGGTGTAAGTATTTCTTCATCTTTGAGTCTGCGGGCGATTTTTCTCACGCCTAACCCTTCAAGTGCTAACTGATAAATATATCTGACTACTTTGGCTGCAGGCTCATCAATTACCCATTGTTTAGGATTATCTTTATCCTTTTTATAACCATAAGGTATTCTTGCGGAAACTCTTTCTCCGTTATCTGATTTCGATTGCCATACCTGACGGATTTTCTTGCTTGTCTGTGATGCGTACCATTCGTTAAACAGATTGTGAAACGGCATCATTTCCGTTCCTTTTCCGCTTATAGTTTCGACATTCTCCTGAATAGATATAAAGTTCACACCTAAAGACGGATAAAGCACCTGAGTATAGTGGTCAAACAATATATGCTCACGACCAAAACGGGACAAGTCTTTTACAATTACAGTACCAATTTCGCCTGCCTCTATCATACGCTCCATACGCTGAAAGTCAGGTCGGTCGAAGGTTGTGCCTGAGATGCCGTCATCAACAAAGAACATTGTATTCTTGTATTCGTGCTTTTTGGCATAGTCTGCAAGAATACGTTTTTGATTAGTGATACTGTTGGATTCTGAATCCTTGTTCTCTTTGTCCTTGTCTTTATCCTTTATATCATCAACAGATAAACGGCAGTATAATGCGGTTATTTTTTCAACAATATTTTTCTCGGCTTTCTTTGCCATAATTTAAAACTCCTTTCCGGAAGCCGAGCATTGCATTAGGCAACGCCATTCTACAATGCCCGACTACTACTTTTCAAATGTGTGATTTTATAAAACCTGTTCCGACAATATAATTTCTTTAAACTGCTGTAACAACGATTTATTTAACTTGCCGTCAAATACACCCGTTACATCATAAATAATACCGTGTATCTGTTCTGAAACCTTGATTTCATCGGGAACAGAGTGCAATTCCTCTATTTTCATTGTTTCATCTGCCTTTGGAATTGCATATTCCATAAAATCTACGGGAACATCAGTATTTATTCTGCCTGAGCCTTTTCTTGAAATTAGCGAGGGTTTTATTGATAATTTCTTCATTCATGTCACCTCGCATCTCTGTTTCGCTGTCGCTGAAGGTACCTGTAATAATGCTCGCAGGCTTTCATAACAAAGTTTTCAAGATCACTTTCTTTTACCTTTGGAGCAACTGTCTTTAACTTCTCTACAGAAAATTTTATCGTCGGTTTCTGATTCGCTTTATCCTCGGCTTACAAGATGAAAATGGATGCTATCAAAAGTCAAGGCAAAAGGACAGATTTAACTTCGGACCAAGTTGGACCGAAGTTGGCCGTTGAAGAAATTTCAAAAAATGACAGTGCATCTCAGGTTAAGAGATATATCAGATTAACAAACCTCATTCCCGACCTTCTTAACCTTGTTGATGAAGGAAAAATCGCTCTCACCCCTGCCGTCGAGCTTTCTTATCTCAATGAAGTGGAACAGGCGGATTTGGTTGAAGAAATCCGTGTATGTGAGGCTACTCCGAATCTATCTCAGGCACAAAGACTTCGTGCAATCAGCAGAGAGGAAGGCTTAACACCTGAGCATATTGGTGAGATATTAGCCGAGGCTTTCTCACTTGGTAATATATGCTCTCTCTGCAGGTTAGCATCTACCATCGCTATGACAGCTTCTTCATAGGTGAGTTCATAAATGGAAGCAGGTATCATGTCAAATCCTAATTTCTTTGCCGCATAAAATCTTCTGTGGCCTGAAATGATTTCATATTCCGTACCGGATATTTTTCGAACGGTAAGAGGAGTAAGAATACCTCGTTCATCAATACTGTCAATAAGGTTTTGCATTTCTTCATTGTCAATCACCTTGTAAGGATGATTTTCAAAAGGTCGTAAATACTCAATGGGTATTTTATTAGCCCACACATATTCTGCGCGGGCTTTCTGTACTTTGTCGTATAAGGTTTCTTTTGTGGGATCGTTTTCTTCAATCTCACGGGGTGTTGCTTTTGATTTTTGCTTAATATTCATAATTATATAATCCTTTCTACATAAAAAATCGCACCTCATCGGGTGCGTTCAAGTTTTCTGATTTTATTAATTTCTGCCTGATGCTCTTTTTGTAAGAGCTCATACAGGTGCGGAGATTTATCAAGAATATCTTCCGCCTGTTTGAGTTTCTTTCTCAATGGCGTGATTTCTTTTGTAATCTCCTTACGCATAGCTTTGTAACTCTCTTTATCTTCGGTAGTGGTAGCTCTGCGTTTTTTGTTGTCTGCCTTGCTTCGCTTTTTCTCAAGCTCGGCAATTTTTTGCTGTGTTTCTTCAATAGTTACTGCTAAATCGTCAGTGGTATGAATTTGGTTGTCTGTGAGAAAATGATAATCAGCCACATACTGTTTAATATCCTTCGCTGCGTGTCTCATTTCTGGAGTTAAGAGTAATGCATCTGCAACTTCTTTCAGTAATTGGAAAACTAATATAATAAGCAGAAGCATAGTATCAACATAAATAACCTCAGGTCTTTTGCCGTGCTCAATACCGAACTCCAATTTCTTTCTTACCGATTCAAGAGGAAAGTATCTGCGCCTTGCGTAGAAGAAGGTATTCCAGTCTGAAAGGTGATGTCCGCTGTAATAGGTTTCGTTGAATCTTTTCTCAATACCCTCTACTGTATATCCAAGGCCCTCAACTCTTACGCCTCTTTCCCAATCCTTTGCCTTGATAGTGAATCGTCTGTAATCTACCTCATATCCCATAGTTGCAAGGACTCTTCTGAATTCGTCCCAACTTGTAGCAACAGTAAGACAAATCTCAATATCTTCCCTGAGCATATCTCTATGGGTTTTCTTGCCTTGTTTGTGAAGCCAGTATGCTTTCTTTTCACCGCCGTAAAAGGGTGCGTTTTCAAGAACTGATTTACCTCTTTCTTTGCAGATGGCATCAGATATTTTTCTCAGCTCATAATGGTCACCGATTTTGTTTCGGAATTTAAGACCATCCTTGAAAGATGTGCTGTTAATGACAAAATGGTTATGCAGGTGATGCTGTTTATCAAGATGGGTAGTAACTATCACCTGATATTTGTCGCCCCACATTTTTCTTGCTGTTTCTATCCCTATTTCATGACACTCTCCGGGAGTGACTTCATTTTCCTTAAAGCTCTGATAACCGTGATAAGCTACAACAGAGCCTCTTTCACCGAACTTCTTTTTAACCGCTACCATTTGTGCATAAGCATTATGCTTGGAGCAGTTGATACCGCTGACGAAAAGCTCTTGGTCAGTTTTGTTACTGTTTTCTGCGTACTGTAAGGTAGCATATAAATCTGAGTCAAAGAATTTAGTATTCATAGTTTTATCGGGGTTTTCAGCGCAAACAATAACAGACTTTAATTTGCCTTTCACAGGCCAGAATCCTGTGGTTGCCACGTCGCATCACACTCCTTTCTATCGCTTTTGCCACAGGTGTCAAAAGGCTCACCAATCCGTGGATGCTCCTTCTCCCCACAAAGCGTATTGCGCTTCGCGGGGGCCCCGAATAATTGCTCCTTTCTTGGCTTAATGAGTACATCGCTGATTTCAGCAAGAAGATTAAAAGCCTCTGTTTCAACATCTTTTGAAATACCCATATCAATAAGTGCATCAAACTTTTCACAGAAATGAAAAAAGGCATCAGGCGGAACCGCTTTCGGTTCAAAGCCCAATGCTCTTTGTTTGACATATTCACTTGTTGATAATCCGCATTTTGAAGCATTACGCTCAATCTTCTTTTTCTCTTTTTCTGTAACTCTTGCTACAATTCTGATGTCTTTGATAAGTTTTCACCTCTTTTCTTTTCAGGGGATATTAAGGGTGCTCCCTTAACGGGTGGCATTTGGCACACAAATGCCCTGCTCGCTACGGTGTAGGACAGACATCAATAGGATAATTAAATACATCGTCTGTCTTCCTTCACCGCAGATAAGGGCACCCTTAATCAAGTGTTTTTTATGGTAACGTAAGTGATGCCGTTTTTTTCTTTGTTGGTTAAAGTGATGCCAAAAGCGGCACACTTGAGCCATTGTGGCTCAGTTGAATTTTGTGTTTAGCCAAATATTGAGATTTTTAGCTCAGGTGTTGTTTGTGCTAAGTCATATGAATGCTCCTTTCTAAAATTATTTTTGAGTGTTTATATTTAACTGCAAAAAATGTGACGCAGTATTCATATACCGGAATTAAGGTTTTTGGGCATAAAAATACACCCGTCAAAAGTTGACGAGTGATATGTAATTTATCCCTCTATATAGTAGTGGGAATAAGAGATATGAAATTGTTCCTGATTTATAAAAGTTTTATTGGTGGGGGCAGTTATTATATAAACAAAATTCATCTCTATTTATATAATAGGGCACTTTTTGAAAATCACCCTAAATACCGCAACAGTTAAAAGTTGAAATCCGTAACAAGTAAAATTTTTATCCTTCTACTATACTTAATACGGGAAAAATTCATTTTCTAATGGTATTAAGCAACAACTATAAAATGATAAACGCAACAAGTTGATGAGGCTTTATATATAAGCAAAATTAAGCATTATACCTATTTTCAGTAAATTGTTCGTAACAAAAATTTTTCCGAAAGTGGGGGCAGTATTCAAATTGAAATTCTGCTTGTTTTTCAGTTGAGTCTTTATATTTGCTAACCGCGTATAGAGTATTATTGAATTATTACATCCTTCCTTTGAGAGAAAAATTAGTACAATTAATTTTGCAAATAAAACTTCATTACTTTTCTCCGTTTCTTAAAAAATATAAACACGCATTTACCTCTGCTCCGGTTATAAGAACGAACGAAGTCATATACAACCAAACCAGTAAAGCCATTACGGCACCAAGCGTCCCGTAAATAACGGAATAGTCAGCAAAATTATCAACATAAAAAGTAAATCCGATACTTACCGCCAACCATAAAATAAAGGCTGTGAAAATACCCGGCAGCATAGACTTGAATGGTATTTTATGTTCCAAAGAAACAGAATAAAGTGTACCTATAGCAAAAAGCATAAGAATGGCAATCGGAACAAAACGAAGATATTGCCAGATATCAATAAATTGTTCAGATAACAGAAAAATGTGTGCAGGCAAATGAGTCTTAATTGTACTCAGCAAATTTTTACCCGTAAAAGAAAGAAAAATAGTTAAAACAATAACCACCAAAAGAATTAAAGTGTATAACAACTGTTTTAATGTGTATGTAATCGGATTCTTTGGTTTTTCAAGATTGTAGGCAAGCCGTACATCTGACATAAGCCCTTTTGCCGTGCGCATGGGGAACCATATTGAAAATACTAAAGAAAACCATAACAGGGTACCGCTTGAATTATCAGATACATAATCAAGATAACCTTCTATGATATATACAACCTCATCAGGTAAAATCTGTTTAAGGACCTCTGTAACAGAATACACATCAAGGTTCAGCAGTCCCATAAAATTTGAAGTAAAAATGAGAAGAGGAAATAAGGAAAATATCAGGTAATAAGAAAGGGAAGCTGCATTCTTGCTGATATTGTGTTTAAACATATTATCAAGCAATTGGCACAAAAACTGTTTGAATGTTATTTTACCTGATTTAACTGCAGTGTTAAATTGTCTGCTTGTCACTGAAATACACCTCCACATAAAAGCGACCGTCGCATAAAACGACGGTTATTTGCTTTTTCGGATTATTGCTTTTTAGCTGAAAGTCTGCGCTCTCTGTTTAATGTTGCTTCCTTGATAAGCACGTAAGCAGTTGAAGCCATAGGCACACTTAAGAGCATACCAACAGGACCGGCAAGCTCGCCTCCTATAGTTACTGCTGCCATAATCCATATTGCAGGCAGATTCACACGGCTGCCCATCACCTTAGGATAAATAAGGTCACCTTCAAGCTGTTGCAAAATAAGAAGAAATACAATAAAGATAAGTGCTTTTATCGGCGATACTGTCACAATCATAAATGCACCTACTATTGCACCGATAAAGCCACCGACAACAGGGATAAGCGCAGTTACGCCTACCAATGCTCCGACCATAGGTGCATAAGGAATTCTGAGTATCAGCATACCTACCATACAAAGCACACCTAAAATTATTGCTTCAAGAGTCTGACCTGAAATAAAATTACGAAAATTGACACTTGCAACTGATGAAGCGTGTATTAACCATTTGCCGAAGCTTTCCGGCAACCAGGCTCTTACAAGACGTTTTGACTGTGACTTTAGTTTTTCTTTACTGAACAAAATATATATTGCAAACACAAAAGCCAGAACGAAATCAACAATCCCGCCTATAACGGAGCTTACTGTGCCAACGGCTGTATTTGCTATTGCTCCGCTTTGATTTTTAAGCCAGCTTTGCAATTTGTCAACGAGATTATCCCAGTCGATTTCAAGCAACAGGTTTCCCAAAGGAAACTGAGCAAGCTCGGATTCCGGCATTTCCTTGATTTTATTTATAAAACCGACAACAGCCTGTACAATAATTTTAACTGCTTCTATCAATTCGGGAACAACAAGCCATACAACACCGACCACTACGCCGAGAATTGCGACAACAGACAACAAAAATGCTATAGGTCTCCGTAATTTTCTTAAAAATTTATGCTTCGTATTTTTCCACAAGTGAGCTTCAAAGAAGCGAGTAGGCACATTCAGAATAAACGCCAGTGCAAAACCAAGAATTAACGGTAAAATAAGCTGTACACACCAATTGACAGCCTTGTATACAACACCGATATTCTGAACTCCCAAAAATATCAGAATACAGGCAGCAACAACGCCGACAATCCAAAATGTAAGCTTTTTTCTTTTTTCTGCGGTAAGTTCCATAAAACCTCTCCTCGTATTTTTAATATTAAGCAACAAATACACATAAATGCAGTGCAGTTATATGCCAAACTGCACTGCAAGTTACTTATTTATTCTTCTTCACAATTGCAACAATCAGACCGATAACTGCAACAGGACAGATAACAGCAAGAGCCTTCTTCATTTGTCAGTCCTCCTTTCCTTAAACAATGAATTCTGTGACATTACAGAACAAATATGTAAACGGAGCTACAAAGAGCATACTGTCAAAACGGTCAAGCACACCGCCGTGACCGGGCAACAGCTTTCCGTAATCTTTTATACCGCATATTCTTTTGACTGAAGAAAATGCCAAATCGCCGAACTGTCCGAGCACGGAAGCAGAAAGAAGATAGACAGCGAGTATGCCGTAATTTACAAAAATGATGTCGTTATCGGATAAAACCCGGGCTACTATCATCAGAATAGCAACTGCACATATTGTACCTCCGACACTGCCTTCAACTGTCTTCTTAGGGCTCAACACCGGAGCGAACTTATGTTTGCCGAAGCCTTTGCCGCAAAGATAAGCAAAAATATCCGTAAGCACTGAAATAAGCATTGTAACGCCTAATAAATAAACTCCCTTTTCAGTATTTCTGATGCCTGAAAGCGATTTGAAAAAGAAGGTTATCATAAACGCAATAATCACTGACAACAGGGGCTCAACTTTGTCTTTCACTTTTATTTTTGCCATCAATATACCAAAAAGTATAATTGTTGCTGCAAACAAAACCGCAACTATATAGACATTGCCGGGTATTGCTTCAAAGGACAAGGCAATCGCAGCAACGCAGGAAATTGCTGTTATTACTTTGTTTTTGTAAAGTCCCGTTGCCTTGTACAATTCATATATTCCCTTGACGGATAAAAAGGCGATAAACGTATTAAGAACTGCGGGAATGTGAGAAAAATATACAATCGTAACCAAAATTACGGTCAGAACTGCACCGGTTAAAACTCTTGTCAGAAACATAAATCTTTTCCTCTTTATTACTCAAGCTATAGATAAAGAATAAAAGAAGAACTTCAACAAACATTCAACCTAACATCAATTTTTGTTGAAAAAGCGGACATCAGACCTGTTCTGACATCCGCTTTTAGTTTTTCAGTTTTCATTAAGTATAACCGTAAATCGGCAGCCGCCGTCTTCTGTGTTTTCGGCAAGCACCTCGCCGCCGATAATGGTCACGATTCTCTTTACAAGGGCAAGTCCTAATCCGTTTCCTTCCTGCTTATGAGATGAGTCTGCCTGATAAAACTTATCAAACAGATGCTTTTTTGCTTCTTCAGATAAACCGGGACCGTCATCTTCAACGGTAAATAAAATATTGTCCTGTTCTTTAGTAAGATTTATTTTCACAGTACCGCAATCAGGGCTGAATTTTACAGCGTTGCCTATTATGTTAGACCAGATATGATAAGTAAGAGCCTCCGAACCGTAGTATTCTGTTTCTTCAAGCTCAACATTGAGTTCAATATTTTTTTCTGTCCAGCTCTGTTCAAGTGCAACTATGGTTTCTCTTATCTGCTCATCAAGCCTGAATTTCACCCGGTTGGTCTGAATTGACTGATTCTCAATTTTTGAAAGCAAAAGAATGTTACTAACAAGCGACGAAAGCCTTTTTGTGTTAAAAAGTATTTTTTCGATATATTCATTTTCAATCTCGTCTATATTGTCTGTGCTTTGCAGAAGGGTTGTGTAGCCCTCAATGGCATTTATGGGAGTTTTGAATTCGTGGGAAACATTTGAAACAAAATCCGTTTGCAGAATTTCCGTTGAGGCAAGCTCCTTAGTCATTATATTAAATCCGGAAAAAATTTCCTGTATTTCCGCAGAAGTAGATTTTGTTTCGACTCTTGTGCTGAAATCTCCGTCTGCAACCTTTTGCATTGCTTCTCCGAGAGTTTTTATCGGCTCAAGAAAACGCTTCAGAATAAATCTTGTGGCAAACATTGCAATAATAAGACAAAAAATGTTCAGCTGTAAAAGGAGATGAAAATTAGAGGCCTGAGGATTAACAAGTCTTATAAGATTTACAATGCCGAAGGCTACAAGCACGCTGGCAAAAACAACACAGCCGAGAATAATAGTGAGCCTCGTGTTAAGGCTTACACGGGAAAGCCTAAAACTTCTGTTTTTCTCTTTTTTCATATCTTACTCACCTTATACCCTACACCTCTGATCGTAACAATTTTAAAATCCTTGTTATCCTTAAATCTGTCTCTGAGTCTTCCTATGTGAACATCTATAGTGTGGGTATCGCTTTCCGAATCATAACCCCACACATCATCCATAAGCTGTTGACGGGTGAATATCCGTCCCGGGTAGGATGCCATTTTATAAAGAAGCATAAACTCCTTCTGCGGAAGCGATACACTGCCATCAAGGGAGTGTACGGTAAAGGTATCACATTCGAGAACAGTATCGCCTATGGTTTGCCTTCTCTCATTTATCATCTGGGCACGGCGTAAAAGAGCCTGAACGCGGATAACCATTTCATTGACATTGACAGGCTTAATCATATAATCATCCGAGCCCGAGAGAAAGCCCAGACGCATATCATCAAAGGCATCCTTCGCTGTTATCATCATAACAGGTGTATTGTTTCCGTATTCACGAAGGGTACGAACAAATTCATAACCGTCCATATTCGGCATCATAACATCAGAAATTATTATATCAAAATAATCGTTTTCCATTGCATCAAGAGCTTCCTTGCCGTCGGAAACCTCTTTAACAGCAAAGCCGTTTTTTATAAGCACATGAGCAAAAAGTCTTCTCAGCTCACGGTCATCTTCAGCAATAAGTATTTTAAACATATTTATCGCACCTCCTGAAGTATTCTCTTATTATTCTATATTTCTTAATCTAAAGTGTCAAGATTTCAGAGTTTATGGTTTATAATAACTTTAATTTTTCAACTGTTATTCAAGTAAAGTTCAACATCTGTTGAGAATAGATTGAAAAACAGTTGAATTTTGTCGTATATACTGTTTTTTAAAGTTTATCAAACAAAAAAACGGAGATAAAACATATGAATCTGGATTTTACATTTTTCTTTGACAGTATTATGCTCGGTGTGGGACTCGCGATGGATGCTTTTTCTGTATCTCTTGCAAACGGTCTTAATGAGCCGAAAATGAAAACAGGGAAAATGTGTGGTGTTTCCGGTGTTTTTGCTCTCTTTCAGTTCGGAATGCCGATGATAGGATGGATATGTGTTTCATCCTTTGCACAGCATTTTGAGGCATTTGGAAAATATATTCCGATTATTGCCTTTGTTCTTCTATCTTACATAGGAGGAAAGATGCTTTACGAAGGAATCAGAAACAAAAATGACAGCGAAGAAGG
This sequence comes from Acutalibacteraceae bacterium, assembly GCA_045604105.1. Lineage (GTDB taxonomy): Bacteria > Bacillota > Clostridia > Oscillospirales > Acutalibacteraceae > UBA6857. Next base: position 18,806 of record JAZUNJ010000055.1, on the reverse strand, counting down.
TCTGTCGGTTTCAAAGCACTTCTTGTGCAAGGCGTCGCCACTTCTATCGATGCACTTTCAGTAGGATTTACTGTTTCCGACTACAACTTACCCGAGGCTTTGCTTGCCTGTCTTCTTATCGGTGTTGTAACATTCTTTATCTGCCTTGCGGGACTTTTTATAGGTAAGAAGGCAGGTACGAAGCTTGCGGGAAAAGCAGGTATTCTCGGTGGTGTAATTCTTATTTTTATCGGACTTAAAATTCTGATTACAGGATAAAATGATTAAATACATATTTTAAGAGGAGAAGCAAATGAACTTTTATCACATACTTTATAACCCTTATGCAAGCGGCGGAAAAGGAGAAGAGAAAGCAAAAGAACCCTCCCGAATGCTTGAGAAAAGCAGCATAACTTATCACGATATGACAAAAATTGAAGACTTGCAAGGATTTATAAACAGTCTTGACAAGGACGAAAAAATCGTCATCTGCGGTGGTGACGGTACACTGAACCGTTTTATCAACAGCGTTGACACCGATAAAACAGAAAATGAAATTTACTGCTACTGTACGGGAAGCGGCAACGACTTTCTGCGTGATATCCATGCCGAAGACAGTACCGTGCCTGTACGGATAACAAAATATCTTAAAAATCTCCCTGAGGTTACTGTTAAAGGTAAAACCTATAAATTCCTCAACAATGCTTCCTTCGGTCTTGACGGCTACTGCTGTGAAGAAGCCGACAGACAAAGGCAGGAAAAAGGCAAATCATCAAACTATGCACTTCTTGCCATAAAAGGTCTTTTATTCGCCTACAAGCCGAGAAATGCTACTATTATAGTTGACGGTGTTAAAAAGGAGTATAAAAAGGTGTGGCTTGCCCCTACAATGAACGGAAGATTTTTCGGCGGCGGTCTTATGTCAGCACCGGATCAGGACAGACTTAATGAAAAGCATACCGTTTCGGTAGTTGCTATGTATAATGTGAGCAAGATAAGAGCCTTGTGTATCTTGCCGTCGATGTTCAAGGGTAAGCATATTAAACATAAGTATATTATTGATGTCACAGAAGGACACGAAATAACAATTATATATGACAGACCTGCTCAAATGCAGATTGACGGTGAAACAATACCTGATGTTATAAGGTGCGATGTCAGATCAGCACCTATTAAATTAAAAAGCAGCTCCACGGCTTTCTGAGTCGTGGAGCTGAAGTTTTTATAAGTTTTCCTTTCCCATTAAATATCTGTGTGCAACCACATATTTAATTGCTGAACGGGGAGCCTTGCTGTGTATTTCATAATATGCTTTGTCCGTTACAATAAGAAGATTCATTTTAGAAGCTATGCTTATCTTTTTTATATTCTCTATCGGTATGCTGTCAACCGAGTTTTCAGCAGTAATTTCTATTCTGTCACCGTAAAGTGAAACACTTCCGTTCTCACTCTGAAGCACTCTGTTTTCATTTTCAAGGGTATATATAATTTGCTCCGAGTCGGCAAAAATCAAATCCGATGTGTTTCTCTTATTTTCGATTTCTTCTTTGAGTATGCTTTTTTGAAATTTATCCCATTCGACTATATTGTCAAAGGGCATATCCTCACTGTGCCAGAAACCATAATTATCAACACTTGCTTCAAAGCCACATTCGCAGAAAATCTTATCGTTTTTACTTGTAAGCGTACCGATTTGCTTACACTTCGGGCAGGCATAAAGGATTATTTCAGCACTTTCGGCAGGGTTCTCGGCAGAATAAATCTGCGGATTGATTTTCTGTTCATCGTATATATTAACACTTAAATCTTCTTTAATATGTTCATATATTTCGTCAACGGACATTTTTTTGAGTTCTTCTCTTGAATAAATCTTTACAACCTCACCGCTGATTTTTCCGCTTCGTTTGTTTTCTGCCCAACGGGGAGCCTTAAGGTAACCGCCTTTGTTCCGGTATGTAACAAGAGCACAGTTGCCGTCCTTTACCATCTGTGCATTACGCTTTGATATGTAGCCTGTTTCACCATTGTTGGTTTTGCCGCCCTCTATATGTATTGCAACATTAACACCTGCGTTGAGGTTATCTACAACCTCGTTATAAAGGGAATCGGAGCCCTTTTCACGGTGATAAATAATTGGGATTGCAAGGAAATTAAGAAGTACTCGCATAATTGGCTTTCTTGTCAGGTGGTCACTCATAACAAAGCGCATAAAGTTTCTTATACCCGCAAGCTCTGCGGCAGCATCAAAGTTATGAGCGTGATTAGCCATAAGAATAAAGGGTTCTTCTTTTATTCTCACCTTATCGCATTCAATGTCGCATATTTTCTTAAAAGCTGGACCGATAATATTTCTTGCCGCAAAAATGATAAACTGTGAGCGTCTGAATCCCTTTCGGATTTGTTTTCTCTTTTTATATTCGTTCATTTTTTCTTCCAATTCGTAAGCAAGCTCTAACATTTTTACCCTCCGTTATATTTCAAGATATTTTTTTAATTCTTCAAAGCTTCTTTTTGCATCTTCAACACCTAAAAAATAAAGCTCTCCCAGCTTTTCCATATCAGGCTCAAGTCTGCCTATTGTTACAGGCTCTGATGGGCTGATAACAAAAACTCTGCCCTCATCACGGAGTTTGTCAAGTCTGTCGCACTGTTCATTGTAATTCACATCGTTAAATGGAAGAACCCTTGCAAATTCGGGATACTCTTTATATATAAAGTTTGCAATTTTAACCTGCTCCGGCTTTACTTCATCAGGCTTTCGGAAGGAATCCTCTCTTGTTTTAATAACGATTATCTTTTCATATCCCTCATTTATCGCCCAATCAAAAGGTATTTTACAGACACAGCCACCGTCAAGACAGGGAGTGCCGTCAACTAATACAGGCTTTGAAACCAAGGGGAGACTTGCCGAAGCTCTTATTGCCTGCAGAAAATCAAAACACCCGTCTCTGTCAATATATTCCTCTTTACCTGTCAGAAGATTGGTTACAACGGCAACAATACGCTTTCTTTTATCATACATTCTTTCTCTGTCAAGAGGCTCAATTTTTTCAAGGTCGTTATAAAGAAAGTCAAAACCGATTATACCGTCATTTTTCCTTATTGCCCCTAAGCCTACATAATCACTGTTGTGACGGAAACGCAGATTTGTACGGGCACTTCTGCCAATCTGTCCCGAAACATAATTTGCCGCATTTATTGCACCTGCCGACACACCGACAGTACAGCTCATATTTATGCCTTGAGTCATCAGATAATCAAGAACGCCCTCGGTATATACACCTCTGAATGCACCACCCTCGAGCACCATACACCCTTCGATTACATTGTCCGGAGCTGTGCCGCTTAATATGTTATCTATTCCCGAATATACCTTGTTTTTCATCATATTTATCCTTTCACATATTTTTGGTTTTACTTACCAATATTAGAGTATTATTTTCAACGGTTCCTCAACCTAAAATCAATTTTCGTTGACATTCAGTTGAATATGAATTGAAACAGCAGCTGTAAAATAAAACCATCATAAAAAAGAAAGGACGAAAAATATGATTAACTCTTTATCCCACTCACTTCAGCGAAAAGCTGTCGGAGCTCTTGTTGATATGGCAATGAGCAAAATAGGTGGAAACCGTGAAGTAGCACTGCTTAAAACGGTGGATATGGCAGAGCAATTCTGGAACGGAGATTATCCGAAAGAGAAATTTGATAATGTCAGAAACGAAATCAAAAACACCGACAGCAAATGGATGAATATTGTCAATTATCTTCTGGATGAAATCAATCCGAATGTAGCAAAGACAACCATTCTCAACCTCGGATATGAAGCGTTTCTGAGAGGCACGAAATCCATAAGGAAGAACAGAGAAATTCACGGCTGCAACATTCCCTGGCTTATTCTGTTTGACCCCACTTCCGCTTGCAATATGCAGTGTGCCGGCTGCTGGGCAGGTACATACGGAAACAAGCATAATCTTTCCTTGGAGGATATGGATAAAATCGTTACCGAGGGTAAGGAGCTCGGCACATATCTCTACCTTCTTACAGGCGGTGAGCCTTTGGTGAGAAAGGACGACATTCTCCGCCTCGCCGAAAAGCACAACGATGTTCAGTTTGCCGTTTTCACTAACTCGACACTAATTGATGAGGATTTTTGCAAAAGAGTTACCGCGGTCGGAAACATAGCTTTCCTTATTTCTATCGAAGGCTCACCCGATACCAACGATGCAAGAAGAGGCTTCGGTCACTATAACGCCGTTATGACAGCTATGGAGCTTATGAAAAAATACGGCATTATTTTCGGCACATCAATCTGCTACACAAGAGAAAATGTTGAGGCAGTTACAAGTGACAGCTTTCTCACTATGCTTTCAAAAATGGGTGCAAAGTTTGGCTTTTACTTCCACTATATGCCCGTCGGTAACAAAGCAGTTCCCGAGCTTATGCCCACAGCTGAGCAGAGAAAATATATGTTTGAACGCATAAGATACATAAGAAGCAAGGAATGTAACATTCCATTTTTCCCCATGGACTTCCAGAATGACGGCGAATTTACCGGTGGTTGTATTGCAGGCGGCAGAAACTACTTTCACATAAATTCTGCAGGTGATGCAGAGCCTTGTGTATTTATCCACTATTCTGATTCAAACATCCACAATTCTTCGATTCTTGAGATTCTGAAAAGCCCCTTGTTTATGGCATATCGCAAAAATCAACCCTTTAACAGCAATCACCTCAGACCTTGCCCTATGCTTGAAAATCCCGAATGTCTGGAAAAGATAATCGCTGAAACGGGCGCAGAAAGCACAGATTTGGAGTCACCGGAAGCAGTCGAACACCTGTGCGGTAAATGTAAGGCTTATGCAGAAAAGTGGACTCCTTACGCTGAAGAAATATGGGATGAAACCCACTGAAAATAAATAATAAAAGAGGAAAAAACAATGAAAGAAAAACTGTCATTCTATTTTGAAAACTGGAAAACCGTACCTAATCTTATATCCTTTATAAGAATACTGCTCATTCCTGTTTTTGCCGTTTTGTTTTATAACGGTCAGACTGTTGCTGCAGCTGTTATTCTTACTCTGTCAGGACTGTCAGATCTTGTTGACGGCAAGATAGCAAGAAAGTATAATCAGGTCAGTAACTTAGGCAAAATTCTCGATCCCGTCGCCGATAAGCTTACGGTCTTTGCAATAGCAATAATACTTTATCTCAAATTCAGTAAGGCTCTGAATCCGACACTGAATGCATTCTCTTGGGTATTTCTCCTTTTCATAATCAAGGATTTTGTAATGATATTCTTTGCCTTTATTATGATTCTTCTCGGTCTTCGTCCCTGTGCTGCAGAAATTTTCGGCAAGGTTGCAACAACGGCATTTTATGTTGTAATGGTTATAATTATGGCAATCGGCCCCGAGGTAGGAGCTTTTAGAAATTTCTTCTGCTTACCCGACAGTGTGATGATGGTTCTTGTTTCAATAGCCGCTATACTGACTTTCGTTGCATTTTTCAGTTATCTGCCTGATGTTTTCAGACAGTTCAGTTCTCTCAAAAAGAAAAAGACGGAGGATAAAACAAGTGAGTAATTTAAAAATAACAAAAAACAGCACTCTTATGAGCGCCATAGAATTTATCATAGGTCTGATACTTTTATTCAGACCCGAAGGCTTTACATCAGTTATTATTGTTTCTTTGGGAGTCGTTTTAATCATACTCGGAGCAATGAGCACAGTTAATTATTTCCGTACTGAAAAGAGTGAAGCTATGAAGACTAACCTGCTGTCAAAAGGCTTGCTTTGTCTTATCGGTGGTATATTCTTTGCTTTCAACTCAAAGTGGTTCATAAAGACATTTCCGATTTCAACGGTTTTATACGGAGTGTTTATGCTTCTTTTGGGCGTTGTCAAATTCCAGAACACAATCGATTCCTTCAGATTTAAAGTGAAGTATTGGTACATAAATCTTATCGGCGCTGTTCTGACTCTTTTCTCTTCGGTTATGATTATCACAAACCCGTTTACTTCGACGGAGTTCGTTTGGAAATATATCGCGATAGCTCTGCTTGTTGAGGCCGCACTTGATATACTGTCCTATCTTTTGTCAAACAAGCCCCAAAATGCTGACACTGTAACTACAATCGAATAATAAAACAAAAGAAGTGCATTGGCCTCACCTTTGCACTTCTTTTTGATTACAATGTTACACCGTCTTTGAAAATTGCTATTTCACGATAGCCGTTTTCCTCATTTTTTGTTTCTTTTCCGTTTGCGATTTCCAATATAAGATTTAAAAGTTCTTCTTCATCGCCTTGCTGAGCATCAAAGTCAATCCAGTGCCTTTTCTTTTCAGTAAGAGCTGAATTGGTTGCGATTTTTATTGTCGGCACGGGAGCACCGAGAGGTGTTCCTCTGCCTGTTGTGAAAAGAATAAGGTGACAGCCTGCCGCCGTGAGATTAGTTACAGCAACCATATCGTTGCCGGGACCGTTTAAGAGGTTCAGTCCTTTTTCTGTTGCCGTGTCACCATAATCCAAAACAGCTGTAACAGGTGATGTTCCGCCCTTTTGTACACAGCCGAGAGACTTTTCTTCAAGAGTGGTTATTCCGCCTTCCTTGTTGCCGGGAGAGGGATTCTCCGAAACAGGCTGACCGTGAGATATAAAATATTCTTTATAGTCGTTTATCAGTTTTACGGTTTGATTGAATACAGCTTCGTTTACACAGCGGTTCATAAGTATCTGCTCGGCACCGAACATTTCGGGAACCTCTGTCAGCACCGCAGTACCGCCCATAGAAACAACTCTGTCTGTTATTTTGCCGCAAAGAGGATTGGCAGTGATACCTGAAAGTCCGTCACTGCCGCCGCATTTAAGACCGATTTTCAGCTTGCTTACCGCTACTTCTTTTCTTATGTCTTTTGCTGTAATCAATTTAAGTTCATCAACAATCCTAACACACTCGGTGATTTCGTCCTCACAATCCTGTGCATTCAAAAAACGAATTCGTTCTTCGTCATATTCACCGAGTACCTTTTTCAGCTCAGTTATATTGTTATTCTCGCAGCCGAGACCTAAAACGAGCACTCCGCCTGCATTGGGGTGTTTAATAAGTCCGCACAATATTTTCTGTGTTCTCTCGTGGTCACCACCAAGCTGACTGCAGCCGTAATGGTGCGTGAAGGCAAAAGCACCTGTAAGACCTGCAATTTTCTCTGCTGCTTTGTTTATACAGCCTACTGTAGGAATTATCCATATATCGTTTCTTATGCCTATGTCACCGTTTTGGCGGATATAGGCTTTTATCATTTGCGGCTTATCTTCTTCGGGAAACTTAAAATCGGGAGTATATGTGTATTCCTGTGTACCTGAAAGTGCAGTTTTCATATTGTGTGAATGTATATGCCCGCCCTCAGAAATATCCTCAGTCGCTATACCGATAGGAAAGCCGTATTTTATTATTTTTTCACCACTTGCAATATCTCTCACGGCGTATTTATGTCCGTTTTCAAGAGCCACCTTAACATTATCATCGGGATGAATTAAGACATAGCCCATTTTATTGCCTCCCTTATTCTATCGGTGTGTATTCTGTCGATGCTTTCGGTTACAAGCTTTGCCATACGGCTCAGATTTTTACCCCATAATTCTTCACTTGCAAGAATATCGGAGATACTGTTTCCTTTGATGAAAGAAACTGCTTTTTCGTTATCCTGCGGTTCGTTGGTTTTGTAGTATTCAATAAGGCAAGCAAGAGAAAACACCAAGGGCTTCGGCAGAATACCGTTAGTTTCTGCATAGTCAAGAATTGTCGGCAGAACACGGACAGAAAATTTACTTACAGAATTCAGAGCAATTGATTTCCATAGATGCTTTATGTACGGATTGGAAAAACGTTCAATAACAGATTTTGCAAAAGCAATATTTTCTTCTGTCTCGCCGAGAGCAGGCAGAATGTAATTGAAAAGACAAATATTCAGATACTCTTTCAGCAGGTCATCATCAAGGCTGTCCTTTACTGTTTCCATTCCGCTGAGAAGTGAGGGAAAGACAAGAGAAGTGTGAGAGCCGTTGAGTATACGGACCTTCATCTTTTTATAAGGTGACACATCACTTGTCCACACGGCATTAAGACCTGCTTTTCTTAGTGGCAGTTCATTTTCAAAATCACCCTCTATTACCCAAAGATGAAACGGCTCAGCAGTGTTAAGAAGCTTATCCTCATAACCAATGCTTTCGATAAGCTTTTCCGCTTCATATTTCGGATATCCCGTTACAATACGGTCAACAAGAGTGTTGCAGAAGATGTTCTCTCTTTCTATCCAGTGGGTAAAATCAGCACCGAGATTCCAAAGCTCTGCATATTTAAGAACACACTTTTTTAATTCATCGCCGTTACTGTCAATGAGCTCGCATGGAAGAAAAACAAAGCCGGGGAGCTTTAATTCAAAGCGATGATATAAAAGCTGTGTCAGCTTGCCCGGGAAAGAAAGTGCAGGCTTATCACAAAAAGAACAGCTTTCATCAAACTCAATGCCTGCTTCCGTTGTATTGGAGATAATAAATCTTATATCGGGATTCTCTGCTAATTTCAGATATTCTTCATAATCAGCATAAGGGTCAACACCACGGCTGACAGAATGAATTTCAGTATGCTCACATATTTCTTCCCCGTTTTCGATACCACGGAGGAAAAGATTATATCTGCACTTTTGCTCGTTTAGGATGCTTGTTTTGCCGCCTTTTGTTGGCTGTACAATAACAATCTTGCCGTCATATAAGCCTTTTTCATTGAGAATATGTATAAAGTGGTCGGCAAAACCACGCAGGAAATTACCGCTGCCGAACTGAATAATTGTTTCTTTCATTTCATCACTTACAATCAATAAATATTTTTTCTTTACGCCAACTGTTATTTAAACCTTTACAGTTAAATTTTTCAATTTTAAGGTTTCTGCAATGTCTTGCCCAGATACCGTAGGCAGGAAGGTTGCGGAATCTCCAGCATTCGGGATATTCCCTTGCGTATTCGGGAATGAAAAGCCGTTTATCGTAAACCTCTGCAGCATCACGATATGAAACATTAAAATTACGAAGGGTTATATTTTTACAGTGTTTTGTTCTGAATTTCTGTCTGTAGCCGGCAATTATAACGGGAAGCTCAACATCCGTCGCCGTAATGTTTTCAACAGCTACATTATAAAGCTCGCTTTTTCCGTAGAATGTTTTTTTATTGACAGGCTTATCCTTTGAATCGTCTTTAATAATTTCGGTTTTATTTGCCGTAGTAGAAGTGACCTCAGCAGCTCTGTTTCGGTTGCCCAAACGGATAAACAGCGGACAGGTACAGCGATTCATTGTAATGTTTTTTATTTTAATATCGTGTACCCTTGCTCCGTCACAGGCTTCAAGTGATATTCCCGAAACTGCGCCGGGATATAAGTCTGTCATAAGAAACGAGCAGTTTTCAACAGCTACATCGTAAATATCATAGGTTGTCTCCGTGCCGATTTTAAAGCAGTTTGTTCTTGACATTACTTCGCAGTTTCTGACTGTTATGCCGTGCATTTCCTTTTCACAGCCACACCACACTGCATTTTTGAGAACTATACCGTCATCAGCCGTTGACACAAAGCAGTGGTCAATTTCTACGTTACTGCTGCCTGCAATATCAAAACCGTCTGAATTCGCTACATTTCTATTATTCCAGATTACTGTATCGCTAATCTTCACTCCGTCACACATAAGCATCTTATATGTCCACCAAGGTGAATCTTCAAAAATAATATTATGTATCTTTATATTTCGACATTTTTCCGTCAGAAGAATTGAGCCGTATTTTGATTTATGGGCAAATCGAAGCTGTGCTCTGTAATCCTGACGCATTTTTATTACATCGATAACAGGTGCGGAAGAAAAATTGTTTTCGCTCACAGGCTTGAGCCCGAAAAGTGTGCCGTTGCCGATTATCTTACCGCCGCCTGTTATTGTGATATTCTCACAATCCTTTGCATAAATCAGAGCATTATGTTCATATCCCTTGCCGGTATTATTAGCGCAAAGGGCACTGTCTTTTTCAATAAATAAAGTAGTGTCCGAATTAAGATAAATTGTTGTAATAACATAAATACCGCCGATCACTAAAACGGCTCCACCTCCGTCTTTATGGCATTCGTCAAGTGCTTTCTGTATGGCTTTTGTGTTTTCAGCGTCAGAGTTTTCTGCGTTTGCGCCGTAACTTCTTATATCGTAACAGTTTGCAGGTAAAGGTTGATTGAAGTTTATGTACTTTTCCAACGGATAATATGAAGAATAATCTCCGTCACGCACTGTGATGTATGGCTTACCCTCGGTTACCCTTAAATCCTTGCCGAAAAGTAAGGTGTTAAGTTTGTCTTTTATCGTTCGTCTGACTTTCATTTACGTTTTACTCCTAAATCTATTTCAATTTTATATTATCACATCGAAACAATAAAGTAAATTAAACGGACTGTAATTATTGAAAAGTTTAAAAAAATATGATAACATTCAAAACAATTGAGGTGATGAAATGCTGTTATTTGAGCAGACAAAAAAATATTCTTACCGTGACCCTGCCGCATACATAGAAAACGGTACAATATATCTGTTTTTCACTTTAGTTGAAAATACCCCTGAAAGACAATATTTTTATGTGGCTGTGAGCCGTAGTACTGACTTTATAAATTGGAGCAAGTTTGAGATACTTACGGAAAAGGATAATCTTAAGAATTATTCGTCGCCCGGAAATGTTATTAAATTTAATAACGACTATTATCTTTGTCTGCAAACCTATCCGAGAAAAGACGGGCAGATTTACGGCAATGAAAACTCAAGAATATTCACGATAAAAAGCAAAGACCTAATACACTGGGATGAACCTGTTTTGCTTAAGGTTAAAGGCAATATTCCTGAAAGTGATATGGGACGAATGATAGATCCTTATCTTCTTGATGACGGTGATAAGTTTATCTGCTTCTTTAAGCAGAACGGAGTTTCTTACAGTACATCAAAAGATTTAGCAAATTGGCAGTTTCAAGGCTTTACTGAATGCGGTGAGAATGTCTGTGTTATAAAAGAAAATGACGAATATCTAATCTTTAATTCTCCCGACAACGGTATAAACATTATGGCTACCAAGGATTTTAAAACATTCACTGATGTCCGGACTTTGTATCTTAACCAGGAAAACAAGCCTTGGGCAAAGGATAGAATTACTGCTGGCTTTGTTATTGACGTAAGCAGTATTTCGCCATATAAATACGCTATGTTTTATCACGGTGATAATGAGGATGATTATCTTTTTGGTGCTTCTCTCGCTGTAGCTTTCAGTGATGATTTGGTGAATTGGAGCGAAGAATAAGGACCGCCTTTAAGGCAGTCCTTGACCTGTTCAATCATACATATATCAGTTCCGCACAAACTATTTCTCTCGCTCGTTGCTGAATATTGCTCATTCTCTGCACCCACTCAAGCTGGTTATGCTCTTTAAGCTCTTCTGTAACATCTTCACTTTGTTTCATCTGTTCAACAAGAGCATCAAACATATCTCGTGCCTGATTTTCTATTTCGGCACAGTGCTGATAAAGTTTGCCTTGCATAAGCAGTGTGCTAAATAGCACTTTCTTGTGCTTTTCAAGATAGGTCTTGTGTAACATTCCCCATTTACCTACAGTGATATTTGCTTGTTCAGGCGGCAAAATAATGTTAGGAATGAGGTAATCCCCGCCTTACATTACTTAAGGATATTGTATTCATAAAACTGAGCCTGCCTGCAAAGACAGGCTCTTTCTAATGTGTGTTAATCAATTCTGCCGACAAAACGATAATAGATTTCAATATCTCTTGTTGGTTTTCCGTCGGTATCAATTCTTTTCTCGTGAACTACAATTTTATCAATCAGTTCATTGAGAAGCGGTGCGGTAAGCTCATTGATTTCTGAATATTTGCTGATTAAGTCAACCCACTTACGCACATTTTCTTCTGTGGTTTTTGTAGCCGTCAGCTTTTCTTCGTACTGCGAGATTTGATCTGCAAGCTGTATCTGTTCGTTACGGTACTTTGTTCTGAGCATTTCATAGTTTTCTTCGTCAAGCCTGCCGCAAGCAAAATCCTCGTAAGTCTTCGCAAATAATTTATCAACATCCTTTTTGCGTTTAGCGGCTCTCTGGATTTCTTTTTCATAACCTCACCCGCAAATTATTATTTACTGAACTCTTTTTAGTTTCGCAATTCCTTATTCAGATTTCTGAGCAAACCGCTTCCATAAAAAGCAAGAGCAGTTATCTGATTAAATTAATTATTGGGTTGTAAAAATTTCTTCAGGGATAACAGCATTAAACTGTTTTCTCCCTGAAAAGGTCTTTTCTGACCTTCTGTCAGTTGAATTATCTGCCCAAGTACTTAAATTTGAAATACACAATTTCATAAAGCAATTCATATAAACATCTAAATTTTCTTGTTCGCCGTTAAAGCTGTATCCCTTAACAATCGGTTCTTTATTTTCTAAAAACAGTTGTCTTATTTCAAAAATATCCAAAAGATTTCCCTCATCATCAGTGAACCAACAGCCGAAAGAGGGGTCAAAGGAACACCACTTGTCAGTTTCGGACATATAGACAAGGCAAGTGAAATGGGAAGTTGAAAATCCCGATGAAACCATACACACGGGGAATGCTTTTATTCCCACAGCCACAAGACAGTCTGCAAAGGCTATTGCTCTGTATCGGCAATTAATCGCACGAGTAAAAGGCTTATCAAAGGAATAATCCAAAATATTAAGTGTATCATCTTTTAAAAGTTTTATTTGCATACCACTGTAATATGTGTGCTGTGTGAGCCATTCAAGGATTTGAACAGTTTTGTCGAAATCACACTCAGCAGTTGCTATGTCAGATAAATTGTATTTTTCATTAAGCTGTGCATGAAAATCATAAGGCTCAATAATTTTATTAAGTTCAGTTTCTGTAAGTTTTTTATCTTCAGATGCCATATCTTTTATACATACAGGATGTTTTAACAGCTCTTTTTTGTAATCATATTCAGAAACATATTCTGCGTATTTTTCCTTGCTGAACTGTACTATTACGCTATCGATTAAATTAAACCGTAAATCAACAAGAAAAATAATTAAAATTATCGCTCCTATAACAGAGATTATTTTAATCTTCTTCATTTTATTTGTGCTCCCCAAAATTATTATTTGTGAAAACAATTATATCACATAGCTAACAAACAAATCAACTTGAATACATATCCTTGTGTAAACACAAGGATTTATAAATGAAAAATTTTAAGTAAAGGAAGTGAAAAAAATGCTTTAGCAACTTTTTAAAACTTAAAATCAAAACAAAAAATTTCAAAGAAAGGAAAAATGAATTTAATGACAAACGAAAAAATTGAATATTTAAATCTCAATTTACTGCATCCCTTTGAAAACAATCCGTTTCAGAGTGTTGATGAAAGTGAATACGATGAGCTTCGTGACAGCGTTATGGAGTTCGGAATTATCACACCACTTATTGTTAATAAATCAGATAACGGTTATGAAATTATCTCCGGTCACAGACGATGGCAGATTGCAAAGGAATTAAACCTTGATGTTGTTCCTGTTTATGAAAAATGAAGAAGTGGTTTTTGTACGAGGTATAAACTGCATTCCTGAATTTGCAAAAGCACAGATGCAGGAAACAAAAGACATGTTTAATAAAAATTCAGGTAACGTCGGATATCATATTATTCAATCTTTTGATGATAACGAAGGTACGAATGAACAGGTTTTTGAAATCGGTTGCAGACTTGCGGAAGAATTATTCGGTGATAGATTTGAAGTCATTGTTGCACTTCATAAAAATACAGACAATCTTCATAACCATTTTTGTCAAGGGGAAAATGAGTTTTTTGTGAGTGTTATTGAATTGTTGAGCCCTTCCATACACAGAAAACCGCCGGGGAAAAATCCCCGACGGCAAGCTGTTATGTTTGCTTATTTAATTTTAACACTCTTAACTGCACTCCAAGATGAATATACGGTTCCACTGTCGGTCTTTTTGTAAGCACGGACCTTGAAGTAATACTTCTTGCCGCTCTTGAGCTTGCTCTTTGAGCCCTTGACAACATTTACTTTGTAGGATTTTACCTTCTTATAGCCACTGTCCTTTTTGGTTGAATAGTAAACCTGATAGCCGCTTTCACCGCTTACATTGCTCCATTTTACGGTAGCCTTACCCTTGGTTGTTGTAAGCTTGGTGATTTTAGGAGTCTTGCACTTTGTTGCGGTTTCAAACACCTTTGAGTAGTCGCCCCAGATTGTGCCGTCGTCCTTGGTGTAGGCCCTTACCTTGTATTTATAGATTGTGCCTGCTTTGAGTTTGCTTATCTTAAGGGTCGTCTTTGTAACATCCTTGAGCTTTTCGTACTTCTTGGTTTTTGAGTTGTACTTGTAAACCCTGTAGCCGTCAGCACCTGTTACCTTGTTCCATTTAAGAGTAACTGTTGTTGTGGTCTGAGTTGCAGTTATCTTGCTTGTTGCTTTAGGTGCAATTGTGAAGTAAAGCTTCTTTGTGCCTGTATACTTGCCCTTGAATGTTACTGTAACAGTGTACTTGCCCGGTGATTTTCTTCCGCTTTCATACTTAACAGTGTAATCCGTATCCTTCTTAAGTGTGTTACCCTTACTGTCCTTTACGGTTACAGAGGGCTTTTTGGTCTTTCCGTTATAAGTATAAGAGGTAGTTGAAAGCTTGATTGTCTTCGGATAATAAACCGTTGTTGTCTTTGAAACATAACCGCATACTGAGCACTTGTTTTCTACCTTACCGTTCTTGGAAAGGGTTGCTTTGGTGGTAACGTTTTTATAGCTGTGTGCTTTCTTTGCAACAGTCTGCTGAGCTACGGTTACCTTGCCGCAGGCAGTACATTTTTTACCCTCGGTCGTACCTGTCTTGGTGCAGGTGGATGCTACTGCGTCAAGAATGACAAGGGATTTATGCTTATCTGCGTTTATCTTGCCGTAAGCAAGACCGCAGCTTGTACATATTGCCTTATCCTTGCAGTTTGCCGTGCCGCCTGTATGAAGATGAAGCACTTCTACAGTTTCAGACTTTTCTTTTTTGCCGTCCTTGAAGGTTACCTCGCAACGGTATCTGCCAAGCTTATCGGCGTTGAGAGTTGCTTCGGTCTGTCCGCTGACAGCATCAAACTCAGTTCCGTTGAAAGTCGCCCTGAGATTACCACCGTCAACAGCACATATACCGTAATATCCGTCAGCCTCTGCGGTAATGCTTGCGTCTACAGTAATATCGGCATCATATTCAACAGTACCCTCCACAGAGCTGTAAAGATAAATAGCCTCTGTGGGAGTTTGTGAAAATTCAAGATTAAGAATATCACCCTCATTGAGCTTTATCACAAAATAGTTGCCGCCTTCATCGGGTGTCCAACCGTTTTCACCGTCGTAGGTTCCGCCTATTTCTTCCGGTGCACCCATAATCGTGAACGGATAGGAATTTTCATCATTTACCGATACTATTCCTCCCTTTTCAATGTACCATTGATAAGCGGCTCCATCACTGCTGTTGAGAGAAACATACTGCTCCTTGTCTGTGGGCTGATGTGTTATTTTGTATGTGAAATCGGCAAGTCGGCTTTCATGCACCGTACCGTCATTTGCTCTTGCTTGGCAAAAATAATAATTACCGTAGGAGTATTTTTTCAGCGTAGCGACAGATTCTCCCGTTATAGCGGCATATTGCGCATCACCTGTATACACCTTTACCGTCGGGGCAGTATTTTCCGTCTCCGCGCAAATACCGTAAACACCGTTTTCGGGTATAACGGCAGTTGCCGTGGTTCCGTCGATTTCACATTCAGCATACACACCATCTATGGTGAATAAGTCAGCATAAAGCACAGGCGACGAAAAGCTGAGAGTTACCTTATCCCCTTCACTGTAACGGGTAATGAAATAATACAAGTAAGCGTACTCAGACTCATAGCCCTCTTCGCTGTAAACAATAGGCGTCCAGCCCTCTGCTTCACTGTAGGTGCTTTCCTCTTCAAAGGGTTCCCAAAAATATGACCAGGGATAAGTCTTGCTTTTATCTGTGATTTCGCTGATGCCTTTCACCTCATACCACTGATAAGAGGCTCCCGTGCCGTCATTTAAAGCCACAAAGGGCTCTTTTTCCGTGGGATGATGAATAATTTTGTAAATATACTTTCCGCAGATACCGCAGGTGCCGTTATCCGTATTATGTCCGCATATAAAGCCACAGGCACATTTTCCGTTATCATAAGTGTGAGCGTGCTCAACAGCCTTTATTTCAGCGTAATTTTTTCCGTTGAGCAAAGAGTTGCTTTCATCAAGATAAACAAATTCGGAGTTTTCATCAAACCTTACAAATACACAGTCATTGGCATCCGAGTCCTCAGCAAGTCTGATGTTGCTGTAAGCGGCATAAGGTGTATTGGGGATTGATATTTTTAAGTCAGCGCCCTTTTTAATCCACAGAGCTTGCGAGAAAACTATTCCGTTTGAGGCTCTGTTGTTTATAACCTCAAGACTTCCGCCGTTAAGCTGTACATCATATAAAAAAGAATAACTTCGTTCTTCTATAACAGTAACATTACCGCCATTCTGAACGTAATTCGTCTGAAAGGGGTTTCCTCCTCCTGTTGACTCAAATGTAATATTCCCTCCGTTTACGGTTAAGCAACCGAGATCGTGACTGTTGCTGAAAACAGTAAAGGCTATTGAAGTTGCATTAAGGCTGTCATTTTCGCCGCCGTTAATAGTAACATCCGAGCTGTAAATAGACAAGGCTGCCTGACTTGCCCAATTATACTGATTAATGGTATTTTCGCCCTCAAGGGTTATATTTACTGTGTATGAGTTTTCGTGATCGATATCTATACGCCTGAGAGCCGCACCGCGCAGAATTATATCACAGTCGCCGTTAATGCGAACCTCGGCATCCTCGTTTGTTCCTGTCAGCACATAGGTCACATCATCTGCACTTATCGGAATTGCAAATGCGTTTGCAGAGCTTAAGTCAATTACATATTCCGTTTCAGCGCCTGCAAAGGACATAACAGGCAATGCCATTGCAAGAATAAATATTGTAAACAGTAAAATTTTAAATGTTTTCTTCATAAAAATTATTTCCTTTCTATAATACACAAATGGGCAGTCGGCAGTAATGCCAACCGCCCGTGGTGGTCTGGTTTGTTTAATGTTTATCTCTATTAAATCAAAATCCTAATAAATCCTTAAAGCTCATCGGCTTTTTCGGCTCCGGCTTTATGTAATCGTAGCCACCTGTGGGATCGTTTTATTTAAGTATCTTATACTTCCCGATAACGGGCAGCTCCTTGGCCTTTCCGCCGAGTGCATTTACTATGCCGATTACCGAAAGCACCGTTATGGCAAGACCTGCAATCGGGGCAATAATCCAGCCGATAATGGGAACAGCCGCTATTACGGATGAAAGTATTGCTCCGATGAAAAGCACAAGCCCCTGATTTGTATGGAATTTTGCAAAGGGAGAGTCCTTTGCAGCAAGAAGAGGAATAAGGAAAATTATGTAAGCAAGAACTGCCATAATTTTGTTCTTTTCAATATCCTCGGGTGAATAATCTGCAGTCGTGTCCGCAGTATTGTTAAGCTCGGTGAGCTTTGCGGAAATATCCTGCTGAGGGGCGGAAGCCTGCTCGGTTGGTGCTTCTAAGGGTGCACCGCAGGATGTGCAGTGAGTTAAACCGTCTTCTACCTGTGCGTTACATTGTTTACAAATTAACATTATTTTTTCCTCCTTTTATTTAAAATTTAAACAGATCCTTCAGACCTACCTGTTTTTTAGGTTCAGGCTTTACATAATCATATCCGCCTGTCGGCTCGTCAATATTAAAATAAATATTCGGGCAGTCGGGGTCACCCTCAAAGCAGTGCTCTGTATCTGCGTGATAGCATACTCCGTTCACCCTTTTGTAAAGGTGTGCAATGTTCGGGTACTGTCCTGCCTGAATAAAGCCGTTCTGCACAAGTGCTTTTCTGTACTGTGCAACAGCCTGCTCGGCTGCAAAGCGGTTACCCTCGAAATCGGCAGAAAATCTGATATAACCATCCATATCCTCTATGCAGTAATTTTTCCCTCCGCAATTCCATTTGGGATACTGCGGAAGCCTTGTATCCCATTCTGCTATTACAGCGGCGTTGCGGTCAGCCTGAGCCTGCTCCTCGGCGATTGCCGCAGGGAGCTTTGAACCGCAGGCTTCACAGAATTTTGCGCCTACGGGATTCTGCTTGTTACATTCCGTGCAGACTGCTCCTTCGGAAACGGTTGTTTCGGGAAGCTTTGTACCGCACGAGGGGCAGAAAAGCTTCTCCTTGTCCGAAGGCTGATTACAGTTCGGACAAACCTTTATGTTTTTGCTCATCTCAGTTGCATAGCCCTGTGCAGCTCTTTCGAGGTTTGCAAAGGCTCCCTCAAGGCCCGATGAAATTTGTGTTTTCTGCTGATTGTTCTGTTGTGCAGCACTATCAAAATGCTGAGCTGCCTTGTTTGCAAGCTCTGTTGCAGTTGGCTCAACAGCCTTGGTGATTGCCTGTCCCACCGCCTTGCCTATGCCTTCACTTACGCCACGTCTGATGGCTCTTTCTAAAAATCCCATAATGCTTCCTCCTTTATATGTCTTTGTATTTTATTAACAGCTGTCGTCTGCTGTTGATTTTAAGCTTTTTATATATATTTTTACAATGAAAATGTACGGAAGAATGTGTAATAAACAATTCATTGGCTATCTGTGCCTGCGTTTT
>JAZUNJ010000054.1:0-41134 GCA_045604105.1 Acutalibacteraceae bacterium | reverse complement strand
TCTTTCGCATTTTATGTCCCTTTTGCCAAAGGCAAAAGATGGACTGTTGCGGTTTCGATTACCGCAATATAAAAAATAATCCGATTCTTACTGAAAAATCAGCAGTGTTCGGATTATTCTTCTTTTGGTGGAGATGGCGGTAATCGAAACCGCGTCCGAAAATCTATCCCCATAACTTTCTCCGGGTGCAGTCAGTCTTTTAACATTCCCTCAAAAGCACGCCGGTTGACAGGCTTACTTCCTTGGTAGGCTCTGAATCATGACGGCATACGAGTCTGCTTTGCCGTTCACGTTCACTGCTAAGTCGACGCCTTTGGCTGAGCCGCAGTACTCTCAGCTTAGACGGGCCGCTTTAAGCAGCCTTTAAAACTGTATTATTGTCAGTTAATTTTAAGTTTGCGGCTTTTAAAGTGGTACCGCACCACTACCCGCTTATCATGCTTCAAAATCCCCGTCGAAATCCTTTCATCCCCATATAGGCAATACCTCCCCGGTATTGCAGTGGTATATCACTTCGTGACGGATTTTAAGCCACATCTTTATTATATACTTTTTTAATTAAAATTCAACAGGTAAATTATTCTTTTAAAAACGCTCCTTCATGCTGCGTTCAATGCTTCTTTTTGCATCCTTTTCTGCCGCAACCTCACGCTTGTCATAATTCTTTTTACCCTTGCAAAGACCGATTTCAAGCTTTGCTCTGCCCTTAAGAAAATATATACTCAAGGGTACAAGGGTAAGCCCCTGCTGCTTGATTGTTCCGTAAAGGCGGTTAATCTCCCTTTTGTGCATAAGAAGCTTCTTTACTCTCATGGGGTCACGGTTGAATATGTTACCCTGCTCATAGGGGCTGATGTGCATACCGTTGACAAAAATCTCACCCTTTTCAATGCTGCACCAGCTGTCCTTCAGATTTACTCTGCCTTTTCTTATTGATTTTACTTCCGTACCGAAAAGCTCGATACCTGCTTCGTAACTTTCAAGAACAAAATAGTCGTGCCTTGCTTTTTTGTTCTGAGCTACTATCTGTCTTTCGTCCTGAGCCGATACAGCCATACAAGACACCACCTTTCTTATTGATTCGGAATTTAAAGAGTGCGTCTGCCCTCAAGAGCCTTTGAAAGTGTCACTTCATCAGCATACTCAAGATCAGCACCGACGGGTACACCGTAGGCAAGACGGCTGACGGTAATGCCCATCGGCTTGAGAAGCCTTGAAATATACATTGCCGTAGCCTCACCCTCAACAGTGGGGTTAGTGGCCATGATAACCTCCTGAATGTTGCCGTCACCGATTCTGTTAAGAAGCTCCTTTACGGTAATATCCTCAGGTCCGATGCCGTTCATGGGTGAAATTACGCCGTGAAGCACATGATATGTGCCTTCAAACTCATGTGTTCTTTCAAAAGCCATAACGTCTCTCGGGTCTTCAACAACGCACACAATACTTTCGTCACGTCTTCCGCTTTTGCATATGGGACAAAGCTCATCCTCTGCAAGGTTGCAGCAGCGTGAGCACTGTCTGATTTTTTCATGTGCAGTAACTATTGCCTGAGAAAAGGCCTCGGCTTCATCCTTTTTCAGATTCAGCACATAAAAAGCAAGCCTTTGTGCGCTTTTGTGACCGATGCCGGGCATACGTTCAAATTGCTCCACAAGTCTTGCAAGTGAAGCTACATTATATCCTGCCATCAGAAGGGAAGGTTAAGACCTGCAAGACCGCCCTGAGCTGCCTGCATTGCCTGGTTCATTGCATCATCGGCTTTTCTCATTGCTTCGTTTGTTGCGGCAATGATAAGGTCAGAGAGCATTTCTGCATCATCGGGATCGATGATATCGGGCTGCATTTTGATGCTCTTAACCTCGTGAGCGCCTGTTACGGTAACCTCAACAGCTCCGCCGCCTGCAGATGCTGTGAACTCACTTGCTTCAATTTCTGTCTGCTTCTGCTCCATCTGAGCCTGCATTTCCTGAATTTTTTTCATCATAGCCATCTGGCCGCCGCCTGCAGCCTGGCCCGGAATTCTTGCTTTCATTTTTATGTCTCCTTTTTATTGTTATTTCGGTTTTAATTATACTTTACTCAAGGGTTAATGTCAACATTAATGCCCATGCTTCTTGCGTTGCTTATAAGGTTTTCCAAGGGATCCTTTTTCGGCTTAGCAGGCTCAGCAGCAGATTCCTGTGCTGCACCGTTATAAACACCGAGACGGTATCTTTTTCCCGTCACACGCATGATTGCCTCTTTAACATCCTTTGCATTTCTGCCTGTTTTGATAAACGAATTAAGGGTGGGATTATCACTCTTGATGAGAACAAAGTCGCCCTTGATAATAGCTTCAGAATTAACAAGCACACCCCACAAGGGCATGTTTGTTTTCATAAGCTCAGACAAGACCTCAGCCCACTGTATTGTACCCTCCTCCTGCTCGGGTGCATCCTCTGATATAAAAGGAGCCGGCACAGCTTCGGAAGCAAAAGCATTTTCATAAGCATTATCATCTGCAAATGAAGGTACGCTCTGTGAAGGAGCTTCAGGTAAATCAAAGGCTTTACTGAGAATTGCCGCCGCATCGGGGGCAGCCTGAGCTTTTTCAGAGGGCTTATTTTCTGCAGCTATTACCTTTTCCGGCTTTTCGGTGGCTGTGAAATTACCCGTTCTGAGCCTGAACTCAAGCTCTGCAATACGGCTGAGCATTGCCTCACTGTCTGTTGAAAGAGTGGGAGTTGACATTTTAATAAAGGTCATTTCCGTTTCAATTCTGCGATTGACTCCCCTTTTAATGTTTGCCATACAGTTCTGCAGAAGTCCGATTGCGGAAAGGATACCCTCAAGGGTAAAGCCTGCACTCTGGGCCTTATATTTTTCCAGCTCCTCATCGGTGCAAACCACAAGACCTTCACTGCTTCTCACGGTTTTAACAACCATGAGACTTCTGAAATGATTTATCATATCAGCGCAAAGGCGCTCCATATCACATGAATCCTGATACAGATCGCTGATAAGCTTCAGCGCTGCTGCCGAATCCTTGTTTTTAACCGTATCGGCAAGAGAGAAAAGGTGGTCCTTTCCCGTCATGCCTGCAACACTTATCACGATATCTGCAGTGATATTCCTGCTGTGACCTGTGCATTGGTCAAGAAGTGAAAGGGCGTCTCGCATACCGCCATCGGCGATACGTGAAATGAGAGAGGCTGCCTCAGGGTCAATTATGAGACCTTCACATTCTGCAATATAGTTCATTCTTTCCGTCATTGCCTCAGGTGTTACACGCTTGAAGTCAAAGCGCTGGCAGCGGGAAAGTATTGTTACGGGAAGCTTATGCACCTCAGTTGTTGCAAGAATAAACTTAACATGTGCAGGAGGCTCTTCAAGGGTTTTCAGCAGTGCATTGAAGGCACCGATTGAAAGCATGTGAACCTCGTCAATGATATAAACTCTGTATTTACATGAGGCGGGAGTGAAATTGATTTCCTCTCGGATATCTCTTATATTCTCAACGCCGTTATTACTTGCTGCGTCAATTTCAACAACATCAAGAATTGCGCCTGAATCAAGACCCTTGCATATTTCGCATTCGTTACAGGGGTTTCCGTCAACGGGGTGAAGGCAGTTCACCGCCTTGGAAAGAATTTTTGCGCACGTTGTTTTACCCGTACCCCTTGAGCCTGTGAACAGATAAGCATGAGAAAGCTTGCCCGTTTCAATTTCCTTTGAAAGGGTTGTGGTAATATGATTCTGACCCACAACATCAGAAAAGACTCTGGGTCTGTATTTTCTGTATAATACCTGATACATATTGTCACTCCTTATAAAAAGAAATAAGACACATTACCTTGGTCATACAGCAGTAGGCTTTGACTGTGTCGCACAGACATTCCACTTAATGCTGCTCGGTTCCCCGCCTGACATGGTTCGCGGCGTACTGTCGCACAGGACCCACGGCTGTATGACCAAAACAAAGTATCTTACTCTTTCACTGATATGTTTTTACATAGCCTTGATATTATAATATAAACTTAAAAGAAAATCAAGGGGTTTTATGAAAAAGCCAAAGGCTTTTTTGCTCTGTGCTGAGAAATCACGCCACGAATTGATGGGTGAAGAATGCACAGAAAAAAATCAGCACCCCGAGGGAGTGCTGAAAATCGTTATTTTTTTGTCAAGACAGAGGGCTGTTATCGTTGGTTTTTGAACTCCGTTTCTATAGAAATCGGCTATATTTTGAAATTATCCCACTGTTACAGGATGTTCCGGTGTCCAGATGCAGGTGAATTTGTTAAACTCATTCATAAAGTCATTATAAGAGTCCACACCGATATTGAATGCCCTTGTGATATCATTTCCCTGAGTTTCCTTATAGGTTATATAGAGATAACCGTCATTACACAAATAGGTTGATATTATATCCTTTTCTCCTTTGAATCTGCTGTCAAACTTTAATGCTTCACCTGTTTCACTTTGTCTTGTTTCTGCTTTTTTATCAGCATTATTTTCCACAAGTTCAAATATAAGTTCGGCTGCAGCGACACCCAAAGAGTATACTGTGTCTTCTTTATTATGCTGTTCATAAGTTACCCAATAAGAATACTGAACGTCGTAATATAAAGAAGCTTCACAAAACTCACCAAGTGTTTCACTTTCCTGAAGTATGCTCTTAAGATCAAAACCAGAAGGAAGATGCTGCTCGGTTGTGGATTCGGTTACAATTGTTGTTTCTTCTATATTTTGTTTATCATAAAGAAAAAACACTGCTGCAATTAAAGATAAAACTACACAGATGATTGAAATTATAGCTTTCATATTATATTCTCCTTATAAAGTTACTTTATGGCTTGAACGTACGAATTAAAAAAGCGGAAATCATCTTGAGTCAAATTATAACAGTTGACACCTGCATTTGTGATGAAGTAGAGCTTACCTTTTTCGGTAAAAATTACTCTGAACTCATATGAGCAAATGAAGCCTGAAAATTCGAGGCAATCCTCTGCAAAATACTGATAGGGTTCATATACTTCATTCACATATTCTGCCTTATCCATGTTTTTTTCAAGAATACTTATAAAAGCATCATTGATTTTATTTTGCTCATCTCCTTCACATTTGATTACATCTGTTGCACCCTCATATATATCAAGGATGTTTTCTTTGATATATGCAACAGGATTCTTTTTGTAGTAATCAATCCAAACTTCGCCTGTGCCGTTGTTTATGGAATAGATTGACAAGGAATAAGTCAAAATAAGATTTTCTTTGAAATTCAGTTTCGTAAAAAGCTCGTTCAGGTCTTCGGTGTAAGCAAGGCTTTGCTCAATGAATATGGAATAACCACCCTGCAATCCGTCTTTTCTGATTACTGCAACTGCATTATCTTTGTCAACATTTCTGATTTCACAAATCAGCACATCAACAGGCGTTTTTTCGTAATTCTCGTTATATCCGATTATTTTGTCTTCTTTAAGCACACCGTTTATATTTTTTGAATAAAAATCCGCTGAATAATAATCCGAGCATGCACAGATATATTTCTTTCCGTCAAAATCAAGTGTTGGAGCAGTGTAATAAAGTGAACTGTTAAACCATGGCACAGTCGGACACTGTGCATTTGTTGTGCCAGCTACAGTGTTTGAAACATCCGTTGAAGTCTCCGATGAAGGTAGCGTAGGTGCGTTTGTTGCGCTTGTGGCGGTTGTGTCATCGGTTATGGATGCAATTGTTCCCGCTATAGTTGTGCTGTGTGAATTTGTTGTGTTTTTGCTTTGTGATAAGGTTGGCTCAACATTTATAAAAGGTAATCTGTCGCCAAAGGCAACAAGAGAAATTGCAACAATGATGAAGCAGGCTGCAATCGGCAGAAGTGCTTTCCAAGTGACAATTTTCGTTTTTTGCTCATAGGTTGCTGCTTCAGCAATATGCTTGTCACTGATTTCATTCAGTGCGTCAAAAAGGAAGTCTTTTTTCATAATACTCCCTCCTTTTCAAGATAGATTTTCAGTTTTTTCCTTGTGCGAGAAAGCTTCTGATAGATATTGCTCTCACTTAAACCCATAGCGGAAGAAATAGTGCTGATATCGTCAGAAAACCAGTAGCGTTTGACAAAAATCACTCTGCTTTCTGCGTCGATTGTGTCAAGAAAGGCATCAATCTTTCTTCCGAGTACTCTCGCATCGATTTTATCCTCGAAGCTATAGTCAGACAACTCCTGCTCAAGCTCGGAAATCGGCATAATATGCGCGTTACGCTTGAGTACCGTTTTCTGACGAAGCTTTTTAATCGAAAGGTTACGGGTGATTTTACAGATATAGGATATGAAAGGGTCGGGATTCTGAGGCGGAACTGTGTTCCACACAGCAAGATATGTATCATTGACGCATTCTCTCGAATCCTCATGACAATGAAGAATGTTGTCTGCAACGCGAAAAACCAGCTTGCCATATTTCGTGGCAATTTCTTTCAGTGCAATTTCACTGCGCTTGAAAAGTAAAGCTATTATTTGTCTGTCATCCATATCTATCACATCCTTTCATAATATAATCTACCTTTTCTAAATATTTTTTGACACTTTTTGGTGAAATCTTTCCTTTTTTATCGTAACATAATATTTATTATAACGCAAGAAAAATCAGCACCCCGAGGGAGTGCTGAAAATCTTTACTTTTCTGTCAAAGCAAAGAGCTGTTATCTGTGTTACTCATCATGCATATATAAAATAAGTAATAAGACAGTACAACTCATAGACCAATATAATAATCTTTAACAATAGGTGATTAGATGTAACATTTTTAAAAATTCTAAAAATCAGTATTCCCACAATAATACACTCAAGAAAATATACAAACGTATAAATTAAGTTTGTTATGTCAAGAACCGTTAAAACATTTTCGGCAATTATTAAAAATATTGCAAAAATTAACCACCATTTATTAGTTTTAAGTGCATTTACTATGATTTTTCTTTTGTTTTTATTCAAAGCAGCCATCAACTCCTTCAATCTAGAAACACAGGGGAACACAGGGGCGGGCGGTTCTATGTGTGCTTCACTGACCAATCCACACACTTGCCACCCTCTATTACAAGGTCATCATAACAATTCAACATATTCTTGTCAAGATTTTAACCATTTCTGTGCTTTTCGCCTTTTTTTCAGACAAAGCACCACCGTAATTCTGCATTTTGACCCCTCAGTTACAACCTGCAGTTGCGACAGTTCCCCTTTCAGGAGAGCCAAGGAAATGCATAAACCCGACGGGCATATTGCTCTTTCTTCTGCCCCGTCTTCCCGCGATTGCGAATTCCGAATTTTCCGACTGCCGTCTGCTCCAAGCAGGTGATTGCCTTTTGCTATGTGCATTACCACTGCACTCATCCCCGGAACGCTCATGCCGCTTGGGCACTTACTTTGGCTCAGTCGAGCGCCAAAGTAAGCAAACCGCCCTTTTTATCCTACGTAGGGTTCTTCCTTATGCCTTATATCCGCCGCATTCACCGCATACGCCCTTCGGGCTTACCTACGTGTCAGCGTCGTAAATTCAGTTGTTTACTGAGTGGTGCCAAGGAAAGCTTACTGCTGATTCCTGCATTCACTTTTCCGATGGGTAAATTCAGCGGCAGTGATTTCTTCTTAGTGCTCAACTTTCCCGTAATTCTGCATTTTGCACTTTGCATTCTGCATTAAAAAAAGCACCCTCATCGGGTGCTTTTTTCTTAGCCGTTAAGCATTTTGAAAATCTTTTTGTTTGCGGAATAAAGCTCCTTATAGGCTGCAAACATCTTATCGTATACAGGCTTGTTTGCCTTGTTGGGCTTAAATACCTTTTCAGCATCAATCAGCATATCAGCCTGCTCGATGTCATCAATCACACCAAGACCAACTGCAACAACAACTGCTGCACCTACTGCGCCTACATTCTGAGGACTGGGAACAACCTCAACGGCTCTGCCGATACAGTCAGCAAGAATCTGACTTGTGGAATCGTTAAGTGCGCCGCCGCCTACGAAGCGGACAACGTCTGATGTTCTTGTCTTCTTTTCGTGAGTTTCAAGCATCCAGCGCATATGCATGCAAACGCCTTCAACAACAGCACGGATCATTTCACTCTTGCCGCTATCAATGCTGAGGTTATAGAACATACCTCTTGAGTTGGGATCCTCAAAGGGACAGCGGTTACCGTGAAGCCAGGGAGTGAAAATTACACCGTTTGAGCCTGCGGGTACCTGCTCGATAACTGTTGAAAGGTACTGATAAAGGTTTGTGTATTCGCTTTCCATATCCTCAGCAACGTCGGTCTTTTTAAGATAAATACCGATTTCGTCAAGGGCAAGGTGGTTCTTGACCCATTCAAGGCACTTGCCTGCTGTTTCAAGCTCAGCAAAATAGTTGTAATAGCCGGGACGTGCACCGACAACTGCGGCAATCATAGCAGAAGCATCAACAAGGCTCTTATCAACAACAGTTGAAACCCAGCCTGAGGTACCCATGTAAATGTGAGTGAAGTGATTCTTTACGGCACCTGCGCCTACACCGATAAGTGAAGCGTCCATACCGCCACCGAAAACGGGTGTACCTTCTTTAAGCCCGAGTTCAGCTGCAGCCTTTTCCGTAAGAGTACCTGCAATGTCGGTTGACTTGATAATTTTTGCAAGGTGGCGCATATCAACGTGGAGAATCTTGCAGACCTCCTGGCTCCAGCACTTCTTGTGGATATCGTAAAGAAGTGTGCCGAAGGCTGAGTCCTCGGTCATGATGAACTGACCGGTCATTCTTGCAATAAGAGCTTCCTTAACGTCGAGCCACTTATGCACCTTTTCAAAATTATCAGGCTCATTGTTCTTAACCCAGTTATATTTGAATACGGGGTCCTTGACGGATGCTGCAACGGCGCCTGTTTTTGCAAGGGATACAAGAAGCTTGGGTATGCTTGCGCCTGCAACCTGAACACCATGAGCCATAAGCTCTTTACGTTCTTTTCTTGCACGCTGGTCCATATAGCTCATTGCACGGCGTACATGCATACCGTTTTTGTCAACAAGCACAAGGCCCTGAGCCTGTGAACAGAAGGAGATACCGTCAACCTGTTCCGGCTTCACATCTGTTTTTCTGAAAAGCTCCTTTGTGGTTTTGCACATTGCTGCCCACCACTCGTCAGGATCCTGTTCAGCACCTCCGTCGGGGAAAATGTAAAGCTCATAACCCTCAATTGCATCAGCAACAAGCTTTACTGTGTCGCCTATTTCAAAAAGGCAGGTTTTAACACCGGTTGTACCGATATCGTAAGCGAGTGCGTATTTCATAAATATTAACATTCCTTTCCGGATTATTTTTTATTTTAAACCGATTGCCCGGTTTTTTCCGAAGCTTCAGGCTTCAATGCAGATTTGACAAACTTAAGTATGTTCTGCAAAGCGAACTCATCCTTCTGCAGTATTTCATCACCTGCAAAAATTTTATAGCGTTCACGGTAGTAATCGCAGGCATAGGAAAACTGTATGTTCATAAGAAGATTATCGATAAGAAAGGCTGCCATGCCCGGGTCAATGTCCTTTCGTATTTCTCCCGCCTGCTGACCCTCTGCAATTGCCTTTTTATAGGCGGCGGCTGTAAGTGTTTCCATGTCTGCGGCAATTTTTTTGGCAAGCTCCGGGTTGCTTTCACCCGTAAACTCGTTGTAAAGCTTTATGAGAACCTGGGATTTTCTTGAAAAATCAATCGCAATTCTTATAAGCTTTTCGAGCTTTACCATAACATCACTGTCAGAAGCGACAAGGGCTTCAATGACAGAATCAAGAGTTGAGATACCGTAATTTATGCTTGTGAGAAATAAATCTGTTTTTGTGTCGAAATACTTATAAAGTGAGCCGACACTTACCTGAGCCTTTTTTGCAATAACATTTATGTTGGCATTTTCAAAGCCGTGGGTTGCAAATTCGTTAACGGCAACATCGAGGATTTTTTTACGCTTCTCCTCTGATATATTATTAAAGGTGGGTTTATAATATACTTCCTTGCCCAAGACCCATTTCTCCATTCAATATAAAACTAACTAATTTATTTTAACAATTTCAGAGTAAAAAAGCAAGTATAAAATCAAAGCGTAAAACTATGCACTTTGCATAAAACAGTGACTCATAAACACAAAAACGGCTACCGTAGCGGTAGCCGTTTTTGTGTTTCAGAAATTGAAGCCGCTGTAGCCCCAATGGTCAATTTCACTGTATTTTATATAGATTCTGCTTTTCGGAATTCCAAGCTCTGCTTCCACTATCTCAGTAAGCTTTTCTGTGAGAGCGTCATAGCCGCTGTCGGTGGCTTTTCCGAAAAGGTCAACCTCAATCATGGCTGAGGGAGCATTATCCCCTTTGAAGTACATTCTGCAATTATCCTGAAACTCAACCATAAGCCAGCCTTCACTTTTGTTTATAAGCTCAATTGCTTTTCCGTACTTTGATTTGAGAGAGATTTCATTTTCTTCGGTAATCCTGGTTGAAACCTTTGTTGTGATTAATGGCATGTTGTTTTCTCCTTTTTTATACTCAGTCCTTCATTGCAGTTGAATTCATGGCAAAATTGATAACGTTCATTGCACATCTCTGCATTTCGCCAAGGGTAATGCCCTCAGCCTTACCGTAGGTTCTGAGAAGTGTGCCGTCGGGTCTTTTCCATTTGCCTGTTCTTCCGCCGCCCGGCATAAGAACATCAATCTGGCTTCTGACTCTGTATGCCTGGTCGCACATGTTGGGGAATTCCTGGCTTTTTGATTTTTTCATCCACCAGTCGGTCATAACATTGCCCTCGTATCCCCATTCCTGACGGAGAATTCTTGTGCAGAGCTCATAGTTGTAATGTCCCCACACACCGTTGATAAGGTTGTAGGAGGTCATGATATTCTTCGGCTTTGCTTCTTTTACGCAGATTTCAAAGCCCTTGAGATAAATTTCTCTGAGTGCTCTTTCAGAAAGGCGCGAGTCGTTTCTTGCTCTATTGAATTCCTGGTTGTTGCAGGCAAAATGCTTCGGGCAAGCAGATCTGCCGTTTTTCTGAATACCTCTTACATAAGCTGCAGCAATTTTACCCGTGAGAACGGGGTCTTCTGAGAAATACTCAAAGTTTCTGCCGCAAAGAGGACTTCTGTGAATATTCATACCGGGGGCAAGAATGATATCTGTGCCCTTCTGTGCCATTTCGTCCCCTTCCTTTGTGAGAAGAGCTTCAACCATTTCTGTGTCAAAGCTGCTTGAAAGAAGAGTGCCTATAGGCATAAGTGAGCAGGAGGCTGTGAGTCTGATGCCTGAGGGCCCGTCTGTTGTTGTCACGGCGGGAATACCCTTTTCACGAAGCGAGGGAAGAACACCTGCAAAGCAGCCCGCGTTACCCGGTACACCAAGAGGACTTCCCATAATATAGTCACCTCTTGTGATTGCCTCAAGCTCCTTAAGGCTGAGCTGGGCAACAAACTCTTCCATTGTTCTTTCGCCCTTTTTAACATCGATAAGCCTGATTCCCTTGTCGCCCGTCATCGGAATATCCATGGGAAGATTCTGAAGAATTATTTTGCGAAGGTCGTATTTTCTTGTTTGTACCTTTTCTTTTTCAGCAAAATATCTGCCGTCCTTTTTAACTGCAGTTACTTTTTCAAATTCGTTCTGAGGTGCTGAGCACTGACTGAGCTGCAGGAAGACCTCAGTTTCTACCTTTTGTGTTGTGTAAACGGTTTTTGCATCACGTACACTGTCGCCGATTGCAATGCCGTATTCACCCTTTTCAATAACGTATGCAGACATGAAGCCTGTTTTTCCGCTGTCATCATAGGAGCTGAAGGCAGCTGCAGGCACAAGGAGTGTTATTTCTTCACTTTCACCTGCCTGAAGCTCTTTTGTTTTTCTGAAGGCAGCAAGCTCTCTTACGGGGTTTCCGAGAAGTCCGCAGGGCTTTTCCATGTAAGCACACACAACCTGCTTACCCTTATAGTCACCTGTGTTGGTAACTTTGCATCTGAGCTCAACTCCCTTTTCTGTTTCCGAAGAAGAAAGGAGCTCTGTTTCAAATTTTGTGTATGTAAGGCCGTAGCCGAAGGGATAAAGCACATCGTCCTTGGCAAAGGTTTCAAAATAACGGTAGCCTACATAAATATCCTCAACATAATTGTTGTAATCCTTGTTGCCGAAATCCTTGTCGCAGGGATATGTATCATGTGTGATGCCGATTGTGTCGGGAAGCTTGCCTGAGGGAGTTTCCTTGCCGCAAAGAAGGTCACACACAGCGTTGCCGCTTTCCATGCCGCCCTGCCACACAACCATGAGAGCAGAAATCTTCTTGCCGAATTCCTTTGTCCATGAAAGGTCCATAATGCTGCCGATGTTAAGAAGCACTATTGTTTTTTCGAATCTGTCAGTTACCTTTCTGAGCATGTCAAGCTCTTCGTCTGTGATGAAATAGCTGCCCTTTTCAAGTGCGTTTTCTCTGTCCTCACCCGATGAGCGTCCGATTACAACAACAGCGCAGTCGCTTCTTTCAGCTGATTTTTTAACGGTCTTTTCATAAAGGGGCATTTCGGGATAAAACCTTGGCCAGTGACCCCAGAAGCCGTGGTCAACCTCATTTGCTTCACACCATGCTTCATAAATGCTTGCAAGGGTTTCGTTAAGCTCAAGCTCCTCACAGCTTCTCATGCCCTCAATGAGATTTACGGCATAAGGCTTATTGACGTCACCGCCTGAGCCGTAGCCTGTATAGAACCAATCTCTTTGCACTCTGCCGAAAAGAGATACCCTTGTGCCCTTCTTAAGAGGAAGCACACCGTTATTTTCAAGCAAAACCGCACCCTGAGATGCAACATAGCGCAAAAGCTCCGGCATACCCTCAGTGATAACCTTGGGTTCATTCTTTCTCACGGTTTCAGCCTGAGCAAGAGAGTTGACAAGCTTTCCGATTGCCTTGATGATTGTTTGTTTGCTTATTGACATATTATATCTCCTTTCATTCCACATCAATTATCTGCTTGAATTTGTTTTTGTTGATTTCATGCACCACAACGGAAATACAGATGATGCCGACGGCAAGACCGCTTGCTATTCTGAGAAGCTCAAAGAAGGTTTCTCTGAACATTTCCATTTCACTTATCACAAAATAATAGGTTGTGTAATAAAGCTTTCCTCCCGGCACAAGAGGTATGATTGAGCATGCAAGAATGGGCGTTGCAGGTGCCTTTACGAACCTTGCCATAACCTCTGCATAAACCGTTGCCGCAAGAGCAGGGAAAAAATTCTGAAAAAACTCATGGTCAAAAAACTCACAGCAAATAACATAAACAAGACTTGTAAGCATACCGCCTATTGCATTGATAACCACTCTTCTTTTCGGTGCCTTGAACAGCAGTGAAAAGCCCACTGTGCCAAGCATACCCGTTAAAATTACAACAAGACTCTGTTTTAAATCCATTCCCGTCACCTCACAGTATCCTGCCCGCCGCAAGAATTGCAACTGCAAATCCGCAGGCTATGGCCATTGCAATAATTATCGATTCCATAAGTCTCAGAAGACCGGACATAACATCGCCGCACAGCATTTCACGCACAGAATTTATAAGCATAAGACCGGGTATGATGAGCATGACATCACCAATCATTATCATGTCAGCATTGTTACCGAAGCCGATGCTTACAAAAAGTTCTGCAAGAAAGCCTATAAGTGCCGATGAAACTGCAGTGAAGAAAAGTCTGTTGGCTCCCCTTGCTTTGATATACACATTCATAAGATAAAGTATAAACGCAATGGGGGCTGAAGACACAGCGTCAAGCAGACTTCCGCCGAAAAACACGGTGAAGCTCATTGCTGCAACAATATAGCCGATGCACACAAAAACGTCAAATGCTCTTTTATCACTGAGAATATCCTCCAGTTCTGCCTTGGCATTGTCAATGTCGGGGGTCTCAGCACAGATTTTCCTTGACAGGGCGTTAAGGTTTTCGAGCCTTCTGAAGTTTGTTGCATTTGAATAAATTCTTCTCATCTGTGTATGAGTTCTGCCGTCCTCGGAAATCACCGTGGCATATACCATGGAGATTACGGAAAAGACCTCCGTCTTTTTTATATTATAGGCATAACAGATTCTGAGCACGGTTTCTTCAACACGGTTAATTTCAGCACCACACTGAACCATTCCCTTGCCAAGATCCAGAGCCAGTGACAAAACCTTTTCCATTTCCGGCTGTTTTATTTCTTCCATATTTTTCCCTCTGATGAATAGTTTGCAATATTGTATATTCGGATTAATTATAATACCCCATAAGCTCAAAAGTCAATAGAAACTCCGTCACATATTTGACAAGCGGGGGTGTTTTTTGTTATTATCTCAAAAATCAGCCGGATACTTTTAAATTAACAGAATCTTTTCGGTTATTCATTTGTGATGAGGTGTTTCAATGAAAACAAAGGAAACTGTCCTTTCTGCTCTTTTTACCTGCCTTATAATTATCGGTGCATTCATCAGGATACCCACACCCTTTGCGCCAATTACACTCCAGCTTCCTATTGTTGTTCTGTGCGCCCTGCTTCTGGGGCACAAGGGTGCATTTATCAGCTCTTTTCTGTATATTCTGACAGGGCTTATCGGTCTTCCCGTGTTCGCAAACGGCGGAGGCATCAGCTATATTCTGCAGCCCTCCTTCGGCTATATACTTGGCTTTCTTCCCTGCGTGCTGATTGTGGGTAGGCTCAGCTCAACAGTGTCTTCAGATATCAGGAAATACTTTGCTGCATCACTTGCAGGAATTCTCACCGTTCATATAATCGGGCTCGTATATTATATTCTCATAAGCCGTTTGTACCTCGGCGATGAAATTAACATATCTGCTTTGATTGTGAGCCTTTGTGCCGCCTCATTACCTAAGGATATTGCGCTTTGCGGTGCCGTTTCTGCCATCGGAGCAAGGCTTCGTAAAGCAATAAAGCAATAATTTACAATTGAGAATAAATAAACACTTGTCTGTTAGTTGGTTTTCAGCAGTGTATATTGACCTCTAATTTGCACAAAAATTTATTTAATCTGACTAATTTACTTAGAATATTTTTATGAAATTTAGTATCATATAGGTTTTTTCAACGAATTTTATTGCTTTTTTGACTGTAATGGTATAAAATACTTTATCATATTAAACTGTTAAACAACATATACTTTATAAGTATATTTAAAAGGAGCGATAAATAATGAGTTATGTTCAGAACGTAATTGACTCAACAGCTAAAAAATATGCAAATCAGCCTGAATTTGTTCAGACTGTGACAGAGGTGCTCAAATCACTTGAGCCTGTTATAGAAAAGCATCCCGAATATGAAGAGGCTGCTTTGCTTGAAAGAATGGTTGAGCCCGAAAGATCAATCACCTTCAGAGTTACATGGACAGATGACAATGGCAAGGTTAACGTAAATACCGGTTACAGAGTTCAGTTCTACGGCGCTATCGGACCCTACAAGGGCGGTCTTCGCTTCCATCCCTCCGTTTACATGGGTATTATGAAGTTCCTCGGCTTTGAGCAGACCTTCAAGAACAGCCTCACCGGTCTTCCCATCGGCGGTGCAAAGGGTGGCTCAGACTTCGATCCCAGAGGTAAGAGCGACGGTGAAATTCTTCGCTTCTGCCAGAGCTTTATGACAGAGCTTTACAGACACATCGGTCCCGACGTTGATGTTCCCGCAGGTGACATCGGTGTTGGTGCAAGAGAAATCGGCTACCTTTACGGTCAGTACAGACGCATCAAGGGTGCTTTTGAAAACGGCGTTCTCACCGGTAAGGGTCTCTCCTTCGGCGGCTCACTTATCAGACCCGAAGCAACAGGCTTCGGCGCAACCTATTACACAGCTGAGGTTCTCAAGCACTTCGGTGAAACCTTTGAAGGCAAGACCGTTGCAGTTTCAGGCTTCGGTAATGTTGCATGGGGCACAATCAAGAAAATCACTGAGCTCGGCGGTAAGGTTGTTACCATTTCAGGCCCCGACGGATATGTATATGACGAAAGCGGTATCAATACCGAAGAAAAAATTGACTACCTTCTTGAAATGAGAGCATCAGGCAGAGACAAGGTTCAGGATTATGCTGACAAGTTCGGTGCTGAGTTCCACGCAGGCGAAAAGCCCTGGGGTGTTAAGGTTGACATTGCAATGCCCTGTGCAACTCAGAACGAAATCGGTATGAAGGAAGCTGAGCAGCTTGTTGCCAACGGTCTTACATACTACATTGAAGTAAGCAACATGCCCACAACAAATGAAGCTCTTGATTACCTTATGGAAAACTGCAGGGCTGTTGCTCCCTCAAAGGCAGTTAACGCCGGCGGTGTTGCAACATCTGCACTTGAAATGAGCCAGAACTCAATGCGCTACAGCTGGACTGCTGAAGAGGTTGACGAAAAGCTCAAGAGAATCATGAAGGACATTCATGACAACTCAGCAAAGGCCTCAGAGGAATACGGACTCGGCTATAACCTTGTTGCCGGCGCAAACATTGCAGGCTTCCAGAAGGTTGCCGACGCAATGATGGCTCAGGGTATATTCTAAAAATCCAAAAGCAGTGAAAGTAAAAGCTTTTACTGCTTTTTTGTTTCTCCGGCTCCACAGCAGACATGCTGTTTTTATTGACAAACAAAGCTTTAATCAACAAAAGACAGGTCAGCTGATTACAGCCACCTGTCTTTTTCTTTGTTCAATTTTTGTCAGTATTTCAATTAATTCAATGATTTCTTACTATGTAAGGCATATTTTTTCAGATTTATAATCCGCCGTAAAAGTCAAGCAGGGCTTCATATTCTTCATCGGTTATATGAAGCACGGAGCCGTGTCTCGGTCTTAAATGGTTCAGTGAAAACTTATCCTCGCTGACCTTGGTAAAATGTATAAGGTCTGTTGTTTCCTGCATGAAATATCCGCCGGCTTTGAATTTGTCGGCTATCATAACATATTTGTCCGTGCCTGAAATTTTATAAATACAATTGCCCTCAAGAGCAGTATCAGCAACAGAAACCTTGTTGTTGTCAGGCTCATAATAAGGACCTGATACACGGTCTGCAACCGCATAGCATATCCCCTCTTTTTCACCGTCTGCCTGAAACAGATAATATCTTCCTTCTTTTTCTATGATATCAGCATCAATGCCACACATGCCGCTTTTCGGCCTGAACAAAACCTTCGGCTCTGTTGTAAGCGTGGTAAAGTCCTTTGTGTAGGCGTACCAGGTAATTGTATCCAGGTCATCGTCAGCGTTGTTGTGTGTCCAGTATATCATGTATTCCCCTTTTTCCTTGTCAAAGATAATTTCGGGAGCCCAGACTCTGTTTGCTGATTTTGTGCTTTCAAATTGTGAGAAGTCTATGATTCTTTCGTTTTTCCACTCAATAAGGTTTTCACTGTCCCAGATAATCATTGAGTTGTTGCTTGCCCAACCGTCCTGACTTCTCATATCCGTTGCAATTATGTGAAACAGACCTTCTTCATCACGGAAAATATAAGGGTCTCTGCAGCACTCTTTTCCAAGCGTTTGCCATATTACGGGTCTGTTACCGTTAAGTGCCGTGAAATTATAGCCGTCCGTTGACAGGGCGAAATGTACCGCTTCCTCTTCGGGAAGATTACCCACAAAATAACAGAAAAGATACTTATTCATTTTTCAAATCCTTTCAAGCAGGGCAACACAGCCCTCATAGATATCCTTGTACGCTACATCGAATCTTCCCGAATACCAGGGATCTGCAACATCGCCCTTTCTGTCGGTATAATCCATAAGCTTATGCACCTTGTTTTCCGTATCATTACCAAAAATTCTGCCGATATTACGGATGTTCATGCTGTCCATTGCAATGAAAAGGTCATATTTATTATAATCACTTTTCTTTAACTGCACTGCTCTCTTGCCTTCGCAGGAAATACCGTGTTTTTTGAGTTCATCCCTTGCAGGAGGGTAAACAGGATTGCCGATATCTCCCCATATTTCTTCCGTGCTTGTGGCAGAAGAGCAGACAAAAAAATCAGCTTCTCTCCCCTGCTGTTTTATCAGATTCTTGAATATAAACTCTGCCATTGGCGAACGGCATATGTTTCCGTGGCAGACAAACATTATTTTTTTCAACAATATCACCCCTTGTACTTAGCATTATACCACATATAACGCAAAAAATCACCTGCTCATTGATATAAACAGGTGATTTATTAAAAGGCTGAAAACCCTTTATTTGTCTAATTATTACGAGTATAACGAGTAACAAGGTTCTCCGAAATAAAGAAACCTTTGTAAAATTTTGGAGCTTAATAATTATGTCGATATGTAAACAAGCCATCGGATTTTCACCCGATGGCTGTTCTTTTATTATTTAACCTTTATGCTCTTAATTGGACTCCATGCACTGTAAACTGTACCTGATGCAGTTTTCTTGTATGCACGAACCTTGAAGTAGTAGGTCTTGCCACTCTTAAGCTTAGTCTTTGTTGACTTGATTGAGTTTGTCTTGTAGGATGCAAGGTGGGTGTACTTGTAGTTCTTTGAAGTTGCCATATAGATTGCATAACCGCTTTCATCACCATCAGCACAACCAACGCCAGAGATAAACACTTGCTGAATTTCTTTTTCATCTTTTGTCTTCCTCCTTGGAGCTGATAATTATTTTCTGGAAATTTTCATTTTTTTAGGTTTAACACTATTCATACAAAAAATCAACTGTTTGTACAAACTGTTGTGTCTTCACCTTATATCTTCTTCTCTTCCCCCACGACTCAAAAAATATAGACACATCATTTAAGAAAACTCAAAAATGATGTGTCTAAGTTTTTAATTGTTATAAAAGATTTTCAGATGCGGTAAAGTTAATTATTTACTAGCCTCTTCAATAGCAACTGCACATGCAACAGTCATACCAACCATGGGGTTGTTACCTGCACCGATAAGTCCCATCATTTCAACGTGAGCAGGAACTGATGAGGAACCGGCGAATTGAGCATCTGAGTGCATTCTGCCCATTGTGTCTGTCATGCCGTAGGAAGCAGGACCTGCTGCCATGTTGTCGGGATGAAGTGTACGGCCTGTGCCGCCGCCTGATGCAACTGAGAAGTAGTTAACACCGTTTTCGTTACACCACTTCTTGTAGGTGCCTGCAACGGGATGCTGGAAACGTGTGGGGTTGGTTGAGTTACCAGTGATGGAAACGCCAACGTTTTCGAGTTTCATAATTGCAACGCCTTCGGGAACATTGTCTGAACCGTAGCACTTAACCTTAGCTCTGTCGCCTGTTGAGTAAGCTGTTTCATTAACAACCTTAACTGTTTCTGAATAGGGATCAAATTCAGTCTGTACATATGTGAAGCCGTTAATTCTTGAAATAATCATAGCAGCATCCTTGCCAAGACCGTTAAGGATAACGCGAAGGGGCTGAGTTCTTACCTTGTTTGCGTTAAGAGCGATTTTGATTGCGCCTTCAGCAGCAGCAAAGCTTTCGTGACCTGCAAGGAAGCAGAAGCATTCTGTTTCTTCTGAAAGGAGCATTTTGCCAAGGTTACCGTGGCCGAGACCAACCTGACGGTTGTCAGCAACTGAACCGGGGATACAGAAGCTCTGAAGACCTTCACCGATTGCAGCAGCAGCATCAGCAGCCTTTGTGCAGCCCTTCTTGATTGCGATTGCGCAACCAACTGTGTATGCCCACTTTGCATTTTCAAATGCGATAGGCTGAGTTTCTTCAACAATCTTATAGGGGTCTACGCCCTTAGCAGCGCAGATTTCTTTACATTCTTCAACTGAAGAAATGCCGTATTCTTTTAAACAAGCAAGAATTTTTTCAATTCTTCTTTCGTAGTTTTCAAATAATGCCATGTCCGTTTACCTCCTTATTCCTTACGGGGATCGATATACTTAGCAGCATCGTTGAATCTGCCGTAAGTACCCATAGCCTTGTTGTAAGCTGTTGTGGGATCGTCACCCTTCTTGATGAAGTCTGTCATCTTGCCGAGGGATACGAATTCATAGCCGATAACCTGATCGTCAGCGTCAAGAGCCATTCTTGTAACATAGCCTTCTGCCATTTCAAGATAGCGAACGCCCTTAACCTTTGTGCCGTACATTGTACCAACCTGTGAACGAAGGCCCTTACCAAGGTCTTCAAGACCTGCACCGATTGAAAGACCGTCTTCTGAGAAAGCAGACTGGCTTCTGCCGTATACGATCTGAAGGAAGAGCTCTCTCATAGCTGTGTTGATAGCGTCACAAACAAGGTCTGTGTTGAGAGCTTCGAGAAGTGTTTTGCCGGGAAGAATTTCACTTGCCATAGCAGCGGAGTGAGTCATACCTGAGCAGCCGATTGTTTCAACAAGAGCTTCCTCGATGATACCGTTCTTAACGTTGAGTGAAAGCTTGCAAGCGCCCTGCTGAGGAGCACACCAGCCTACACCGTGTGTGAAAGCGGAGATATCCTTGATTTCGTAAGCCTTGGTCCACAAACCTTCCTGAGGAATGGGTGCCGGGCCGTGGTTCGGTCCTTTTTTGACCATACACATTTGTTCAACTTCATGTGAATAATTCATGATGTTTTTTGCTCCTTTCGGAATATATTATTGGTTTAATTTTATACCACTTAGTATAATAACAAAAATCTTACAGACTTTCAATAGCGAAAATATATATTTTTTTAATATTTGCCATGCATTTTTTATATAATTGTATTTTACGAAACCTTATAGTACTCATAAACAGAATAGGATATGAGTGTATCAGCTGATACGGTTGACACCTGAAAGCTTACATCTGACATTGCATTCCCCTTGATTTTGAGTGCCTTCAGCTTTCCGTTCCTTACAGAAAATGATATTGTCGCCTTGTCAAAGTAGGTGTCCGAATTCTTGATTTTCAAGGGTGTGGTGTTAAGGCTTTTCGGGTCAACAAGGCTCAGAGCACCGTCACAGTGGGAGCCCCTGACTGCATTGTCGCCGTCACTTTTCAGAACAAATAGGGCGTTATAGCCGTTTTCCTTTTCCCACACCTTAACGGAAGCTATATCTTCTCGTTCAACTGCGGCAAGTGCTCCGTAGGGCTCAAAAAGGCTGTTCGGAGTTACGGCACCGCTTCTGCCCGATATGAACTTATGCTTTTTAACGAGCCTTCCTTCATAAAGGTTAAGAGTGTTCTTAACTGTCAAGGCAAGGTTTTCCTTGGTGCAGGACAGCATTTCGGTATCAATTTCCTTTTCATAGCGTACGGTCATATTCTTCTGCTGCTTTATGCCGTTTATAAGGTCGTTATATGCCTTTGCAATCTGTGATTTTGATTTTGGCACACCGTCGGTATGGGTAAATTCCTTATACTCGTTACTGGTTTTTCCGTAGGCAAGAGCATCACTCTTCCAGCGGTATGAAGCAACCTTGAAGCTGTACCTTCTGTTCTTTTTAAGTGAGGTTACGGTTATTGAGGTTTCCTTCGTTGCCTTGTATTTCACAAATTTCTTTTTGCTTTTATCATAAATCATAACCTTATAGCCCGTAGCACCGGGAATTTTGTTCCACTTCAGGGTAATTGAATCGTAGGTAATGCCCTTGGTTTTTATAACAAGGTCACCCTTTGGTGCTGTTACGCAGGTAAGCACCTGGCTTTTTTCACCCGAAACAGCTGTTCCGTTTTCATATTTCATGGGGAGAACTCTGAAAAAATAGCTTGTTCCGCCTTCAAGGTTACTTATTGTTGCGCTTGGCTGATTAACACGTAAAACAAGCTTGTATTTATCCTCCTGCTTATTATACTGATACACATAATAAAAATCGGCTTCGGGGCTACCGTTCCACCTGAAGGTTACTGAGTCCTGTTCACCCTTCACAAAGTCAAGGCCGTCAACATAAAAGTCACCTTCCTTTGCCGAAAAAGCCGTGAGAGAAAAAACAGCACACATTAACACACAGCTCACCAGAAGTATCATCAGCTTTTTCATTATGTCACCCCCTAAAAGCATTTTAATCATAATACTATATTATCTGTTCTTTGTCAATTTGGCTTTTTTATTCATCCTTTATTTTATAAAAAACAATAGCACGGTGAAGTGCCCTTGAGTGACACCTCACCGTGCTGTTGTTTTTATTTATCATTACTGTGGCAGACTCCTGCTGAGGGACACTCTGAGCATCCGCAGCCGCAGGAACAGCCTTTGCCCTCTTTTTTATCCTTTCTGATTTTTATCACAACACCAATCAGAACAACGGCAAGGACAAGAGCTACCACGATTGTGCCGAAATTTGCCGATAAAAATTCAAGCATTTCTTTATCTCCTATATTTATTTTTAAGAGATGCTTTTTTTGCAGGTACGACCAGACGGAAAATCATAAAGCCGAGAACTATCGCTGCAAAAATAATGCCTGCGATATTAACATTGCCGGTGAAAAG
This sequence comes from Acutalibacteraceae bacterium, assembly GCA_045604105.1. GTDB lineage: Bacteria > Bacillota > Clostridia > Oscillospirales > Acutalibacteraceae > UBA6857. The sequence continues at coordinate 18,739 of JAZUNJ010000054.1, read as the reverse complement.
CAAACCGAACTGATAGATAATAAGTGACACTGCATAAGCAAACACACACTGGTATGAAATTGCAAACAGAGTCCACTTCCAATTGTTCATTTCTCTTTTAATTGCACCCATAGCAGCAAAGCAGGGAGCACAAAGAAGATTGAACACAAGGAAGGAATATGCTGAAAGAGGAGTGAAAAGTGACTTCATTGCAGTCCAGATTTCCATACCGTTTTCTGAAACCTCAGCATTACCAAGAAGTACACCGAAGGTTGACACAACATTTTCCTTTGCAATAAGGCCTGTTATGGTGGCAACTGCACTTTGCCAGTTACCGAAGCCGATGGGAGCAAATATCCACGCAAAGATATTGCCGACTGATGCAAGAACAGAATTGTTCAGGTCTTCAACCATACCGAATCCGTTTTCAAAGCCGAAGCCCTGAAGGAACCAGAGCACAACCGTTGAAAGAAGAATAACTGTTCCTGCCTTTTTGATGAAGGACCAGCCTCTTTCCCATGTGGAACGGAGAACGTTTTTCAAAGGCGGCATATGGTATGCGGGAAGTTCCATAACAAAGGGAGCAACATCTCCGCCGAAAAGCTTTGTTTTCTTGAGCATGATGCCTGAAATAACTATTGCTGCAATGCCCACAAAATATGCACTCGGTGCAACCCATGCGGCCTTGTCAAAAAGTGCACCTGCAATCAGAGCAATGATGGGAAGCTTTGCTGAGCATGGCATAAAGGTTGTTGTCATTATTGTCATCTTACGGTCACGGTCACTTTCAATTGTTCTTGAAGCCATGATACCGGGAACGCCGCAGCCTGTGCCCACAAGCATGGGGATAAAGGATTTTCCTGAAAGACCGAACTTTCTGAAAAGCTTATCAAGAACAAATGCGATTCTTGACATATATCCGCAGCCCTCAAGGAAAGCAAGGAAAAGGAAAAGCACAAAAATCTGAGGCACGAAGCCGAGAACAGCACCAACACCGCCGACAATACCGTCAAGGATAAGACCCTGAAGCCAGTCAGCACAGTTGATTCCTGTTAAAAGGCCTTCCACAAGAACGGGAATACCGGGAATGTCAAGTCCGAACAGTGACCAGCCTTCGCCGAACACACCGTCGTTCATCCAGTCTGTTACCCATGTGCCTACCGTTGACACGGAAATGTAATAAATGAGGAAGATTACAACAGCAAAAATGGGAAGTGCAAGGAAACGGTTTGTTACAATTTTGTCGATTTTATCGGAAACCGTAAGTCCGTTCTTGTTCTTTTTCTTATAGCAGCCAACAAGAATTCTTGCTATGTAATCGTATCTTTCGTTTGTGATAATAGCCTCTGCATCATCGTCAAATTCAGCTTCAACATGCTGAATATCCTTTTCTATGTGAGAAAGCACATCTGCACTGATTTTAAGCTTTTCAATAACAATGCTGTCCCTTTCAAAAAGCTTTACGGCGTACCACCTTTGCTCCTCATCGGGAAGCTCATGAAGAATAGCCTCCTCAATGTGTGCAAGGGCATGCTCAACCTCACCTGAGAAATTATGCTGAGGAATTTTTCTTCCCTTTTCGGCAGCCCTTTCAACAAGGCTGATTGCTTCATCAAGACCCGTTTCCTTCAAGGCTGAAATTTCAACAATGGGACATCCGAGCTCAACCGAAAGCACATCAATGTCAATCTTGTCGCCGTTCTTTCTTACAATATCCATCATGTTGATTGCAATAACAACAGGAATTCCCAGCTCTGCAAGCTGAGTTGTAAGATAGAGGTTTCTTTCAAGATTTGTGCCGTCAACAAGGTTAAGAATTACATCGGGCTTTTCATCAACAAGATAATTTCTTGCAACAACCTCTTCAAGAGTATAGGGAGAAAGTGAATATATACCGGGAAGGTCAACAACAGTGATATCGCTCTTTTTCTTAACCTTACCCTCCTTCTTTTCTACAGTAACACCGGGCCAGTTACCCACAAACTGATTTGAGCCTGTGAGTGCATTGAACAGTGTTGTTTTTCCGCAGTTCGGATTACCTGCAAGGGCAACCTTTATGCTCATCTGAATCATCCTTTCACGCTTATTAGTCAAGACTAACTTACAAGGCAAATAATATTGCCCTCAAAATTTTTATATGGCTTCAACGTCAATCATCTGTGCATCAGCCTTACGAAGAGAAAGCTCATAGCCTCTTACAAAAAGCTCCATGGGGTCACCCAGAGGTGCCACCTTTCTTACATAGATTTCAACGCCCTTTGTGATACCCATATCCATTATTCTGCGCTTTATTGCACCCTCGCCGTTCACCTTCACAACCTTTGCCCTGTGACCGACTCTGATATCCTTAAGTGTCATAATTATCCCCTTTCCTGTTGATAATTTATATTCAGGCAAACGAGTTAGTTTGTTCTAACTCAGCAACCGAAAAATCAGTTAGTTTTCACTAACCATATGGTATAATATTCCTTTTTTTCAAAAATGTCAAGATGTTTTTCAAAAAAAATCAACTTTCTTTTAAAATTTTTTCAACATAAAAACAGTGCGGAGCACTCTACTCCGCACTGCTTATTAAAGCTGTATTAATACGGCTTGTCGACATAAACCTCTCCGTCCCAGCCGATTTTCCAGTCATTCACATAAATGTCAACACAGGTGCTGCACATGCCGTTTGAGGTAGTACGGCTTACATATGAACCGCATTTTGAACACTTCTTACCGCCCGATGAGGATGATGACCCACCCTTATATTTTTTAGGTTCCGTGTGCTCAATCAGGGTTTCACTGTTGTTCTTTTCCAATCTGTAGTCTCCGCCGCCGTCTTGCTGACAGTATCCGAAAATATCATAAACATTACCCTGACTGTCCTTGAACATTACGCTGTCCGAAATTGAGACACTATGATAATATTCCGATTCAAAGCTGAATGTGTTTATACCGCTATCTATTTTCTGCAACGTAATATAGTTCTGATAAGTAACATTACCGCTTTCAAGTATAGCGTTGATTTCAGGAATGATAAAATAGCAGAGTGCATAGCCTTTTAAAATACCTTTTGAGTTTCTTGAAGTTCTTTCAGCCTCAACCGTAATTGAGGAAAGGTCAAGCTCAACCTGAACATCAGAAAAGCCGAAGGACTGCTTCATAGAATCGATCTGAGGCTGAAGATAGCTCATCATTTCCTCACGCATTTTTTCTTCACTGTATCTCAGACTCATCTTATTCAGAACTACTCCGCCTGCTATACCGACAACCAGCAAAACAAGAATAATCACAGCCAGTATGCGTCTTTTTTTATAGGTAGCTTCACTGATAACTTTTTCTTCCTGCATTTTTACACCTCATAATCTGTTTAATTTATCCTGCAATTTATCCAGATCCCGTTGAGTGAAGGAATCGGGGTCAACATTGCAGCTGTGGCAGGCACTGCGGAATTCTGCAGTTTCAATTGTGTCATTCGGACTTTGAGCAAGGTGCTTTGCAACACGGTTGATGTCGCCCTCCCTTGTGTTCATATAGCCTTCCTCTTCCATTGCTGCAAGCATCCAGGGTTCAAACATGAAATCCCCTCCCGTTAATTATTATTTTATTTTAGCAGCCAGTTTCTGTGCCTCAAGACCTGCCTTGTATCTTTCAAGATATTCCTTGAAGCCCTTAACATCTGCTTCATCGGGCTCAACAGTTACACATTCAGCATTTCTGAATGCAACATTCTTAAGGAAATCCTCAAGCGCCATGCCTTTACCGATAACGGAATAAAGTGCAAGAAGAGCCATACCGTAGGGACCGCCCTCCCCTGCTGTTTTCATTACGGAAACAGGTGAGCCTACGGCAGCAGCCGTCATCGCCTGTCCCACACCGGGATAAATATAGTATCCGCCGTGGCCGTAAAGAGCGTCAATTTCAACATTTTCATCTTTAAGAAGGTCAAGACCTATTTTAAGAGCTGCCATTGCAGTCTGGATATGAGTACGCATAAAATCAGGCAGAGTCATTTTGCTTTCCGGTGTGCGAAGGAACATAGGTCTTCCCTCATCGCAGCCTACAACAGGCTCACCTGAATAGAAATTATAAGCTACAAGACCGCCGCAGTCAGGAGTGCCCTTTGCTGCCATTTCATACATCAGGTCAAACACCTTGCCCTTTGAGATGTCAGAGCCGATGGCTCTTGCAAATTCTGTGAAAAGACCTGCCCAGGCATTGATATCACTTGTGCAATTATTGCAGTGTACCATAGCAACGGGCTTGCCAGAAGGTGTTGTTACCATATCAATTTCGGGATATACCCTTGAAAGCATTTTTTCAAGAACAATCATTGCAAAAACAGAGGTACCTGCTGAAACATTACCTGTTCTTGCCTTAACACTGTTTGTGGCAGTCATGCCTGTGCCTGCATCACCCTCACAGGGTGCAAAGGGTACACCTGCAGAAAAGCTTCCGCTTTCGTCGAGCATAAGTGCGCCCTTTTCTGTAAGGAAGCCTGCATTGGCTCCTGCGGGAAGCACCTTCGGGAAAATTTCACGAAGCTTTTTGCCGAAGCCTTCCTTTGCGGTAAGGCTGTCAAAAATCTGTACCATGCCCTCATCGTAATCAAGTGTATCACTGTCAACGGGGAAGATGCCTGAGCCCTCGCCCACGCCTACGGCGTTCACGCCTGTGAGCATATAATGAACATAGCCTGCAAGGGTTGTTACATAAGCAATTTCAGGCACATGTGCTTCCTTTGAAAGAATTGCCTGATATGTATGAGCGCAGGTCCAGCGAAGAGGAATGTTGAAATTCAGTGCCTTTGTGAGTGCCTCTGCTGCCTGACCTGTTGTTGTGTTTCTCCATGTTCTGAAGGGTACAAGGAGATTACCTTTATTATCAAAGGCAAGGTATCCGTGCATCATTGCAGAAATACCGATTGCACCGGTTGTTGTGAATTCACAGCCGTACTTTTCCCTGATATCTGCCTTAAGAGCTGCAAAGGAAGAACGCAGGGCAGTGTGTACCTCCTCGAGAGAATAGGTCCAGTAGCCGTCAAGCAGCTTGTTTTCCCATTCATAGCTTCCCGATGCAAGAGGCATACAGTCCTCGTCTATAAGAACAGCCTTGACCCTTGTTGAGCCGAATTCTATACCAAGAACAGTTTTGCCCTGACTTATTATAAGTGCTTTATCCATATTTTACCTCATCTGTAATAAACTTCGTTGAGTCTGAGCTCACGCTTGAAATCAGCAATGCTTGTGTTCTTGCCGATTACAACAGCTTCAATGCCCATTGCCTCTGCCCATGAAAGCATCTGCTGAGTTGTGACGTCATAGGAGAAGGCTGTGTGATGTGCTCCGCCTGCAAGAGTCCATGCTTCAACACCTGTGTAGAAGTCCGGCTTCGGTACCCAGAAATTGGTTGCAGTGGGAAGTGAGGGCATTTCCTTTTCTGTCTTTATGCAGTCAACCTCATTGATGATAAGACGGAATCTGTGACCAAGGTCAACAAGTGAGCAGGCGATACCCTCGCCCTGCTTTGAGGTGAAGACAAGTCTTGCAGGGTCCTCTCTGTCACCCATTGAAAGAGGCTTACACTTGATTGAGATGGGACCTTCAGCAATTGAGGGGCAGATTTCAAGCATATGTGCCTGAAGAATACCCTCTTTACCCGGCACAAGATTATATGTATAGTCCTCAAGCATTGATGTACCCTTTGCATCCTTCATGCCTTCGGTCATAAGCTTCATAAGTCTTACCATTGCGGCAACCTTCCAGTCACCCTCTGCACCGAAGCCGTAGCCCTTTTCCATAAGCCTCTGAATTGCGAGACCGGGAAGCTGCTTAAGTGTGCCAAGGTCACCGAAATGAGTTACGATTGCCTGATAATTCTTTTCCTTGAGGAAGCGTTCAAAGCCAAGCTCAATCTGAGCCTGAACCTCAACATGACGGCGGAATTCAGCTGCATCTCTTCCCTCAAGAAGAATATTGTATTTTTCATAGTATTCATCTGTGAGTGCCTTTGTGTCCGAAACAGATACGGCATCAACAGCCTCAGCAATTTCATTCACGGGATAAGCGTCAATTTCCCAGCCGAATTTAAGCTGAGCTTCAACCTTATCACCTTCTGTAACTGCAACATTTCTCATGTTGTCTGCAACACGCATAACACGGATGTGTGAGGATTCAACAACGCCCACTGCTGTGCGCATCCATGCGGCAATTTTTTCCTGAACAGCCTTTGTTGACCAGTGACCCACAACAATTTCACGGGCAATGTTCATGCGTGAAAGAATGTGAGCATATTCCCTGTCACCGTGAGCAGACTGGTTTTCGTTCATGAAGTCCATATCAATGGTATCATAAGGAATTTCCATGTTGAACTGTGTGTTGAAATGAAGAAGAGGCTTTTTATATTCCTGCAGACCTAAAATCCAGCTTTTTGCAGGTGAAAAGGTATGCATCCAGGTGATAACACCTGCACATTCATCATCTGTATTTGCTTCGTTAAAGGTTTTTCTGATAAGCTCGTTTGTGATAAGTGTGGGCTTCCAGATTATTTCAAAGGGCAGAATGCCGCTGCTGTTAAGCTCCTTTACAATTATCTGTGAATGCTCTGCAACGTTTCTCAGGCATTCATCACCGTAGAGGTCCTGTGAGCCTGTGCAGAACCAGAATTTATAGTTTTTCATTGTTATTTCCTCCTTAACTTTGTAAAGAACATTACGGTAAAAATGATATCATTATTTTCAGTTCATGTCAAGTTTCGGACATCTGAACAGAGCATCATGCATCTTCCGTTTCTTCATATAGCAGCCAAACACTTCAATTTTGTCTTTTGTTTGTTCTGATTGTTAAAAATCAATAGTATTTAATCGACTTGTTTGTTGTTTTTGTCTATTTTTAATATCCGCATAAGAATTTGTTATATATATGTTCATAATTAAACATTATAATTCTGACAGCATATGGTATAAAGGAGGTTCAGCATGAAAAAGCATAGCAAAAAGATTATCTGTATAATCTCTTTCATTTTGTTAATCACTGTGATATTCTCTGCGGTTTCACATACAATATTTAACCGTTCCGTTATGGCGAGCCTTTCTGAAATTGCAATGCTGGTTATTGACCGTGACAGTATTTATGAGCAGGGCTCAGATTATGTACGGAACCTGAGAATACGCTCCGTTGAAAACATGAAGGTTTACACAAAGCCCGACGGGGTAAAAATGAGTGTGCCTTACTTCAGCCGTCATGAGCACGGAATGCAGGTCTTTTATTTCAACGAAAAAGCCTTTACCGATACACTTATAATTTACATACCCGGAGGCGGCTATCTTAATAATCCTCTGAAGTTTCACTGGAAAATAATAGACAACATTTCCCAAAAAACAAATATGCCTGTTATTATGCCGATTTATCTTAAAACGCCTAATTACACCTGCGATGAATCCTATGAAAAAATGAAGGAATTCTATCTTGATGTCTCTTCAAGAGAAGGCGTTGAAAGAATTATTTTAATCGGTGATTCCTCCGGTGGTGCAATGAGCCTTGTTCTGGCTCAGCTTATGCGTGATGAACACCCCGAAGTACTTCAGGCTGAAGAATTGATTCTTCTTGCTCCCTGGATGGATGCTTCAATGGAAAACGAAGAAATTAAAAACATTGAACCTGTTGACCCGATGCTCGGGCTTTACGGCACAATTGATCTTGGCCGTTTATGGGCAGGCAACAAAGATGTGCATGATCCAATGGTAAGCCCGATTTTCGGCACTTTTGAAGACCTTGGCAGAATATCCCTCTTTGTCGGCACAAGAGATATGCTTTACCCCGACGTAATAAAGTTTTCGGATATTCTGAAAAAAGAGGAAATTGAGCATATTCTTGTTGTTGAAGAAGGTCTTGACCATCCCTATCCTTTGTTTCCTATTCCTGAAGCGGCACAGGCCCAAAAGCTTATTATCAGTATTATTAACGGCGAGGTTTAATGCTCCCACAATAAGGCAGGTATTCCGGGACGTTCAACAGTCTTGAAATACCTGCTCTGTATTTTATTTTCATGCGCTTATGTGTGAAATACACACTTGCAAAAAAAATAATATTATTGTACAATACCCACAGAATCATTTATAGGAGTGACCAACAATGTTTGAACAGCTTGAATTTGACAAAAACGGCATAAAGACTCTTTGTGAAATGAATGGCAAGCATGCTGAAATGCTCATGACAATCAGAATTAAAAAATTCAGCGAAAATGAAGAAATAACAGTTTGTGACAGTGAATGTGAAACTGCTTTTCTTATTCTTAAGGGCGATGCAGAAATTTCCTGGCATGAAAGAACAGAGCACATCACAAGAATAGATTCCTTTGACAGAAAGCCCTTCTGCCTTCATGTTCCGAAAAACACCGAGGTTAAAATTACAGCAAAGGAAAACACGGAAATCCTTATTCAGCAGACTGACAACGAAAAGGATTTTGCCCCCGTTTTCTACACTCCCGACGATGTGCTTTATCAGCACTTCGGTGAAGGACAGTATGACGGTACTGCATACAGAATCTGCTCAACCATCTTCGATTATGACAATGCACCCTATTCAAACATGGTTCTTGGTGAGGTGTTCAATCAGCCCGGCAGATGGTCAAGCTATCCCCCGCACCATCATCCTCAGCCTGAGGTTTATTACTATCAGTTTGATAAGCCACAGGGCTTCGGCGCATGCTTTATCGGTGACAATGTTTTCAAAAGCACTCAGGGCTCTGCCTGCTACATTACTGACGGCTTTGACCATCAGCAGGTTGTGGCTCCCGGATATGAAATGTGCTATGTGTGGATGATAAGACATCTTCCCGACGACACATGGTACAAAACCTCACGCTTCTATGCCCCCGAGCATAAATGGCTTGCTAAATAATTCCTATTCTCTTTACAGCTTATAAAAAAAGACATCTGCAAAAAGCAGATGTCTTTTTTTGACCCGTCACGTAATTAATCGGCATCACGTTCCCAATGCAGGATTTTGCCGGTCTTTGCATTGATTTCATATTCATAGTCATAGCGACCGTATTCAAATTCAACCTCATAAACATAAACGCCGTTGTCCTTGTCGAGCTTACATTCAAACTGTCTTACATGACTCTTTTTGTAGCCCGCATGCTTAAGAGCTATGTCACCGGCTTTGGAAACACCGATGTATGATGACTTTGGTGCTGAGGAGGAAGCTGCCTTTGTGGAGGCTGAGGTCTTCACACTGAGCACATCGGAAAAATCACCGTAACGGTATTTTGAATCGGGCTTGAAGTATGCTCTTACCTTGAATTTATAGCTTGTGCCTGCCTTAAGATTCTTTACTGTTGCTGAAGTTCCCGACACAACAGCCTTGCGGACATATTTCTTCTGAGAGGTACTGTACATGTAAACCTGATAGCCTCTTGCATTGCTTACCTTTGACCACTTGAGAGTGACGGAGGTCTTTGTCTTCTTTGAAACCTTTACATTTTCAACCTCATCGGGCTCTGTTGCTGCTGTTACTGTTGTGCAGTAAGGACCGTATACTCTTTTTGAACCGACAAGCTTATATGCACGGATTCTGAATTTATAAACCTTTGCACTTTTAAGGTCGTCTGCTTCATAGGAGGTCTTTTTTGTTGAGCCTATGCCTCTCCACTTCACACCGTCGTGCATGTAAACACCGTATCCGTATGCGCCGGGCACTTTTTTCCATTTAAGGTTGATTTCATCATCGTCGATTGCATAGGTCTGTACTGATTTTACCTTAGCTAATGAGGCTGCAGATGCTACTGCTGAGAAGGGAAGGAGCATTGCAAGTGCGAGCACAAGAGAAGTTAATGCTGTGAGTGTTTTTTTCATTTTTATTCCACCTTTCAGTTTTTGGTTTTAAGGTTTGTTCCTTTTTACACCCTTATAATATATGTCGAAAATTAAAATTCGATTAGAAAAGCTTAATTTTTCAAAAAATTTTTTTCTTTGCTTTTTCCTGTTTCAGGCTGAAAAAAATCACAGTAGGATGTGTTCTGCTCAATAAAAAATTTATTGATAGTATATATTGCAACTACAAAGGTCAATACTTCTTTTTGTAAGGAGGCTTTTTATGAAAAAATTTATTGCAATTATACTCACTCTGCTTCTGCTTTCTACATTTGCCGCATGCGGTAATAAGGATTCTTCACCGACAACAACCAAGCAGAATGCTATCGTACCATCTTCTCAAGAGGAAACAACCAAGTCGCAAGTCAGTGACATGGATTATGAGTCAATTCCCGACACAATGACCTCGGAAAACGGAAAGTATGAAGTTGCTTTTGTGACCGATGTCGGAGAGCTGAAGGATAAATCCTTTAATCAGGGCTCATGGAACGGTGTAAAAAAATTTGCCAAAGAAAATGGTAAATCCTACAAATACTATAAGCCGGGAAACGGTGACAAGGCAACAGACGAGGACAGATATGAAGCCATGAAAACTGCCGTTGATTCAGGGGCTGAAATTGTTATCTGCACCGGCTTTATTCAGGGAACTCCCCTTAGCAAAATTGCAAAGGAATTCAAGGACACAAAATTTGTTTTCGTTGACGGCAGCATTCTTACTGAGGACGGCTCTGCCGATTCCAAGCCCCTTCAGAATGTTGCAGCTGTTGATTACAGGGAAGAGGAATCAGGCTTTCTTGCAGGCTATGCAGCAGTTATGGAGGGCTACACAAAGCTAGGCTTCACAGGCGGAGGTGCAGGCACCAATCCCCCCTGCAACAGATTCGGATACGGCTTCGTTCAGGGTGCTGAAGAGGCAGCAAAAATGCTGAACAAGGAAATTGAAATGAAATTCAGCTGGGAATACGGTGCATCCTTCACTCCCTCACCGGAGCTTCAGACAATGCTTGACGGCTGGTATTCGAATGGAACGGAAATTATTTTCTGCTGTGGCGGAGCAATGTGCCAGTCAGCCTTTGCGGCGGCGGCTGCAAATGAGGGCAAGGTTATCGGTGTTGACGTTGACCAATCCTCACAGTCTGATACTGTTATCACATCTGCCACAAAGGGCATACGTGAATCTGTTGAATTGATGCTTCAGAAGTTTTACGATGATAAATGGGATGAGGTTGGCGGAAAGCTTACCACATTAGGCGCAAAGGATAATGCTGTAGGTCTTCCGAAGGAAAGCTGGAAAATGAAAAGCTTTTCCTATGAGGACTATGAAAAGCTTTTTGAAAAAATGAAAAACGGAGAAATCAAGGTTGACAGGGATTATGACAAGGGTCTTAAAAAAGAAAGCTTCACCAAGGTTAAGCTTAATATAGTATAATAGTGAAAACGTTGCAGATTATTCGCAAATAATCTGCGGCGTTTAATTCTTATACAGATTTTATGTGAGTGTCGCTTTTTAAGTTATATTTAAAGTTGTTCAAATATTGTTTACAAAGTATATTGTTTTACAAAATAAGACAGATAATATTTTTTTGTTTCAAAACCGACTTGTGACACAATGTTTGTTTTTTTCATCCTTTTAATTTTTTCGGTATTGTTTATTAATTATTTGTTCATTTTATAACAAATCTTTCAACAAAAAGAAGCAAGATTTATAACAGTATACATAATTAACAAAATATCGGATTTGTTCATATTCTGTTAATATTTGCCTTGTATTTTATTTACATAAACCCACAAGCTTACAAAGTGTATATTATTTTTCCAATATAAAAATATAAAAGAAAAGAGGTAATTAACATGAAAATCATAAGTTCTGAGTATTACAACATCCAGAGAAAAATGGTTGCATCCGTAACAACAGATTCCTGGCAGAATATTCCTCATATTTCCTACATATATGAGCCTGATGTCAGCGGACTTTTTGAGGAATACAAAAAGATTAATGCTGAACGCTCCGATGAAAACAAAATTACCTTTAATACAGTTATGCTTAAGGTTATTGTGGAAGGAATCAAAGCTGCTCCCATAATGAACTCTCACATCAAGTATAACCACAGACTTGCAAAGGGCAGAATTGATACATTTGAAAACATTAACATTTCAATGCCTACTATTCTTCCCAACGGTCAGATGATGACAACAAATCTTCACGACTTCCATAACAAGAATATTGATGAGATGACTCAATACATGAAGGAGCTTCGTGCAAGAGCAGAAAATTCCAACATTGACGAAGCACTTTATACTGTTTCCTACAACAAAACACTTCAGACAATCAAGGAAGGAAAGATTGTTCAGGCAATTTTCAGAATCATTGAGTCGAAGGTCGGCAAAACAAAAATCAAGCTTCTTTCCGGCAAAGAGAGAAAAGCTTACTATTCAATTCCAGAATCACAAAGGCTCAGCGACGCAGACATTGAACAGGGTACTGTTACCATTTCAAACATCGGCTCACTTTACCGTGACCAGAGAGGTACCGCTGCAATGCTTGAGGTTATTCCCCCTCAGGTTGCAGTATTCTGCATAGGCTCAATTCAGGAAAAGCCAGTTGTGAAGGAAATTGACGGCAAAAAGGAAATCGGTATTGGAAAGATTCTTCCCATCTGCATTGCCCTCGACCACAGAGCAATGGACTTCGGCGAAGCAGTCCCCTTCCTTCAGAGACTTGACGATATTTTTGAGCACCCCGAGCAGCTGCGTGAATGGCTGGCTGACTGATATATAAAAACCATGCGGCACTTCAATGAAGTGCCGCATTTAATTTTTTCATTTAAATGTTGATATAGTAAATATCGTTGCCTCTTGATTTGATGAATTTAATGAGATCCTCAAACTTAAGCCACACAAATGCAGTGTTATCGTTTGGATGAAAGCCGATGTAGCCATCAAGCTTTTTCAGCTCACTGTCAAGCACAACATTAACATCTGCATCGTCGTCATTGATGATTCCGAAGGGCGATACAGCACCGGGAAGAAGCCCCAGATGCTTCATCAGTCTTTCATCAGAGCCGAAGCTGAGCCTCGAGCAACCGAGTCGTCCTCTGATATCAGCCTGAATGTCCGGATGCTTATCCTTCATCATTGAAACAACATAATGGGTTTTGCCGTTGGCGTTACGAAGAAAAAGATTCTTGCAGACCTCACCCTCAGTGAAAACTCCCATTGCATCCATTTCTTCAATTGTTGTCACAGCCTCATGGTGAATAACCTTGTATTCAATGCCTAATTCATCAAGAGCCTTATATACTTTTTCCTGTTGAGTCATTACGAGCACCTTTTACTGTTTGAGATATGTTGACGTTTCGCCTTCACTGTCAACAAGAGTAAGCACATTGTCTTTTACACTGAAGGTGAAGGAATCATTGATTGAATTGCCGTAAATTGAATAGTTTACCGTAAGCTTATCACCGGAAACACTGTAAGAGCCGGTGAAGGTTCCGTTAATGGGCATGTTAACAACGGGAATTGTGAAATTAACGAATGTAACCTTGGCAACTCCGCCCTCAAGGAATTCATATCCGCTCATGTTGGCTCCGTCACGCCAGATGCCGAGAAGGCTGCTGTCCGCTGAGGGAGCAAAGGTTGTGCCTGAGCGTATGAGAAGAGTTGTATCTCCATCCTTTTCAAGGGAAAGGGTATTCTTTGAGGTTGTGAAGGTGTACTTATCTGTAACCTTTTTGGATTTTACGGAATACTGCACGGTAAGTGTGTCGTCAATTACCATGTAAACGCCCTTATAGCTTTTGTCATCGATTGTGATTGAAGCTGTGCCGTCAGTGTTGAACACATATTTTTCTGTGCTGTCACTGTTCACCCAGCTGCCAACAAGCTCTGAATCGTCTGCCGAAGCTATGGGAGCAGTTGTATCTGTTGTGCCGGAAGAAGCTGAAGATGAAGCTTCTGCCGTTGCCCTTGCATAGGTTGCAGTTTCTCCGTCCTCATGGTCCTTCATTGAAAGCATATTGTTTTCAAGCTTAACGGTATAGGTGTTTTCAATGGTTGCAGAATAAATTGAAAACTTTGTCACAAGCTTATCGCCCTCAAGAGTATACATGCCCTTTGATGTGCCGTTGATGGGTACATTTATAATGGGTACTGTGAGGTTTACATAAGTCATTTCAACGGTGCCGTCTTCATAAAAATGATATCCGCTCATGTTGGCACTGTCTGTCCATTTTCCGATAATACCCTTGGCAAGTGCTTCATAAGGGTCTGTTGTGCTGACGGGAGCTGTTGTTGAAGAACCGGTGCCGTCATTATCTGTTGCGGCAGTTGTTCCGCTTGTGTTTTGTGAAACAACGGCTGTTGTTTCGTCCTGAGGTTTGTCGGCGCTTGTAACTGCACCGTAAATACCAACGCCTGCAAGAGCAAGAACAAGCACGGCAGAAACTGCAATGATTATAATTTTTTTACTTTCCATGGATTATCCTCCGAATATAAAATGCAAAAGGGACATCTGCTTTTAACTGATGTCCCCTTATAATTACTGTGCTGCTGCAGTTGTTACATCAGCTGTGTAAGCTCTGTAAACAACAGGACTTGCAAATGTTCCGTCCTTATTAACCTTTGTAAGTGTGAGAACATCGCCGTCAACAGTGAACATGAACTCATCAATTACGCTTGTGTAAAGCAGAGTGTATGATATGGTCACATAGTGATTGCCGTCATCCTTTTTGGTGATTGTGTATGTACCGTTGATTGTTCCGTCAATGATTGCCACATCAAGAACTGTTACCTTACATACGCCGCCCTCAAGGAATTCATAGCCTGCCATACCGGTTGAATCTCTCCATGCACCGATAATGTCTTTCTTAGGTGAAGAGCATGCTGTAAAGCAGGTGAGAATAACAATTGCTGCAAGTAGAACAGCTGCAACTCTTTTTACATTTTTCATATTTTTTACCTCCAAGTAAAATACTTTAAGAATATTGTATCACAATTTATTATTATGTCAAGCACAAATAAACTATGATTGTATCCTTGTCATTATATATTATATCATATTTTTCGGATTTTGTACAGTGATTTTTGCTGTTTTCATCACTATTTTATAATTGAAAACCCTCGGCTTTTATGTTAGAATGTATCAGCAGTATATAGTTAGGATTTGATGCTATGCTTGAAAAAATTAAGGATATCCCCTTGTGGGAAAGGCTCAAAGAAGCAGATAAGCCCATTATTCTTTACGGAATGGGCAACGGTGCAGATATGATAATTGAAGTGCTTGAACAGCTGGGGCTTTCATTCAGCGAGGTTTTTGCAAGTGACGGCTTTGTAAGAGGTCATTACTTTCACGGCAAAAAGGTTCTTTGCTTCAGTGAGGTCAAAGAAAAATATGATGACTTCATTATACTCATGACATTTGCCGTGCACGACGAAGAAACGCTCAAAAAAATAAAGGCTATGGCTGATGAATATGAATTCTATTCCCCCACCGTGCCCATTGCAGGCAAGGGACTTTTCACCATTGATTATCTTAAGGAAAATGAAAAGCAATTTGACGAAGCCTACAGCATGCTTTGTGACGAAAAATCCAAAGAAGCCTTTGTTGATGTACTCAATTTTAAAATCAGCGGAAAGGTAGAGTATCTTTTTTCAGCACAAAGTGAAAAATCAGAGCTTTATGAAAATGTTCTTCAGCTTTCAAAAAACGAAACAATTGTTGACCTTGGTGCTTATGACGGAGACACAATAAGAGAGTTCATTACAGTTACTGAAGGCAGCTATAACAAAATTTTTGCCTTTGAGCCTGATGAAAAAAATTTCAGAAAGCTGACAGCAAAAACTCAGGAGCTGACAAGCATTGAACGGTTCAATGTTGGTGCAAGCGACAAAAAAGAGGTTCGCTATTTTGCAAAAAAGAAGGGCAGAAATTCCCATGAGGATCCCGACGGTATTCCCGTTCAGTTCAACAGCGTTGACAACCTTATAAAGCAGAAGGTAACATTTCTGAAAATGGATATTGAAGGAAGTGAGCTGAAGGCCCTTGAGGGAGCCAAAAGCACTATCCGTTTATATAAGCCGAAGCTTTATGTATGCGCTTACCACAGAAACGAGGATATGTTTAAGCTTCCGAAGAAAATAAAAGAGCTTTTTGACGACTACAGAATATACTTCCGTCATCATCCCTATGTGCCGGCATGGGAATCCAATTTTTACGCTGTTGCAGACACAGAAAACGATTGATTTGCAGCTGGGAGAAAAAAACAGGTATCGTATCCGATACCTGTTTTAGTTTTTTTATTTAGTGAGTATGTGTGCCTGCTGCCTGGCTCTGAAGATTTCTGATATAGTTGTTAGCCATTTTGAGTGTGAAGGCTTCAACATCTTCAATTTCAGCTTCATCAAGAATTTCAACCTTAACGTTGTCACCCTCAATGATTTCTTCAGCAAATACTGAATATTCTTCGTTTGCCTTGTCTGTTCTGATTGTGTCAGACCATGTGATTGTGTTCACACCTACTGAATACATGATGTGGTAACCGTAGCTTGTTTCAACAATACCTACATCACCCTTTTCTCTGCCTTCAGCAAGTGCCCAGCTTTCAAATTCGGGTACCATCTGTCCAACGGGAACATCTTCATAAATACCGCCCTGGTCAGCATTACCGTCTGCTGAGTGTTCTTTTGCAAGGTCACCAAAAGCAGCCTCGGTCTTGTCGCCGTCAAGGTATTTTTCAAGAATTTCCTGAGCTTCCATGTAAAGAGCAGGATCCTCTGTTTTTTCAAGGTCAACATCAATGTCAACTGTTACATCATATTTTGATGTATCAAGAAGCTCTGCCTTAACCTCCTTCTTTGCATCACCCTCAGTTGCTTTTTCTTCGGGGAACTGAAGAAGAATGTGTCTTACATCATAGGTCTTTGCATCGGGAGCATGGTGAACGGGCTCTACCATCATGTATACAGTATAGCCTGTTGTTTCATCCTCTGTCATGTAGGTTGAGCCAACAACTGCATTCTTGTCGTATGCCCACTTAAGGAAGCCTTCATCTGATTCACCGATATCAGCCTGAGCTACATCTGCAAGAAGAGTGAGTGTATCATCCTTAAGAATTTCCTCATACTTTTCGTTGCCGTTTGCCTTTTCATAATCGCTTGCAGCAGCCTTGAAGGAAGCCTCGTCTGTGAGGGCAGCCTTGAATGCTTCTGCCTTTTTCTTTGCATCGGCAAGTGTTTCCTTTGTTACTGCTTCAGTTGCTTCTTCGCCGTCCTTTGCTTCGGACTTAACCTTTTCAGCGGCAATAACATAATTTCTGAGAGTTACAACACCGTAGGTGTCAAGATTATCATTGAAAATCTTTTCAACCTCTTTGTCTGAATAGCTCTTTTTGAGTTCTTCTGTCTTAACCTCGCTTACCTTTGTGTTAAGTGCCTGATCGGTAAGAATCTTTGTGAAGAGCTTTGTTGTCATACCCTTACCAAAGGTCTGACGAAGATATGCTGCAAGTGAATATTTCTTGTCGCTCTGGGTTGCAGCAGCTTCCTTATATTCATCAAGCTGGCTTTCAACATCCTGAAGGTCTTCTTCGTCAAGCTCGATGCCGTTTTCTTCAGCATAAAGTCTGCATGCTTCAGAATACTGAATTGACTGCTTTGCGCTGTATGCAAAGAAATCTGCAAAGGTGGGTTTTTCAATGCCTTCAATTTCTCCTGTATATTCCTGTGCATCGGGTGCTGTCATGCAGTCATAGCCTGTGAACATTTTGCCGTAGCCCTGACCGTAATAGGAGTCATACTGATAAGACATGTTGAAATACTGGTTGAAGTTTGACATATAGTAGAAGCTGTATTCATACTTGTCAACCTCTGTTCTACCAACAGTCATTACGTTTTTGCCTCTTTCAAGAACACCGCTGAGATTGATTGCCACGGCACCGATACCTGCAACAAGTGCAAGAACAAGCACGACAGCAATTGCGGCCTTTGTCTTTTTGCTCATAACAACATTGTGTGATTTTTTGGAATTTTTCTTTGCCGCTTTGGCAATACGCTGCTTTCTCTCTTCACGGTAGAGCTCAGCAGCTGACTTTTCCTGTTTAGCCATTGGTTTCATCCTTTTCTTCTGTTAATATTCCGGAGGGAAAAGTCCCCCTTCCGTAGTTAAAGACTATTGTATACCAAAATTAAAAAAAATGCAAGTAGTGGGCAACAATTCGCAATGAAGTTAAGCTTTTTATCGGCTCATTTAATCTGAAGGCTTTTTTTATTTTACTATAATAATACCGCATAAAGCTGCAACCAACTTACGAAGCCCGCCATTGGGCGCCACTTCGTAAGGAAGTTAGGGTTTTTACAGGCTCTTTTCCGCTTAAACATCACGAAAACTCCCCGTAATACACGAGTATGACGGGGAGTTTATCATTTCCTTTAAACGAAAAATATCTCTGTAAAAACTGCTTTGCACCTTAAAATTATGATATTTTTGATGCAGAAAAAGGCGAAAAGCACAGAAATCCTTTCGGGTTTCGAGCATTTTCAACGCAGTTATGCGCAGAAACAGCAAATTTTAAGGCCTAATATCCTTATGAAGTGGCGCCCTTTAACAGCCGATTTTTTATGCAGGGGAAGGTTGAGAAGTAAAAAGTACAATCTGCTCGCCAGGTAAATCGAAGCATTGAAGTTCTTTTGGTTACTTTTCTTCTAAGAAAAGTAACGCCCGCACGGCGAGTGCGCATGAAAAAAAGTAAAGGCTACAGAGCTTTCTCATTCTGTAGCTTTTTTTGTTTTTGTTGTTATTTAATCTGCTTTGTGTCTGTTTAAGTGAGTGGGTGATTGCCTTTTGCTATGTGCATTGTCACTGCACTCTTCCCCGGAGCGCTTGTGCCGCTTGGGCACTTACTTTGGCAC
>JAZUNJ010000053.1:0-3405 GCA_045604105.1 Acutalibacteraceae bacterium | reverse complement strand
ACCGCCGAGACCGTAAATGTGAATAAGAACATAAAGAAGAATCACGCTGACCGTATCAGAGGATGCATACACACCGTTTATGTAGTCACTGTAAAGGCCGTGAGGTCTGACACGGTTTTCCTTCGGGATAATGACGTTTGCGTTGTGCTCTTCCTTAAGGACTTTTATCATGCCCTCAACTGTCAATTCACCCTTTTGCACCTTTTCGGCAACATCATTGAAGGTGCTGTGTATCTGACCGATTCTGCTGTTCGACCACCTGAGCTTATCAGACAGCACATAATCAAGGAACAAAGAGCATTTTCTCACCGCCTCTTTCATCCCTGCATCATAACGCTTTTGTCGGCGGAAGGTACGATTTGTTGCTGTGCATTTCATGTGCCGTCACCTGCCATTTCTTTTATAATGTCGATGATTTCATTTTGCCTGAATGCGATGCCTTCACGATACATATAATAGGTGCTTTCAAACTTTGTCGGGGTGTTTACGATTTTATAAATCAGTTCCTCCGCAAACTCTTTTTTCGCTTCGGATTTGATGTTTTTAACATAAATAATGTCATTGTCTATGTGTTTTTGGTATTCTTCAATCTCTTCCTTTTGGCGGTTGATTAGGTCTTTATCTTCAAAATCCTCACAACCACTATTTGCGTACATTTCACCGTCAAAATCGTGCAAAATATCTTCATCACCTTTTGCAGAATAATATGTACCTTTACAGGCTTCATAGTGCAGACAATTCTTGCAAGCCTTTATAATCTGTTCATCTGCCATTCTGTATCACTCCAATCCAGCTTCCGACCGCAGTCGCTGCAGTACTTTCTGTTTTCTAATACAACCGTGTTACACGAAGGGCAATGATGAAACGGGAATTTTTCAATGGGCTTTTTGGGTGTTCGTTTTTCAAGGGCTTCAACAACAATTTTTAACACTTCTTTGTGAGTGGGATCTTTAATATTTAAACCACATTGTTCCACCATTTCTTTTGCTTCACTTACTGTCATTTTTTTGCTCACTCCTAAAACATCTGACTGTGTCATTACTTAGCTCCCTCCATATCCTCAACATAACACCAGCTCTGCGGCGGTCTTGTTATTCCTTTGAAATATTTATCTTTCTTTCTATAACTTTGATAAATATAATCTTTTGGAAATTCAAACTCACTCAACTCTTTCGGCTCGTCATAGATTATGAGATTTGAAATGTGCCAACCGAAAAGAGGCTTTCCTTTGCCGTATTTAAGAGCTTCCTCGACGGTCATATAAGCACGGCCGCACTTCTCAGTGGTGCTGTAAACACCATTTTCAAAGGCAATAGGTATGAACCTGTCACAAATAAATTCACCGATAACTTTTTGCCGTTTTCCCCACATATCACAAACAGAGCCTTCCTCACCCTTTATGAACTGTGTTTCACCGTGATATATCTCACCACCGTAAGTTCTGCTGCCTTCTTTTAATACATCAAGCAGCTTTTCTTTTGCTTTTGAACAGTAGATATACACCTTAAACGGTACATCAAGTTTTGGCTTGCTCTTTCTGACCTCAACGGTTCTCTTACCCGATGCGATAAGCTCGCACCACTTAGGCTGTATTGATATTAAAACTGATTTACTCATGTTTTCACCTCTAAAAAAATGTCATTTGGGCAGGTTCGGTTAATCCGAAGGCTCTGAAAACTTCTGCCTTAAATGCTTCTATACTTTCAAATCGATTCTTAGCATAGCTATGTCCTTCAAGGTTACCGTGACAATCAAACGAAACAATGTAATCATCGTGCCATATATCAAAATAACCCTCACCTATGTGATGCCCATCAACAGTCAAAGTCCACTTCTTGCCTTCCTTGTCTTTGACCTCTTTTTTTACCTTAAACTCAATTTTATTTCTCTGTTTTTCAAACATTTCATTGAGTTCTGAATTATCGAAGGGATTTTCAATTTCTGCTCTCGTAAGATCACTTCCTTTAAAACAAAGTTAATTGACCGCCTTTGTTGACCATATATTCATTTTCCCATTCAAAAGGAACACCGATGTAGATGAGTACTTTACCCCACCCGAACTTGTTGCCCTCAGAATCTGTGCATACATCATACATCCAATACTTCCATGCTTTCGGGTTTTCCTCTCGAAGAATATCGAATCTGTGCGGTCTTTTTTCAAGATGAATTCCAAAGCCACAAATATCGCAACCCGTACGCTGCGCCTTTGTCGTGTAAAGTTTCCCTTTGTTTGTTCTCTTTATTTCTCCATATATGGCAGGAATAATTGTGTCAATGTAATCAAACCCGTATTCTTCCCTGTGCTCTTTGTACCACTGGTCCATTTCTAAAGCAAGAGAAAGAATATCCTGTCTGTCGAATATTGCAAAAGGAGCTGAACGGATAGTTGAAGCTCCGAAGTAATTACATCCGTGCAACATCAAACCTTTTGCTCTTCGTCCGCCCTCAGAAGCCATAAGTCCAAGATACGGTACACTGTTATGCTCTTTAGCCCAATCATCACAAGGCTTTTCCTTGAGGTAATAACAGCACTTAGAAGAAACAAGGAAGTCAGGCTTTTGATAATTGACGCCCTCGTTCTCGTTTTCATATCCACCGAACTTCTCAAGCCATACCTGAGAAAGTTTCATTCGAGAATTAGTCTGAAAACCACCATATTCTCCGGTCTCGCCCGTTATTATGGCGTGACGGACTGTCTTGTTCTTTTCAGAAGGATTTTGCAATAACTCAATTTTTGCGGCTATTTCTTTTGAGAGCACCGGAAAACCAAATTCTTGCAGTATTTTGGCTTTTGTCCATCTTGTGCCGTCTTCTCTCATTGAAGGCTTCAGTGCTTCAATATGAAGTACCTTGTGAACTTTTCTTATGCTCTTGTCTTCAAGACTCGACACACTGACTGCTTTTGCATCAATACCTATGCTAAGTAAAAAAAGATACAACACTATACTGTCAAGACCGCCGACAGATACATGATAATTCAAGTCTCTCTGCCAACATTCTCTTTGAAATTGAAGTGCTCTGCGTGCTGCGTACATTTTCTTGATTTCGTAAGGCAATTGCTGTTTAACCCTGAACATAGCCGCTTTCCATTTGGAATTATCTTTTTTCATACGCTCATATACACTTTCCACTCTCGCACCGTCCTTCCAAATACTCCTCTATCCGCTCACGGGCTTCTTCCCAACCGTAGCAGACATAGGCGGCGTTGCCGAGCTCCCACATAAGGTCAATCCATTCCCTTTGTTCATCGGAAACACGGCCGCCTTTTCTTCTTTTCAGTTCAATAAATAAACTGCCGTACTGTCCTCTTTTAACGGGAAGCTCAATATCACTCACGCCTTCCCGAAGGCCCTCTCTTTTAAGCTTTGCACCCGTTGCCTTGCTCCTTTTGCCCTCATTGGTGAT
>JAZUNJ010000052.1:0-9154 GCA_045604105.1 Acutalibacteraceae bacterium | reverse complement strand
ATTTTTTATCAATTAATAAAAATAGCAATATTCATTAAATAATATCAAAAAAATAGGTTTGTGAATCAATTATAGCATTTAAATGAGCTCACTTTAGTGTAAAAATCAAATCATTTCATCTTTTTAACTACTTTTTTAATTTAACAAAAAATAATAAAATACAACTATACAAAATAATTGTTTCTCTTGACAAATGATAAAAATTTTGTATAGTTGTATTATAAACTATTTTTATCAATAAGGAGCATAATTTATGTCTGCAGAAATAAACAGAGAGCTTTTACCGCCATTAGTTGATGAATATATCAGTGAATTGGTAGTTGTAAAAGGAAGGTCAATGCTTACAGTAAATGAATATATTTCTGATTTGAGATTGTTTTTCAGATTTCTCGTATGCAAGAATAACGATATCCCCTCCCCTGACGAACTTGAAGAAAATTTTGACTTATCATACCTTGATACTGATTTCATGAAAAGCGTCACACTGAAAGATGTTAATGAGTTCCTTGTTTATTGTAATAATAACAGAGTGAATAATAAAGCAACAAGAGCAAGAAAAGCATCATCAATCAGAGGCTATTTTAAATACATATCTGACAAAATGCACTATATAGATCAAAACCCTGTTGCTTTGCTTGAGGTTGCGAAAGCTGACAAAAGATTGCCAAAACACCTTACTCTTGAACAAAGCAAAGAATTACTCAGAAGTGTTGACGGAGAAAACAAAGTAAGAGATTATTGTATTCTAACTCTCTTTCTGAATTGCGGACTTAGATTGGCAGAGCTTGTTGGTCTTAATGTATCAGATGTTAATCTTTCAAACGGTACAATGGTTGTAACCGGAAAAGGAAACAAGCAAAGAGTTGTGTATTTAAACAAAGCCTGTATATCAGCGCTTGAAGATTATCTCAGAATAAGACCTGCAGATCAGCTTAAAGGAGATGACAGAAAAGCTTTATTCATCAGCAGACTTCATAAACGTATGGGCAGACAGGCAGTTCAGTTGATGGTATACGGTTATCTTAATAAAATCGGTCTAGAAGGTCAGCATTATTCTGTTCACAAGCTTCGTCATACAGCTGCAACACTTATGTACCAGCATGGTGATGTAGATGTTCTGGTATTAAAGGAAATCCTCGGACACGAGAACCTTGCAACAACAGAAATTTACACTCATATTGACAATAAACAGATGAGAGAAGCTGTTAATATGAATCCCCTTTCAACAGAATTCAAAGAAAGCAGCTCAGAAACTGAATAAATCTGATAAGAATCTTAAAGACAGATAGTCTAACATAACCGATAAAGCTGCTAAAAGCAAAACAATAATTAATAATACTGAAATTTTCTTTATATCAAAACTGTTTATTGAATTATCCCTTTCTCTGATTCTACCTATAACATTATCGCTGAAATCAATCAAAATAAGCGTTGTAACTATCAGTAACGCTTTTCCGGGCAAAAACACTATGATGCTGTACTCTATGCCGTTAATTCCATAATTCAGATATAAATGGGATATGATTACTGCTATTGCCTGAATCTTCAGGAATGATAATGTATAAATATATGGCATACCAAGAACATTGGTTGAAAAAACAAGCAGTATAACTATGTAAATAGCTGAACTTAAAATCAGGCTTATCAGAATGTCTTTACCGTTATTTTTTTTTAGATATTCGTTGTGATTTATAAAAACACTGTTTATTGATTCACGTAAGCTATCATTAAAAATAATATAAACTGCAACACCCGAGATAACAGCAGCAATCAGCAACAAAAAAGCTTTAATCGGATATTTTTGGTAATTATCTAAGCTTTTCTTTTTTCTTCTTAATTCTGATGATATAACTGCATTGATTTTCAACTTGTCACCTCTTTATCCTCTTTTTGTGTTTTGAATTGACAGCTAAAATACCACCCAAAGATGACATAATGAGCATCAATAAAAATGATAGAAAAAATCTGTGATCAAAACTAAAGCTGTTAATTGCTAAAGATGATATAACTGTGATTGTAATTGAAGGTAAATTATAAAGCAACCCATATACAAGTCCGTTAGATTTCATCGTTTTACCAACAATTAATCCACCGATTAAATATGATAGCGTGATAATAACTAATGAAATATAATATTGTTTTTCATGAGGAACTTCAACAAAATAATACAAAGTGCAAATGATTATATAAAAAAGAGAATGAACTGCAAGAACGATAAACTCAAGAGCTATTAGCTTTTTGTTTTTTTGTCTGTCTACCCTATTTGTGTTCTTTTTATTTTTTAATTTACTAGCAGTCATAAAAAACACCTCTCATATCATCTTGTAAAATGATATGAGAGGTTACACTTTTTTATTACTATTATTCGTCTTTTTTTGACTTCTTGGCTTTCTTCTCAGCCTTTTCTTTTTCCATTGCTTCTTTAGCAGCAGCTCTTTCGGCAGCAAGTCTTTCATTAGCTGAATTGTTCTGCTGAACAGCCCAGCGGGTAATTGTCATTCTGTTTCTGTCAGCACCGGTTTCAATGATAAGGTTTTCTTCCTTAACAGTAACTACTCTGCCGCAGATACCGCCGATTGTTGTAATTTCATCACCGACTTCAACAGCGTTACGCATTTCCTGTTCTTCCTTCTGTCTCTTCTTCTGGGGACGGATTGTAAAGAAATACATAGCAGCAAACATAACAACCATAATAATAAGGAAAGAATACTGATTTGCTCCTGTTGCACCGGCATTCTGAGTTAAAAGATTAAACATATTATTTATCCTCCATTTGATTACATTAAAATGTATTATATCACATAAAACTCAACATATCAAGTAAATTACAATATTTTTGCTGATTAATTAAATTCTTGTATCAAGCAAATCTACATATTTATTCTTAAATTCATCAAAAGAATCATTATCGATAGCTTCTCTGATTTTTTCCATTAAAGTGTTATAGAAATATAGGTTATGAATAACACAAAGTCTCATTGCAAGTATTTCTTTACATTTGAAAAGATGCCTGATATATGATTTTGAAAAGCTTCTGCAGGTTGGACAGTCGCACTCAGTATCAATCGGCAATGAGTCTTTTTCGTATTTTTTATTATTGATATTGATAATTCCGTTCCATGTGTTAAGATGTCCGTGACGTGCATTTCTGCTTGGCATAACACTGTCAAAAAGGTCAACTCCCCTGCTGACACCTTCGATAATGTTTCCGGGTGTACCAACTCCCATGAGATACCTTGGTTTATCCTTTGGCATATATGGCTCAACTGCAGAAATTATGCGGTACATGTCTTCTTTAGGTTCACCCACCGCAAGGCCGCCAATAGCATAACCGTCAAGGTCAAGCTCAGCAATTTCTTTCATGTTCTCGATTCTGAGATCATCAAAGGTACAGCCTTGATTAATACCAAACAGAAGTTGGTTCTTGTTAACTGTATCGGGAAGAGAATTGAGTCTGTCCATCTCAGACTTACATCTTTTCAGCCACCTGACAGTACGAGCGCAAGAATCCTTAGCGTATTCATATTTTGCAGGATTTTCGACACACTCATCAAATGCCATTGCTATTGTTGAACCTAAATTAGACTGAATCTGCATGCTTTCTTCAGGACCCATGAAAATTCTTTTGCCGTCGACGTGAGAAGCAAATGTGACACCCTCCTCACTGATTTTGCGTAAGCCCGCAAGTGAAAACACCTGAAATCCGCCGCTATCAGTAAGAATAGGTCTGTCCCAGCATGTAAACTTGTGAAGACCACCCATTTCTCGTACAAGAGAGTCACCGGGCCTTACGTGTAAATGATATGTATTAGAAAGCATTACCTGACATTTAATTTCCTTAAGATCAAGTGCTGAAAGGCCGCCCTTGATGGCACCGCAGGTTGCAACATTCATAAAAGCGGGAGTCTGAACAGTGCCGTGAACTGTTTCAAATTCACAGCGTCTAGCCTTATCATTTGTTTTAATTAACTTTAACATAGTCACCTCAAAAATACTGCATCACCAAAGGAGAAAAATCTGTATTTCTCATTTACAGCTGTTTTATAGAAATTCATTGTGTTTTCATATCCGCAGAATGCACTTACGAGCATAATTAGTGTGCTTTCAGGTAAATGAAAATTAGTGATGAGAGCATCAATGCACTTGAATTCATACCCGGGATAAATAAATATATCTGTCCATCCTTCGCATTCTTCAATTTTTCCTTTGAATGTACCGACAGATTCAAGAGTTCTGCAGCTTGTGGTACCGACGGCAATTACCCTTTTACCGTTAGCTTTGGTTTCATTAATAAGATCTGCAGTTTCCTGCGGTAACCAATAATGCTCAGAGTGCATAATATGTTGTGAAATGTCATCTGCTTTAACAGGACGGAATGTACCAAGACCGACGTGCAGAGTAACATACCCGATTCTGATGCCCTTATCTTCAATTTTTTTCATAAGATCCTGAGTGAAGTGCAAGCCTGCAGTCGGTGCAGCGGCAGACCCGAGCTCCTTAGAATAAACTGTCTGATATCTTTCACCGTCTTCAAGTCTTTCTGTAATATATGGAGGAAGAGGCATCTGACCTATTCTATCAAGAATCTCAAAGAAATTACCCTCATAATAAAATTTAGCAAGTCTGTTTCCGCCTTCAAGAACATCAATAATTTCAGCTTTTAAAATGCCGTCACCAAAGCTGAAAACAGAACCGGGCTTAGCTCTTTTTCCAGGGCCTGTTATAGTCTCCCAGACATCGTCACCCTTGTTGTTCAGCAACAGAAACTCGACTCTTGCACCGGTATCATCCTTAATTCCATACATTCTTGCCGGTAGAACACGGGTGTTATTAAGAATAAGACAATCACCCTCATCGAGTTCATCAACAATATCATAAAAATGCTTGTGAGCAATTTCTCCTGTATTTTTATCAACCGTCATAAGCCTTGAAGAGTCTCTCGGCTCAACAGGATGCTGTGCTATTAATTCCTTTGGTAAATCATAAAAAAAATCTGACTTATTCATTTAAATGTCCTTTCAGATAAAAAAACAAAACTTATTTTTAAAAAAATACAAATTAAATTGACAATGAATTTAATAAGTGATATTATATAAAATATTATTCTTATTATAGTGCATAATGCTGAATTTATCAACACTTTATGCAAAAATAAAAGTAAAAAATTATTTAAAACAGAGGTGTTTTATATGAAAAAGTATAAAGTTGGCATTATAGGTGCCACCGGCATGGTTGGCCAGAGATTTGCAACTATCCTTGATGAGCATCCTTGGTTTGATGTTACAGTTCTTGCTGCAAGTTCACGTTCAGCAGGAAGATCATACAAAGAGGCTGTTGGAAACAGATGGAGAATTGCAAAGCAGATGCCCGAATCAATGGCTGATATGATCATTAAAGACGCAAGTGAAGATATAGAAGAAATTGCTTCTATGGTTGACTTCGTCTTTTGTGCGGTTGACATGAAAAAGGACGAAATCAAGGCTCTTGAAGAAGCTTACGCAAAAGCTGAATGTCCCGTTGTTTCAAACAACAGTGCACACAGAGGAACAGCTGATGTACCTATGGTAATTCCCGAAATTAACGCTGATCATATAAAAGTAATCGAAAGCCAGAAGAAGAGACTCAACACCAAAAGAGGCTTCATTGCCGTTAAATCGAACTGTTCTCTTCAAAGCTATGTGCCCGCAATCTATCCCCTTGACAAAGAGTTCGGTGTAAAAGAAGTTCTTGTTTGTACCTATCAGGCAATTTCAGGCGCAGGTAAAACATTTGAAAGCTGGCCCGAAATGGTTGATAATGTTATTCCCTTCATCGGTGGTGAAGAAGAAAAGAGTGAACAGGAGCCTCTTAAAATCTGGGGTACTGTTGAAGGTGATGCAATTAAGAATGCAGTTTCCCCCGCTTTTACTGCTCAGTGTATAAGAGTTCCCGTATCCGACGGTCACATGGGTGCAGTATTCATGAGATTTGATGAGGGTAAGAAGCCTTCCAAGGAAGAAATCATTAAGGTTTGGGAAAACTACGCCGGAAGAGCTCAGGAGCTTGAGCTTCCTTCAGCACCTAAAAAATTCCTTCACTATTTCACTGAAGACAACATGCCTCAGACAAAGCTTAACCGTAATGAAGAAAACGGTATGGCAGTTTCAATCGGCAGACTTCGTGAAGATACTCAGTACGACTACAAATTTGTATGTCTTTCACACAACACCCTCAGAGGTGCAGCAGGTGGTGCTGTTCTTCTTGCAGAGCTTCTTTGCGCTGAGGGCTATATGGATTAAGGAGGTTTTTCTTTGAGTCCGCTCTTTAAAGGTAGCGGTGTTGCGTTAATCACACCCTTCAAAAAGGACGGAGAAATCGATTTTAAATTGTTTTCAAAACTCATAGAATTCCAAATTGCAAACAAAACTGATGCTATTATTGTTTGTGGGACGACAGGCGAAGGCTCAACACTTACAGTCGATGAGCGATTAAAGCTGTTTTCTCTTGCTGCTGAGCAGGCTGACGGACGCGTGCCTGTCATCGGGGGCACAGGCAGTAATAGCACTTCTTTTTCTGCTGACCTGATGAAGGAAGCAGAAAAATGTGGGATAGATGCTCATCTGTCTGTTACACCATATTATAATAAAACCTCACAAAAAGGTATTACCGAGCATTATTATCACCTTGCAGATATTGCGAAAAAGCCCTTAATCATCTATAATGTTCCTTCAAGAACTGGACTTAATATTCTGCCTGAAACTTATAAAAAGCTTTCTGAGCATAAAAACATAGTTGCAGTTAAAGAAGCTGACACAAACATAGTAAAACTGCAAAAATCAATTGCACTATGTGAGGGCAAGCTTGATTTTTATATCGGCAATGACGACATGATTGCTTCAGCTTGTGCTTTAGGCTGTAAAGGGGTTATATCCGTGCTTTCTAACATACTCCCCTACTTCACACATAAAATGACTCATTATTGCATTAATGACAATTTTAATGAAGGATTTAAAATGCAGTTGGATATTATCGAACTAGTTGAATGCCTGTTCTGTGATGTTAATCCGATTCCGGCAAAGCAGGCACTTATGGAGCTGTATGGTATCAATAACTTCTGCAGATTGCCTTTGACTGAAACGGACGAGCACGCAAAAGAAAAAATTCTTCGTGCAATTAATAATCATAAAAATTTTTTTGAAAATGAGCTTATTAAATTTACATGATGATAGAAAAAGAAGCTATGCAACAGTTTGCACAGCTTCTTTTTCTATTTTACAACTTCAATTTTTGTAATACCTAGCCACTTCATGTAAGAAGCTGCTTCATCGGATATAATTTCGCCGCTTACAACAATTGGAATTGCAGGCGGGCATGAAACACCGGGACAAGCGCATATTCTGCCAACCGAATCAGAAATATCAATAATTTCTTTCTTTGAAAAAATAGCTTTTCTGATGCTCGTGCCGATTTTTAAGTTTTGAGGTAATTTGGGACTTTTTTCACTGTTTTGAGGTAAATTACAGATATATTCGGAAAAGGCATCAGAAAGGCGATTTAAGTCATTTTCAGTGTTCTCACAGGTCAGCATAAACACAACATAATCATTATCATAATATTCAACCTCTATTGCCTTACTTCTGAGATAATCAATAAAGGCAGACGAATCAAATTCTGATTTTTTGGCGTTAATCGCAAGCTTCAACGGTTCAGTTTTTTCAACATAATAGCCTGCTTCTGACAAATGATTTTTGACTGTATCAATTTCAAAAATTATGTTTTTCAGCTTTTCTTTATAACCGTCAGAAAGATATAGATTGCACTCATCTAATGACTGCAGAATTAAATACGATGGACTTGTCGATGCAAATACTGCAAGCATACTTTCGGCATATTCTGAAAGCTTCTTAGCTTTTTCGGAAAGATGCAGATATGCACCGCCTGTGAGAACAGGTAAGGTTTTGTGAGCTGAATCACAGCACATGTATGCGCCAAGCTCAATAGGATGTATCGGCTTCGGAAGAAAGTGCAGATAGGCTCCGTGAGCATTGTCAACAAGAAGGGGCACATCGAATTCATCGCAAACCTCAGCGATAGATTTAATGTCAAGAATATTGCCAAGATAATCGGGAGAAGTAACATAAACCGCACAGGGTAAATCCGAGCCTGCAGATAAATACTTTCTTACATCTTCAGAAGAAAGCGTACACGAACACAAGTCTGAACCACCTTCAGAGAACATCCATTCAACATCAATATCCAACAATGCGCAAGCGTATATAAAAGCCTTATGTGCATTTCGTCCAGCGAGAACTTTTGGTCTGCAGTTTGTGTTAACATCGGACAACAATGTACCAAGCATTGCTTTAATACAAAGTGACGAGCCTTCAGCAGAATAGAAGGTTTTATAGGTGCCGAACAGCTGAGATGCATTTTCTTCACTTTGCTTTATAATGCCCCTTGCAGAATAAAGGACATCTGCACCTGAAATTTCAGTAATATCATACTTTTCAATTCCAAGGAAGCTTTTGCCTTTATGCCCCGGCATATGAAACCTTGCTGTGTCGCTTTTGGCATATTTTTTAACAAAATCCCTTATTGGGGTGTTCATTCTTCAGCCTCCGCAACCTTCATCATAACTGCACACTCAATTCTCTTTTTGAAAAGCTCACAGCCGTATTTATAAACGCCCATAACACTGCAGGTAGCATGATATGAGTTTGCCGCACAGCCGCCGGAGCAATAAAGCTTTGCCCAGCAATCCTTGCACTCTTTTCTTGCATAAGCGTTGCAGTATCTGAACTTATCCTGAACCTCTGTGTTTGTGACGCCGTCCCAGATGTTGCCTAAAAGATAGCTTTCGTCACCGACAAACTGATGGCAGGGATAAAGGTCACCCCAGGGTGTAACTGCCATATATTCGGTGCCTGAGCCGCAACCTGTAATACGCTTATAAATACAGGGACCGTTGGTAAGGTCAAGCATATAGTGATAAAATGTAAACCCATCCCCTGCTTTCTTTCTGCGTACCATTTCTTTGGCAAGAATCTCATACTGTTCGAACAGCACGGGCAGATCCTCCTCGCGCAGCGCTTCCGGATCATTCGGAGCGCACACGACGGGTTCCATGCTCAGCTCGGTAAAACCGAGAACCGCCATGTGGAAGATATCGTTGGTG
>JAZUNJ010000051.1:0-1592 GCA_045604105.1 Acutalibacteraceae bacterium | reverse complement strand
TGCAAGGTGTTACCGTGAGGTCCAAGATAAAAGAATGAAGGTAACAGCACTTACAAAGGCACTTATGGAGCCTGAGGGCAAGAGCATAAAAGAGCTGTTCGGGATCCTCTTCAATGAGCTTATCCCTGCACTTACAAATGATGTGACGGGCAGAAAGATAAAAGAGGGTGCAGGCTACAGCCTTGTGACGGGCTCGAAGAAGCTGACACAAAAAGAAATAAAGGAGATACAGAAATGGTACCCGTAAAGTTAGGAATGACGGAAGAAGAACTCAAGAAAGAGCTTCTTCAGTATTACGATTACGAAAAAGTTGAGAGCATCATTATAAAGAACGTAAAAAGAAACGGTTTTGCCGCATACGGAGCCTTCACTGTAAGAAAGGCAATTATGCCTCGTGAAGAGGGCAGGGAATACAACCTTTTCAGATTACCCGGATACATCCCGCCGAAAAGGAGTGAAGCCAATGCTTAACTGTGCAGTACTTATGGGAAGGCTTACAGCTGACCCTGTTTTAAAGACAACACCCGGCGGCAAAGAGGTTTGTACCTTCTGCATCGCAGTTGACAGAGCTGTAGCAGTAAGAGGGCAGAGAGCAGCTGATTTTATAAACATTGTTGCCTGGGATAGCGGTGCAAGGTTTGTGTGCAATTATTTCAAAAAAGGACAGATGATATCTGTTCAGGGAGCTATCCGAACCCGAAGCTATGAAGACGGCGCCGGCAATAAAAGAGCTTCTTTGGAAGTTGTTGCGAGGGAGCTGAGCTTTTGCGGAAGTAAGAACCCCTCACCCCTTCGGGGAGCTCCCCTTTCAGGAGAGCCAAGCTCAGTTGAGACTGAGGGCATAGGCTATTACAGTAATGCCACGGCGGCGGACTTTTCGGAAATATGCATTGATGATGAGGATTATGTGGAGGTGTAAATAATGACTGACAGAGAAAGGCTGATTGAGAGCATAGAACATTGTGAAAAAATCATTTCAGAATTGCCGTGTGGTAAGTGCAAAGAAGAACATCAGTTTTTATTAGAGTGTCTTACTGATTATAAACGATATAAAGACTTGGAAGCTGACGGAAGAATAATCGTACCGCCTTGTAAGGTGGGCGATAAAGTAGCGGTAAGAGCGTGTTGTGAATGTGTACAAACCATCCCTGATAATGACGAGTGCCGTTATATATGCCCATTTGAAGACGATTGCGAATGTGATGATTGCGATAATGCAAACGAAAGAATATTTAACACAGAAATAGACAGCATTTTCAATAACGGCTTTGGGTGGAAAATCACATTTAAAAATTTAGGTTTGATTGAAGCGGATTTTACCGACATTGGAGTAAGTTTTTTTGTTGGGGAAAACGCAGAACAGCAAGTAAAAGAATATGAAAAAGCACGTATGGAGTTAAAGCAATGAGTGTATACTGCGTAAAACTCGACTGCCCATACAAGGATTGTGTTCTTCACGATTGCAAGTCAAGAAATGACAGAAATGCACGGTACAGAGATTTTGAGGGCACATCTGAAAGCTGTGTTAAGGTTCAGCTGTTCTTTGAGGGCAGGACCACACAAAAGAAGAAGCCTTCAGAGCCTCCGGTACC
>JAZUNJ010000050.1:0-1758 GCA_045604105.1 Acutalibacteraceae bacterium | reverse complement strand
ATGAAGTTAATTAAATATTTCAAGCAAATTGCAGCTCTGAAAAAGGAAAATGAAGAGCTCAGAAAAGAAAATGAAGCTCTTCAGGAAATCTATGATAATAAAAAAGCCCAGGTGCACAGATACATAAAAACAGTGGCACAGCTTGAAAATGAGGTTGAAGACCTCAAAGCAGACAATTTCAGACTTGAGGGCAAGCTCTCTCATCAGGATACGGTGATGAAGTACCTCAGCCGTCAGAATGCTGACCTTCTTATTGAAAACAGATGCAAGTTTCCAAGGGTGACCAGATTAACTGTTACCGAAGTGAAAACCGGGACATAAAAAAAGACTTACATAAGCGGCAACTTATGTAAGCCACGCCTGAAGGCGGTGAGTAAGAACTTGTATATATAGTATACCACAAGTATAGTGATATGTCAAACTCACCGCCTTGCAAACCCTCTATGTCACTTCGTGACACCTCTCCCAAAGGGAAAGGTAAGAAAAAACAAGGTGGTGAAATGCAATAAAGTGAAAAGAAAAGCAATAAGAAATGTTTTTTCGGGGTCTGTGCTTGAAAGAGAAGTGTATACCATAGCCGGAAAGACGAAGGATGTCAGAAAGGCAAAGCCACGGCTGCGCTTTCAGACTGAAGAAGAGCGTGAAGCTCATAAGCTCGGTATGTCAAAACGAAAGCACCGGCGAAACTTCAATGAAAATTTCCGACCGACCTCACTGTACAGTACCCTCACCTTTGACGATGAAAATGAGGTGCACACCTGGAGTGAAGCGAATTACATAAAAGAGCTGTACCTCAGGCGACTAAGATACGCTTACCCCGATGCAGTGATATTTTTCTATAAAGGCAGGGGAAAGAGTACCCACAGAATACACTTTCATATGGTGTCTGAGGGCATGCCTGAAGAGGTAATCAGAAAGCAGTGGAAGTACGGTGAAGTTGTTGAGGTGGAACACCTTCGGGGACATAACTATTATCAGGGTGTTGACCACGGGCAGGATTATACGGGTCTTGCCGATTATCTTTTTGGGCACTGGACCCCGGAGCAGGGTGGCAAAAGGTGGTATCAGACAAGGAACGCCCGAAAGCCTGATAAGGATGAGCCAAAGGAAGCCAAGAGGACCTATACCGAGCAGAAGCCGCCGCAGACTCCCATGGGGTATGTGTATGTCGGGTGCACCTGCACAAAGTACGGATATTGGTGCTTCAAGTATGTTCTTGAGCCGCCGCCCGATGAACGGCGCCGGGGTAAAAAGAAGAAAGACTCAAGCTGATTTTAAGGTCAGCTTTTGCAAGACTTGAAAATGTGTAAAGTTTTAAAACGAAAACTCAAAAGTGAAAACAAAACTTAAAGGTCAGGAGATATACATGAGCAATATTGAATATCTTGAGAAAAAGTTTCAGGAAATAAAGGAATTAGCTTGGAAAAATGACAGCCTCCCGAAGTATCAGGGTGAGATTGGAAAAGCTTATGACTTTGTTGATGAGCATTACTTTCAGGCAATGAAGTATATGTATGAAAGATACAGATTAAGACAGGTGCACAGAGATGTAGCCGAAAAAGAGGTTGCAAAGCTGAGACTAAGTTACATACAGAATAAAACAGTGGAAGAAACCCGTGCAAGGTGTTACCGTGAGGTCCAAGATAAAAGAATGAAGGTAACAGCACTTACAAAGGCACTTATGGAGCCTGAGGGCAAGAGCATAAAAGAGCTGTTCGGGATCCTCTTCAATGAGCTTATCCCTGCACTTACAAATGA
>JAZUNJ010000049.1:0-34872 GCA_045604105.1 Acutalibacteraceae bacterium | reverse complement strand
GCCTTACGGCGAGTTTTATTGCTTCACAGTTATATTCGGCTGACGCCGAGTGTTATTGTCCTTCGGACAGTTTTGTGCGAATAAAATAACACTGAAGCCGTAAGGCTTCAATAACACTTTTGATTTATCAAAAATATCACTGCAAGTTTATATTTGCAATATCACTTAATACTCTCCGAAGAAAATATTTTCACTTTGGCATAATTACCTTCAAAGCATATAACCCACTATGACACTTTCAAGCCGAAAGTGTCACTTTTTATATAAAAAAATCGGGAGCACTTCATTACAAAGTGTCTCCCGATAATTTTATCTGTCCTTAGCAACCTTGCCCCTTCCGGGTGGGAGTTTTTTTGTTGATTATTTATTAAAAAATATTGTATTATTTTTAACATGATGTTATAATCAGAATATAAACAACAGAAAGGATATGAATTTATGAAAAAAGCATTATCACTTCTTTTAGCTCTTCTTATGATGTTTTCATTAACCACAGTTGCTTTTGCAGCTGACGAAAAGCCCTTTGAAAACAGCAGTTTTTTCACAACAGGAGATTATACTCTTCATTACAGAACATATCAGCCTGAGGGCAAGGCTAAAAATCAGATTCTTCTTGTTCACGGCTTCTGCCTTTCAACAGCCTCTCTTGAGGGTATTGCAGAAGAATACATGA
Source organism: Acutalibacteraceae bacterium (assembly GCA_045604105.1). Lineage (GTDB taxonomy): Bacteria > Bacillota > Clostridia > Oscillospirales > Acutalibacteraceae > UBA6857. Next base: position 34,199 of record JAZUNJ010000049.1, on the reverse strand, counting down.
AGGCTGGCTACAAGGTTGTAACTGTTGATGCTCCCAACTTCGGCTATTCTTCAAGGGAAACCAAGGAAATGGAGCTTGTTGACAGAGAAACTCTTATTTATAACCTTGCTGAAGAGCTTGGCGGAACATGGATTGTAGGCGGACACTCAATGGGCGGAGGAATTGCCCTTAACCTTGCAACAGACCATCCCGAAAAATTCACCGGCCTTGTTCTTTATGCTCCTCAGACAGTTGCTGAAATGTCAGGTGCCATGAAGGTTGTTGCTTCCTTTATGGGCGCAATGTATAACCTTATTCTTAAAATTGCACTTAAGCTTCCCTTCCTTGTAAGAATACTTGTTGAAATGAGCTTCAGTGATGCAGAATATGCAAAGGGTTACGACCTTTCAAGAATTTCCGACCCGCTTTCCGTTGAAGGCACCGGCACAGGCCTTGCAGTTATGATGACACATGCAAGAGGCGTTGACTTTGAAAAGGTTGCACAGCTCAGCATCCCCGCTGTTGTAATCACGGCAAAGGAAGACAAGGTTGCAATGGCTGATAATCTCAATCAGATTATTAATGCTCTCGGTGAAGATGCCGTAACCTATGAATGTGAAAAGGGCGGACACATGATGATGGAATATAATCCCTCGCTTGTTGCAGAAAAAACACTTCCCACAATTGAAATGTGCAAATAAATTAATGGTTTAATTTCATACTACTCCGAATAAAAGCGTTATATTCGGAGTAGTATTTTTATATACAGAAATATAAAAGGAGCTTATTTATGCTTAAAACAAAAGATTTGTTTTCTTTTGACAAAAGTCTTGCAGGAGAGGAGTTGTCCAAATTTGAATACCCGTGGCAGGCACTGGGAAGCATACCGCTGATTATTATGAAAATCGGAAGTCTTCTTTCCGATAAGGAGTATAACGAGGTTTATCCTTCCGTGTGGATTCATAAAAGTGTGGTTGTGGCACCAACGGCTTTTATTGCAGCACCTGCAATAATCGGAGAGGAAAGTGAAATCCGCAACTGTGCTTTTATAAGAGGCAGCGTGCTTGTGGGAAAAAACTGCATCATAGGAAATTCAACGGAAATCAAAAACTCAATTCTCTTTGACAGGGTGCAGGTGCCTCATTTCAATTATGTAGGTGACAGTATATTGGGCTTTGGTGCGCACATGGGTGCAGGTGCAGTAACCTCAAATGTAAAGGGTAATAAAAGCAAGGTAAGTGTATTTTTCGGTGAAGAAAAATTTGAAACAGGGCTTCGCAAATTAGGTGCAATGATAGGTGACGGTGCGGAAATCGGCTGCAACTGTGTGCTGAATCCGGGTACCGTAATCGGCAGAAATACTCAGATTTATCCATTGTCTTCAGTGAGAGGAGCTGTGGAAAGCAACTGCATATATAAGTCTGTCGATACAATTGTAACAAAACAGTAAAAGGGGAGCAGTATGGGTAAATATTTCGGTACCGACGGCTTCAGAGGAGAAGCGAATAAGGATTTAACAGCGGATTCGGCTTATAAAATCGGTCGGTTTTTAGGCTGGTATTTTACTGAGCAGAAAAGGAAAAGCAGCAAAAATGAAAAGGCAAGAATTGTAATCGGAAAGGATACACGCCGTTCAAGCTATATGCTTGAATATATTCTTGCAGGCGGAGTCGTGTCCTCCGGTGCAGATGCCTGCCTGCTTCATGTAACAACAACACCCTGCACTGCATGGGTAACACGTACTGACGGCTTCGATTGCGGAATAATGATTTCTGCAAGCCATAACCCTTTTTATGACAACGGAATCAAGCTGCTGAATGCCAAGGGTGAAAAAATGGAGGAGGAGACAATCTCTCTTATTGAAGCCTACCTTGACGGCAGCTTTAATTATGAGGGTAAGACTCTGAAAGCAGTACCCTTTGCACACAGAGAGTATATAGGCAAAAGCGTTGACTATGTGTCAGGCAGAAACCGTTACATCGGTTATCTCATATCCCTCGGTAAATATTCCTTCAGAGATAAAAAAATCGGGCTTGACTGTGCCAACGGAAGCTCATGGAATCTTGCAAAGGCCGTATTTGAGGCTCTCGGTGCTTCAACATATGTAATCGGTGCTGAGCCTGACGGAACAAATATCAATGAAAACTCAGGCTCAACGCATATCGGAAGGCTGCAGAGTCTTGTAAAGGAAAAGAAGCTTGATGCAGGCTTTGCCTTTGACGGTGATGCAGACCGCTGCATAGCCGTTGACGAAAAGGGGAATATTGTTGACGGAGATGCAGTTTTATACATTTACGGCAAATATCTTTCTGAAAAGGGAGAGCTGAAAAACAGTGCAGTCGTTACAACAGTTATGTCAAATTACGGTCTTTATAAGGCATTTGAAAGGCTGAATATAGCTTATGCAAAAACTCAGGTAGGGGACAAGAATGTTCATGATTACATGATGAAAAACGGTTGCGTTCTCGGAGGTGAGCAGTCGGGGCATATTATTTTTTCAAAATATGCCACAACGGGAGACGGTATTTTAACAGCACTTATGATTATGGAGGTTATGCTGTCTGAAAAGAAAAAGCTGAGTGAGCTCACACAGGGCTATACCGTTTATCCTCAGAAGCTTATCAATGTCAGGGTCAGAAACAAAAAGCCGGTGATGCAGAATCCGTCTGTTCTGTCCCGTATGGAAGAGATTCACAGAGCCCTTGATGGTAGGGGAAGAATACTTTTGCGTGAATCAGGCACAGAGCCGGTGATAAGAGTAATGGTTGAAAGCGACAGTGAGCAGCTTTGTGAAAGCTTTGCAAAAGAGCTTGCTCAGCTGGTGAAGCAGGCAGACGTCGATTAACGCTCTGTGATATATCTCAAAGGCTCAGAAAAAACATCACTTTGACAAATTGTGTCGTTATGTTGCAAAATCGATTGACAAAAAGGCTTTAGTTGTGGTAACATTTGAAAGAATATAGAGTTAAAGAATTACGGAGAGTTATTAATTATGATCGATATCAAAAGCTTTATAAAGGGTGCCATGCACAGTCCTGAAGAAGGCGACAGAATAGAATACTTTAATCTTAAGGCAAGAATTTCGGGCAATGTTCTCACAAATGCGCAGGATATGCCCACACCGGGCTATACTTATGATGCGGATATCACAAAATTCTGGGATGAATTTCAGGATTTCAGAAAGGAATGTGACTATTCGTTAACCTTTAACGATGTTATGATAAGAGCACTTGTTGAGGGCATCAAGGCAAACCCCAGACTCAATTCATACATTGAGTATAACCGCCTCATTTCTTCAGGCAGGCTTATAGTTAAAAAGCATATTGATATAGCTCTTCCTGTTCTTCTTGATTCAGGTGAAACCTTCCCTGTAAAGCTCAGATCTGCAGAGGAAAAGAGCCTTAAGGAGATTGCTGTTCGCACGGTTGAGCTTACCCACATGGTCAAAAACACCGATGTGGACCACGTGCTTTTTGATATGATTGCTCAAAGAACAATCGGATTTCTTCTCAAAGGACAGATTCTTTCAACTCTTGCCCAGACAATCACAGGCTATATAGGACCTTACAAGGTTGCCAAGGTTTCAGGCATCGGCAAGCGTGCACCCAAGGGTCCCGGTTATCTTGAAATCAACGACCTTAATGAAGGTACTGTATGCTTTTCAAACCTTGGTGCTCTTGATAAAACGCTTAACGGAAGAGTTACCAATGCGCCTCTTCTTTTCCCTCAGGTTTTCCTCATGGCAATCGGTTGTGCAAGGGATGAAAACTATGTTTTCAGAAATGAAAAGGGTGAAATCGATATGGGCACAAAGAAAATTCTCCCCATCACCCTTACCTTTGACCACAGAATCGGCGGATTCGGTGATATTCTTCCCTTCATCAGAAAGCTTGATGAAGTTTTCGCTAACCCCGAGGTTATGAGAGAATGGTAAATTTTATCCGGTTACGTTATCGTGACCGGATTTTTTGATTTTCTGTTGTAAACTTTGATTCAGTGTGATAGAATACTTTTTATACCGACTAAGGGAGGATACTATGAATTCAAAAATCAAAAGGCTCAGATTTGCCTGCTATACATCGAATATATCAATGTCAGTTGTGGCCACTCTATCACCGCTTCTTTTTCTCACCTTCCGTAAAGAATACGGAATTTCCTATTCGCTTCTGGGCCTTCTTGTTCTCATAAATTTCGTCACTCAGCTTCTGATTGACCTTGCATTTTCATTTTTCTCTCAAAAATTCAATATTCCGAAAACAGTAAAACTTATGCCAATGCTCACTGTAATCGGACTTTTGATTTATGCTGTATGGCCCTTTTTCTTTCCTGAAAGCGTGTATGCAGGGCTCGTTATGGGAACAATCGTGTTTTCTGCGGCAAGCGGTCTCGGAGAAGTGCTTATAAGTCCTGTTATAGCGGCTCTCCCGTCAGATGACCCTGACAGAGAGATGAGTAAGCTTCACTCTGTTTATGCATGGGGTGTTGTTGGTGTTGTTGTTTTCAGTACTGTTTTTCTTCTTGTTTTCAAAAATGAAAATTGGCAGTGGCTCGCCATGCTTTTATCACTGATACCTCTTTGTTCTTTTATACTGTTCAGCAAAGCTGAAATACCCTTTATGGAAACCCCTGAGAAGACCTCGGGAGCACTTTCACTTCTTAAAAACAAAGGCTTGTGGCTGAGCGTTGCTTTAATTTTTCTCGGCGGAGCTTCTGAATGTACCATGGCACAGTGGATTTCCGGTTATCTTGAAAAGGCAATCGGAATTGACAAGGTGTGGGGTGATATCTTCGGCGTTGCGCTGTTTTCTGCAATGCTTGGCTTTGGCAGAACACTCTATGCCAAAAAAGGAAAAAACATTGAAAAGGTACTTCTTTTCTGCTTTTGCGGTGCGGCGTGCTGCTATCTGATTGCTGCTGTGTCTGATTCTGTAATAGTCGGTCTTGCAGCCTGCGCCTTCACAGGCTTTTGTGTTTCCATGCTGTGGCCGGGAAATCTTGTTGTTGCAACTGACCGTTTTCCAAAGGGCGGAGTATTTGTTTTTGCTCTTATGGCAGCAGGTGGCGACCTTGGTGCTTCCGTGGGACCTCAGCTTATAGGCGTAATAACCGATGCCGCAATAGTAAATGAAAAAGCAGCTTCCATGGCTCAGTCCATGGGGCTTATGCCCGAACAGCTCGGAATGAAGCTCGGAATGCTTGTGGGTATACTTTTCCCTCTTTGTGCAATTCCCTTGTGCTTTGTTCTTATAAAGACACGCAGAAAAAGCTGAGCTATTTGTAATAAATTTCCCTCCACTTGACATCAGTACTTAAACAGTGGTAAAATAAACGACGAAATAATTGAACGGAGGAATGCTGTTATGATGCCGAAAAATGTTATCAGAATTATCTGTATTATTATGGCCGCTCTCATGATTCTCAGTGTGGGCGCTGTTGTACTGCAGGTTATTGCGGTTGACGAAGGTGCTGTTTTGTCCTATGTAACCCCTGAAACAGGTGACAGCGGCAGCGATTACTATGTACCTGCAGGTATCGCTGTCGCCGCGATTCTGGCAGTTGTGCTCTGTCTTTTCCTCCCGAAAATGAAAAAGCCGCAAGATAAGGCTGCTGAGAGTAAAAGGGCTCCCTCAAAAAAAGCTCCTGAGAAAAAATCTCAGTCATCTGCTAAGCCTGTAAAAAAGGTTCAGAAGAAGCCCTGATGTCAACATTTTAAATTTTGGCACCGTGTTGTTGTTTTTCAACAATACACGGTGCTTATTTTTGTTTATTAATAAAAAGATTTATGTTGTATTTGATGGGAATTTATGGTAAAATAAAAATTATCATAAAATGTTCACATTGAAAGGAGAACGTAAGTATGAAAAAAGTATTATCAGTTTTGCTTGCTGTTATCATGGCTTTTTCACTTTGCACCGTCGGTGCTGTTGCAGCCTATGAAACAGCTGAGCTCACAAAGTATCCCGTAATTATGGTTCCCGGCTATTCTTCAAGCGAATTATACAGAGTCGATGAAGAAACCGGTGAAACAATTCACGTCTGGGGTGATGCCTTTGCACAGGCAATGCCTGAGGTTGAAGCAAATCTCGGAGGTATCATTTCCGATGCTGCAACCCTTCTTCTTGCAGGAAAGGTTGAGCCTATCGCAAAGCGTCTTGGCGAAGGCTTCCAGAGAATCTTCGGTGATATGAAAACAAATCCCGACGGCTCAAGCTATTATGATGTCAAAACATATCTCAACACCCCCGAAGAATCAAATTATGCATATCTTCGTGAAAAGTATCCCGAAGGCAGATTTCAGGCTGAAAATGAGATGATGGCTGAGGTCTGTGACAAAATCGGTGCTGAAAATGCATATGTTTTCTCATGCGATTTCAGAATGGGTTCAGTTGAAAATGCAACAAGACTTGATGCATTTATTGATTCAGTTCTTGAATACACAGGCAGTGAAAAGGTAAATATCCTTGCAGTTTCCCACGGCGGACAGACAACCGGTACATACCTCACACTTTTCGGCCACAAGGGAAAGGTAAACAATGCAGTTCTCACTGTTCCTGCTCTTGGCGGTGCCGGTATTGCTTATGATGCATTCAATGTACCTAATCAGGGCTTCAACTTCGGCGATGTTGCACTTCTTGTTTTCATCGAGCACGGCATGATGCTTGAAGAAGATATTCACTACATTGTGGAAGCGGGTTACCTTGGCTTCCTTGATGACCTAGCCGATGCACTCATTCCCTATGTAATGCCTGTTATGGGTACATGGGGCAGTATGTGGGACTTCATTCCTCTTGAGTATTATGAGGATGTGAAGGCAGATCTTCTTGATCCTATTGAAAATGAAGCTGTGATTAAAAAAAGTGATTACATGCATTATGAAATCATGTCACCTGAAGGCGACCATTATTTCGCAAAGGGCTTCAAGGAGGCTCAGAATGCAGGCACAAACGTCTACATTATGGCAGGCTATGATATAGTTATCGTAACAGGCATGCCCGTATCCTCTGATGCTATTATCACAACTCCCGCTGCAACAGGTGCAACATGTGCTCCCTTCGGCGAAAGATTTGCAGACGGTTACACACAGAAGGTTGACACAGGCTTCTATCAGGTATCACCGTCAATGACCGTTGATGCTTCAACCTGCTATCTTCCCGAACACACATGGCTTATTGAGGATTATCATCACGGTATGACATATAAGGATGAGTATACACGTGATCTTATGTATACACTTCTGCTTAACGATGAAAGCTACAATGTTCATTCAATGGAAAGGTTCCCGCAGTTCCATGCAACAACAAACCCTGCACACTCTGTTCACGCAAAGTTCAACAGCAGTAAAGAGGGCTATGTTTCAGCTGACGATACAAGACTTGTTATAACAAACGTTTCCGCAAAAAATGACATGGTAATTTCAGCTGTTACCGCAAAGGGTATTGAGGGTATTGAATTCAATTTCTTACCCTTCACTCTTGCTCCCGGCGAAAGCAAATCAATTGCTGTTGTCGGTGAGTTCCCCGAAGTAAGCCTTAAGAATTTTGAAATCACTGTTTCATACTTCATTGAAACCTTCACACCCGTTGGCGAAAGAACCTTTGATTTTACAATCATGAATGGTGAGGCCGTTGAATATGATGCAGAAAATCCTACCGTCAAGGCTGATTACTCAGAAAAAATTGACGAGGTTCTTGATGAAGATATAACAGATAAGCTTTCAAAATACGGTGTTAAGGGTATTGTGTCCGTTGTGTTCACAATGGTATACAAAATCTTCGAATTTGTTCAGAAGCTTGTTAACACATTCAAAAATATCGGACAGTAAATTCCTGAAATAAAATGACCGGCTTTCCTTGAGAAGGTCGGTCTTTTTGCTATGAACACACTGTTTAAATTGTTCAGAAGGAAAGATACATATGAACCTTGTTAAAAAGTGGTGAAGTTCTTATTAATTGTGCTTCAAACGCTCTTTAAATAACATTGACAAAGTGAAATGATTGTTGTAAAATTATTAACAGAATAAAATTGGAGGTTTTATTATGAAGAAATTGATTGCATTATTTCTGACAGTTTTAATGTGTATCACGGTTATGGCTCCTGCTGCCATAGCAGCTGAAGAAGAGGAGATATACCCCTTGGTTGTTGTTCCGGGATACAGCTCATCGAGCATGTATAAAATTGATGAGAACGGTGAAAAAGAGCACGTATGGGGCGTTGATATGAACGAAATCCTTGAGCGTGTTCTTGCAAGAGCTGTTTCTCTCGGCATCGACATCGGAGCTCTCGCTCAGGGCGATGCAAAAAGACTTGCCGATGATGTGGGTGAGGAATTTGTAAACCTTTACGGTGACATGGCATATGACGAAAACGGAAAGCCTGTTGAACAGCTTTACCGTTATCATAAGGATGCTGAAGACACAACAACTGCATGGCTTAATGAAAATGAAGGCGGTATGCACGTTCACGAAACCACCATTATACCTTATGTTTCAGAGTATCTTGGTGATAAGGCTGAGGAATGGACCTTCAACTTTGCAACGGACTTCAGACAGAACACCGTTGACTGTGCAAAGGATCTTGATATTTATATAGAAGATGTTCTCAGATATACAGGCGCAGAAAAGGTTAATATTTTTGCAATCAGCCACGGTGGCCAGACAAGCGCAACATACCTTTCACTTTACGGTGATAAGCAGAGAGTAAACAACGCTGTTCTCACTGTTCCTGCAATCGGCGGTGCACTTCTTGCTTATGACATTATTACTGATCAGATTAAATTTGACGAAGAAACTCTTCTGCAGTTTATTCAGAACGGTTTTATGCTTGACGAGGATATCGACTGGCTTATGAAGGCACATGCTCTCGGCTTCCTTGATGATGTTCTTCACCATCTGGCTCCTCATCTTCTTGAGGTTCTGGGAAAATGGGGCAGCATATGGGACTTTATCCCTGCAGAATATTACAGTGAAATCAGAGAAAGTGCTGATGTTCCTGAGTCCTTCCTTAATTCTGAAGTAATAGCAAAGAGTGATCGTTTCCATAACGAAATTCTTCCCAATATGTCAAAGCTTCTTCATAGCACAGAGGCTAAGGGTGCAAACATTTATATCATTTCAGGCTACGGAGCTCCCAGCGTTGTTGGCTCCCAGGAAGAATCTGATGCAATCATTTCTCTCAATGCTTCAACCGGCGCAACCTGCGCTCCCTTCGGCAAGAGATTCAATGACGGCTACAAGACTCTCGGCACAATCTGCAGTGATCCTGCTCACAATCATCTTTCTCCCAAAATGAATGTTGATGCAACAACTGCCTATCTGCCTGAAACTACATGGATGGTAGACGGTCTGTTCCACGGTATGACATTGAGTGACGAATATTCAAAAACTCTCATGAAGTCTCTTCTTGAATCAGATGAGAAGGTAACAGTACATACCTATGCCGAATATCCTCAGTTCCATGAAGCTACCAATGTGTGCGAATCAGTTTATGCTGAATTTGATTCATCAGTACCCGGTTATCTTGATTCTGCAGACACAAAGCTTATCATCAGAAACCTTTCTGAGAAAAAGAATATGCGCATTGCTTCAATTGCAGTTAACGGAACAGATATCCGCTTCAGTGAAAAGGATTATCTTTTAAAGGAAATTGCACCTAAGGCTACCTTAGAGGTTCCCTTCGGCGGAAGTGTTCCTGCAGAAAGCCTTACTGTTGCTGAAATCAGAATTTCTTATGTTCTTATGGATTCCGTAACACCTGTTAATGAAAAGGCGTTCTACTTCACACACCTTAACGGTGAAGCACCTTCATACGATGCAGAAAATCCCTATGTAGATATTGAATCTGCAGACGGCTTCTCAGAGCTTATCAAGGACAGTGAATCTGTCAAGTGGTTTGAAAAGCTCGGTCTTATGGAATTCTTCAAGGTTATTTATAATATCTTCATGAATCTTATAGGAAAGTATTTTATCGGCTTTATAAAAAAATAAGCAGGTAACAGTCAGCAAAGCTTCTGCTGAAAACAGAATACAAAACAAACGGGCTGTATCATTTCTGATACAGCCCTGATTTTTGTGCTTTATTATTCTTCCTCGAACATGTCCTTACCGAGTCCGCAGGTGGGGCATACCCAATCTTCGGGTACATCCTCCCATGCAGTGCCGGGAGCGATTCCATTATCGGGATCGCCAAGCTCGGGGTCGTAAACATATCCGCAGGGACAAGCATATTTAGCCATAATTTTCACCTCATAATTATTATAGTAATTTTGTGCTGTGTTTATTATTTTTTTATGTAACTGAGCGACTTTCAGCCGCTCAGTTTTAATATCAATCAACCAAAATATCTGTTAAGAAGACCTTCGAAAGCCTTACCGTGTCTTGCTTCGTCACGAGCCATTTCGTGAACGGTATCGTGGATAGCATCAAGGCCGTGCTCCTTAGCCATCTTAGCAAGATCGAACTTGCCCTGTGTTGCACCGTTTTCAGCAGCAACTCTCATTTCGAGGTTCTTCTTTGTGCTTGCGGTTACAACTTCACCAAGAAGCTCAGCAAACTTTGCTGCGTGCTCTGCTTCTTCATAAGCAGCCTTTTCCCAGTAAAGGCCGATTTCGGGATAGCCTTCTCTGTGAGCAACACGAGCCATTGCAAGGTACATACCAACCTCTGAGCATTCGCCGTTGAAGTTGTCACGAAGCCCCATAACGATTTCTTCGGGAACGTTAGCTTCCTTGCCAACACCGAGGATGTGCTCAGCAGCCCATACCATACCGGCGCCTTCTTCTCTCTCCTTCATCTTTGCTTTGCAGATGGGGCATACATCGATCTTTTCGTCACTTTCGTAACCGCATACGGGGCAATAATACTTTTTCATTGTTTTTTCCTCCAGTTAATTAAATAAATTTTTGTTTTTTACACTACTTTGCAGTCGGGGCAGGTTCCGAAGAACATAAGTGCATGGCTGGTGATTGTTCCGCCGAAGTTTTTTGCCAGGGAGTTGATGTCGGCACCCTCCTGAAGCTCTAAATCAAGAACACGCTTGCAATCCCTGCAGGTGAAATGATAGTGCTCATGGGTGTGACCGTCAAACCTGTCGCTGTCATCGGTGGTGATTTTCAGAATCATCCCTTCGCTTTCAAGAAGCTTCAGGTTGCGGTAGACTGTTGCCAGGCTTATTGATGGAAAGTCTTTTTTAAGACTCAGATAAACATCCTCAGCCGTCGGGTGGTCATACCTTTCACTTAAGTTCCGGAGTACTGCGTCGCGCTGCTTTGAATTTCGCAGAGCTGACATTATAATCACTCCGTTCATTGTTTATTGATAATGATTATCATTATCATAGCTTTATTATATCGGAACATAATGCATTTGTCAATAGGTTTTTTTAAAATTTTTTGAAATAATACTGAGAAATTTTAACATTGTTAAATCGTAGTATTCTTTGCTGTCTCTTTATGCTTCAATTGACAAAGTAATACCGGACCTTTACAAAAAAATTTTAACTTTTCTCACATCATCAATTATATAATCAATCTTATATTTTTCATTTGCAGCTTCACCGAACAAATTAAGCCACACACAGGGAAGTCCCACATTCATTGCTCCCTGAATGTCCGAGGAAAGAGAATCGCCCACAAGAAGAATCTTACTTTTATCTTTTTCACTCACGGCATTGAGAACATAATCAAAGTATTCCTTCTTCGGCTTCTGATAGCCAACGGTTTCGGAAACAAAAACCTCGGTGAAATAGGGGAGAAGACCTGCTTTGGTGAGTCTTTTTGCCTGTGTTGCCGCAACTCCGTTTGTAACAATATAAAGGTTATAGCCCTCCTGCTTTAGTTCACGGCAAAGCTCAACGGCACCTTCAAGAGTATTTCCGCCTTCACCTAAAAGGGAAAGATAATGCTCGTTGACAGTCAGAGGATCTTCGTCACAGCTGAAGCCTATTGCATCAAAAAACAGCTTGAAGCGTGTTCTTTTAAGCTCGGGCTTTGTAATTTCACCCGTTTCAATTTTTTCCCATAAGCCTTTATTTATATTAACATAAGTGCTGATATTTTCATCGGTTGCGGGAACACCGAAATCCTCCATGGTTTTAACAAGAGCCTGATGCTCATCCTTGTCAAAATCAAGAAGGGTGTTGTCCGCATCAAAAAGGATAGTTGTGTATTTTCTGTCCATAATATATATCATTCCTTTGGTTTAAGTACATTTATATATTACTTGCTTTTTTATTTGATGTCAACATCAGACAGATGATATATTAATTACAAATTCATAAATTTTTCCGTAAGCTATTTACTTTTTTATCTCTTGTGGTAAAATAGATAATGTATAACTATGTGGAATGTATCAGGAAAGGAAAATACGGTTTTACTATGGACAATTACAGCTTCAGTGAAGGTGTTGCTCCCGGAGGACTTCGTGACAAAGCAGATATAAAGCTTTTAATCTGTTATCTTTTAAAAACCCTGGGCAGACCTCTGACACGAACTCAGATAAATGAAATCATGCAGCAGTACAGCATTGCCAATTACTTTGAGCTCAACGGTGCTATCAGTGAGCTTATTTCCGGCGGACAGGTTAACACAGCTCTTGTTAACGGAGATGAGGAGCTCACTCTCACAGGCAAAACCGAATATCATGTCAGGCTTATTGAGCGCGACCTTCCTAAGTCTGTAAGAGAAAAGTCGGTAAGAAGTGCCTTGAAAATCCTTGAAAGGGAACGCATTGAAAAGGAAAGCAAGGTTGATATAATAAAGCTTGACCACGGCTACCATGTTAAATTTACGGTAACGGATATGGATACAGAGCTTTTGAAAATCACTGTTTATGTTACCGATGAAAGCCAGATTGAAATTGTTAAGAGGAACTTTTACAATAACGCTGTGAGCATTTATTCCGACGTTATTTCTTCTCTGACTGTTGAATGATAGGAGGATATATAAATGAAAGGAAAGTTTTTAACCTTTTTTACCATAACACTTCTGCTTTTTGGCATTGTTTTCGGAATGTACATGAGATATATCCATGTTGGTTCCTATGGCGTTTTTGTTGAAAGCTATGATCACGGTGTTATGACAGTTGACAGTGACGACACTGTCGGCAACGATAAAAAATTCCGTGTAATGGTTAAAAAGGGCGACGAAATCACAATCAATATCAACCCTGAAAGAACAGATAAGACCTATTATGTTCTCGATAAGCTTCTTGTTAACGGTGAAAACGTTACAAAAAAAGTGAGCATGCTTCAGTATAAAACCGTTGTTGAACAGAAGCTTTCGGTTGTTGCAACCTTTAAAAAGGGCAAAAGGCCTGAAAATTCAGAGGATAAAGCTTCACTTATCAGTGTGACGGCACCCAAAATTGAAAAGCCTGCCTCAGACAGCTATATCGGCTCCTACGGCGCTTACGACGTTAAGGATCCCAGTGTATTTTATGATGAGGAAAGCGGAATGTATTACTGCTTCGGCTCAGATAATGTTGTTGTGAAATCAAAGGACCTTGTAAACTGGTCAGGAAGAACAACTTATTTTGAGCATCCTGAAAATGCATCAAGCAATGCCGTTATCTCATTCAGCCAGTTTGATTCTGTTGCAAAATGGGCAAAAGCACACGGCTACAGTGAGGATGAAACTCTTTCGGATAAGGATAACGATAGAACTCCCATTGCGCCCGAAATTGTTAAAATAGACGGCACATACTATCTCTACTTCTCCTTGTCAAAGGTTAACGGTTCAAATGAATCTGCAATTTTCTGTGTAAAAACAAATAACCTTGCACAATCAATTTCAACAAAAGAGTGGGAGGATGTGGGGCTTGTTATAAGCACCTGCGCAGGGGAAAGGGCAAATGCAGTGCACCCCTCAGTGCTTGTTGATGACGGAAAAGTATATATGACATACGGCGGTTATTATTCTCAGGGCGGTGAAATTAACCTTCTTGAGCTTAACGCCAAAAACGGACTTCTTCTTGATTCAGGAAGCATTAACGGTGAAGGTGGCAAGATTTCAGCTTCTCACGGAAAAAAGACCTTCAGGTCAGGTGTTCTTGTGGCAAAGCCCGGTGCGGTGCCCGGTATGTCTGATAACAAGGGCAGCCTTGTTTCGGGTGCTGACATTGTTTACAACAAGGATACAGGCTACTATTATCTTTTCGTAACCTACGGATATGAGGGCACAAGCTATAATGTCAGAGTTGCACGCTCAAAGGATATCGAAGGCCCTTATACAGACGCATGGGGACAGAAAATGGACGAATATGCCAAGGATATGTATTCAACAGGCACAATGCTTATGAGCGGCTATAACTTCACAAACAGCTCTCAGGGACGCGTTTCCTACACAAATGTGGGCAGAGCTTCAATCGGCTCACCGAATGTTATAAAAACCTCTGACGGCGGTTGGTTTGTTGCATCACAATCACAGCTTTATTATAAGGTTGACTCAACAATCACAACAGGCAGCACAATGGCTGAAGAAAAGGGTATCAAAACAAATTCAGCCCCCTGCCTTGAGGTGAGAGAGCTGTTCTGGAATGAAAGCGGATGGCCTATGTCAATGCCTGAGGTATATTCAGGTGAAGCTGCAAAGGGAGGCGTGAAGCTCAAGGAGCTTTACGGAAACTGGGATATTATTGTGTTTGATTCCACTTCTGATAAGGATGATTACAGAGCTGTTTCGAGAAGTCAGTCACAGATAGTGTCTGTTATGCAGAAGGCTGTAATTTCACAAAAGGATATCAAAAAAGACAACGGACTTAATCCGGGAACATCCTTTGCAAAAAGTGGTAAGGGCTATACAATTACCGTTGATTCAGTTGAATATACAGTTTATGCAAGAACTCTCTGGGATTGGGAGCTCAATGAAGGCAGTATAGTAATTTTCGGCACGGGTGAAGACGGCAGTCTGCTTTGGGGTAAAAAGAATATCTCAGCTTCAGTGGGCCTTTATACCGACACCTTCTATTATCTGTACGGTAAGTGTGAGGGTGAAAATAAAGAAACCATCTCAAAGAAAATTGAAAAAATGAAGAACAATCCATCGCAGATTCTTATTGATAAATATACAACCTGGATGGTAAATAAGCTTTCTGCAACAGCATAAATTCAATTAAAAGGCGGAGCGCAATGGCTCTGCCTTTTGAAAATTCAATAAACTGACCGCAGATGAAAGATGAAGTTAATTCTTTGTCAGCTGCGCTGAAAATCAGAGGTGTATTATGAGACTTCTTGTTATTGACGGAAACAGTATTATAAACAGAGCCTTTTACGGTATAAAGCTGCTTACAACAAAGGACGGACAGTTTACAAACGGCATTTATGGCTTTATGAATATTCTTCTCAAGCTAAGGCAGGAGTGTGAGCCCGATGCGGTTGTAGTTGCCTTTGACCTCAAGGCACCGACCTTCCGTCACAAAATGTATGATCAGTATAAGGCGGGAAGAAAGGGAATGCCGGATGAGCTTCGTTCACAGATGCCGGTGCTGAAGGAGCTGCTCGGATATCTTGGTTACACCGTTGTTGAAAAGGAAGGCTATGAGGCTGATGATATTCTCGGCACACTTTCAAAGCAGTGTGTGGGTGAGGATAAGTGTTTTCTCGCAACAGGGGACAGAGACTCCCTTCAGCTTATTTCCGATAACACAACAGTGCTTCTTGCTGCAACCAAGATGGGTAAGGCAGTCACAACGGCATATGACAAGGCTCTTCTGATGGAGGAATACGGTGTAAGTCCTGAGGGCATGATTGAAATCAAGGCTCTTATGGGTGACTCCTCCGATAATATTCCCGGTGTTGCGGGTATCGGTAAAAAAACAGCAGGGGACCTTATCAAGGCTTATGGAAATATTGACTATATCTATGAGCACCTTGAAGAGCTACCGATTAAAAAAGGTGTTCACGATAAGCTGCTTGTGGGCAAGGAAAGTGCATACCTCAGCCGTACGCTCGGCACAATCTGCCTTGATGCTCCCATAGAAACTGATATTGAAAAATATAAAATAGGTCAGTGCGACAAAAAATCAGCTATTAAGCTTCTGGTTTCCCTTGAGATGTTCGGTATAATTGAAAAGCTGGGACTTACAAGTGAGGAGCTTGCAGTCTCTGAAGAGCTTCAGGAGGAAGTCAGATATGAATTTTGCGAGCAAAGGGATCTGCCTTATGTGCTTGGTGAACTGAAGAAATCAGGTAAAGCATATTTTACGGCAGATTTTGAAAAAGACAGCTTATACGGCTTGTGCTTTCTTTTGTCGGGAAAAATTCAGTATGTGCCTGCAAATTGCTTTGATTTTGAAGACTTTTTCCATGCCTTCTGTGTGGGAGAATGGGAAAAATTCACCGGGGATATAAAGCATCTTTATAAATATGCTTTGAAAAAAGGCATTGATATTGTAAATGTAAAATGCGATACATCGCTTCTCGGTTATATTCTTAATCCGTCTGCAAATTCTTATGACCTTAAGCGCCTTTGTGAGGAATATGCGGTGCCCATGGCAAAGATTGACTGTGAGGATTGTTATAAGGAAATTGCGATGAGCTGTTCGGGTCTTCAGACTCTTTGTGATGTTCTTTTGGAAAAAATTCACGAAAACGGACAGCAGGAGCTTTTTTATAACATTGAGCTTCCTCTTGCAGGGGTTCTTGCAAGCATGGAAAATGAAGGCTTCCTTGTCAATCGACAAGGCATTGAGCTCTTCGGAGAGGAAATGAGTCGGAAGGTCAATGAACTAACTGAGAAAATATATAACGAAGCAGGTTTCGAATTCAATATCAATTCACCTAAGCAGTTAGGTGTAGCCTTGTTCGAAAAAATGGGAATTCCTGCCAAAAAGAAAACAAAAAGCGGATATTCAACAAATGCAGATGTGCTTGAAGAGTTGGCAGAGGATTATCCCATAGTCAGGGATGTGCTTGAGTACCGTACCCTTGCTAAGCTTAAGTCGACCTATTGTGAGGGTCTTTTAAAGGTTATCGGAGCAGACGGAAGAATCCGTTCAACACTGAATCAGACGGAGACAAGGACAGGCAGAATATCCTCGACAGAGCCTAATTTACAGAATATTCCCGTGCGCTCTGAAATCGGCAGAGAAATGCGCAGATTCTTCGTCGCAGGGGATGGCAAGGTTCTTGTTGATGCTGACTATTCACAGATTGAGCTTCGTGTTCTTGCTCATCTTTCCGATGATGAAGCAATGATAAATGCCTTTAATCAGGAGGAGGATATCCACAGTATAACGGCTTCTCAGGTGTTCAATATGCCTCTTAACATGGTGACGCCGCTTATGAGAAGCAGGGCAAAGGCAGTTAACTTCGGCATTGTTTACGGCATAGGTGCATTTTCTCTTGCAAAGGATATCGGCGTAACAAGAAAGGAAGCTGATGCATATATCAAGGGCTATCTTCATCATTATGCTGGTGTAAGAGGCTATCTTAACGAGGTTGTTGACAAAGCCAGAGAGGATGGCTACTGCCAGACCATGTTCATGAGAAGAAGATATCTTCCCGAGCTTACGGCTAGCAATAAAATGCTTCAGGCGTTTGGTGAAAGAGTTGCCAAGAACATGCCTGTTCAGGGTACGGCTGCCGATATTATTAAAATTGCAATGGTAAGAGTCCATAACCGTCTTATGAGTGAAGGACTTGATGCAAGACTGATTATGCAGGTTCATGACGAGCTTATTGTCGAATGTGCAGAGAATATAAAAGAAAAGGTATCATACATTTTAAAAGAAGAAATGGAAAATGCCTGCATCATGAAGGTAAAGCTCACTGCTGATGTAAGCTCAGGCAAAAATTGGTATGACGCCAAAGGATAAATAACAGTTTTCAGGGCAAATCTTCTCTATAGAAGGTTTGCCCTGTGTTTTTTTTGTGCTTTTTTTATTGTTATACAGAAAATTAATTAATAAAATGTTCATATTTAACACCTATGAAAATCCATCCTGAAATCGCTTGATTTGTGGGTGGGTTTTCTCTTTGCACAAGATGTTGTATCATTGTTGAAAATCCTCGAAAAACCTAGAAAAATCAAAGGTTTTTGACTTTGAAAAAACATCAAAAAACTTGAAAAAATGCCTAATTATTTATGAAAATCCATTGACTTTTACTGTGAATAATATTATAATAATATCAAGTTAAGTGGGGAAAAGGTACATCGAAGTTAATTTTAATGGTTAATTTTGGTGGAAATTCCAAAAACTCACTGAAATTCATCGGGAAAGGGGTGCTTTAAAAATGCTTATAGGAACCTATGAACATAACCTTGACGGTAAGAACAGAGTGTTTGTTCCCGTTAAGTTCAGGGAAGAATTGGGCAACAACTTTATTTATAAGTTTCATGCTTCAAAATATCCCTCAATTCAGCTTTACAGTCAGAAGCAGTTTGAATCAGCCCGTGATGAATCTCTCTTGAGAGCCAGAACTCCCGTTGAAAAAAGAAATATTCTCGCTCAGTTTTATCTCGGCACAGGGGAAGCCTCCTATGACGCTCAGGGCAGAATAGTTCTCAACCAGCTTGTAACAAATCAGGCAGGAATTTCAAAGCAGTGCATTTTCGTCGGCTTCGGTGATTATGTTGAAATCATGAGTCCGGAAAACTATCAGGAATACATCAGATCAATCACTGCTTCAAACGCTGCTGCAGAGCAGGCGCTTGAAGATGAATCAGCGATTTATTATCAGTATCAGTCCGAGGGTAAATTCCTTAATCTCGGCAGCATGAACGAAGCATAAAGGAGAATTGAAATGGAGTTTTCTCATGTAAGCGTTCTGCTCAATGAAACCGTTGATTCTCTTAACATCAGAAAAAACGGAATTTATGTTGACTGTACCTGCGGCGGAGCAGGTCACAGTAAAGAGATTTTAAAAAGACTCGGTGAAGACGGAAGACTTATTGCAATTGACCAGGATCCTGATGCAATTGAAATAATCAAAGAACGTATAGGAAGCGATGAAAGAGTTACGGTAGTACACGATAACTTTTCGAATCTCAGAAAAATTCTGAATGACCTCCACCTCGAAAAGGTAGACGGAGTCATGGCAGACCTTGGGGTCTCATCTCATCAGTTCGATAAAGCCGAAAGAGGCTTTTCCTTTCATAATGATGCTCCTCTCGACATGAGAATGAGTCAGCAGGGCATGACTGCAGCCGATGTGGTCAACACCTATTCGGAAAATGAGCTTGTCAGAATCTTCCGTGATTACGGTGAAGAAAAATTCTCCCGAAGAATTGCACAGAGCATTATAAGAGAAAGAGAAAAAGCTCCCATTGAAAGAACAGTGGAGCTTGCAGAAATTATAAAAAATGCAATTCCCGCAGCCACAAGAAGAAGCGGCGGACATCCCGCAAGAAGATGCTTCCAGGCAATCAGACTTGAAGTAAACGGAGAATTGGAAAAGCTTAACAATACACTTGATGACATGTTTTATTCCCTTTCAGAGGGTGGGAGGGTGAGTATAATCACCTTCCACTCTCTTGAAGACAGAATGGTGAAAAAAGCATTTGCAAAATACTGTAAGGGCTGTGAGTGCCCACCACAAACACCTGTTTGCATCTGCGGCAAAACTCCCGACGGAGCCTTGCCGTTCAAAAAGGTATTACCGTGTGAAAGAGAAATTGAAGTGAATCCGCGTTCAAGGAGTGCGACGCTCAGGTGTGTTGAACGTATAAAGTGATTTATAAGATATGATTTTGGGGTGACTTATAATGGCAGCAGAAACCGCATATAAATATGATTATGCTTATGGCTATGAGCCTGCATATGTACCTGAAAAAGCTCCCGTTACTTTACCGGAGCAGGAAAAGAAGCCTGAATTAAAAAAGGTAAAGAAAACCAAAAAGGATATCGCAAAGCAGAACGAGAGAGCAACAAACAGAAAAATGGCTGTTATCGTTGCAGTGATGTGTGTATTCTTTGCGGTTTTTGCTCTCGCCTGCAACAGCATGGCAACAAGAGAGAGTGCAAAGCGCAGCCTTGACGTAATAAAGGAAGAATATGCTTTCTGCGAAACTCAGAACCGTGAGCTTAAGGTAAAGCTCAATAAGATCATCAGTGCTGAAAACATTGACCGCATTGCTGTTGAAAAGCTCGGTCTTGTTAAGGTTTCCTCAGGCAATGAAATTTACTTTGATTCCCACACAGGAAATCAGGTAATTTATTCAAAGGGTAAATAAATCAAAGTTTTGTTAAATATAATTTTAGGGGACTGTTTAAAGGTGAAAACCGGACAGCCCCTGTTTTGACTATTATGTTGAAGGGTGGACTTGAATAATATGCGCTTCATCGTGTTTAAAAACAGGGTAAAAAGAAAAACAGATAAAAGCTTTGTCACAAGAAGCCGTGCACTTGTTGCGGCTGTGCTTGTGTGTTTTTTGCTTTTAAGCGTAGGCCGTGTAGGCTATATTATGGTGTTCAAGGGCGATGAATACCGTGAAGCGGCAGCAAGAAATCAGCTGTATGATCAGACCATTGAGGCTGTCAGAGGTACAATTTACGACCGTAACATGACTCCTCTTGTAACAAGCACATCAGCATGGATTCTGTGTGCAAACCCGGCTGAAATCAAATCCACCTTCAAGAACTATCCTGAAAAGCTTGAGGAATTCTATTCATATCTTTCAAAGAATCTTGCAAAAATGCTGAAGGTTGAAAAGGGTGATATAGAATCCCTGCTTAAGGAAACTGACGGAAAATATGTAAGAATAAAGTCGAAGATTTCAGCAAATCTCAGAACAAAGCTTGAAAAGTTTTTTGAAAAGCCCTTTGAGTTTCAGGCAATAATTCAGCCGGATAACCCTAAAAAGGAGCCTGCTGTTGTAAACAAGAAGGTTTATCCTTCAAATTACTTCTATTATGAAAACGATACTATAAGAACATATCCTAACAATAACTTTGCCTCAACGGTTATCGGCGTTGTCAATGCAGATAATAACGGTGACACAGGCATTGAGCTTTATTACAATGACGTTTTAAGCGGTGAGGACGGAAGAGTTGTAACTGCAAAGGACGCAAAGGGAAACGCCCTCGAAACAGGCTATGAAACCGTTTTTGATGCAGTCGAAGGCAACGGTGTTGTCCTCACTCTTGATGAAAACATCCAGAATTATCTTGAAAATGCACTTTCTCAGGCTCTTCAGAGTATCGGTGCCGCTGAGGTATACGGAATAGTTATGGACGTAGACACAGGCGCAGTGCTTGCAATGAGTGACAAGCCGGACTTTGATCTTAATAATCCCCGTGTGCTTGTTGAATCGGCAGATAAAAGTGCTCTTGAGGATTTGGAGCCGGGCAGTGCAGAGTATAGTGCCAAGTATTCCGAGCTGCTGTTTGAGCAGTGGAACAGCTTTTGTGTTACCAATAACTACGAGCCGGGCTCAACTTTTAAGATTTTCACCGCAGCGGCAGCTCTTGAGGAGGGTGTTGCAAATCTTAACTCAACCTTCTACTGCAACGGTGAATATAAGCTTTTAGGTGTTAATTATCACTGTGCAAACCTTTCGGGTCACGGACATCAGACCTTCACTCAGGGCCTTATGAATTCGTGTAACCCCGTTTTCATAGAACTCGGACAGCGACTTGGTGTTGAAACCTATAACAAGTATTTTGATGCCTTCGGCTTCAACGAAAAAACGGGCATTGACGTTGCAAATGAAATTTCATCCGTTGTGCACAACCCTGAAAAAATGACAAAAATTGACCTTGCGAGTACATCCTTCGGTCAGTCAATCAGAATTACTCCCTTGCAGCTTATTACTGCAACCTGTGCCATTGCCAACGGCGGCAAGCTTATGAAGCCATATCTTGTTCAGAGCATAATTGACAGTGACGGAAATCTTGTATCGGAAACAGAGCCCACGGTAAAAAGACGTGTTATCTCTGAATCAACAGCATCAACGGTACGCTCAATGATGGAGGCCGTTGTTGAAGGCGGTACGGGTAAAAATGCATATATAGCAGGCTACAGAGTTGCAGGTAAAACTGCAACAGCCGAAAAGCTTGACGATACCAATAATAAAGATGTATATATTGCATCATTTGTGTGCTTTGCACCTGCAGACGATCCTCAGGTTGCCGTTCTTGTGGGTGTTGACGATCCTCCCGGACAGTACAGAGGCGGCGGTGTTCTTGCTGCCCCCATTGCCAAGGAGGTGCTTGAGCCCACTCTCGAATACCTTAATGTTGAGCCTCAATACACTCAGAGTGAGCTTGAAACAGTTAGCCATATTACACCTTCTCTTGTAGGAAAAAGCGTTTCCGAGGCCAAAGCAACAGCAGCTGCAGGCAGCTTCACAGTAAGAGTTGCAGGCTCAGGTAAAAAGGTTGTTTCACAGGTGCCTTCGGCAGGTGAATCAATTCCCGAAAACGGAATTATTGTTGTTTACACAGACAATAAAGCTGATGTGCAGGAGGTTAAGGTGCCTGATTTCACCGGACTTTCCGTGAGTCAGGTTAACAGACTTGCAGTAAAATCAGGTCTTAACGTTGTCTTCTCTGGTCCTACGGATACTGAAGGCATAAAGGCATATAATCAGAATATAGCGGCTGATACCGTTGTTGAGGCCGGTTCAAAAATAACCGTATATTTCAGAAGCGATGACATCGCAGTTGACTGATGGAGGATAATTTATGCTCATTTCACGTTTGCTTAAAGCAATAGACATAGAGTATAAAGAAAAGGACGCAGACATAAAATTTATTACGGACGACTCACGTAAATGTGTTGAAGGCAGTATTTTTATCTGCACCGAAAAAGGGGCAGACTATGTAAAGGAAGCAACAGAAAACGGTGCTGTTCTTGTTGTGAGTGAAAAAAAACTTTGTGAAAGCTGTGTTGTTGTACCTGACGCAAAAATAGCCTTCGCTCAGCTTTCGGCAGAGTTTTATATGAACAGCCATAAAAGGCTCCGTCTTATAGGTGTAACGGGGACAAACGGCAAAACAACAGTGTGTGAAATGCTTTACAGTATTTTCACCTTTGCCAACATAAAGTGCGGTCTTGTTTCAACGGTACGTAACATAGCGGAAGAGGAAACAAGTGCTGAATTTTCAACTCCGGACCCTTTCACGCTGCACGGAATGTTTTATGAAATGTGGAAGAATGGGGCAGAGTACTGCATTGTTGAATGCTCCTCACAGGGACTTTGTCAGAAACGGCTTTACGGGCTCAATTTTGAAGTCGGTGTTTTCACAAATTTCACAAGGGATCATCTTGATTACCATATAACAGAGGAAAACTATATAGAAGCAAAAAAGCTTTTGTTTTCAAGCAGTAACATTTCCGTAATCAACCTTGATGATATAAAAAGTGAAGAATTCATCAGTGCGGCAAAGGGAAAGATATTAACCTATTCCCTTTCAAAGGACGCTGCAGATTTTACCGCCAAATGTATAACCGAAAGTGAAGACTCAAGTGATTATGCTTTTGTCGGTGACAGTATAATTCACCGTATGAAGCTTAAAATACCCGGTAAATTCAACATTTCAAATTCAATGGCTGCACTTTCTGCAGCAACTCAGCTCGGTATAAGCCTAGATGCTTCCTCTGCGGCACTTCGTAATTTTTATGGTGTAAAGGGCAGGATGGAGATTTTACCTCTTGACAAAGAATATAAGGTAATAATTGACTACGCCCACACTCCCGACGGAATCAGGCAGGTGCTTCTTGCTCTTTCCAATTTCAGAAAAGGCAGAATTATCACAGTTTTCGGCTGTGGGGGAGACAGGGACACAGAAAAACGCAGTGTTATGGGGGAAATAGTTTCTCAGTATTCTGATATTGCTGTTGTGACAAGTGATAATCCGAGAAGCGAGGACCCTCAAAAAATAATAGATGATATACTTCTGGGAATGGAAAAAAGTAAAATTCCCGTATTTATTCAAAAAAACCGCACAAAAGCTATAGAGTATGCATTGAAAATTGCACAAAAAAATGATATTATTCTATTGTGCGGAAAAGGGCACGAAACTTATCAGATTACAAGTGAAGGAAAACAGCACTTTGATGAAAGGGAAATCGTGCTCGGCATATTGAAAAATACGGAACGTAACTGAAAGGAATGTTTAAGATGAACA
Organism: Acutalibacteraceae bacterium; assembly: GCA_045604105.1. Taxonomy (GTDB): domain Bacteria; phylum Bacillota; class Clostridia; order Oscillospirales; family Acutalibacteraceae; genus UBA6857. The sequence continues at coordinate 10,158 of JAZUNJ010000049.1, read as the reverse complement.
GTATAGTTGCAATTTTAATTTCTCTTGTGATATCCTTTGCTCTCACAGCGGCTTTGGGCTATGTGCTCATTCCGGTGCTTCACAAGCTGAAATTCGGTCAGAATATTCTTACTGATATAGGACCGAAATGGCATGCAAAAAAACAGGGTACTCCCACAATGGGCGGAATTATGTTCATTATCGGTATCATTGTTGCAGCTGCTGTGGCTCTGTTGTCCTGCAAGCTTTCGGGCTTTGATGCTTTTTCTGAGCTTGAGGTGGTAAAAAATCAGCAGCTCACAAGGCTCATTTCAGGCATACTTATGGCATTCTGCTTTGCTCTTGTAGGCTTTGCCGATGACTATATCAAGGTTGTCAAGAAAAGAAATCTCGGTCTTACCGAAATTCAGAAAACAATTCCTCAGCTTCTCATAATTGCAGCTTATCTCGCATCTCTCATAATCAGCAAAAGCACAAGTATGTACATTCCCTTTGTGGGAAAAATATCACTTGAATCAACCTTCGGAACAGTTTTCTTCATTCTTTTCGGTGCCTGTGTAATTTACGGTGCAATCAATGCAGTTAACTTTACTGACGGTATTGACGGCCTTTGCGGCAGTGTTACAATTCCCGTTGGTGTTGCCTTCACAATTATGGCACTTCTTATGAAGAATACCTCTGTGGGTGTTCTCGGTGCCGCACTTGCAGGCGGCTGTGCAGGCTATATTATCTGGAACCATTATCCTGCAAAGGTTATGATGGGAGACACAGGCTCAATGTTCCTTGGCGGCATGATTGTTGCACTTGCTTATGCAGTTGAGTGTCCCATTATTCTTCTTCCTGTAGGTATTGTATATGTTATCGAAGCTCTATCTGATGTGATTCAGATAGGCTCAATCAAAATCAGACACAAAAAGGTTTTCAAGATGGCTCCCATTCATCACCATTTTGAAATGTGCGGCTGGAACGAAAAGAAGATTGTTGCCGTGTTCACTTTTGTAAGCACAATCGGTTGCATCATCGGCGTTGCAGCAATGTACTTCACACTTCAGAGATAATTTTCTGTCAACAAATTTTTCAGGAGGTAGCTTATGGCGTCAAAGGCTAAAAAAACGGTTAAAAGTGCGGGACGTCCCTTAATTAAGGGAAGGCTTTCAACAAATATTATTCAGCACGGTAATTTTGACCTCGTTTTTGCCTGCACCGTACTTCTCCTGTTTTGCTTCGGAATAATAATGATGTATTCCGCATCCTATGCATATTCCGCCTCAAACAAGGGCGGAGCAAATGCACTGTTTATATCACAGCTTAAAAATGCCGTAATAGGCTTTGTGTTTATGGCAATACTCAGCAAAATTGACTACCGTGTTCTCAACGGAAGATTTGCTTTTTTTGCCTATGCCGTAACAATGGCTGTGCTTCTTATAACCCTTGCCGTAAATATCGGAAAGGATGAAAAGCGTTGGATTGAAATCGGCTCAAGACAGATTCAGCCTTCAGAGTTTGCCAAGTTCACTCTGATACTTATCCTTGCTTATATGATGTGCGTTTTGCAAAAGGCACTCAGGGCGCCTGACGGTAAAACGGCAAAATTCACCCCTGAGCTTGATGGGCTTACAAAAATTGAAACATGGTTTTATTCAAAGGCAAGAACACCCTTCTGGGCATGTGCACTGCTTGCAGTGGTAATTTGCTCTTATTGCGGTCTTATCTTCCTTGAAAGCCATTATTCCTGTACAATACTTATGTTCTGTATCGGTGTTTGTATGATGTGGCTCAGCGGTACTAAAAAGAAATATTTCGGCTTCCTTGCCCTTGGAATTGCGGCATTGGTTGCCTTTGTTCTCATTTTTCCCGAAAGTCTTGAAAAGCTTGGTGGCTTCGGAGCATCAAGAATTACTGCATGGCTTGAAAAGGACAACAGCTCCTGGGACAGATATCAGACCGTCAACGGACTTTATGCAATCGGCTCAGGCGGACTTTTCGGCGTGGGATTGGGAAATTCAAAGCAGAAGCAGCTTTACATTCCCGAGCCTCAGAATGACTTTATTTTCCCTGTAATATGTGAAGAGCTCGGCTTCATCGGCGCATGTATCGTTCTGATTCTTTTTGCAGTTCTTATCTGCCGCGGATTCATCATTGCAAGAAAATGCCGTGACTTTTTCGGCTCACTTCTTGTTATGGGTATAATGATACAGATAGCTCTGCAGGTTATTATTAATATCTGCGTTGTCACCGATATTTTCCCGAATACGGGTATCGCACTGCCTTTCTTCAGCTACGGAGGCACGGCACTGCTTGTGCTTTTGTGTGAAATGGGTGTTGTTCTTTCTGTTTCAAGAAACAGTTCAATGGAAAAAGAATAATTGAGTTTAATATATAAGGAGATACGGTTATGAAAGTACTTTTTGCTGCAGGCGGAACAGGCGGTCATATTAACCCTGCTCTTGCCGTTGCAGGTGTGATAAGAGAAAGATATCCCGATGCCGAAATACTTTTTGTCGGCACCAAGGAAAAAATGGAAGCAAAGCTTGTGCCTGCTGCAGGCTTCAATTTCACAACAATAAAAATTTCAGGCTTTCAGAGAAAGCTTTCAATTGAAAATATTTTCCGTAACATAAAAACTTTGTGGTATCTTCTCACTTGTAACAGACAGGTTAAAAAGATTCTCGCAGAATTCAAGCCCGATGTTGTTGTAGGCTTTGGCGGATACGTCAGCGGCCCTGTTGTCCGCATGGCAGCTAAAATGGGCATTCCCACAGCAATTCATGAGCAGAACGCATATCCCGGTATTACCAACAAGGCACTTGCAAAGGTTGTTGACCGTGTTATGCTCACAGCTCCTGAGGCATCAAAGTATCTTGATTCAAAAAATGAGTGCATCGTAACAGGTCTTCCCGTAAGAGGGGAGATGCTCCGCGCAGACAGAGATATAAGCCGTGCCAAGCTCGGACTTAGGGACGAGCAGAAGCTTGTGCTTTCAATGGGCGGCTCCCTCGGTGCTCTCACAATCAACAATGCAATGGTTGATATAATTGCAGAGCATCATAAGGATGAAAACCTTTATTTCCTTCATGCCATGGGTCAGTATGGCTTATGGGTACCCGATAAGCTCAGGGAAAAAGGTGTTCAGCTCGAAAATAGCAAAAACATTGAAGTTAGAGAGTACATAAGTGATATGGATGTATGCATGTCTGCCGCTGATGTTGTCATCTGCCGTGCAGGTGCAAGCACACTGTCTGAGCTTCAGGCACTCGGTAAGGCTTCACTTCTCATTCCTTCACCGAATGTTGCCGAAAATCATCAGTATCACAATGCAATGGCACTTGTTAACAAGAACGCTGCAAAAATCATTGAAGAAAAAGAGCTTACCAAGGAAAAGATGGATGAGCTTTTCATGAGTCTTGTTAACAATGACAGCGAAAGAAAGCTTATTGAGCAGAATGCAAAAGCAATGTCACTTGCTGATGCTAAGGAATCAATAGCCGATATAGTGATTTCTCTTATAAAATAAACAAAAATCTAAGAAAAATCACATTTTCGCACCCTTTTGCATATCATGGGGTGAAAGGTGTGATTTTTAATGGACAGCATTATTATCAGGGGTTCACGCTCACTATTCGGTGAAATTGATGTTCAGGGCTCCAAAAACAGCTCCCTTCCGATTCTTGCCGCAACGGTGCTCGTTGACGGTATCAGTGTTATTCATAACTGTCCCGATCTTTCAGATGTAAATGCGGCAATCGGAATCTTAAGGCATCTTGGCTGTGAAGTGAAAAGGGAAAATCACACGGTAACCGTTGATGCAAGGCATGTGTCACGCTATGAGATCCCCGATTTTCTTATGAGGGAAATGCGTTCGTCAATCGTGTTTTTAGGCTCTGTAATCGGTCGAACGGGAAAGGCAGAGCTGTCGTCACCGGGTGGCTGTGAAATTGGTCTGAGACCGATTGACCTGCACCTGAGCTCACTCAGAAAGCTCGGAATAGCAATTGACGAATCGGGGGGCAGAATTTCCTGCTTCAAGCACAGAAAAATAAAAGACAGTATCATAAGTCTTTCCTTCCCCAGTGTGGGTGCTACAGAGAATATAATGCTCACCTGTGCAGTGTCAGAGGGGAGAACGGTTATTCTTAACGGTGCAAGGGAGCCTGAAATAAGTGACCTTGCCGCTTTTCTGAACAGTGCAGGCTGCAGAATTGATGTAGGACCTCACGGTACAATTGTGATTGACGGTGTAAAGAAGGCAGAAGGCTGTGAGCACAGTGTTATTTCAGACAGAATAGTAGCTCTAACTTACTTGTCGGCAGCAACGGCCGCAGGGGGGGAGCTTCTGCTGAAAAATGTAAACTATACAGATTTTTTATCTGTTGTTCCTGTTTTTGAAACGGCAGGCTGTCAGATAGAATGTAATGAAAACACAGTATGGCTTCGCATGCGCTCAAGGCCGCGTGCAATACGGGATATAAGAACAATGCCCTATCCGGGCTTTCCTACAGATGCCCAGGCACCGGTTATGGCGGTTGCATGCCTTGCAGAAGGTACAAGTGTAATTGTTGAAAACATTTTCGAAAGCAGGTTCAAGCATGTGGCAGAGCTTAAGAAAATGGGTGCAAAAATAAACGTTGAAGGCAGAGTTGCCGTTATTGACGGCGTTGAAGGATTAAACGGTGCGGCGGTTAGCTCACCGGACCTTCGTGGCGGAGCTGCCCTGATTATTGCGGGTCTTGCCGCACAGGGAATTACCACTGTCGGCTGTGTGAGCCATATTGACAGAGGCTATGAAAAAATTGAAGAATGTTTTAAATCGGTGGGTGCCGATATTGAAAGGGTACAGATACCGTAAAATAAAAGTAGAATTAATTTAAGTTTTTTCATAGGCAGCTGTGTTATACTGTTCAAATGCAGTATCATACTCTGCCTTTTTAATTTGTTTAATAGAGTAATAAAGCTTGATTATAACTTGCCTGATGCTTTTTGAGGCAAAAGGAAGATTTTATATACAGGAGGGGAAAAGTTGGAAGACAAGAACAGAAAAGGATTTTCTCAGACCTTCGGAAAATACACCGATAATGCGACTTTTGGCACAAAAGACGGTTATAATAAAGTAAGAGAGGTTAAAAATGTTACCTCTGATATGTGGGCTCCGATCAGTGCAGGGATGCCAACCGAAAAAAAGGTGAATGAACCAAATTCTGCTAAGTCCCAAAAACAGCAGCCACAAAAAAATAATAGAAATAATAACAGACCTATATCCGGGGGCAGAGAGAGTGCAGCTGCAGAAAAAAAGAAAAGCAGAACGGCTCCGAAAGCAAAGCCGGATAATTCTGCTGATGCTAAAAATAAAAGATCTGAAAATGCCGCTGCTAAAAAAAAGAAGGCAGCTTCTGTGTCACGCACTCCAAAGGGTAAGCCTGTTGCAGAAGTTGGTGCAAAAAAGCAGACGGCAAGGCCTCAGGAAAACAGAAGAAAGAATGATAAAGCTCAGGAAAATGCGAAAAAAATCCGTAATCAGCAGCAAATAAATAAAGAAAATCAGCATTATGACAATGACAGAAGAGACGGTATAAGTCATGATGAAAGCAGTAAAAGAAGAGCTGCGGCAAAGAAAAAGAAAAGACGCATCAGAAGTATAATTACAATTGCTTTGTTTATGCTGTTCTCTTCGGCGTTCATCGGAATCTATGCCTACACAAAGGGTGCTCCTATTGCAAATATAGTAATTGAAGGAGAAAGTAAATATAAGAACGAGCAGATAATTAAAGCCGCTGAGATTTATGAGGGCCTCAATATGATGTCTCTCAGAGAGAAAAAGCTCAACAAAAAAATAACGGCAGAGCTTCCGTTTATTCACTCTGTTGAGCTCAGCCGTAAGCTTCCCGATACTGTAAAGCTCACCGTTACTCCCGCAAAGGAAAAGTATCTTATAGTTAACGATAAGGGCTATATCTGTATTGACGAATATAATAAAGTGGTTTCAGTGAAAAAGATGAAGCTTCAGGAGGGCTCCTTCAGAATCAAGGGCTACGAGCCTCAGGAGGCCAATGTCGGTGAAAGCTATGAGCCGTCTGATGCCAACAAGGAAAAGCACAAGCTTGTAAAGCAGATGATAAGCTCCATGGAAAAGGGTGGCGTTATTAAAAGTGCTGTTATAAATGTTGAGGATATGTCTGACATACAGGTGGTTTATAACAGTAATGTAAAAATTTATCTTGGCGAATGTGATGACCTTGAAAATCAGATTTCGCTTGCAGGCAATGTAATTAAGGATGCCGTAACAAATTCACAAACAGGATATATTGACCTGAGATATGACGGAAGAGCCTTTTTTAACGAAGGAACAATGGAAATCAACTGATTTTTTTCCTTTTTTTACAAAAATCGAAAAAATTTAATCAAAACTTCTGCACATTTCTTATTGTATTTTTCTTTCAGTCGTGTTATAATTACTTGGATAATAAGTTCTTATGCTCATTTTAAGGCTATGAGCTTAGTTAATTCTGTAAGTATCACAATTAAAATATATTAAACAGGAGGAAGTAAAATGGGCTTCATAATTGATAATGAAAACATTGCATATAACCAGATTAAGGTTATCGGTGTCGGCGGTGGCGGCGGCAACGCAGTCAACGGAATGGTTGAGTCAGGTATTGTTGGAGTTGAATTCCTTTCCATTAACACAGACAGACAGATTCTTGAAAACTCAAAAGCTACTCATAAAATTCAGATCGGTGAAAAGGTTACAGGCTGCATGGGCGCAGGCGGTGACCCTGCAATCGGTAAGAAGGCAGCAGAAGAAAGCCGTGATGTAATCGCTGATGCTCTTAAGTCAACAGACATGGTGTTTATCACTGCCGGTATGGGTGGCGGTACAGGTACAGGTGCAGCTCCCGTTGTTGCTGAAATTGCAAGAGAGTTGGGCGCACTTACCGTTGGTATTGTTACAAAGCCCTTCAAGTTTGAAGGCAGAAAAAGAATGAAGCAGGCTGAAGAAGGCATTAAAGAGCTTGAAAAGCATGTAGATAGCCTTATTGTTATTCCAAATGAAAGGCTCAAGCTTCTCGGTGATAAGAGCCTCAGCATGAAGGATGCATTTGGTAAAGCTAACGATGTACTCTGGCAGGGTGTCAAGAGTATTTCAGACACAATCAAGGTTCCCGGTTATATTAACCTTGACTTCGCTGATATCAAAAGCGTTATGAAGGACGCAGGTCTTGCTCACATGGGTATCGGCCGCGGAAGAGGAGCAGACTGCGCAGCAGAAGCAACAAAGCAGGCAATCACAAGTCCTCTTCTTGAAACAGCAATTGACGGTGCAAGCGGCGTTATCATTAATGTTACTTGCTCATCAGATATGTCACTTGATATGATTGAGCAGGCAGGCTCACTCATCGCAGATGCAACACATCCCGATGCAAACATCATCTTCGGTTCAGTATTTGACGAGGATATGGGTGACGAAATGCTCATCACTGTTATTGCAACAGGCTTCGGCATGGCAAAGAAGGATGATGTTCAGCCCGCATTCCCCGAAGCAGCTCCCGCAGTTCAGCAGGGTCCTGCACCTGAATTCATCAGCCAGTCAACAAGAAAGGACAGTGCTCCTTCAATCTTCTCAGCAATGGATCCCGAAACACTTGATTTTGCATCAACAAAATTCGGTCAGAGCTTTGTTTCAATCTTTGAGCAGGCAGCAGCTGCATCAGGTGCAAACAATGTTAAAACAAGTGATTTCGCACCTGCACAGCCCGTTCAGGCTGAAGCTCCCGTTCAGCAGGAAGCAGCCCAGCCCGGCCAGCCTGTACAGACTCAGAGCTTCGATGTAATCGAAACTCCGGCAAAGAAGTCAGAATCAATTTTTGACGATCCGGACGACGATGAAAGCGACATTCTCCCTGTTTTTAAGGGCAGAAACATTTTCGGCAACAACTGATAATGAATAAAAATACGCCGCATCTTTAATTAGATGCGGCGATGTTTTTTCTTTGATATTACGTTTCTTAATCAATTATTCTGCCGTCAGTTGAAACTGTAACAACATTCCAGGGTATATTACCGCTTGACATCAGGGCTTTTTTAACGGCGTTTTCAATACCTGAGCAGCATGGTACCTCCATGCGGACAACAGTGACACTTTTAATGTTGTTGTTTTTGATAATTGCAGTGAGCTTTTCACTGTAATCACCCTCATCAAGCTTCGGACAGCCGATAAGTGTGATTCGGTTGCGGATAAATTCATTATGAAAGTTTCCGTAAGCATAAGCAGTGCAGTCTGCTGCAACAAGAAGATTGGCGCCGTTAAAATAAGGCGCATTTACGGGTACAAGCTTAATTTGTATGGGCCACTGCATAAGCTGACTTACAGGTGAAAAAGGCGTGTATGAGGCTTCAGGACGGCTTTCACGCACAAATGCTTTTGAAGCAGTTCCCGGGCAACCGCAGGCAAGGGGAGATTTCCTTTTCTTTGCTTCAAGAACGGCAGCCTCGTCATATGCAGGTGCTTCTCTTTCTTCAAAGGAAATGGCATCAACAGGACAGGCGGGCAGACAGTCACCAAGTCCGTCACAGTAATCCTCGCGAGTGAGCCTTGCTTTACCGTTAATCATTTCAATTGCACCCTCGTGACACGCAACGGCACATGCTCCGCAGCCGTTGCATTTGTTTTCATCTATTTTTATAATTTTCCTTACCATAGTAATTCATTCCTCTCTTGATTTTGTGATTATATTATAGTACAATGAGCTAAAGAAATCGGTTGTTTTTACAACAGAAAGAGAAGATTTATGGAAAAATACATTTCAATTCTTAAAAATACAAGGTTATTTTCGGGTGTTGGTGATAATGAAATTCTGCTAATGCTTTCCTGCCTCGGAGCACGTACCAGCAACTATAAAAAAGGGGAGTATGTTTTGCGTCAGGGTGAGGAATTAAACGATATAGTAGTTCTGGTGAAGGGGCATCTGCACATTCAGAAGGACGATTATTGGGGCAACCGCAGTATTCTTGGAAATATCACAGTTGGTGATATGTTTGGTGAAGCCTATGTTGCACCCTACAGTGGAGCTCTTCTTTATGATGTTGTTGCAGTTGAAAACAGTACTGTAATATTTTTTGACGTTAACAGAACAATTACAACATGCTCTTCTGCCTGCAGATTTCACAGTATGGTAGTTCAGAATCTGTTTTTTGCCATTTCCGAGAAAAACAGAAATCTTGTGCAAAAGCTGTCACACATGTCAAAACGCTCAACACGCGAAAAGCTGGTTTCATATTTATCTGAAGAATCAAGAAAGGCAAACTGCGCAAGCTTTACCATTCCTTTTAACCGTCAGCAGCTTGCAGATTTTTTGTCAGTTGACAGAAGTGCAATGTCAAATGAGCTGTGTAAGCTGCGTGACGAAGGCTTGCTTGAATTTCATAAGAACAATTTTAAACTGCATTAAGGAAAATGAATGTTACAAAACGCTTGGAAAGTAATACTCCAAGCGTTTATTTTATATAACAAAAAACCAGACCGAAAGGTCTGGTTTGGTGCGGGTGCTCATAAGGGATTTACTAAATACAAGTAAACCCGGCACAGACATTATATATACAGCAGCCAAAGTCATATTTGAGTTAAAAACAGAGTAACATGGAGGAATACATAATGTCAAATATAATTGAAGAATTATTCTATGGAAACCTTGAGCCGCAGGAGGTAAATTCGGAATTAACTCCTAAACTCAAAAAGAAGCTGAGCAACCTCGCAGAGAAAGAAGAACAGCTTACTGCAAGATTGGACGGTGAAGATAAGGAGCTGTTTCAAAACTATGTCAGTGCTTATATTGAATTTTCAACTACAAGTAATGCTGACAGTTTTATATCAGGCTTCAGATTTGGAGCAAAGTTCACATACGACACATTTGTTGAGAATACGTAAGGATGATGCGATCATGAAAAATATTACATACAGACAGGTTGGAGATTTCAAGGTGGAAACGTTGGCAGTAATAGCATCTTTTACACATTCTGGCAATGTGGACTGGAAAATTGCATCATGATACAGCAGAGTTTCCTGATACAAGCGGTCGAAATTGGAAATGGCATACAATGCACTTGCACGTGAATTTTCGAAAATTGTGGCATAATAGTTTTTCCATTTCTGAGATCTGCGGCGTTCGATTTCTTCCTCGGAAAGAC
>JAZUNJ010000048.1:0-4664 GCA_045604105.1 Acutalibacteraceae bacterium | reverse complement strand
CTGTAAAAACTGCTTTGCACCTTAAAATTATGATATTTTTGATGCAGAACAAGGCGAAAAGCACAGAAATCCTTTCGGATTTCGAGCATTTTCAACGCAGTTATGCGCAGAAATAGCAAATTTTAAGGCCTAATATCCTTATGAAGTGACGCCCTTCCGTGTTCTTTTTTATTCCTGAAATAGTATTGTAAAACCAAAGCTTTTGTGCTACAATTATAATAACTATAGCTATGGGCAAAGGAGGTATTCTGTTGTCTGCCATAACAAAACATAAGGACAATTTTCTCAAATACCGCTACCTTTTAAAGGAACTGGTAGTTAAAAATATAAAGCTTCAATACAGAAACTCGGTGCTTGGTATGTTCTGGACATTCTTGCAGCCTCTCATGACAATGGTTGTGCTTTCAATGGTTTTCAGCATTGTTTTCGGCAGGGGCTCAAACGGTGAAATTGTGAACTATCCTGTTTATCTTCTTTCGGGTAGACTGCTTTACGATTTCTTCACCCAGAGCACAAAAAGAGCCATGCGCTCAATCAGAAGCAATGCATCAATCATCAAAAAGGTTTATGTGCCAAAGTACATCTATCCCCTGTCTCAGGTGCTTTCAACCTTTGTAACCTTTATCATTTCCCTTTCCGTGCTTGCCGTTGTTATTGCATTTTTCAACATTATCGGCAAGGATCCGGTTACAATTACCTTCAATGTTTTCTGGGCGATAATTCCCATAATTATTCTGTTCATTTTGTGCATGGGTGTTGGTATGTTCCTTGCAACACTTAATGTGTTTTTCAAGGATATAGAAAATTTCTACGATGTTATAACACTTCTTCTTTTCTATCTTGTACCCATCGTATACAGCGTTGACAGACTCGGCTTCACCAAGGATGCCTGGCAGGTAAGTCTTCTGAAAATCAATCCTTTATACGGAATTATCGAAATGTTCCGTGCGGCAGTGCTCCACGGCAACGAATTCCTTGCATTTTTTGACATTACTCAGCTGTACTATACCCTGGCTGTGGCTGTTATTACATTAATAATCGGCTTTGCCCTGTTTTATAAAAACCAGGATAAATTTATTTTGCATATTTAAGGGAGGGTGTGTGAATGAAGGATTACGCAATTGAAGTAAATCACGTGAGCATGCTTTTCCACCTTAACAGAGAAAGAGTGGATAATGCAAAGGAATATTTTATCCGTCTTGTTACAAGAAAGCTCCATTACACTGAATTCTGGGCTCTCAAGGATGTTTCCTTCAAGGTTGAAAAGGGTGACCGTGTGGGCATTATGGGCTTTAACGGCGCAGGTAAAAGCACCCTTCTTAAAACCATTGCAGGTGTACTCAAGCCCACAATGGGCTCTGTGAGGGTCAGCGGAGTTATTGCTCCCATGCTGGAGTTGGGCGCAGGCTTTGACATGAACTATTCCGGCGCCGAAAATATTTATCTTTACGGCGCAACAATGGGCTTTTCAAGAAAGTTCATTGAAGAAAAATATGATGAAATTGTTGAGTTTTCAGAGCTCGGCGAGTTTATCGACGCTCCCTTAAAAAGCTATTCGTCGGGTATGAAAAGCAGACTCGGCTTTGCAATTGCAACTGCAGTGAAGCCCGACGTGCTTATTCTTGATGAGGTGCTTTCCGTTGGTGACGCCGCATTCAAGGACAAGAGTGAGCAAAGAATTCTTGACATGATGGAAGACGGAGTTACGGTTCTTTTTGTTTCCCACTCAACAGAAAGAGTTAAAAAAATCTGCAACAAGGCAATAATTCTCACAAAGGGACAGCTTGTTGCAAGCGGTGAAGTTAACGAAATATGCGACATGTATACGGAAATGGTTAACAGCAAATAAATTTCGGAGTGTGCTAAAACATGGAAAAAAGAATTTTTATAAGTCATTCCAGTAAGGACCACGAGACAGCATCGATAATATGCGATGCACTTGAAAAAAACGGTCTTTTGTGCTGGATTGCTCCAAGAGATATACCCTACGGCAAGGAGTGGGCAGGTGAAATTTCAAAGGCTATTGAAAATTCATCAGCCTTTCTCTTCCTTTCAAGCGGAAATTCAAACGCCTCAGGTCAGGTAAGCCGTGAAATTCAGCTTGCAATTGAAAACGAGGTCCCCATAATTCCCATAAGGCTTGACGGCGCAGATTACAGTGACACAAACAAGTATTACCTTGCAACAATCCACTGCATGTTTCAGTATGATGCCTCCAAGATAACAAAGCTTGTATCCGATATTTCGGCTGCTCTCCCCCAGCCTGCAAAGCAGACTGAGGAAAAGCCATCCAAGGAAAAAAAGGTGAAAAAGCCCCGTTACGGAATGAAGCTTTCACTGTGCGGTGTGCTTTTGTGGCTTTGTACTCTTTGTGCAGTGCTTACCTTTGTTCTTTCAGACCTTGAAATGCTTTATAAAGCAGTGATTTCTGCTTTTGCTGTAATAATCGGATCAGTTCCCTTTGCAGTTATGCATCATAAGGCTGTGAAGTCTTTTAAAATAAACAGAAAAACCGTAAACGGTCTCACGGCGGTTTTCCTTTGCACAGCAGTCCTGTTTGTGGGCGGCGGCTTTGCACTTGATAATTATCTGTGGTATTCGGACCTTGACACAAAGTTCCACATTGTGCTCACAGCACCCGAAACCATGACTGCGGCAGAATTCAAGCAGGCAACAGATACCGTAAAGGAAAGAGTCGGCATTATTTCAGACGGAAACAGATATACTGCCGATATCAACGGCGACAAAATTGAGCTTATAATCCCCCGTGAAAGCTTTGCCGACATACCCTTGTATGATATGCTGAAATGTTATATTTCAAGGGCGACCAACCTCTTTTTCACAACCAATACCTATTACGATACGGAATCGGGCAAGGATATTATTCAGTATGTTGAAATTCCCCGTGAAAAAATTGAATCCGTAACACTCAGGCAGGGACAGGTTCCCGGGGTTGAGGATATTACAAAATACGGCATTGAAAGCAATGAAAATTATGAATACATAGAAATCGTTATTGATGAAGCCTTTATCAGGGACAATAAGGATACCCTTGATTTTTACGGTGACAGACTTGTGCTCGCACAGGACAAGGCAGGCTATAGCTCTTACTATTATTACCATACCTTCCGTGGAAAGAAAAGCAATGTTTTTTACATTGTAAATGTTGACAAGCACCCCACCGTTAGCGAAGCCGTGGTTTATAATCTTACACATGAGCCCTTACCCGATTCACTCAGCATTGAAACGGATATTGCGGCAGTGTGGGAGGATGTAAGCTCTGCTGAAACAAAGGGTGAAAATCAGTGCAACGCATCAAAGCTCAAGGGTGAAACCGTTACCTTCAAATATGTTTCTTCGTCCTACAGTGAGGTTTCAGAGGGTGAATGGCTTGACACCGTGAGAAGCTACAAGGCACGTCTTGATGCTTTAGGTCAGCCATATGCCTTCGGCTCAGCCTTTAATGAGCCTCATTCAATAACAGTAAGAACCTCTGCTGAAAAAATGAATGAGGGTATCATGCGCCTTCTGTGTTCATCGAGACCCGTTATCAGGGGCGACTATACCGTAGCTTCAATTCCCACATCCTACAGTGATGAAAAGCTGCTTAAGGTTATATCCGACGACAAGGGCATCAGAGTTGAGATTACGGCACCTGACGAGGACACAGAAAGAGTGTTCAGACAGATTTCTGAATTCGGTGCTGAAAGTGATGCAAAAAGGCTTTATATTGTTGAAGAAAGAACGGACACAGCTCTTTTAAGCGGTGTTGCAAGCAAGAAGAACGACGGCAAAACGCTTGTTTTTGATGAAATTGCAGCAATGCCCGAAAAGGCTATCAGTGAAGAAAGCCGCTGGCTTGCAGACCTTGTTGAAGCAGTTTACAACAATCCTCCTGCTGCCACGCTCACTTTTGAGGAATACAAATTCAGCAGCTTTGCAGAGGATGAAAAGCAAAGCTTCAGCACAGACAAGGACACAACTGAGCTTGAAGAAAAGATTTCCGCAATTGCAGATGTAAGATTTGTGGAGCAGGCAGAGGGCAATCTGAGAGTTGGACTTGACCTTCCCGTTGACGAAAAGCTTCCTGAAAATGCAATTGAAGCTGCAAAGAAAATATATGAGCTTACAGATTTTGAAAACAGCGTATACAAGGGTCTCAATATCTATCTTATAACAGAAGACGGTGACGAAAGAGTCAGAATATTCTTCGTCAAGCATTATGAAACTATTGCCTCCTACAAGGAAGAATTCAAAAACGGATTTGTATATGCCCACGGCATTTTCCAGGGCGGCAGAGTTGAAAGGGACAAGGAGGAGTTCATAAAGCTTATTTCCGAGGATGAATTCTTCAAAAAGATGGACCACAGAGAAGACGGAATGCTTTGGTTTGACACGGAGTATTAATGAAGAAAGGCTGAACCGAAGCATTAAAGTTCTTTTGGTTACTTTTCTTCTAAGAAAAGTAACGCCTGCACGGCGAGTGCACATGTAAAAAAAGCAAAGGCTACAGAGCTTTCTCGTTCTGTAGCTTTTTTTGTTTTTGTTGTTATTTAATCTGCTTTGTGTCTGTTTAAGTGAGTGGGTGATTGCCTTTTGCTATGTGCATTGTCACTGCACTCTTCCCCGGAGCGCTTGTGCCGCTTGGGCACTTACTTTGGCAC
>JAZUNJ010000047.1:0-97309 GCA_045604105.1 Acutalibacteraceae bacterium | reverse complement strand
GCCGAAGGCGCATGCGGTGAATGCGGCGGATACAAGGCATAAGGAAGAACCCTACGTAGGATAAAAAGGGCGGTTTGCTTACTTTGGCGCCCGACTGTGCCAAAGTAAGTGCCCAAGCGGCATGAGCGCTCCGGGGAAGAGTGCGGTGGTAATGCACATAGTAAAAGGCAATCACCTGATGACTTAAAAAATGAAAAAGTAATCAAAGAACTTTTATTCTTCGGTAAATTCAGCGGGTACAAAAGACCGGTTTTGTTTTAGTCTGCCCGCGATTGCGAATTGTGAATCGCGAATTGCGAATTGACTCAGCCTTCTTCTTTTCGGCTGAAATTCTGAATATATTTTAATAATTCTCTATATTTTTCTCTGTTACTGTTGATTTTTCTCTTATTTTAGTATAAAATAACCATATCAATATGCTAAAAACACAGGTTTATATAGACAAATTTGGAGGTTTTGTATGAATTATTCCCTTACAAAGAAACAAGCAAAGGAGCTTATCACAGGTAAGCTTTCACATTATTTCGGCGTAAGTGCCGAAGAAGCAACAGATGAGCAGTATTATAAGGCAGTGGCTCTTATCGTAAGAGAGCTTATGCATGACGGTCTTCGTGAATTCAGAAAGGAAAAGGGTAACGAAGAGCAGAAGAAGATTTACTATCTCAGCATGGAATTCCTTATGGGCCGTTCACTCAAGAACAACCTTTATAACCTTAACCTTACAAAAACCTTTGCTGATGCACTTAAGGACATGGGCATCAAGCTTGACAGACTTTTTGAATGTGAGCCCGATGCCGGCTTAGGTAACGGCGGTCTCGGCAGACTTGCAGCCTGCTACCTTGACGGCCTTGCAACCCAGGGCTATTACGGTATGGGCTACAGTATCCTTTACGAATGCGGCATTTTCAAGCAGAAGCTTGTTGACGGCTGGCAGACAGAGCTTCCCGACTTCTGGCTCCCCGGCGGTGAGGTATGGCTCAAGGCAAGAGAAAAGGACACCGTTGAAGTTAAGTTCGGCGGTGAAATTGTTGACATCTGGGACACACATTATCACAGTGTTGAGCACAGAAATGCTCAGACCATCGTCGCAGTTCCCTATGACATGTGTGTCAGCGGTAAGGACGGCAAGGGTATTTCAATTCTCCGTTTGTGGAAGAGCGAGGCTCCCTCACTTGACATGAGACTTTTTGACCAGGGTCAGTACATGAAGGCTATGGAGCAGCAGGCAATGGCTGAGGTTATCAGCAAAATCCTCTATCCCTCCGATAATCACTACGAAGGAAAGAGCCTTCGTCTCAAGCAGCAGTACTTCCTTGTTTCAGCTTCTGTTCAGGATATCGTTGCAAGACATCTCAGACATTTCGGCTCAATGGAAAACTTCCATGAGAAAAATGCAGTTCATATCAACGATACTCACCCCACTCTTTCAATTCCTGAGCTTATGCGTATTCTTCTTGACGAATGCGGCTACGGCTGGGACGATGCATGGAGCATTGTGACAAAGGCAACTGCTTACACCAACCACACAGTTATGAAGGAAGCACTTGAATGCTGGCCTGAAGACCTGTTCAGAACTCTCCTTCCCAGAATTTATCAGATTGTCAAGGAAATTGACAACCGCTACCGTGCTCACATCTGGGAAATGACTCACGATGCAGGTAAGGTTGAAGCAATGGCTGTTACATCAAACGGCGTTATCAGAATGGCTAACCTTTGTGTTGCAACCTGCCACAGCGTAAACGGTGTTTCAGCACTTCACAGCCAGATTCTCAAGGATACAATCTTCAACGATTATTACAACCTCACTCCCGACAAGTTCAAGAATGTAACAAACGGCATTGCTCACAGACGTTGGCTCTGCCAGGCAAATCCCGAGCTTACCTCATACGTTTCAGACCTTATCGGTGACGGCTTTGTTTACGATGCAGACGAGCTTCTCAAGCTCAAAAAGTTTGCAAACGATAAAAAGGTACTCAATAAGCTTGAAAAAATCAAGCTTTCAAACAAAAAGAGACTTGCTGCTCTTGTTAAGAAAAAGACAGGCATCACTCTTGACCCCAACTCAATTTTTGACGTGCAGGTAAAGAGACTTCACGAGTACAAGCGTCAGCACCTCAATGCTCTTCAGATTATTGCAAGATACCTTGAAATCAAGGAAAACCCCGACGGTGAATATGTACCTCACACCTACATTTTCGGTGCAAAGGCCGCTTCAGGCTACTTTGTTGCAAAGAAAATCATTGAAATGATCTGTGCTCTCGCAGACCTTGTTAACAATGATCCGGATATGAGAGGCAGACTCAAGGTTGTATACCTTGAGGACTACAATGTTTCAATGGCAGAGGTGCTTATGCCTGCAGCTGACATCAGCGAACAGATTTCACTTGCAGGTACTGAAGCCAGCGGTACAGGCAACATGAAGTTCATGATTAACGGTGCACTTACTCTCGGTACCCTTGACGGTGCAAACGTTGAAATCAACGAGGCTGTCGGTAACGACAACATGTTCCTGTTCGGCATGACAACTCCTGAGGTTAACGACCTGAAGAAGAGAGGCTATCAGCCCATTAACTATTTCAACAACAATGCAGAGCTTCGCAAGGTTATTGAATTCATACAGCAGGGCTTCTCAGGCAAGCAGTTCCCCGAAATCGGAAACACAATCATTCACCATGACCCCTACATGGTTCTTGCAGACTTTGCTGATTACAGAGCCGCTCAGAAGAAAATCGACGAGGTATGGCTTGACAGAGACCGCTGGAACAGAATGTCACTTATGAACATTGCAGGTGCAGGCCGCTTTGCAGCCGACCGTGCAATCAACGATTATGCAAGAGACATCTGGCACACAGGAGCGATAAGATAAAAATGTATAACTACGCTATATTTGACCTTGACGGAACTCTGCTTGATACTCTCGGTGATTTACACGCTGCCGTAAACCATGCATTAAGGAAATTCGGCTTCCCTGAAAGAACAACGGAAGAGATACGACGCTTTATCGGAAACGGTGTTGTGAAGCTTATGGAAAGGTCAACTCCCGATGCCACAGACAGTGAAACCCAGGAAAAATGCCTTGAAGTGTTCAGAAAATATTATCTTGAGCACATGAAGGACATGACTGCACCCTATGAAGGCGTTTTGGATATGCTCAGATTTCTCAGAGAAAAGGGAATTAAAACAGCCGTTGTATCAAACAAGCTTCACAAGGCGGTTCAGGGCCTTTGTGAAGACTGGTTTGACGGTCTCATTGATGCGGCAATAGGTGTATCCGACGAAAGTGAAAGAAAGCCGAGCCCCGTTAATGTATTCAGGGCGATGAACGAATTCGGAATTGATGGCAAGGATTCACATACTATTATATATGTAGGCGACAGTGAGGTTGACGTTCAGACGGCAAAAAATGCGGACCTCAAATGTATCGGTGTCACCTGGGGCTTCAGGGATGAGGAGGAGCTCAGAGCAGCCGGAGCAGATTTCATCGCCGATAATACTGACGAGGTTTTAAGAATAATATTAAAATAGTATATACGACACTTTATTTTTCTTCATTTTAGAAAAATAAAGTGTTGCTTTTATATTTGCAGTAACAAATGCAGGAAGCCTTTGAGTTTGTTCATTTTGTATTCTGCAATTTTCACAAACACCAAGGCTCTTTTTCGTCAAAAGAGCCAATTTTTAATAATTTATAAATCTTTTTTCAATGCCTTATTGACTTTATTGATTTTTAAATGATATACTGATACTAACTAAAAGTGACTCTTTATGCCCTTTTGGGGATTCAGTGCGCCGAAAAACGGTCAGGTCAGGGGCCGGGTGCAGGTTTTCCGAAAAGGAGAAAAGAGATTCACAGTGAATTTCGTTTATACGGCTTTGCCGTTTCATGAAATAAACAACGGTTAATTTTTATTAAGGAGGAAAATCTTAATGAAAAAACAAATTAAAAAATCTTTATCACTCATGTTGGCAGTGCTCATGGTACTGTCCTGTTGGGTATGGGTTGCCCCCACAAAGGCAGAAGCAGCCGGTGCTCCGGACAAGTATTCTGTAGATGTAAATGTATACGTTGACAACCCTGCAGAATCTGTTGAGGTAACGGTTTATTACATCCTTAATAACGGTACTGGTACTTACGGTGAAAAAACCTTTACATGGAATGACGCTCAGAACAAGGAGAAGGCATATGATGATGAATCGTTTGAAGTCGACGGTTGGCCGTACCTTCTTTATTTCCATCCGGACTCAAGCGGTGTAAATAAGCATAACATTCAGATTAAAACCATTAAAATTAACGGTGTATCCATTTTTAATGACAATTGGAAAATGGAAGCCAGCACAGGTGGAGAAAACAATGTTAAGTTTGCTTATGATAACTCAGGCGGATCTGAGAACAGCTGGGACTTTACTAAATATTGGAAACCCCCGTATGTTGAAACTTTAACTGCATGTGAAGAGCAGACCGTGGCTATCAATAAGTTTGGTGGAGGCGATGCAGCTGCTAATGCTTCATGGACGTTGTATGACCAGTACGGTGTTAAGTGGTCTGCAACTATAAATCCCACAATAAAGCTGTATACCGACGCTGCCGGTTCAAGTGAAATGACAACAACAAACAACGAAATTTATTTGTCAGGTGAGCACAGCTTTGCTAACAGCGTTCTTTCACAGCAGATAAAAATCAAGCCGGAAACGCAGACCTCAAGCGTTAAAAACTTCTATGTCGGCGCCCAGGTTGGATCTTCTAAAATTATAACAGCAAAAATCAACCTTACCAACCCGAAGTATGATTGGCTCTTTGACGGACTTGGTGCAACCAGCCCTGTTTATCCTGTAACAATGCAAATGCAGAAGGGTGACACAGTTGAATCACTTCAGAATGAATGGGATGCAAAAGAGCATCTTGAATACGACCAGTCCATAAAGGATTATTATCCCACAGGCGAAGCAACCAAGGAAGGTCACAGATTCTATGGCTTCTGGTCTGTGCCTCAGCCTGAGGATGATGCAACAAAAGCAACATACAAAACTCTTTTAAAGAACTTCAAGCAGCCTATCAGCACAAAGGAGTATGATGCTATCACTGACAGCAGTGAAAAAGCCCGTTATTATCCTGCAGGTGTTAAGTGGGATCCTAAAGCAAATCCGGACCTTCTCAAGACAAAAACTGATGATGAAAACAAATACTATGCATGGTGGGTTGCAGAAGATATCAATGTTAGGTTCTACGATATCGACGGTAGCTATATCCAGTCCTATACAGTAAAATACGGTGACAGAAACACAGCAATCAATGGCGGTACATGGCCATCACCCAACAGAGATCAGACAGAAGACTATGTAAACGGTGCATATACATATTCAAACTGGAACGGAAAATGGGAAAACTATGACGGTGTTGAAATTCTTGCTGTTAACCATGTTTTCACAGAAGACCTTATTCTCACTCCCGTTTATAACGATATTACATTCAAAAAGGAATACGAAGTTACTGTTTACAACACATACGGCAGCTATACAGAAACCTATCTGTACAGAGATACAGTGACCCTTCCCACAGCAATCCCTCTTGACAGTACAGACGAATTTGATTATGAGTTCATCGGATGGACAACTACAGCTCCCACAACCAACACAAACTATCACGTTGTTCTTGAGGATGCTGATTTCGATGTTAACAACCATGCTGTTAACCTTGTTTATGATTTCATAGTAAGAGATGATGTTTCATACTATCCTGTTTTCAGACGTCACTTGCTCAGCTATGATGTAACCTTTAAATACACTGACACAACCGGTGCAGATGTAACGACAACAAAGAACTTCAAATACGGTGAAGTAATTACAGCACCTGACGATATTCCTATGGTTTACGCTGAAGGCGGTAAGGAATATACCTTTAAATCATGGGTTTATAACAATAACGAGGTTGAGCTTGCTGCGTTCACATGCGTGCCTGGGATGACCTTCAGTGCAAAATATTACGACGGTGTTGCTGTTCCTTATAACGTAACATTCGAATACCGTAACGAAAAGGGCGAGATTGTTACAAAAACAACTCAGGTTAAGCACGGTGATGCAATCCCCGGTGATTTTGTAACTTCACTCCATCCTTTCGGTGAATATGATGACGGTGAATATCTTCAGAAATTCTTCGGTCAGTGGGAGTATAACGGTAAGAGATATGACACTGCGGATCTTGCAAGCTTTGCACCTGAAAATCATGTTATATTCAAAGCAATTTACGAAAACGGTAAGAAGTTCCACACCGTAACCTATAAAGACGGAAGCGTAACAAAGGCTTTCAGAGAAACTGATGGCACAAAGCTTCCCACATGGCTTGTTGAAGACGAGGATGAGAATGAAGTGCCTTATCTTCCCAAGAAGGCTGACACAGAAGACGGTAAGTACACCTTCATCGGCTGGGCTGATGCTGAGCAGACTGAAGAACAGATTATCGCAGGTGAAATTGCAGGTAACAAATATGTGCCCGGTGAAACAGCAATTACAGCTGACGTTACTCTTTATCCCCAGTTCAGCTATGGCAGATTCGAATACCACTTTGTATTCCTGAACTATGACGGAACAGAGCTTGCAAAGGGTACATACCATTACGGCGATAAAATTGAAGCAACCGTTAATGCAGCAGAAGCTGGGGCAATCAAGCCTTCAGACGAAACCTATAACTATCAGTTCATCGGTTGGGATAAGAGAGTTCCCACAACCTGTGAAGGCGGCGAGCCTGACAGCACACTTTACTTTGTTGCACAGTTCAAGCCTGTTTACATTCAGTATGTAGTAAGCTGGTTTGCAAACAGAGCTGACGTTGGCGGTGTTGATGTTGACGGTAACAGCCTCGCTGTTGCAACAGGTAAATATATCTACGGTGAAGTTCTCCGTGCTCCTTCAGTAAACCTTGCTGTTCCCGAAGGAAAGGCCCTTGAAGGCTGGTATTTCTGCCCGGCAGATTGCACAGCAGAGCCCTGCACAGAGCATAAGTTCACACGCGGTATGACTATCACATCCGACATCAGTCTCTTTGCTAAGTATAAGGATGCTACCGTATACTACACTGTTAAAGTAAACGACGGCACTAATACTTACGACATCAGAGTTGAAAAAGGCAAAACAATTGAAAATCTCATAACTGAACCCATCAGCGGTTGGGAAAGCGATACACAGCACAAGGGCTTCACAAAGTGGACACTTAATGAGGCCAATGCAGAGGCTGAGGCATATGATGTTACAGCACCTGTAAATTCAGACCTTAAGCTTTACGCGAACTTCGCATTTGAAAACCATAAACGTGACAAATCAGAAGTAGTAACCTATCCCTCATTCCCCGTTGCAGAGCTTACTGACGAGGACGGCAATGTTATCGTTGAAGAATCATCAGGCTTAGGCTCGGTAGAATCCTGGTGTGAATGTGACAGAGAAAAGACAAAGACTACTCAGTCAATTCCTGCTCTTACAGATGGTGTTGCACCCACAGGTACAACCTATGTAGGAACTGATTTATGGAAATACGGTGAAACTATCGACGATACAAAGGTAGTTTATGCAGCTCCTTCAACAGACCTTATCATAACAACAACAGATAAGGGCGACTTCCATAAGGATTATAACACTGCTTCAACCGGTATCGGTGTTAAGAACATTTATGTTTACACTGCACTTGCAGCTGAAGGACTTCC
Organism: Acutalibacteraceae bacterium; assembly: GCA_045604105.1. Lineage (GTDB taxonomy): Bacteria > Bacillota > Clostridia > Oscillospirales > Acutalibacteraceae > UBA6857. The sequence goes on along the minus strand of JAZUNJ010000047.1, from coordinate 89,618 downwards.
CGAAGGCTACGAAAACAATGTAAGCATGTGGGAAACCATTTATGACTGGTCTGCAATCCAGGCTTCTCTCATCGGCTACTACGGCAGCTGGGCAAGTGTTCCCGAAGCTTACAAGAACTACAACGCTAACGTAACACTTAAGGCAGGCGACCTCACAATCGACGGTGCGAAGCTCACAGACGGTGAAGAATATATCACATACTACAAGCTTGTTGATAAGAACGGTAATACAAGTTATGTAAGAACAGGCAAGTATGTTTACGATGCAACAGCTCCCGTAATTGAACTCGACGGTGCAGCAAACTATGCAGGCGATGCATTCTGTGAAAAGGTTGAAATCCTTGTTGAGGATGACAATCCCGGCACACTGACACTCAACGGAACAGCATATGAGCTTGCAAAGAAAACTGATGCTGACGGAAATGAAGTTGCAAACACCTATACTTATACAATTGCTTCCGAAGGTGCATATCATATTGTTGTAACTGATAAGGCAGGCAACAAGAAGACGGCATATGTTGAGGTTCTTAAGGAGCATGAAACAAGAACAGTTAAGGTTGATGCAACCTGTACAGCAATCGGTACAGAAAGCACAGAGTGCTATAACTGCGGCACTGTTATCGGTGAAGTTAAGGTAACAGAAGCTCTCGGTCATGACATGGGTACTCCCGTACGTGTTGATGCAACATGTACAGAAAACGGCTATGACGTATACACATGTTCAAGATGCTCATGGAGTGAAGAGGTAGATTTCCAGAGAGATGAAAACGGCGCTCCTGTAAGAGATGCAGAAGGAAATGTAATTCTTCTTGCTCCCGCAAAGGGTCACAGCTATGGCGAGTTCAAGGTAACCAAGGCTGCAACCTGTATCGCAGCCGGCACAAAGGTTCAGGAATGCTCAGTCTGCGGTGACAAGATAACAGAAGAAATTGCAATTAATGAAGATGCACATAACTTCTATAACCCTGTAACACTTAAGCCCACATGTACATCGGCAGGACAGAAGACACAGAGATGCCGTCTTTGCCAGGATGTTGTTGTAATTGCTCAGGGCTCAGATAATACAGCAGCTAATTATGATGCTGTTCTGGCACCCACAGGCCATACTGAAGAATGGGTTGTAACAAAGCTTGCAACATGTAAGGAAAAGGGCATTGAAACAGCAAAATGTAGTGTTTGTAAGGCAACAATCCTTGTAGACGGCGAACCTAAGACACGGGAAATAGACAACAAGAACGTTCCTCACACATGGGAGGTAACACAGGTTGTTGAACCCACAGCTGATGCTAAGGGCTACACCATCTACACATGTAAGGTCTGCGATGCAACACAGAAGATTGAAGGCGAAGCAGCTCTTGAAAAGTTCACTGTTAAGTTTATTGTTGACGGTGTAGAATATGACATGGCAGAAGGCGCTAAGGGTGAAACCATTGCTGCAGCTGATGTTGTTGCTCCCACAAAGGCTAACAATGCAGAAGGCACCAAGAAGTACACCTTCGCAGGCTGGTATACACTTGATGAAAACGGTGAATACAAGACCAAGTACAACCTTCCCATGACAATCCCCGGCGACCTTGAGCTTCACGCAAAGTTTAACGAAAGCGATGTTATTTACACAGTAAACTTCTTCGTTCCCTCTGAATATTCAGATGCAAACGGCTTCTCATATGGTGCTGAACCGGTTAAGGAGCTTATGGGTGCAATCGGTGACGAAAGAGAACCTGCAGAAACTCCCAAGTTTGCAGAAAACAACAAATATACATTCAAATTTGACGGTTGGGCAAAGGGTAGCCCCGATGCAAGCGCTGTTGACGGTAAGATCACGATTGACGGCGACGAATCATACTATGCTAAGTTTGAGCTTGAGAAGAAGGAATACGAGGTTGTATTCATGAACGGCACAAAGGGTATCTGCAGTGTAACTGTAAAGGCCGGCGAAACAGCAGCTTATGATGCTGAAACATACGGCACACCCGCAAAGGCATTTGATGATGACTACCACTACACCTTCAGGGGCTGGGACAAGGCTCTCACAAACATCACAGCAAAAACTGTTGTTTATGCACAGTATGATGCTGTAGCACATACACTTAAAACAGAAGGCAAGGTAACACAGGAAGCAGACTGTCTGTTACCCGAACTCACAACATACGAATGTACTGCAGAATGCGGCCACACTGAAACAAGAGAGACTGCAGCTGCTAAGGGTCACACAGAAAAGACAGAGCTTGTTGACGGCAAGTATGTTACCAAGTGTGAGGTTTGTGACACTGTTATCAGAGAAGAGGCTGCAACATACACAGTTAAGTTCTTTGATGACGGCGGTATAACAAGACTTGGCACAATTGAAGTTGAAATGAACTCCGAAACTGCAACTGCAGATGTAAGAGAAAAAGCAGCAGCTGCTGAAGCACTTGCTTCAAAGGCATCCGACGACAAGAACTCCTATGTATTCATCGGTTGGGCTGTTGAAGGCACAACAGCTGCAAAGCCCTTCGCTTCAAATGAAATTCCTGAAGTTACGGCAAGCGTTACTTATATTGCACAGTATAAGGCAATTCCCAGAGTATACAGAGTTACTTATCTTGATAAGGACGGCAATGTTCTTCAGACAGGCACCTATGAATACGGCAGCACAGAAGCAGGATATCAGGGTGATGTAAACAAGATCAAGACTCCCGCATCAGATGTAAACGGTCACTACACATTCAGCAAGTGGAGTGCTGACACATCAGTTGTTACAAAGGATATTGCAGTAAGCCCCGAATTCACACAGGCCAAGCATACCTACGTAGAGTCCAATACAGGCGCAACCTGTACAGAGCCCGGCGGTATCAAGCATGCATGTGCTTGCGGATATTACTACATTGACGGCAACGTTCCTGCAACAGGTCACGATTGGGAGCTTTCACAGAGCATTGCTCCTGATTATGCAACAGGCACAGACGGTAAGCGTATATACACCTGTAAGAATAAGTGCGGTGAAACACTTGAAGAAGTAATTTCAGGTAAGCTTGCACAGATCGTTGTAAACGTTAAGGATCAGAACGGTGCTCCCATCAACAACGCACTTGTTAAGCTCTTCGTTAAGGATGCTGAAGGCAACTATGTTGATTCAGGCATCAATGACAGAACAAAGACAGATGGTATCGTAGTATTCTACGTACAGCCCGGCGAATACAGAGTATTCGTAAGTGCAGACGGTCTTGGTGAAACAAGCTACGATGTAAATGTTGACGAGCAGGGCAATGTTGATAAGGACAACAGCGATGTTGTATTCGAAAAGCCAGAAGAAGACACAAGCTGCTCATGCTCATGTCACCGTAACAACTTCTGGGGTGGATTCTTCCGCTTCTTCCAGAAGATCATCAAGCTCTTCACAGGTAAGGCTTCCTGCTGCGCAGATCCCGACTCAAGAATCTGAGAATGAAGGCGGATCTGTAAGGTATCGGAAACCCTGCAGATGAATGAATAATTAAACCCGGTAATACGCGTGTATTACCGGGTTTTTTGTGCGTTTCTTTCTGAACGGATTTGATACGGGTGATTAGTTGACGAAAGAACAAAATCACATGTATTATTATTCTGAATTCGCATAATAACCATATGTTGTGCATCGGAAATCAGAGTTAACAACATACAGTTTTATTTGAATTTTGAGAATTTTAGCCCTTTTGACAATACATGTAAAACTTACCAAAATAAAAACTTTCCATATATGCAAAATGTAGAATTAAGAAAAAATTAAAAAATCTTATTGAAAAACTTGTATTAAAATGATATACTACCTATAGTTATAGGTGTCTCTATGGGCATTTTGCACCCTTTTTTGGGTAAAAGCCTCGGTATTATTATAGGGAATCCTATTTGTAATATACATATTCTTTCATTTAAGGAGGAAAATTTATGAAAGTTGGAAAGAAAGTACTAAGTTGCGTACTCGCTATCGTTATGATAGTCTCCAGCGTGTCCGTGTGTTTCGGCGTTCTCGGCGCAGATAACACTATCGACAACCTCATGAGCCGAATTGAGCTCCACCATGCAACATTGGCGGACTATATTGCGGCTGCAACGAGCGATAAGGCGACAGCTGAAGATCTGAAGCGTGTTCCGCAACAGGCAAGCGCGACAATGTGGAGAGTTGAAACAGACTCTGCATCAGGTTCGTGGCACTGGGTTGCTGCAGCATATTCTGCTGCGGCTGAAGAGTATGCCGGAGTAAAGCATACCTATTACGGTATCTATAAGGCTATTCTTGATGAAATCAAAGCAGTGCTTGATAACAGAACCAATGACGATAATGATCATTATCTTGTAAGCCTTAGTCAGTACGATGAAATTCTGAAGTATTTTGCATTCGGTGAAACATCGGATGTAGGCAGCTATAGCGCACCGAAGGTAATTACCCTTTACATAGGTGCAGGCTTTGACGTGCTTCAGTGGGCAGACGGCACAGCAGATGCTTACGAGGATATTCCTACAGATCCTGCTGATTTGCAGCTGTATAAGGCAACTGTAAAGTTCAACACATCATATATGACTGCTTCTTATGGTATCACTGCAGGTGATATCACCTTTGAGCATCAGGAACAGAATGCTGTATTAACGGCATCAGCTCTTGATGTAGTAAAGCAATCAATTAATAAGTTTATCGGACTTGCAGACAAATGGTTTAATCCCGAAACACCCTACGATCAGATGGCAACAGATGTTCTTAATGAAACTGTTACACAGATTTCTAAAGACATCGTTGAATACGATCTTGCTGTTGGTGCTGCACAGGTAGGTAACCCTGAAGATATCTGGAATGCTTACGTAAGTCCTGCTATTGATGGCAACAGAACATGGGCTGAAGTTAAGCAGTGGTACAAGACCAACATCGTTCAATATATTGCAAAGGCTTATGCTGCAGAGTATAAGTCCGGTTTTGATGCCCTTTTTGATGAAGCTGCAGCATTAACTGCTGATCCCAATGAAACAGACGACAAGACTCTTGCAGACCTTGTTTACGATATCCGTGGTGAGATCAAGGATCTTCTTGCTGAGCTTGACGATACAAATGCTTTCAACGGCGAAACAACCGTTAATATTACAAATGACATTATTGCTGCATTTGATGGCGGCAGAGATTACTATGTTTCCGTTCTTACGAGACTTACTGCTCTTGAAAAGCGTGTAGCTGTGCTTTACGCTGAAGAATGGGAGACAGTATGGAACGACATCTGCACTGACATCGTAATGGATGCCGGCACCTCTCAGTCAATGGGCCATGTTTGGGGCAACACCACATGCGGCGGTGAAAACTGCACCATGATTTGTGACGGCAAGGGTAACGGTTTTGGTGAAGCTGACGGTTACACAGGTGCTGAATGTACATACGGCTGGGTTGACGAAAACGGCGACGGTGTTTTCTCCGATGAAGAAAAGAAAGAAGTACCACATTGCGTTCACGTTGACTACAACGAAGCAAAGGCGTTCTATGAGCAAGCTTCAAAGCTTGTAGAAGCCTTCGAGATTAAGGTATTCCCTCTTATTCAGGATGCTGCAGGCAACGTTAATTTTGATGCTCTCGGCACAGTTGGTACTCCTATTATCAATAAGGACAACTGGAACGCTTTCTATGCAAATTACCAAAGGGCCAACCTCAATCTTCACGGTTCTAAGTATATTACAATAAGAGATAAGATGGACGCATACATGGATGCTGCCCGTCTTACCGGTGGTATGTCCTACAAGGTTATCACAACATACTATAATGAATTTGTAGCTCTCGGCTACTCAGAAATCAAGATGCTTTCTGAAAACACAGGTGCCGCCGATATCTTTGCTGAAATCTTCGGTGAAGACGGTGTTAAGCCCTATGATAACTTCCTCAACGACCTTAAGAGACGTGCTGCTAACCGTATTTATGAACAGCTTGGAAGAGTTCAGACCTACTATGAAGAAGGCGGTAACAGAATTACCTACTACAACTTCGAAAGCATAATTTCATCAATGAAGGCTCTGGAAGCTCCCCAGACAGTTCTTTTCAACTTCCTCAAGAGTGAACCTGCATACAAGCCTGATGCAGAACAGTTTGCAGATTCAAGCCTCGTTGCACATACAACAGAAGAACTTGCGGACCTTTACAGCACAGTTACAGAGTATTCTCTTGATGCTCAGTATTTTGGTGAAAAGCTTGCAGAAATGAGAAGCTATGTAACCTCAACAAAGGGTAATACAGCTGACAAGGAAATCCTCAATTACCTTTTCGACAGATACCAGAACGGTAATAACTATGCCGGTTCCTTCTACGATTACATGTGGACATCCGGTATCGGTACACTCGATTATGACACAGTAATTGAGCTTGTAAATAAAGTTGGACTTAAAGAAGGTCTCCTTGGTGAAAATGAAATAAAGGAACGTATGGACGATGCTGTTGCCCAGTTCGACAACATGCTTATTTCTGAAGACCTTGGTACGATTCTTAACTCAATCATCAAAACAACAGACGAATTCGGAAACGAAACAGGCTTCCTTGGCACATGGGATTATGAATTTACAGAACCTGACGGCACAGTTCATGCTGCAGGCACTGAAATCACAAATCTCCGTGAGTTCCTTGTTAACCTTATTAACGGTCTGTTGTTCGGTGGCGTGCTTCATGATGTATTCTTCAAGACACTTATGCCTCTCATAGGTGGAGAAGTTGCAAAAATGACAGACTCTTACGTTGGATACAGACTTAGCGATATCGTGCCCAGTGCTGCACGTAAAGCTATTCCTCTTGATCCTCACCATTTCTATCAGAACTATGGTGAGCAGCCCTGGTATCAGTTCTTCAACAATGGCGTTGGTCTCGGTAATTATTCATTTGTAACCGATACCATGAAAACAGCTGATACAGACTATGTTTATTATTTCCTTCTCGGTGATGTTTACTGGTCATATTGGACTCAGGAATCAGCAGACAAAAACGGCCGTGGAAGCATGAAGATTGTTGATTGGTCAAACTGGGATCCCAAGAAGGCGTGGAATATCACAAACGAAAAGACCTTCTATGATTCACTTACAGTTGCAACTGCAGGTCTTGTTAACCCCTTGAACACTCTTCTTACAGGACGTACTGTAGGTCTTCAGGGTGCCATCGGTCAAATCAATGTAACCCTTGACCTTTCAAGTACAGGTGATGCTCTTTACGATGCTCTGTTTATTCCTCTTTACAGACTTCTCGGTATCGAGCCTCAGACCGGTCAAAACCCCCACGGATACAGATCCGGCGCTACAATCAAGTCACTCCTTGATATGAGTGATAGCTACAAGATACATGACACACGTTTCCCCAGCGGTTACGGTAGAGATGTATGGGTGGCTATCTTTGATCCCCTTTTCTATTGGATTCAGAACGAATTATTTGTATCTCCCATATCATCAATTCTTGAGCTTCTTCCCAACCTTCTTTGCGCTCTTGAATACAACCAGCTTATGCCTAAGCTCAGTAATGTTGGTATCAACATTAATGTTCTCGGTCTTGCTGATATTCCTATCAGCATTTCTGACATCGTTACACCTCTTCTTACCAATCTCGGTCTTGATCTCACAAACGGTATCAACGGTGTTCTCACTGGTCTTCTCGGCGTTTCAAGAACTAAGGACAGACCTGGTAGTGACACAAAGGCACTCATGAAGGATATTCTTGATGCTGACGGCAACAAGATTTATGACCTTTATAATAAAGACGGCAATGTAATCAGTTATGCAGTTGATACAAAGGCTCTTGCAGAACAGTATCCTGACGGTCTTCCGAACGGACAGTACACTGCAGTAAGACAGGAGCTCTACTATGACGGAACTTATTATTATACAAATCCCGGTCTTCTTACCCAGACACTCTTCAGTTCTGCAGGTGAAGGTCTCCTTGATATGCTCGTATGGAAGAGCGACAAGGGAACAGTATCCCTTGATATCCATGTTAACCGTCTTATGGCAATGGGTACTCCTGATGTTAGAACGATTTCAGGATGCCAGAGCACATGGACAAACTATCACCTTAATGTTGACACCGGTGATACACTTCTTTCACTCTTCCGTTGGCTTCTTAATGACGGTGTTATCATGCAGCTTATGCCCTTGCTCGGCGGTCTTCTTGGCGGCGGTGCATCAGAGGAAGGCTCAGTTTCCATCATTGATACTATTCTTCCCATCATCGACGGTCAGGCTGACACAGTTGTTGCTATCCTCATAACACTTCTTAATGAGTATGTTCCCACTTTCTATGCTTACAACGATACAGCTAAAAACGGCACATTGAATTACACTGACTTCGGTGCAGACGGCGAATTCGTTCTCGGTAAATATCTCACTGAGTCACTTGCAGAAATCCCCGACGGCATCTATATTGATGCGAACGGTGAAAAGCAGACCGTTGACGGCGGTATCAGTGCAGACAATGCAACTGACGAAATGAGAATCGGTAAGGTTGACAGAGCAATCAAGAACATTGACGACCTTATCATGGAGCTTCTTCCTTCACTCGTTCCTATGCTTCTTCCCATGCTCGAGGACCTGCTTCCCGAAAACATGGCAGGCATCATTGAGCCCATTAAGAACATTAAGGAAGGTGACACACTCGCAGACGTTGTTGCTGATGTTATCACATCAAATGACGTTATGCAGCTTCTTGTAACTCTCCTTGTTGGTACAGGTGAGCAGAAGAAGGAAAAGGACGAGGACGGCAACGAAGTTCTTGCATTTAAGAAAGACGAAAACGGAGATTATGTTCTTGATGAAAACGGAGAGAAAATCCCCGTTATGGATACAGGTCTTCTCGGCGGTATCCTTGGCAGCGGCATAGTTGCAGACCTTCTTCCCGCACTTGCAGACTTTGACATTGATATCAGACCTATAAGCTTCTATAATGCAGCTGAAGCAGCAGGTAATACTGCAATTACCGGTTGGCTTGGCGAATGCTACAATAAAGCAGTAGCACAGAATCCCGGCCTTGCAGCAGAAGATCTTTCTTGGGCACAGGTAACTGCTCCTGCCGACGACTACAACTGGTTCTACATGCTTAACGGCAATGAAAGTGCAGAGGTTAAGGTTGACACCTTCTTCGACGCTCTCGAAATACTTCTCACTCCCCTCAATCCCCTTCTTTCCTTCCTGTTCAGCGGTCAGGATATCACTCTTCTTGACGAGCTTACACTTGAAGGTAACCCGGGTTATCAGACAGCATTAACAATGCTTATTGAATCACTTGGCTACGGTGATGTTGTTGTTGAAGTGAAGAATAATAAGACATATACAGCTTCAATGAGCGAAAATGATTATCTCACTTACGTTCACGGAACCACCAACCCCGTAGATACTTATAAAAACCAGAGAGTATGGGGCACTCAGGAATCACCTCTTGCACCTCTCTTTGCAGCTCTCAGAGCACTTCTTGTTGGTGATGAAGCTTCAGGTGAGCTTGGTCTTCTTGAAAGTCCTCTCACAGTACTTCTTTCCAAGCTTCCCAACATCGCATATCTTCTCTATTCATATGAAACAGGTGAAGTGAAGGACGGTATCCCCGTAACAACAAATAACCTTTCACTGGTAGTTAAGAACCTTATCTCACCTGTACTTGAGCTTCTCAACATTATTGACCCGATTCTTTCAAGAGCTCTTGAACTTGACATTGCAGCTCTTCTTGACGAGTTCCTTAATCTTGAGAATACTCTCAACACAATGATTTCCGACATGGTAGCAGGCTCAGACCTTGATACCGGTAAGGATGTTGTTGTAACTAACTTCATTAACTTTGCAACACTTGCAATGTACGGCTCAAAGTCACACACAAAGCTTCCCTCAAACGTAACAGGTGTTGGCGGTGAGTTCACATACTTTGAAGGCTCACCTGCTCAGACCCTTATCACAATTGTCCGTTCCATCATGACTGATGACCTCATTCTTATGTTCTCAGACATGTTCATGGATTGGTACGCAACAACTGAAGAGGGCAAGGATGTAACCGACGAAACAACTGAAGACTGGGCAAAGGTACGTTCAATTGTTGAAGGTATCTCCAACCGTGCAAGACAGCGTGTTGAAAACAACGGTAACTATAACGGTACCGGTGCCGACATTATCGTAGGTATTGTTGTTGACATTCTCACTGACTACCTTCCCAAGAAGGGCATGAAGTTGTTCTATGCTAAGATGGGCGTAGCAGGCTATGAAAACGACAGAGTAATTGACGCTGAAACCGGCGAAATTATTGAAAACATCATGACTAAGTACGGCATCGAGCACGTGCCTTATGATTGGGAAACAATCAGCAAGGACGAAAACGGTAACTACCTCTTCACTAAGGAAGAAGTAGGTGACACACTTGACAGCTTCGACGCAGTTCTTAAGAAGGCTCTTCCCGACGTATTCGGAATCCTTATTTCACAGGGTATCCTTGACCTTTCAAGCCTTGGTATTGAAGCTGACGGCGAGGGCGCAACCCTTTATGAAATCCTCACAAAGCTTGTTGAAAACCTTGCATTCAAGGATGAAACAATGACAACAATTGTCAACCTTCTTGTTGGCATTTTCGGCGGTTCAATCGGCGACTTCCTTCCCCTCGTTTCAGATGCAGGTATCGACATCACAGCTGCAACAGTTTATAAGAATGCAGCACCCAACGGCGGTCTTCGTCAGTACATGACCTACGGTCTCACTGTTACTGAAGACGCAGACGGTGTTCCTCAGGTTACCGTTGACGGTAAAACACGTGAGCTTACATGGGCTGATATCTCTGCAAAGCACGGCTATCAGGCTTATGAATATGACAAGAACGGCAATGTAGTACTCAAAGACGGTGCACCTAAGCTTGCATATGCTCAGAAGGATGTTCTTGACGACAAGGGTAATCCCACATATGAGGATGCAGACAAGACGATTAAGATCACAGAAGACGACACCACAAAGCCCACAATGAAGCTCCTTGCAAGCACTTACGTTCAGGAGACTAAGGACGGCAAGTACGTTTATACCTATAAGGGCAAGGACGACGAGGGTAAGACCGTAGATAAAGAGTATCTCTACGGCTATCAGAACCTTGAATCCTTCGCAGAGCCCGTATATGAGCTCGATGCTGACGGCAACGTGAAGAAAGATGCTGACGGCAACAAGATAATATCCAAGGACGAAAATGGCAATGAAATCTGGACTAAGTATACACTTAAGGCAGTCTATACTGAAGAAAAGATTGCAAATGCATGGTCATGGAAGTTTGACGATGTTAAATCCATGGGCTATGAAGAACACTTCTACGGCAAGGTAAGCTATTTCATCACTTGCCTTTGGGAAATTATAGGCGGACTTGAAGACATTCTTGAAGCTCTCTTCTTCGGTCACACCTCAAACAAGGCAGTTAAGCTCTTTGACACACTTAATATTGAAGGTCAGGACGGCTATGAAGACACAATGCTTCCGCTTCTCCGCGGCTTCGGTCTTGATGCTATCCTCGGCACTCTTAACACAACTCCTGCAACAGATGCAGAAGGTAATCCCATCGTTGTTGACGGTAAAGAAATCACCATGCTTGAACTGCTCAACAACGAGCGTAAGGAAATTTACGGAGAAACTGTAAATCTTATTCCTGCAAACCTTGTTAAGGGTAACAAGGGTATGCAGCGTTCACTCGGTACATGGGTACTCAAGGGTACAGATACAATTGCAGAGTGGTCATTTGCTGCTGAAAATGAAGGCACAATCGAGTTCTCACCCAAGTACGGATATAACATGGAAACCTTCCTTAAGGTTATCGTTAACTATATCCTCTACTTCGTTGAAATCCTTGCAACATACCCGATTTCAACTCTCATGTCAGCTCTTCCCACCCTTGCATACTTCATCACAAGTGACGGTGCAACCGAGATTCTCTCTAACCTGCTTTCATTCCTCACAGCACTTACAGACAGACTCGGTCCCGTTCTCTCAATTGATGTTAATGACCTCGGCGCAGGTATCATCGATATGCTCGGTACAAACACATGGACCACCTTCCAGGATATCTTCAAGTATTATCTTGATGAAGACGGAAACAAGGTTTATGACGATATCGAATATGATGATGAAAAGGGTGAGTTCGTAGTAACTCAGCATCCCGCTGAAGCAACAGGCATTAACTTCTCACAGGCACTCATCTCATTTGTTGCAAACATTAAGATCGACCTTACTTCACTCATGAAGAGCGAAGAAAAGTTTGAACGCACATTGACATATTTCATAGACGGTGACGTTGAAAACGCAGCATGGGCATTGATTAATGCTAACCCGGGTGATGAAGAAAAACTCGAAGAAGCAAGAACAATGCGTGCAACAGCTGTAACCGACTGGCTCAAGTCAATTGCAGCCCTCGCTTCACCCTTTGGTGAAGAGTATACCGACGCAAACGGCGTAAAACACACTATCCCGTCAGAATACGAAAACTATGTAAAGATTGACGCATATAACGGTCAGCTTTCAGTTGACAAGGAAGACATGTTCATGTTCATCCTTGACTTCGTATTCGAAAATACAACACTTAAGGAAGTACTCGGTGCGCTTCTCGGCTATGATCTTACAGACGAAAACGGCTCAGATGCAGAATTACTCGACGAACTCCTTACAAACGTATTCCAGAGCCCCGACAGTCTCGTTGACCTCATCGTTGCACTCTTCACAGAGTACACCGTTGCAGATGCTGACCACGTAGAACTTATCGCTATCGAAGAATATCACTATAACTTCTACGATGAATACGGTAAGACATACCAGGATATCCTTCCTGAAATCCAGGCAGGTACCTATACCGGTTCAGAGATTTCACGTGTTAAGACAGCATATGCTATTGACAACCTTGACAAGCTTGTTGGTACAGTTCTCAACCTGTTCAAGAAGGACCTTGTTAAGGAAGGCGGTCTCTTCTACGGTATCTTCACTGAAGAAGATGACATCAACCTCAAGACAGCTGTTAACGGACTTCTTGAAGACCTTCTCTTCTCAGATAAGCTCATCAATGACCTTCTCGGTATGCTTGTAGGTCTTCTTGCAAGCGAAGGCACAGGTGACATTATCGGTATCGTAACAGATATCCTCAAGAGTGCTGCAGGCATTGACATTTCACCCGCAAACTTTGCAGATAACGGCCCCGTTCTTGCTTCTCTTATCAATAAGGAAGTTGACGGCGAAACAGTTGCAATGACATGGGCTGAAGTTGCCGAAGCTAACAAGCACTACGAATATAAGTACCAGACTCTTGACGAGGATGGCGAGCCCGCAGTAAACGATAAGGACGAACCCATCTATGCTTCCTACTTCGATAAGTCCGCAACAGCAACCACAACAAAGGTTGACTATAAGGGCACAGAAGACACAGCTGATGACGTGGATGTAGCACTTATTCCTGTTTACAACCAGAAGCAGAGCAAGAATGCTGATGGTCTGTATGAATACTTCTACTATGCATCAGATGATGACAAGGAAAAGGATGTTCGTACACCGTACACCCATAAGGATGCAGGCAAGACTGAATATGTAATTCCTGCTTCAGACGAAAATGCTGAAGAGCAGAAGTTCACTCTTACTGCACTTATGGTTGACGATACAGACAGCCAGAAGACAGCTGTTAAGTTTGACGCTGAGTGGAATATCGTTGTTGAACCTGCAGAAGGTGCAACAGAAGCTGAAATTGAAGAAGCAAGAAAGCAGTCACGTCAGAACTTCGTAACTGTTCTGTGGTCAATTCTTGAGCCTCTTTCACTCATTCTTGAGGTATTCCTCACAGGCGAAAAGCTCTCCATCTATGAAGAAATCAATATCCGCGGCTTTGACGGCTATGCAGGCGTTCTCCTTCCCCTTATCAACGCTCTCGGTGCACCTGTATTTGAAAAGGCTGACGGAACAAAGTACCTTGAAAACTATTATGCAACTCAGGCTGAATACGAAAGAGCCATCTACGGTGGCGAAGGCGAAGATGATCTTGGTCTTCCTGTAACCTATCCCGGCGAGAAGAAGGTTATTCTTCAGTCACTCCTCGATGCAGTATTTGCACTCGTTGATTCACTGTGCGACAGACCTATCTCAACTCTTGCCACACTTCTTCCCTATCTTTCAAGATTCATTGAAAGTGACGGTATCGACACCATCGTCGGCAACCTCCTTTCACCTGTAACTGCTCTTACAGACATGATCAAGAACGTTTACGATCTTGATATCATGGGTCTTATCAAGGGTCTTCTTCAGGGCCTTGTAGCTAAGACCGACGATCCCGCAGTTGACACAGCTGCAGAATATGCAGAACAGCAGATTGACGAAGCTGCAGACGCTAATGCAAATGCAGGCATAGCTCTTGCTGCTGAAGAGGATGACGATATTCTCAACAACGACAGCGGTATCGATACAAGCAAGCTTACATTCATGGATATCATCTGGGATCTTCTTGCAGGTGTCAAGATTGACCTCGGTGACGGTAAGAAGCTTGTTCTCTCCGACCTCATCTCAGACCGTCTGTTTGCAACTCTTGCATCATGCGCATGGTATGACGATGAAGGCGCAGGCAATGTTGTTATCAGAGTTCCTGACTACAATGAAGACAACCTTAACCTCAGCACAGTTGTAACTGCTGAAAAGGCAACAGACTACTATGTTGACCGTGAAACAGTTCTTCTTGCAGTTCTTGACACTCTTCTGTTCCAGGAAAGCGTTCGTGATCTTATTGCAGGCCTCCTTGGCGACTTCGACTTCTCAGACGAAGCACTCAAGAACATGAAGCCTGACGAAGATAAGGTTCTTGACACAGACTATCTCCTTCCCGTACTCCTTTACGGCGTATTCATGGACGGTGAAGCTCTTGAAAGACTTCTTATCGACCTGCTTTCATGGTACGATGTTGAGTATGCACCTGAAAGAGTTGAAACTCCTGCAGGCGTAACAAATACTCTTCCCACAGTTGAATGGGATGAAATTGAAATCAACGAGGACGAGCTTGAAGAGCTTCCCAAGAAGCTTGACGAACTTATCGCAGCAGTTCTTCCTCTTGTTGGTGAACTTCTTCCCACCTTCGGTGTAAACCTTGAGCTTGACCTTACAGGCGATTCACTTGAAGATATCGTTGAAAACCTCATCAAGTCACTCTTCATTGATACTCGTGATGAAAAGACCGGCGAAGTTAAGAACGGCCTTGCAACAACAATCTTCACATTGCTTGTAAATCTCTTCGGTGCAGGTAAGCTTGACGATATCCTCACAATGGTTTACGAGCTTACAGGCGGCGTTAACGGCGGCATCAACCTCACTCTTGATTACTTCAAGAAGTCCTCACCTGCAGTTAACAATGTATTTGCTGACTGCGACACATGGGCAGAGGCTTATGAAGAATACAAGGCTCTCATTCCCTTTGATGCTGAAAGCCATAAGGTAACCTACAAGGTTGACGAAAACAACACACCTGACAATGCTGAAGATGATGTTGAATATAAGGATCAGCCTATCGCTAACGACGGCAAGCACCTTTACAACACAGATTCAGTAAATAAACCCATCCCCGTATATGCAGAAGATAAGGACGGCAACAAGATTCCCGTTTATGCATCATCTGCAGCAACACTCACAAACGAATTCGGTACTTACTATGTATCCGGCGGCACAGCTAAGGAAACAACTGATGCTGAAGGCAATAAGGTTCTTGAAGAGCCTGTTAAGGACGCTTACGTTGTTAAGACCGAAGACAATAAGGTTGTATACGAATACAAGTACGAAGTGAAGCTCACCGGTACTGACAGCTTCGGCGTGAAGACATACGACGACGCTCTCGCACTTCTTGGTGACATCCTCACTCCGCTTGCACCCGTATTCCAGCTCCTGTTCCTTGAAAACGGCGATCTTGTAATCCTTGACGGTGTTACAATTTCCGCAGGCGACGGTTACGACCGCTTCGTAATCCCCGTTGCTGAAATGCTCGGAATCAAGATTGAAAAGGATAAGAATGAAGTTGCACTTCTCACAGATGCAGAATTTGCAGACTTCATCGTTAAGGGCATTGAAAAGCTCATCACAAAGATAGTTGGCTCACCCGTTCAGACCATCATTGATCTTCTTCCCCAGCTTGTATACTTCATTACCTCCAACGGTCTTGCACAGGCAGTTGAGCAGATGCTCGCTCCTCTTGTAACTCTCATTGACATGGTTAATGACATTACAGCTAAGGAACTCAGCATTGAAGGCAGAACAGAGCCTCTCGTAGCTCTCAATGTTTACGAGCTTCTCACAGGTCTTCTTAAGGATATCATTGCTCTTCCCGAAGGCACAGACACACCCGGTGAACTCATCTCTGCTCTTCTCACTGCAGAAGGCCTTGAAGATCTCATCATGGGTCTTGTTAAGGATGACAACGGCACACCTGATGATAAGACTGACGACACAACTAAGCTCGGCTTCCTTGACGGCTTCTTCAATAAGCTCGCAGCTAAGATCTGCGCTGTTGGTGAAATTGAAACAATGCGTTACTTCGGCGCAAGAGCAGCCGGCGGTAAGCGTTATGTTGAAGGTGCAGTTGCAACAAGAGCAAACACTGTTCTTCAGCTCATCTCTGAAACAGTTCTTGCAGAAGAAGGACTTATCTTTGATATTCTTGAGCTCGCAGGTGTAGACCTTGAAGATCCGAAGAACGAAACAATTGCAACTGTTATCGAAGGTATTACCGGCGAAAACAGATACAACATTCTTCAGGTTCTCCTTAACTACTTCTATCATTACGATGTAGAAGGCACACTCATCGAATATCTCTCATTCGATGCTAAGGACTACAACTATGAGACATATACTCCGAACTCAAATCTCACCGCACGTAAGGTAAGACGTGCAATCAAGAAGCTCGACCAGGCTATCCTCGGTATTATTCCCGAACTTCTTCCCATGCTTGAAGAAGTAGAATTCCTTAAGGGCGCACTTGATTCACTCAAGGATACAGACGGCGGTTACACAGGCGTAACACTGCAGATGGTTGTTGAAGCAATCCTTACAGACCTTGCATTCAACAACAAGACAATGGATATGCTCGTTGGCATGATCGTTGGTCTTCTCGGCGGTGACATCGCTGAAACAATTGATTCACTCTCACCTGTTCTTTCACAGCTTCTTAACGTAAATCTTCAGCCTGAAGCAGTTGCAGCAGGCGCAGAAGCAGCAGGGGCTACAGCTCTTCACGACTTCATTATGGAAGCTGTTGAAGATGCTCAGCAGAAGAATCAGCATGCAGGTCAGGACTCAACAGGTCTTGGCAGTGCAGTTGTATACACAGCTTCCTGGGCTGACGTTGCATCCTACTACTCTGACTATGCATACTATTACATTGACACAGTAGTAACCGGTGCAGACACTGAAGAAACAACAGATGACGAAACAACATATGTAATCAAACAGCACTTTGACAGTAATAAATACGATAACGAAACCAAGCAGAATATCACTCTCGCTGATGGCACAACTAAGGAAGTAATTCTTTACACATATGCTATCGCAACAGATGACGACGGTGAAATCATCTGGAGAGCACATGAAGGTGGTAGACCTGTTCTTGCACGCATGATGGATGATGACAAGTACGGCTTCAACTGGACATACTCAGTAGAAGACGATACCACAACTGCTGACATCGACGAATCCAAGGACTACAGCGGCACAGTATATCTTGCAACTGAGGATGCTGACGAAGCAACCGTACAGATTGAAGGTAAGAATGTTGTTGTTGAAGTTGAAAAGGCTTACGTAGAAGCCGGCACTAAGGTTCTTGGCGCAAGAACATTCGATTGGGGACTTGATGACGATACACTCACCTTCACACAGAAGAAGGATAAGTTCATCACTGAGCTTTACGGTATCGTTAAGGCTGTTGAACCCGTTGTGAACTTCCTGTTCCACGGTGACGACATCACAATCTCCTCAACAATCGACGGTAAGAAGGTTGACGCTATTACAATCAAGGGCGGCGAAGGCTATAAGTACGCAATTCTGCCTCTTCTTAAGGCTCTTGCTGCTGACCAGGTAGCAACAAATCCGCTTACAACTGCAAATGAATATGCAGACGGTAAGAACACAGTGCTTACACTCAGCGCTATCGTTGACGGTGTATTCAACATTGTTGAAAACCTTGCAGCAGGTCCTCTTGAATATGTATTCACACTTCTTCCCTCACTTTCATACTTCATTTCTTCAAACGGCATTGAGCTTCTTATAAGAAATCTTGTATCACCCGTATTCGCTCTTCTTGACGTTGCTGAACCCGCAGTAGGCGCTCTTCTTGACGACCTTCTCGGCGGTCTCCTCAGCCCGCTGATCGGCGACTACATGCCTGCAGATGCAGACTATACTCTTGACACTAACGACAAGGGCGAAGAATACAAGAAGTACACCCTCGATCAGATTCTTCAGATCGCAGGCACGGACGGCAGCAACCTTGTTGCAATCCTCAATAAGCTTCTCACAGGCATCCTTGTTAAGACACCTGAAGGCGAAACTGCAGAAGTTATGGAAATTCTTCCTGCAAACTTCTTCACAGAATATGTTG
Organism: Acutalibacteraceae bacterium; assembly: GCA_045604105.1. Taxonomy (GTDB): domain Bacteria; phylum Bacillota; class Clostridia; order Oscillospirales; family Acutalibacteraceae; genus UBA6857. The sequence goes on along the minus strand of JAZUNJ010000047.1, from coordinate 71,059 downwards.
CTTATGCAATCGTTCCCGGTGTTAAGTCTGCAAATGCTAAGACCTACTATGAGCTTGAAGTAATTGCAGAAAACAGCAAGTACGGCGCAAAGGGCGACATCATCAAGCTCGCTCAGGCTGACTATAATGAAGAAAGAGATTCAGCTGAACTCAAGATCATCAGCACACGTTATGTTGTTGATACCTACTCAGTAGATATTGCTGACTCACTCGTATACCTTCTTGAAAACGTTCTCACAAAGCAGCTTCTCACAGAGGTTGCAAACATGATGGATGTTAAGGTTGACGGTACAGCTGACAAGAAGGATATCGTTGCAACACTTCTTATGAACCTCATCAACGGTGAAAACAACGGTCTCACAATCACTGAAATCCTTGTTTCACTCTTCGAAGGCTATAAGGTAGAATATGCAGAGCTCAACGGTATTTACATCGAAATCGACCATAACGGCCAGACAGCGGCTGCAGATATTCCTGAAACTCTTGATGATCTTATCAATAAGGCTCTTCCCGCAGTTCTCCCGCTTCTTGCAGGTGAAAATGTGGAAGCAGGCTCACTTCTTGATATTCTCAGCTCTTCACTTGAAGGCTTCGATCCCACAGCCACAACAACTGAAACATCAATCGGTAAGGTTCTTGATGCTCTCATCGAATCCTTCCTTACAGATGACATGGTTCGCGGCGTTGTTGAAATGCTTGTCGGCGTTCTCGGTAACGAAACAATTGATATGGTTCTTGACCTTATCAAGATTGGTGATCACAAGCTCACAGCTGACGAATACCTTGAACAGATTACAAAGCACTTCAAAGATAAGGACAAGTATGCAGACGCAGTGGCAGCGGTACAGGCTATTATCGGCACAGCTGATACATGGGCAGAGGTTGCTGCAAACAACACCAAGTATGTATACACCTACGAAATCGAAGCAGCAACCGCTGATAAGGAAGCTGTTCTCGGCACATATTACTCAACAGATGCTAAGCTTGATAATACATCAGTAGAAATTGAAGGCAAATCTTACGACCTCAAGGCTAAGATTGAAGAAATCAAGGACGCTGACGGTAAGGTTACAGGCACAAAGCATGCAACCGCTATCAAGTTTAACGAAGCTCTCTCATTCGGTATCAAGGGCGCTGATGACAAGCTCACAGCTCTCATTGATGCATTCACAGTTCTCCTTGAACCCGTGGCAGAAGTTCTCCAGCTTGTTCTCCAGGGCAAGACTCTCACTCTGCTTTCATCAAACGGTGAATATGTAGGCGACTTCGATACAGATGTTCCCGGTGCAAAGGATAACGATGACAGAACAGAAGAAATCGACTCCGGCGTAATCATGGGTGACGGTTACATCGAAATCCGTGGTTCAAAGGGCTATGAAGAAGGTCTCCTTGCTCTTGCTGAAGCTATCTTCGGCGACATCAAGAACAACGACGCTCTTAAGGATAAGATTCCTTCAGGCGAAACCTTCAACGCATACAAGAACATCGAGGATATTCTCGGTGCAGTTGTAAACATCATTATGGCTCTTGTTGACGGTCTTAAGACTGGTCCCGTAACCTTCCTTGCAGACCACCTTGCAGGACTTCTCTACTTCCTTGTAAGTGACAACGTTGCTGACCTTGTTGACAACGTGCTTGCACTTGCTAACGGCTTGTTCAAGGTAGTAGCACCTGTAACAGGCACAGAAGATCTCCTCGGTCTCCTCGGTCTTGACCTCAGCATTCTCAAGCTTGACAATCTTATTGCAGAAATCAATAAGCTTATGGAAGGTAAGGTTGATCTTGTAATCACTGCTGACATGCTCAAGAAGCTTGTAGCACTTATCGGTGAATATGAAGTTATCGACTCACTCCGCTCCTCCGCTAACTCTGCTGTTATTGACGGCAACGGCAATTACGTTGACCAGAACGGTCAGGTTATTACCGACCTCGAAGCAGAAGGCGTAAAGGGCAAGCTTACAACAATTGTGGGCTCACGTGAATACTTCGTTGACGGTCTTCTGACCTTCGCAATTGAAGAAATTCTTCCCGCATTTGCTGATAAGGAAGACGAAGACGCTATCATCAACCTTGTTATCGCTGAGCTTTCAAAGGAAGGCGCAGTTGGTGGCGTAATCGAATTCCTCCAGACTCTCACAGCAGACTATGTTGTTGAATACTTTGCAATTGAAGATCCGGAGGTTGCACTCAAGAAGATTCAGGTTCTCTATGAATCAGAAGTTCACTCAGTTTCAAAGGCAACAACAGAAAAGGCTATTTCGAACCTTGACAAGCTCATCAAAGAAATTCTTCCTCTCGTAGGTCTTGAAGGCTCACTCCAGGATCTCGTTGCAGGCTTTGTTCTCACTGATGACATTGCTAACACAATTGCAGGTCTCCTTGTATCACTTCTCGGTGGTCTCAATGAATCTGCAAACGAAATCATCAGCCTTGTTGAAACAGCACTCGGCGAGGACATCAATATCGATGTTGAATCCTATAAGGGTATCAAGATTCTTGAAAACTTCTTCGGCGATGCTGAAACATGGGCAGATGTAGTTGACATGTATACTAAGTATGCATACACCTACACAATTCCTGCAGATCCTTCAGTTGAAGGCTCAACAGACGAAGTTGTAACTGTATATCTTGACACAGCTGACGAGCACGAAGTAACAATCGGCGAAGGCAACGACGCTATTGTTTACGAAGTTGAACCTGTATTCGTTCAGGAAACTTCACCGGAAGGCAATCCGTACTACCTGGTTGACATGGGCGGCTTCGCTCTTAAGCTTGGCGTTGCAGCTGCTGACGGTGTAACCGTAGCTGCTGACGGCAGCGTTAAGGTTAAGATCAGCGGTGAAAACGGAGAAACGAAGGAATATGCAGCTGAACCTGTTTACACAGACGTTCAGGCAACAAAGGTTGTTGTTGACCACGAATGGGGTCTTGCAGACGAAACAGATATCAATAAGAAGATAGAAAAGTTTGTAAGCATCCTCACAGCATTCCTCAGCCCCGTTGACTTCATCCTTGAGATTCTCCTTGCAGGCGGCGTATATGAATTCGATTCAGCTGCTCCTGTATACGGTCAGAGCCTCAGCGTATTTGATGAAATCAAGATTATGGGCGGCTCAGGCTACAACTATGCAATTCTTCCTCTCATGGAAGCTCTCGGCATGACAGAAGCTGACGGTCTTCTCACTCAGGCTGAATATGAAGAAACAATCGAAACTAAGGGCGCACTCGGCTACATCCTTGAGACTCTTCTTAAGTATGTTGTTAACGGCCTTGACACACCGATTGACTTCGTACTTAATCTCCTTGGCTCACTTTCACACACAATAAGCAAGAACGGTCTTACAACAATCGTTTCCAACCTTATTGCTCCCGTAAGTGAACTCATCAGAGCACTTGAAGACGTTCTTCCCGTAGCTATCATTATTGAACTCAACGCACTCTTCGAAGAAGGCGCTGAAATCTTCAGCTTCTACATCGGCGATGACGTTGCAGAAAACGGCGCAAACGTAGGTCTTACAATTGATCTTGATGCAACAACACTTGAAGATCTTATCGTTAAGGCTCTCGGCAAGTTTGCTCCCGACCTCAAGCACATTGAGCTCCGCTTTGCAGACCTTGCTGCAGGTGCAGCTGCAACAAATGCAGACGGTTCAATCAAGGAAGTTCCTTCACTCGTTGATCCCGAATGGGATATCCTCAACGGTACATGGGGAACAAATATCGAAATAGAAACAGCTGACATGCTCATCACTCTGTTCGATATGATCCTCACAACAGATACAATCAATGATCTTCTTGCTATGCTCAAGGTTGACCTTGCAGATGCTCTTAAGGATCTTCCCGAGGTTAAGGACATCGTTGATACAGCTATCGAAAATCCCGCAGCTGTTGTTGATGCTATAATCAAGCTTCTTGCAAGTGATTATGTTGTTTCACAGGCTAGGGTTCTCTTCGACCTTATTGCTAAGACAGATTATGACTATGCCAAGAAGGATGTTGTTGACAAGACAACAGTAACTCAGGCAATCAACAAGCTCGACGCAGTTCTCAACAATGCAATTGCTCCTGTTCTCGATATCCTTGGTGATATGGACAACATGCCCGCACTCATTGCTGACATCGCTGCTTCCGGCGCAACAGACAGCATCGGCTCACTTCTCAACTGGTTCCTCAATGAAAACATCTTCACTGATGACATCATCAACATGCTTCTCAGCCTCATAGTTGGCCTTCTCGGCGGCCTTGACGCTAAGACATTTGACCTCATCAACAACCTTGTGAACGAAATCCTCGGCATCAAGCTTGATCCCGCAGGCTTCGCACAGGAAATTGCAGATGCAGGAATCACTGACAGTAAGATTCAGGCATACCTTGCAACAATCCAGCCTGCTGATAAGGACGCAGGTCTCACATGGGCTGACGTTGCAAATGCTAACATGAAATATGTTTATACCTACACTGTTCCGGCAACTGAAGAAGGCGCCGAGGACACTAAGGTAGAAGTGTACCTTGACACAGATAAGGAAACAAAGTATACCGACGAAAACGGTGTTGAACAGACTGTCGTTCTTGCAACCGAAAAGGTTACTAAGGACGGTAAGGAAGTTGAACAGGCTAAGACTAAGGTAGTAATCGAAAACTACTGGGGCATCACAGGTGACGAAAATGCTAAGGAGCTCTTCGTAGACCTTATCCTTGAAATCATCGCTCCCTTCGGTCCCGTTCTTGACTGGTTGTTCAGAGGCGCTGACATCACACTTCTTGTTGACGGTGTAGCTCTTAAGGGCGGTAACGCATACGACAACGTACTCGTTCCTCTCCTCAAGGCTCTCGGTGTTGACATCAAGCCGAACAGCTACCTTGATCCCACTCTCAAGAAGAATGCTATCGTAGTTGTTGAAGAACTTCTCAACGGCATCTTCAAGCTTGTTGATAAGATTGCAGCAAATCCGCTTCAGTCCATCATCGACATCGTAGCAGGTCTCTCCTACTTCGTAGCATCTAACGGTGTTGCAGAAGCAGTTGACGGTATCCTTGCTCCCATCCTTGGCTTGCTCACAGTATTTGACAGAATCGTTCCCATGAGCTCTGTCAACGCACTTCTTGACAAGTTCATCAAGATGGATCTTGACGATATCAGAAATATCGCAGGTACAGACGGCTCAGGTCTTGTAACAATGCTCAACGACTTGATCGGTGAATTCGAAATTGTTGACGCAACAGGCGCAACAATCAAGGCTAAGCTTCTTCCCGCTGACTTCTTCGTACAGATTGCTAAGCATGCAATTGTTGTTGACGAAGATAGCGACGTAGACGTTGGTCTTATCACTGAAGGTGACTTCGGCTACGATACACAGCCTGAACACAAGTACGTAATTGACTGGACAATCGACAGAGCAGATGCTCTTATGTATGTTCTTTCAACAGTATGCACAGATAGCTTCCTTAAGGTTCTCTGTGAACTTATAGACAAGGAAAACGGCGCTGAAGGCACAATCGGCCAGATTCTTGTAAGCCTTGCAGGTAAGCAGGATAACATCGTTGACATCCTTGTAACTCTCCTGACTGAATATAAGATTCAGTACAGCGAGCACTCACGTGGCGAAATCGACAAGACAGAAGTTGAGCACATCGCTCCCATGACCGAAGAAAACCTTAACCAGGCTCTCAAGGCACTTGATCCCATCATCGGTGCAGTAATCGGTCTTGTAGGTCTTGACGTTGACACACTTCAGAGTCTCCTCGGTGAACTCGTTGAAGGTCTTGACGTAGGCAACCTTCTCATGAACCTCCTCGTTCCCATGCTTGCAGACCTCGATATCGGTGAAATCATTGACATCGTTAAGGAAGTAACTAATGTTGAAATTTCACTTGATCCTCAGGCATTCACAAAGGGCGAATTCGGTTCCAAGCTCAGCGAATACATCGGCTCATCAAAGACCTGGGCAGAAGTAGAAGCTAAGTACATGAGATATGTTTACAAGTATGAAACCAAGGCAGCTACAGCTGACGCTAAGGCTGAATACGGCACATACTACTCAACAGAAGCTGACCTCGCCGGCACAACAATCACTCTTGGTGAAGGCGAAGATGCTAAGGAATACACACTCATCGACTCAATGGTAGCTAAGCTCGATAAGGACGGCGTGAAGCTTTACACATCAGCTGACTTCGAAGGCGAAAAGGCATTCAAGGATACTGATATTACAACAGCTGACGACGGTACTATCACAGCTACAATCACTGTTGACGAAACAGAAAAGACAGTTGAACTCACTCCTGTTCTTGAACACGAGTACACCTTCCACTCAGACTTCAACTGGGATCTCGGTCTCACAGGTGAGCACGCATCCTTCGACGGTGTTGTAGCATTCATCTCTGACCTTCTCTTCCCGCTTGATCAGGTACTCGGCCTTCTTCTCACAGAAGAACAGCTCATCGTACTTGAAAGCTATGACGAAAACGGTAACCGTGAAGACATCAGAATCAAGGGTGGCCGCGGCTACAACTATGCAATTATTCCTCTTCTTGAAGCTCTCGGTATCGAAGCTATCACAGAAGCAGAATACATCGAACAGGCTAAGACAAAGGGTCACATCAACTACATCCTTGATGCAATCATTTCAAAGGTTGAAGATGAGCTTCTTGTAACTCCCGTTCAGACTCTCCTTTCAATGCTTGCTAACCTGTTCTACTTCGTAGGCTCAGACGGTATCAACAATATCGCTGAAAACCTTCTTGCATTCGCAAACGTACTCATCGAAAAGATTTCTGCCGTATACCACATCGGTATCCAGATTGACCTTTCAGAGCTCGGTGTTGAAGGCGGTTCCGTACTCAGAACAGCTCTCGGCACAGACACAGATAAGAACGGTATCAAGGTTCCCGCAGGTATCACAGTAAATGTTAACCCCGCAGACCTTATCAACCTTATCACAGGTCTTCTTGACGGTCTTGAAATCAACGGTGAAAAGCTCAACCTTGTTCTTGAACTTGATTGGCTTGACATCGCATCAAAGATGGCTGCAACAGAAACCAAGAAGCTTTACGCTGTAGAAGGTCTTCCCGTTAACCTGTATCTTGCAGACGATGCAGTTACAAAGGCTGAAGACGGAACACTCAAGACAAAGATCAACAATGGCACTGAAATTGTTGAACGCACTGTAACTCTTGTTGAAGGCGCAGCAGAGCTTGTAGAAGTTATTAAGGTTCCCACAGCCCAGGTAACAGCAGACGGCGAAGCAGCATCCTGGTACAACATCAAGGGTGATGCAGCTGACACCTTCACAACACTTATCAAGACTATCCTCACTGAAAACAACACTTATGAAATTGCAAAGCTTGTTGAAAGCCTTCTTGCAGGTGTTGACTTCAGCGGTATGGACGGTAAGACAGTTAAGAAGGCATATACAACTGACAAGACCGGCGATGAAATCAAATACTTCGCAGATTCAGAGGTTACTAAGACCGATGATAAGCTTACAGCAACAATCAAGATTGACGACGTAGATACAACAGTGGTTCTTACACCTGCAGAAGGTGTGGCAGACCTTGTTGAACCCAACGAATCCGAAATCAACGTTGTTGGCATCATCGAAGACGTTCTCTACGATCCTGACGGAATCCAGCAGCTTCTTGCAGCAGTAGTACTTCTTCTCAGCGGTACTTACGACATCGAAACCTACGAAACAGTATTCAAGGTATTCAGAGCTCTCACCTACTTCGCAGACGAAAATGCTGCAAACGGCGAGAAGCTCAACAAGGCAATTGACAGACTCGACGCTATCATTGCCCGTGAAGTACCTTCAATCCTCACAATGTTCATTGATGCTGATTCAGCTACCGGCATCATGAAGAATCTCATAGATGCAGCAACAGGTGCAGTTGACCTTAAGGATATGGTTGACACACTCCTCGTTGACCTCGCATTCACAGCTGATAACTATGCTTCACTCATGGAAATGCTCGTTAAGGCAATCGGCGGCTTCCTTACAGCAGACCTTGTTGGTACTCTTAAGGATCTCCTCGGTGTTGACCTTGCACCTCAGGCATTTGCAAAGGCAACAGGTAACATTGCACTTGTTAAGTATGTAGGCACAGCAACAACATGGGCAGAAGTATGGGCAAACAACAGCACAGACGGTGTTGCAAACGAATACGACTGGGGCGTAACAGATAAGGATACATTCATCCAGCGTGTACTCTCACTTCTTGTTCCTCTCAATCCTGTTCTTGACTTCATCTTCTGTGGTGGCGACCTTGAACTTCTTGACAAGTCAATCAAGCTTCCCGGCGGTAATGCTTATAACACAGCACTTATCCCGCTGTTCAAGGCACTTGGTGTTGAACTCAAGACAGCCGAAGATACCACTGAAGCTCTCAACAACCTTGTTTCAGGCCTCATTGGTACAAACGGTCTTGTTGATAAGATTGCTAACGCACCTCTCAGAACAGTTCTTGAACTTGTTGCAGGTCTCAGCTATCTTGTTGCAAACGATAACCTTGAGCCCATCATCAGAAATATCGCAGCTCCCGTATTCTCAATTCTCAAGCTCCTTGAACCCGTAATCAGCATGAACCAGATTGACGGTATCCTTGAAGGCTTCATTAAGATGAGTCTCACAGATATCATCACAATCGGTAACAACGGCGGTGCAAACCTCGTTGCTCTGATCAACGATCTCCTCGGCGGCTTCGAGGTTAAGAATGATAAGGGTGAAGTTGTTGATACAATTGACGCTCTTGAAGAAACCTTCTTCGTTCAGCTTTCACAGTATGCTATCAAGGCAATTGATCCCACTGAAGACGAAGCTGATTTCGAAGGCGACGCTGTAATCAGTAAGACTGATGCAATAACCTGGAAGGTTGACGCAGGCGAAACACTCATGTTCATCCTCGACAAGGTTCTTGATGACACATTCCTTCAGGTACTTGTTGGCAAGATTGCTCCCGATGCAAAACCGGGTGACACTCTCACAACAATTCTTACCTCACTTGCAGATAAGGAAATGTCACTTGTCGAAGTGATCCTCATGCTCCTTGACAATTACACAATTTCTTACAATAAGGTTCCGCAGACAGACCTTGACGGCGACGCTGCAGACTACAGTGCATTTGATCCTAACGATGAAAAGGTTGAAGAAGCACTTCCCGGAGCAATCACAGCTCTTGACGGACTTCTTGTTTCAATCCTTGGCTTACTTGGCACAGACGGCGATCTTGAAGCATTGATCGACGGTCTCGTTTCAGGCGCAGACCTTGGTAACCTTCTCATGAACCTCCTCGTTCCTGTTCTTGCAGGTCTTGATATTGACGCAATCCTTGATTACGTCAACGAGCTTACAAACCTCACACTTGATATCAACCCGCAGGCATTCGCAAAGGGCAAGTTCGGCTCAGAGCTTAAGAACTTCATCGGCGATGCTGAAACATGGGCAGAGGTTGCAGAAAACAATACTAAGTATGTATATACCTATGTTGTACCTGCAGATCCCGAAGTTGCAGATTCTAAGGACGAAACCGTAACTGTATATCTTGAAGATGCTGACCTCGACGGTACAATGTACACAGTCGGTGAAGGCGAAGATGCTAAGCAGTACGAGCTTACAGCTTCCATGGTTAACAAGACTGCAGACGGTAAGAAGGCATACATCGCTGAGTTCGGTGGTGCAACTGTAGAATTCTACTTCGCAGATGACGCTGTAACAGTTGCTGACGACGGCACAGTTACAACAAAGATTAACCTCAACGGCACTGAAACTGAAGTTGAAGTAACACCTGTAATGGTTAACGAAACTAAGGTTCATGTAACCTACGATTGGAACATTGAAACTCTCAGTGACGTTGTGAACTTCGCAGCAGATCTCCTTCTGCCGCTTGACGTTGTATTTGAAGTCCTTCTCAGCGGTAAGCAGATCATCGCTCTTGAAGACCAGAACACAGTAAGACGTGCTGATGTACGTATCAACGGCGGCTACGGCTACAACTATGCAATCATCCCGCTTCTCGAAGCTCTTGGTGCAGAAGTTGTTGACCAGGATACCTATGACAGAGAAATCGACGAAAAGTATGAAGGCTCATCACTCAAGTATATCCTTGATACTATCGTTGGCAGAGTTGGCACAATCCTTGACGCTCCCATCACAGAGGTACTCGGACTTGTTGCAAATCTCTTCTACTTCATCGGTTCAGAAGGCATTAACACAATCGCAGCTAACCTCATTGCTCCCGTTAACGAGCTTGTATATGCTGTAAGCGAGGTATATCCCATCGCTGTAAGCGTAGCAGTTGACGGCGAAGGTAAGTTCGCATTCGATTATGACCTTGGCGGTGCTAAGGGTCTCAAGGCAGGCATCAACATCAACCTGTCAGCAGACGCACTTTCAAGCCTCATCGGTTCACTCCTTTCAGGTCTTGAAATCGGCGGTAAGAAGCTCGGTCTCACACTCGACCTTGACTGGCTCGAGCTTGCAGCAGCTATGGCTAACAGAGATGAAAACGGTAACATCATTTACACTGAATCCTCAATGGTTTACGGCTATGCCGACACAACCGTTAAGGGCGAAGGTAACGATCCTTACAAGAACATCTCCGGTAACGCAGCTGACACACTTGTAACTCTTCTTAACGCTATCCTTACAGATGCAAACGTTAAGGTTATCAAGGATCTTGTACTCGGCCTTATCGGCGATGCAGAACTTGATCCCACTATCGAAGGTCTCCTCAACGACATTCTCAGCGACCGCGGTGCTATCATTAACCTTGTTGGTACCCTCGTTCTCATCCTCACCGGCGAATATGACATCTCAGTTCTGAGCATGATCTTCAAGTTCCTCGGCAAGGCTGACTTCAACGATGTTGAAAATGTTGACACAGCAATCGCTGCATTTGACAGACTTATCGGTAAGGCTCTTCCCAAGCTTCTCCCGCTTATCGCAGGTGACAACATTGAGGAAGGCTCACTTCTCGATACAATCATGAAGGCTTCTAAGAACGTTCCTGAAGGAACACCTGTTCTTAAGCACATCGTTGATACTCTTCTTAAGGACATGCTCTTCACTGATGACATGATGAAGACTATCACAGATATGCTCATCAAGCTTCTCGGCGAATCAATCTCCGAAAGCCTTGTTGGTACACTCGGCGACATTCTCGGCATTAACCTTGCTCCCACAGCATTTGCTGCAGCAACAGGCAATGACCAGCTTATCGCATATGTAAATGTAACAGGCACAGGCACTGACGGTGCAGTTACATGGGCAGACGTTCTTAAGGCTCATAAGGCAGAAGACGGCACAATCGACGCTGTATTCACCGGCGTTGACAGCAAGGATGCATTCCTCGGTGCAATCTACGACCTTCTTACTCCGCTTGAAAGCGTGCTTGCATTCCTTCTCCGTGGCGGCAACCTTGAAATCGCTAAGGGTCTCGGCGTTGAAGGCATCATGCTTAAGGGTAACGACGGTTATACAAATGCTATCTGGTACCTGTTCAAGGCTCTCGGTCTTGAAGAAATGGGTGCAACTTGGGTAGCAGCTGATAAGGACATGACTGCTGTTGATGCACTTGCACAGACAATCGAGTACGTATTCGTACTTGTTGACGAGCTTTGCAATGCTCCCTTCAACACAATCCTTGTTCTCCTCGGTAACCTCAGCTTCTTCATCGCAAACGGCGGTGTTAAGGTGCTCATCAACAACCTTGTATCACCTGTACTTTCACTTGTTGACGCTCTTGGCGGAACAATCTCCAGAGCTGAGCTTGATGCACTTCTTAAGTCACTGACTAAGAATGATATGCTCACCATCAGCGGTATCCTCAATATCGCAGGCGAAAAGGGTGAAACTCTCGTTGAGCTCATCAACGGCATTATCCCCGGCGCTAAGGTGTTCGAGCCCGCATACGATAAGGACGGCAATGTAATCGTTGGCGAATACAAGGAATACACTAAGGAACAGGCTGATGCAGATAAGTCAAACGAATACGCAGAAGTTAAGCTTGACGTTATCGGCGCAGACGGTAAGCCCGTAGTAGACGAAAACGGTGACAAGGTTACCAGAACAACCTACTATAAGGTTATCCACGTTCTCACCGCTCTTGACGAAGACTTCTTCGTAGAGCTTGCTAAGTATGCAATCGAAGTTGACGATCCTAAGGGTCTTGTAGATCCTGATGACATAGGCGACGAAGTTACTAAGTGGCATGTTGACACTGGCGATACTCTCATGTATATCCTTTCAACTGTACTTTCAGACAACTTCCTCAACATCCTTTGCAACATGCTCGGTCTTGATAAGAACAGCCAGGTAGGCTCAATTGTCACAGGCCTTGCAGGTAAGGAAGAACAGCTTATCGACGTTCTTGTATCACTTCTTGCCAAGTATCTTGTTGAATACACACCGTATAAGCAGCAGACACTTGATAAGATCGAAGTAACAAGCGTTGAAACACACGAAAACTTCAACGACATCGTTAAGAACCTTGACGCTCTCATCCCGACAATTCTCAGCCTTGTTGAAATTGGCGGTAAGAAATACGGCAGCCTTAACGAGCTTGTAAACAGCTTCATCACAGACGATATCGCTAACATGCTTATCGGAATGCTCACCGAGCTTCTTGCAGGTCTTCCCTCAGAAACAATCGATGACGTTCTTGGTTATGTACGTGATCTCACCAACCTCACAACTCTTGACATCGCACCTCAGGCATTTGCTAAGGGTAACCATGGCAGCAAGCTTAAGGAATTCATCGGCGATGCTAAGACATGGGCTGAGGTTTGGGAAGCACACAGCGTTGTAGCTGATGATCCTGAAACAGCAGAAGTTGTTGAACGTGAATATGTACCCTATACATTTGGTATCACAGGCCTTGCAGACCTTGTAAACCTTGTTGCAGACCTCACTGCTCCTCTTGATCCGATTCTTGCAATCCTTCTCATGGGCGGTCAGGAACGCTCCAAGTTCACAGGTAAGGAAGTTGGCCTTGCAATCAGCGCACTTGATGAAATCAACATCATGGGCGGTATGGGCTACAACTATGCAATTATCCCGCTTCTTGAACTCCTCGGCGTTGATGCAATGAGCCAGGAAGCTTACAAGACTGCTGTTGAAAACAACTACGGCAGCACACTTAAGCCGATTCTTACACAGCTTGTTGACGCAGTTGAAAAGGATATCCTTGCAGCTCCCATCAACTGGCTCGCTAAGATTCTTGCAAATCTCTGCTATGTACTCGGCAATGATGATATCGGCACAATCGTTGATAACCTCATCGCACCTGTTAACCAGCTTGTTGAAAAGGTTGACCCGCTGTTCCCGATCGCTATCAAGATCGACCTGGGCGCAATCGGCAACGAAACAGAACACTATAAGGTTCTTAACACCTACCTCGGTGTTGAGCATCCCGGTGTTGAAGCAGGTATCCACATTGTTGTTAAGGGCACAGATATTGCAAACCTTCTCACAAATCTTCTTGCAAACATCGAAGTTAACGGCAAGCCTCTCGGCATCAAGCTCAACCTCAACTGGCTTGAACTTGCAGCTATGGCAGGTGCTGACGCTAACGACGACAGCAAGGTAGACTTCGAAAGCACAAATCTCAGCAACAAGTACGACATCTATGATGCTCAGTCTTACAAGACCATCAAGGGTGACGCAGCTGACACATTTGTAGCACTTCTCAAGGCAATCATCACTAAGGAAAATGTTGAAGCCGTTCTCGGTGCACTCAACGTTGAGCTTAGTCCTGAAATTCAGAAGATCATTGATCAGATCGTAAGCGATCCTTCAAAGATCATTGACATCATTTCTGAAATCCTCGGCGGTAAGCTTTCATACCAGCCGATTCAGAACAGACCCATTACTGTAACAGGTGTTAACTACAACAGTTATTTCACCTTCACTGAACAGAATGCTGACATCATTGCAAACAACCTTGACATGCTTGTTAAGCAGATTCTTGAAGCAGCAGGCCTTGGTTCACTCAGACAGCTTCTTGCTCAGTACATCAGCAACGGTACTGTTAACCAGCTCCTTGACTTACTCGTAGGTCTTCTTGCAGGCGATTCAGTAGGACCCATCCTCACAACAATCGCAGGCCTTGACCTCGGAATCGAGCTTCCGCTTACACTTCCCGCATTCGCAGCTAAGATAACCGAGCTTGCAGAAACAAGAGATTATCTCAGAGGCGTAGCTGCTCACCTTAATAAGGCAGTTGATCTTAAGGGTGAAGAAGCAACATGGGCAGATGTAACATCATTCCAGGAAGCAAATGTTAACTGGAACGTAGCAAATGGTAACCTGTATGACTTCACAAGAGCTCTCGCAGGCGTTCTTACACCGCTTAACGGACTTCTTGAGCTTCTCCTTATCGGCGAAGGCAAGGCACTTGACGTATTCGGTATTGTACAGATCGGCGGCGGCAACGGTTACGATTACGGTATTATCCCGCTTCTTGAAGCCTTCGGCCTCAAGTCAAGTGAAGTACTTTCAAGCAAGGCTTATGCACAGCTTGTAAGTGAAGACGAGACTCAGCTTCTCGGCTACATCCTCAACAGAATTGCATACTTTGCAGACGGACTCCTTGACAATCCTGTTAACAAGCTTCTCACCATCCTTCCGAACCTTGCATATTACTTCTCCAACGAAGGTCTCCTTCTCACAGTGAAGAATCTGCTTGCTCCGGTTTACCAGCTTGTAACAACAATCACAAGCGTGCTTGGTGTGAACCTTGAAAGCTTCCTCAAGCTTGAAGAGCTCGTACACAACATCGACCTCGGTATCGTAGTTCTCGGTGCTAAGTACGACTTCAGAATCCCGCAGATCGACTGGTACGGTCTTGCAGCTAAGGGCGGCGACTACGCACAGGAAGTATCAACATCACGTTCACTTCCCGCTAACTCCTACACTGTTGAAATGCGTGCAGATCAGTATGCAGATTACACAGCTAAGAATCCGGGCGCTGCTCATAAGACAACTCAGAAGAACATCGTAGCAGATAAGGGTGATACACTCACAGTTGTATTCACATGGCTCCTCGAAACCTTCGAAGATCCTCATAACAGAGAAGCTCTTGTTCAGTGGATCGTTGATGCATTCGAGCTTGCAAGCGGTGCAGAAGCAACAGTACGTTACGCAGTTAACGAGCTGTTCAACAAGACAGCAGCATATGATGTACCTGATATTATCGTATCCGCTCTCTTCTCAGCACTCGGTATGGCTCTTACACTCGATGCAGCTATCATGGGTGACGTTGCAGTTATCCAGCAGATCTGGAAGGATCTCTTCGGTAACATCGGTAACAACTCCGGTTGCGCATACGGTAGTATCGCAAAGGTTATGGAAGACCT
Source organism: Acutalibacteraceae bacterium (assembly GCA_045604105.1). Taxonomy (GTDB): domain Bacteria; phylum Bacillota; class Clostridia; order Oscillospirales; family Acutalibacteraceae; genus UBA6857. The sequence goes on along the minus strand of JAZUNJ010000047.1, from coordinate 55,713 downwards.
GACAGGCGTTTGGGATGACACAGTCGGTTCTGACGATGACCATCAGGATGCAGTTGAAGATGCAGAAGAATCTCTCAACTGGTTCCAGAGACTTATCAAGAAGATTAAGGAATTCTTCGAAAAGATTTTCAGTATCTTCAAATAAGAATCTGACATGGTCAAAGGCTCACTGAGCTGAATGAATAAGCTAACCCCCACTCCTCATTGGAGTGGGGGTTTCTTGTTTTTTTCGGAACAGCTTTCTTCTTGTGCACTTCCATTAATTACCATAAGGCTCAGAAAAGCTATAATCTCTTCTGCTGTGGGCACATCTCCCTTTTTAGGTATCTGCAGCCAGAAGTGACGCTCATGCGCCTTGCTGCTTTTCATACCAATCCGTGCAAGCTCTTCAATTGAGCTGCGCACATCTTTAACAGTCGTATTCATGTCCTTTGCAATTTCCTTGAAAACATCATCAAAGTCTGTCACTGCACATCATCTCCCTCAAATATTTTGCAGTCTTCAGGAAAATTTATACTAACACATAGACAATACTTAAAAAATGTGCTACAATTCACATTGAAAAAATAAAAGGAAAGGATCTGTTAAAGATGAAAGACCTTACAAAATATCAGGGTATTATACCTGCTTTTTATGCTTGCTATGAAGATGACGGCAGCGTATCACCGGAAAGAACAAAGGCATTTGCTCTCTGGCTTCTCAACAAAGGAGTTAAGGGCCTTTATGTCTGCGGCTCATCAGGTGAATGCATTTATCAGAGCAAGGAAGAAAGAAAGCTTATTCTTGAAAATGTTATGGAAGCAGTCGGCGGCAAAATGACAATTATTGCTCATGTTGCATGCAACAACACTGCCGATTCAATGGAGCTTGCAGCTCATGCTGAGTCACTCGGTGTTGATGCAATTGCTTCAATTCCTCCCATTTACTTCAGACTTCCCGAGGATGCAATTGCTCAGTACTGGAACGATATTTCATCAGCAGCCCCCAACACAGATTTCGTTATTTACAACATTCCTCAGCTTGCAGGTGTTTCTCTCACAATGCCCCTGCTTCGTGAAATGCTTAAAAATCCCCGTGTTGTAGGTGTTAAGAATTCATCAATGCCCACTCAGGATATTCAGATGTTCAAGGCAGAAGGCGGCAAGGATATTATTGTGTTCAACGGTCCCGACGAGCAGTTTGTTGCCGGCAGAGCAATCGGTGCAGAAGGCGGAATCGGTGGCACCTACGGTGTTATGCCCGAGCTTTTCCTTGAATGCGACAAGCTTATAAAGGAAGGCAAGCTGGATAAGGCAAGAGAAATTCAGTATGCTATCAACAGCATTATCTATGCAATGTGTGATTGTAAGTGCAACATGTATGCAGCTGCAAAAGAGGTTCTCAGACTTCAGGGTATTGACATTGGTGACGCAAGAAAGCCTCTTGTTGGTCTCAAGGAAGAAAGCAAGCCCCTTGCCGCAAATGTTAAGAAAATGATTGACGAAGCTAAAGAAAAGTTTTTAGGTGAATGATTATGAATAAGGAATATTTACTTAACGTTAAAAGCTGGGTGAAGGAAGAACTCAATATATGTGTTGACTTCTGGCTTAAAAACGGTATGGACAAGGAAAACGGCGGTGTTTACACCTGCCTTGACAGAGAAGGCAAAATCTACTCAACAGATAAGTCCGTATGGATGCAGGGCCGTTGCGGTTGGATTTTCGCATACCTTTGCCATGTATACGGCGTGAAGGAGGAATGGCTTGAGGCTTCAAAATCATGCCTTGATTTCATGGAAAAATATTGCATCAACCGTGAAGCAGGAGACAGAATGTATTTCACCGTAACTGCAGACGGTAAGCCTCTTCGTCAAAGAAGATACTGCTTCTCAGAAGCATTTTACTGCATTGCAAACGCTGAATATTACGGCGTGACAGGTGACAGGGAATGCCTTGAAAGAGCAAGAAAGGCATATAAAATCATTTATGCTCTTAACCACGGTGAAAAGGATCCCACAGGTCTCGGTGCAAAAACAATTCCCGAAACAAGAACGGGCAGAGCTCTTGCAGACCCCATGATTTTTCTTAACACAACTGCAATTATGCGCCGTGTTGACATTGAAAATAAGGATTTATATGACAAATACAGTGCAGAATGTGTTCATGACATTCTCACATATCACCACAAGCCCGAGCTCAAATGCACCCTTGAGACTGTTGGTGTGAACGGTGAATTTATGTCAGACTTCACTGCAGGCAGAGTTGTAAATCCCGGTCATGACATTGAGTGCGCATGGTTCCTGATGGAAGAAGCAAATTACCGTGAGGATAAAGAAATTCACGAAAAGGCTCAGGAAATTTTCCGCTTTGCTTTTGACGGCGGCTGGGACAAGGAATACGGCGGACTTCTTTACTTCAAGGACTGTCTTGGCAATCCCCCCGAAGCCTATGAGCATGATATGAAGCTCTGGTGGCCTCACAATGAAATTGTTATTGCTTCACTTATGGCATACAGAGACACTAAGGATGAATATTATTTAGAGTGCTTTAAAAAGTGCTTCGATTACTGTATCGAATACTTCTCCGACAGAAAGTTCGGCGAATGGTACGGTTATCTCCGCCGTGACGGTAAGCCCACTGAGCCTGCATGTAAGGGCAGCACCTTCAAGGGCCCCTTCCATCTTCCCCGAATGCTCATTATGGCAGACACCCTTATCGGTGAGATTACAGAAGAATAAAATAATTGATGTGAAATGCAGAATAAAGGGTTGCTTCAAAAAAATTAGCTTGCTTCTCCTTTTGCGGGAAGCAAGCTTTATGCGGCCGGAATTCTGCATTATACATTTTAATATGAGGTGACATAATGAAGAAAATTGATTTCAAAGCTATTAAAGAAAATGCAGTGTCCCTTTTTGACGACAGATGGGCACTCATCACGGCAGGCAACAAGGAAAGCTACAACACAATGACCGTTTCATGGGGAACCATGGGTGAATTGTGGAACAAGGATGTCTGCTTTGCATTTATAAGACCCCAGAGATACACCTATGAATTCATGGAAAGAGAAGATTATTTCACACTCAGCTTTTTCCCCGAAGAATACAGAAAGGCTCTCACCTTCTGCGGAAGAAACAGCGGAAGAGACTGTGACAAGGCAAAGGAAACAGGTCTCACTGCCGTTGAAGCAGGTGCAGGCATCAGCTTTGAGGAAAGCGAAATTGTGCTTGTTCTGAAAAAGCTTTACATTCAGGATATTGACCCTGAGGGATTTGTCGACAAATCAATTGACACTGCCTGTTATCCCACAAAGGATTACCACAGAATGTATGTTGGTGAAATTGTGGAGGCTTATATTAAATAAAAAAAGACGGAGGCATAGCCTTCGTCTTTTTAAACATTCAGACTCTCAACAATTTTGTCAACACATTCTTCTGCCGTCATATTTTCACATTTCACGGTGATATCGGCGTATTTTTCATAAAGAGGGCACCTTTCACTGTAAAGCTCTTCAAGGGTTGTGCCCTTTTTCATGGCAACTCCTCTTGTGCGAATGTTGGAAAGCCTTTTTTTCAATTCATTCAGGGGTAAATCAAGATAGACGATAACACTGTTTTCACGAAGCCTGTTCATGGCTTTTTCACCGTAAACGGCACTGCCTCCCGTTGCAATAACACTGCTGTGAAAATCGCACTCAGCAATTGTGCTGTTTTCAATTTCAATAAAAGCGTGTCTTCCCTCTTTTTCAATTATATCACACAGACTGCAGGAATATTTCTTCTGAATTATCAGGTCAGTGTCAACAAAATCTGAAAGCAGCGTTTTTGCAAGCAGAACTCCGATTGTGCTTTTTCCTGCGCCGGGCATACCGATAAGAACAATATTTTTCATTTTGACTCCTTAATTTTTGCCTTGTTTTATACCTAATAATACCATAAAAAGAATGAAACTGCAAGAAAATATATAAAAATACACGACATATGTATTTTTATTCATTATAGTGTGTGTGAAATATATAAAATTTATAAAAATTGCATATTCCCCTTGACAAGTGATACCAAAATATTATACAATTATAATCACCTAAAAAGAAATTTTTTTAACGGAGGAAAAAACAATGAAAAAGATTCTCGCAATTGTTTTGGCTGCTCTCATGCTCTTCACACTCGCAGCTTGCGGCGGTAACAACGCAACAGAAGGCAATGTAGACGAAACAAAGGCCCCCGCTACCGGTCTTATCGAAAACATCACAGCTGGTACAGGCGGCACAACAGGTACATACTATGCATTCACAACAGCTGTAGGTCAGCTTCTCAACACTGACGACTACAAGTTCACTGTTATTTCAACTGGCGGCTCACAGGCTAACATTGAAATGATTGCTGACGGCGATGCTCAGTTCGCTATCGTTCAGAACGACGTTATGAACTATGCTTACAAGGGTACAAACGGCTTTGAAGCTCCCATCACTGATTTCTCAGTTATCGGCTGCGTATATTCAGAGGTTTGTCAGCTTGTTGCAACAAAGGCTTCCGGCATCAAGACTATCGCTGACCTTAAGGGTAAGAGCGTAGCAGTTGGTGACGTTGGCTCAGGCGTTTACTACAACGCAGAACAGATTCTTGCAGCAGCAGGTCTTGACATCGATGTAGATATCAAGAAGACAGCAGCTTCCTTCGGCGATTCAGCAACAGCTCTTAAGGACGGCTCAATCGATGCAGCATTCATCACTGCAGGTACTCCCACAACAGCTATCACAGAGCTTGCAACTTCAACAGACGTTGTTCTTGTTGACCTTGGCGCAGATGTTATCGCAAAGCTTATTGAAGATCATCCCTTCTATGCTGAATACACAGCAACAGAAGCTGACTATGATTTCATCACAGAGCCCGTTAAGACAGTTGCTATCAAGGCTACCTTCATCGCAACAAATGATATGAGCGAAGATCAGGCATACGAAATCACAAAGAACCTTTGGGAAAAGCAGGCAGACATTGCAACTGCACACGCAAAGGGTAAGGAAATGGATGTTAAGAATGCCGTTGCTCCCGCAGGTGATGTTCCCCTTCATCCCGGTGCAGCAAAGTACTATAAGGAAGTTGGCGCAATTGCTGAATAAGCCTTATTGACAAGCATTTCAAAATCATAATTATGATACGGAAATAAATGCTGCATTTATCCTGCAGCATTTATTTTGAGTTATAAAGAAAGATGAAAAAATACTGAAAAAAGGAGGTAAGGTCCGTGGCAGAAAACAAAACAAATTTTATGGATGATCTTGAAAAAGTTGACGCCGACGCCATAATGCAGGAATTTGACCGTGAAAGCAATGTCCGTGTTTTCACAGGGTGGAGAAAAACTGTTATAACTGTTCTGATGGCAGGCTTCAGTGTTTATATGATTTCAATGGCTCTTCTTTTCCAGAACGCAACCAAATATACAAAGCTTACCACGTTCCTCGCTTTTATAATGTTTATAGGCTATCTCATTTTTCCGGCCTATAAAAAACAGACAAAGAGAATCAATTTCGTTCCGTTTTACGATATAATTCTTGCCGTTGTCGGCTCAGGCTGCTTCCTGTATTACACAATTTTCCAGGAAGATATCATTCTTATGTCAAGAAGAATCGGCACTGTTGAAATTATAGTTGCCCTTGTTGCAATTCTTCTTCTTGTTGAGCTGTGCCGAAGGGCGGTGGGACTTCCCATTATTTTTGTTGCAGGTGCCTTTGTGGTCTATGCGGCAATTAAGGCCTTTGCGGCAAACCCGGACACAGCCTTAAGAAATCTCATGTACAGCCTTTTCTATGATGTTGCAAACGGTCTGTTCTCAACACCCATTTATGTTTGCACAACATTCATTGTTCTGTTCATCATTCTCGGTGCTCTTCTTGAAAGAACGGGTATCGGCACATTCTTTGTTGACCTTGCAAACTCAATTGCAGGCTCATCAATCGGCGGACCTGCAAAGGTTGCTGTTATTTCAAGTGCCCTTGAGGGCATGTATTCAGGCTCCTCTGTTGCAAACACAGTAGGCTCAGGCTCAATCACAATTCCCATGATGAAGAAGACGGGCTATAAGCCTGAATTCGCAGCAGCTGTTGAAGCAGCCGCATCAACGGGCGGACAGATTATGCCCCCGATTATGGGTGCTGCAGCCTTCCTTATGGCTGAAATGACAGAAACTCCCTATGCAACAATTGCACTCACAGCAATTCTTCCTGCAGTTCTTTATTTCACCGGCATTTTCATGATGATTCATTTTGAAGCAAAGAAGTTAGGTCTCAAGGGTCTTCCCAAGGAAGCAATCCCCAACTTCTTCAAGCTCATTTTCAGCAAGGGATATCTTCTCATTCCCATTGTTGTGCTTGTTATTGCAATGAATCATTTCAGTGCAGGCATCTCAGCATGCTTTGCAATTCTCACTTCACTCATTGTATCCCTTGTTCCTCACAGCAAGCTCGAAAAGAAGGATGCATGGAGATGGTTCCTTCCCCTTGTTCCCGTTGCAGTGCTTCTCGGAATCTGGCTTCCCCTCGGCTCTGCTTATATGGCAAAGGCAGTTTTTGCTTCAATGGTCGCTTGTGTGCTTCTTTCACTGTTCACAAAGGATACAGCAACACTCACCCCGAAAATTATTGTTGAATCCCTTGAAAACGGCTCAAAGAACACCGTTGGTGTTGCCGTTGCATGCGGCATGGCAGGTCTCATTTCAGGTGTTGTTACAATGACTGCTCTCGGTCAGCTTCTTATCAACACCCTTGTACCCATTGCTGAAAACAGCACCTTCCTTGCCCTGTTCCTCACAATGCTTTGCTGCATTGTTCTTGGCATGGGTGTTCCCACAACAGCAAACTATGTTATCATGGCAACAATCACTGCACCGATTCTTATCAAGATGGGTCTTCCCGTTCTTGCAGCTCACATGTTCGTGTTCTACTTTGGTATTGTTGCAGACATTACACCGCCCGTTGCCCTTGCGGCTTATGCAGGCTCGGCTATTGCTAAGAGTAACCCGATGAAAACAGGTGTTACGGCAACCAGACTTGCCATCACTGCTTTCATTGTACCTTACATTTTTGCCTACAGCCCCGACATGCTGTTTATCGACACCGAATGGTACAGAGTTATTCAGATTATAATAACCTCTCTCATCGGCATTTACGGCGTTTCTGCAGCCATGGAGGGACACATGTTCATCAAAACTCCCTGGTGGCAGAGAATTATGTGCCTTGCAGGCGGTCTGCTTTGCATCATACCCTCCCTTGCAACAGACATCATAGGTATTCTTCTTGTTGTGCTTGTGATTGTTATTCAGAAGATTTCCTGCAAAAAGCATCCGGAAGCACCTGTTTCACCCCAGCTTTCCGATGTGGATTCTCAGGCAGCTTAAACTTAAAAAATACAACCGGTAATACTCAGGTATTATCGGTTGTTTCTTTTTGAGTATTATATGTACCTCATAATAAGATGCTTGAGAACGGAGGAAGAAAGGCAGTCTTTTTCATAGGTATAATCGTAAAACAGCTCTCTGTTTTCGTCGCTGTATTCCATCTGCTTTGAATAAAGCTTGCTTTTCTCAATCCAAATGGAAAGCTCTGACCTGCCGTCACACATAGCTTTTATCATAAGAGCAGACACAAGGGCGAATTTTACCTTTGAAAGAATTTCACCGTCAAAGGTGCCCTTGAGGAAATAACGGAAAAGGAAATATCTTATAAGATTCAGAATGAATTTTTCCACAGTTTCATCCGTTTTTGTGGAGAAGAATTTACCCTGAGCCTTTTCATGAAGTGCTTTCAGCTCCTTTGTCCAGCTGCAGTCAATTGGCTCAAAGGCAGAGAAAACATCTGTCAGCTCTTTCAGTTCACCGTCTTCAGATTCGGGAATGCACAGGCTTTTTTCACTGAGCTCATCTGAAAGATGAGGGTTATCGATTATGAGCTGAAGCTTTTCTGCCCTGTCAAGCAAAAGGCAAAGCCTTTCCTTTAAAGAAAGCGCATTTCTTTCCGTCAGATTAAAAAGCTCTTCACGGGCGGAAAAAAGAAAGGAAAAAAGCTCCTCATCAATTTCTTCGGGCTCGTCACCGACTTCACTGAGAACAAAAGAGCTTTTGTCACTTGTCAGAATAAGCCTTGCAGCTTCTTCACAGCAAAGACCGATGCCGCCCTCCTTCACACTGCCGTACCATTCGTAAAAACGGGGATGGTCTGAGCAAATCTGGCAAAGGTGATTTTCACCGCAGCTTATAATGATGTCGCAAAGTTTTTTTTCGTTCAGAAAAGGGCAACGTTCATCCTTGAGAATAAAGGAGCCTTCAGGTGAAATATTATCTTTAAGTCTTTTGCCGAAAATTCCCTTAACGCTTCTGTAATACTCTGCAGTTTTTTCGTCAATGTCAATTTCCCAGCCTATACAGCAGTTGTCACCGCATTTTGAAGCAGTGCAGGAAAAGGAGCTGTAATATGACGGAGTGCGGAAAATCATTGCGTTCACCTCTTTTTCAAAAGAAAGGCATCTCGCAGGAGATGCCTTGTGCTTTTATTTGTTGCCGTACATTTTCTGATAGTAGTCCATATATTCACCGTTGATTATACTTTCCCACCAATGCTTGTTGGAAAGGTACCAGTCAACAGTTTTCTTGATGCCCTCTTCAAAGCTTGTTTCGGGATACCAGCCAAGCTCGTTTTTGATTTTTGTGGGGTCAATTGCATATCTCATGTCATGGCCGGGTCTGTCGGTGACATATTTTATAAGGCTTTCGTCTCTTCCGAGAATACCGATGATTTTTTTAACAACCTCAATGTTTGTTTTTTCATTGTGACCGCCGATGTTATAAACCTCACCGATTCTGCCCTTGTGAATTATAAGGTCAATTGCCTTGCAGTGGTCTTCAACATAAAGCCAGTCACGCACATTGGTGCCTTCGCCGTATACGGGAAGCTCTTTTTTGTGAAGAGCGTTGATAATCATGAGAGGGATAAGCTTTTCGGGGAAATGGTAGGGACCGTAATTGTTGCTGCAGCGGCTGATTGTAAGGGGCAGACCGTAGGTGCGGTGGTATGCCATGCAAAGAAGGTCAGCCGAAGCCTTTGAAGCTGAATAGGGTGAAGAGGTGTGAATGGGTGTTTCCTCTGTGAAGAACAGATCGGGTCTGTCAAGGGGAAGGTCACCGTAAACCTCGTCGGTTGACACCTGATGGTAACGGATATTGCCGTATTTCCTTGCGGCATCAAGAAGCACCTGAGTGCCCAGAATGTTTGTTTTGAGGAAAACCTCAGGCTCTTCAATTGAACGGTCAACATGGCTTTCTGCCGCAAAGTTGACAACTACATCAAAGCCCTCTTCTTCAAAAAGACCGTAGACTGCCTGTCTGTCTGTGATATCACCCTTGAAGAAACGGAAGCTTTCGTTTTCCATGGCGCTTCTCAGGGTTTCAAGGTTGCCTGCATAGGTCAGCTTATCAATGCAGACAATTCTGTAATCAGGGTGCTTTGAAAGCATGTAATATATAAAGTTTGAGCCGATAAAACCGGCGCCGCCCGTAACAAGAATATTCATGGCAGTACCTCCTTTGAACTTAGTTTATTATACAGCTTTCCCGCTTCTTTTTCAAGCGTTAAGTCCGTCTTGTAAATTCCTTTCCGCAGTGAGGGCAGGAAATTTTGATTTTTCCCCTGTTTTTCGGTACTCTGAGAGTACGGGAGCAGGTGGGACAGTTATAATATCTGTGGTCAGTATCCCTCCACTGTGAAAGCTTTTTCATAATGAACCTCCGCCAGGGCTCACTCAGTTCAAGAAACTTCATGTTTTCCTTCTGTCTTGCAGGAATGTTTTTTGAAAGAAAACGGATGAGGGCAATCAGAAAGGGTATCCATGTAAGAACATGAAAATATCTTATTCTGAACAGAGAAAAGGTGAAGGTAAGAATACAGCCGAAGACGGTGAGCGCAATGTTGAGCGCATCATTGCAGGCATATCTTCCGACAAGAAAATTACGTAATTTATTCATCAATGTGAAAGCATCTCTTTTCTGTAATATATTGATTTGTATATTATTATGGGTGCTTTAATTATAATTTAAAATTCTTTAAAATGCAATAGAACACAAATCAAAGGTTGATTATTTGTTTTTGAAGGAGTATAATGTTTTCATTCTTTAAAGGAAGGGTCTGGTAAACATGTCGTTTGTAAAAAAATATTTCAAACGTTATTTTGTTGATGCAATGAGCTATATGGCGTTAGGTCTGTTTTCATCCTTGATAGTGGGACTTATCATAAGCCAGATTGCAAAAATACCTCATCTTGAAATTCTTGCGTCATTTTCCGACGTGCTTTCCGCCTCATCTCCCGTTGTGGGCGGTGCAATCGGTGCGGCAATTGCATACGGCCTTAAAGCAAAGCCTCTGGTTGTTTTTTCCTGCATTGCAGTTGGTGCCTTCGGCTATGAGCTTGGCGGCCCCGTTGGTGCATATGTTTCTGCAGTGGTTGCAAATGAGGTTGCAGGCCTTGTTGCAGGCAAAACAAAAATTGACATTGTTGTAACACCCATTGTAACAATTGTGGTCGGTGGCTTTGTAAGCTCCTTCTGCGGCCCCTTTCTTTCGGATATGATGAGCGGACTTGGTGAAATTATCAATGCGGCAACACAGCTGCATCCCTTCCCCATGGGTATTGCAGTGTCTGTGCTTGTTGGTCTTGCTCTCACAGCACCAATCAGCTCTGCTGCCTTGTGCATCATGCTCGGCATTGACGGTATTGCGGCAGGTGCTGCAGCGGTGGGCTGTGCAGCACAGATGGTAGGCTTTGCTGTAACCTCATATAAGGCAAACGGCATGGGCGGACTCATTTCTCAGGGCGTGGGCACAAGCATGCTTCAGTTCGGCAACATTATGAAGCGCCCTCAGATTCTTCTTGCTCCCACCCTTGCAGGTGCAATTCTGGGTCCTGTTTCAACTTGCGTTTTCAAAATGACAAACACATCTGCAGGAGCAGGCATGGGCACAAGCGGACTTGTCGGTCAGTTCGGCGCCTATTCTGCAATGAGTGACAGCTTCGGCTCATGGCAGAGCCTTGTGCTGATTGCTTTCATGCATGTTATTGCCCCTGCTGTGCTCAGCCTTGTTTTACATCTGATTTTCAAAAAAATCGGTCTTGTTAAGGACGAATATCTTAAACTGAAAAAGCCTGAATAAAGGAGACAAAAATGAACGCATACGATTTTGACGATACCATTTACAAGGGAGATTCCTCCTTGCACTTTTTCCTTTTTTATGTGAAAAGAAAGCCTGAGCTTATTAAATATCTGCCCAAGGTTTTGTCAATTCTCAATGACTATCACAAGGAAAAAATTGTTTTTGACGATATAATTGAACAGTTCGGACACATTTTTGAAGAGCATTTCACCAATATGACAGAGGATTTTGATGCAGTGGTCAAGGAGTTCTGGGACAAGAACGAAAAAAGAATCAAGCCCTTTTATAAGGAAATACAAAAGGAAGACGACCTTATCATCACAGCCTCACCCAATTTTATGGCACAGGAAATCTGCCGCAGACTTGGTATCAGGCATTGCCTCGGCACAGAGTTTGATGTTAAAACGGGCAAGTTTATCAGAGGCTGCTTCAGAGAAAAGAAAATTGATTTCTTCCTTGAAGCCTTCCCCGACGGACAGATTGACGATTTTTACACCGATTCCATGAACGATAAATTCCTTTTCCCTTATGCAAAAAGGGTCTTCATGGTCAAGGGAAACAAAATTACACAGATAAAGTAAATTATGGAAAGACTTGATAAAATAATTGCTTCCCAGGGCAGGTTTTCAAGAAGTGCGGTCAAAAAGCTGATTAAGCAGGGAAGATTAACCCTTAACGGTGCAGTGCCGAAAAACGGGGACATAAAAATTGACCCTTCGGTGGCAGACATCAGAATTGACGGTGAAAGCTTCAGTTATAAAAAGCATGTTTATATCATGCTCAATAAGCCTGAGGGCATCATTTCGGCAAGTAACGACAAGGACCGTGAAACCGTTGTTGACCTTGTGCCGCCTGAGCTTTACAGAGACGGCCTTTTCCCTGCAGGAAGGCTTGACGGTGACACAACGGGCTTTGTACTCATCACCGATGACGGAGATTTTGCCCACAGAATCCTTTCACCCAAAAATCACATCATGAAAACCTACCATGCAACCCTCAAAGATGTGCTCACCGAGGAGGATATTGTCCGTTTTAAAGAGGGTCTTACTCTTGCAGACGGCACACAATGCCTTGAAGCTCATGTCAGGGTGCTCGAATGCGGTGAAAAAAATGTTGCTGAAATTAAAATATGTGAGGGCAAATATCACCAGGTGAAAAGAATGTTTGCGGCAACAGGCAACAAGGTTGTGGCACTCAGAAGAGTTAAAATGGGCGGTTTGGAGCTTGACAGCACACTTGCTGAGGGCGAATGCCGTGAAATCACTCCCGAGGAACTGAAAATAATAACACAGGCAGAATAAAAAACGGCATAGCTGACAATGTGTCAGATGTGCCGTTTTTGTTTAATTGAATTTTTTCTTAATTAAAAAATTATTTACAACTATGAACAAATCATGTATAATTAATTTGTATATAATATTCTGTAAATTTTTCCGTATCGGAGGTATCATCATGAAAAAAGCAAGAAGAGTTATCTCTCTTATCCTCGTTGTTATGATGGTTTTTTCACTTGTGTCAGTTTCTGTTTCTGCACAGCAGACAGAAGCAGGTAAGGAAATCACAATTGACAAAAGCCTTTTTAAAACAGATTATCCCTACATTTTTGTTCACGGCATGGGCGGCTGGGCTCCCGGCAGTGATTACTATGCAACATCTCCCTATTGGGGCGGCGGACTTCTTCCCGGCTCCGATGCTGACATGATAAGAATTCTCAATGAGCAGGGCGTTGAAGCCTATGCTCCTGCAGTGGGTCCCCTCAGCAGTGCATGGGACAGAGCCTGCGAGCTTTATGCACAGCTTATGGGCACAGTTGTTGACTACGGTGCAGCTCATGCCGAAGCACACGGTCACGACAGATACGGCTTCAGCTATGAAGGCAAGGCTCTTATGGGTGAGCCCTGGGACATGAAGGAAAAAATCAATCTCGTCGGTCACTCCTTCGGTGGCGCAACAGTACGCCTTTTCACTTCTCTTCTTGCTCACGGAAGTGAAGAAGAAATTGCTGCAGCAGCAGACGGAACAAGCGAGCTTTTCCTCGGCGGTCACGATGCAGTGCATTCATGCATCACTCTTTCTGCTCCTCACAACGGCTCACAGGTTGCAAACATTCTTGTTGACCCGGGCTTTACAATGTATGCAATTTCCTTTGCTCTCAACATGGTGGGCATGTTCTTCGGCAATGATTTCATGGTGTTCTCACTTCAGCTCGGTCACTTCGGTCTCACTCCGAAGCAGGGCGAGGAAAAGGCAAAGCTTAACCTTGGTGCAGTGAAGAATTTCTATAAGTCAAACGATAACTGCGGCTATGACATGACCCTCAGAGGCGCTGCAGAGCTTAACGAAAAAATCAAGCTTTCCGAAAATACCTATTACTATTCCTATACAACTGCAACCACACAAACAAATTGCCTTGGCAGACAGGAGCCCATGGATTCACTTAATTCCATCTTCTATATTTCCTCTGCCATGATAGGCATGACAGAGGGCAAAACCATTGACGGCATCAAAATTGAGGGCGATTGGGCAGTGAATGACGGTATCGTACCTCTTGCCTCAGCTCTTTACCCCACCGTTGATGCAGACACAGCCACAGACTATGAGGAGGCTGTCAAAGCAGGCGATGAAATTGTGAGCGGCAGATGGTATTACACAGACACAATGGTTGGAATGGACCATTTTGACTTCTGCGGCACAGAGGATTATCCCACTTCCTTTGAGCAGTTCTATTTTGACATGGTAACACTTGCTAACAGCAGATAAAAATGATATAACAAAAAGAGTCAGAAGATTTACTCTTCTGACTCTTTTGTTATTCTTTTTATTCAACCACCGTATTCAGCCATACACCCTTGTGAACAAAGGCGTAGCCGAAAATGCATTTTATGATGTCTGCACCAAGAACTGCAATGTAAAGAGGTACAATGGATATTGATGTGAAACGGCTCAGGCAGAAGGCAAGGGGTACGGAAACGAGCCACACAAAGCCGCTGTCAAAAAGGAAGGTGATGAAGGTTTTGCCGCCGGAACGCAATGTGAAATAGCAAGCGTTTGTGAATGCCTGAACGGGCATGAAGCAAGCAATAACAATTGTCAGCACTGCGGAAAGGTCCTTGACATTCTGCTCTGTTTTATATATTTCGGGGAAAACGTGGGAAAGACAAATCATAACAAGGGCAAAGCCGAGAACAACAACCGTTGCAAAAAGAATCATTTTTTTGCCTGCTTTGCCTGCCTCCTCCTTTTTGCTTGCGCCAAGCATCTGGCTGAGGATAATTCCCGTTGCACTGCCCAGGGCGATGAAGGAAACATTGAAAACATTGTTGAGAGTTGTAACGATATTGATTGCCGCCACAACGGAAAGACCTCTCAGGCTGTAGCACTGGTTAAGAAAAGCCATGCCAGCCGACCATAAGGCCTCGTTGATGAGAAGGGGCATTGAAACAACGGTGATTTTCTTAATCTGCTGCCTTGTGAGGGTGGTTTTTGTGAAAAGCCTTTTTGTGAAGGGATATTTCTTCTTGTGGCTGTGGCTCCACACAACAAGAATTGCACATTCAATAAAACGGGCAATTACTGTGGCAATTGCCGCACCCTCAATACCCATTTCAGGTGCGCCGAAGTGACCGAAAATGAGAACATAGTTAAGAATAAGATTCACAAAAACAGCGGTTACCGTGGCTATCATGGGTACAACTCTGTCTGTTGTTTCACGCATGGTGCTGGCATAAGCAGAAGCAATTGCAAAGGGAAGATTGCCCCAGAGCATAATTTTAAGATAGCTTTTGCAGTAGCCTGTAACAAGGGCTATATCCTCGGGGCTTGAATCGCTTTGTATGTAAGCTGAAATGAGTGAATCACCCAAGGCGACAAAAACTGCAGTGCCGATGACGGTGAGAAGCAGTGCGGAAAAAAGCTTGAACTGAAGAGTGCTTCTGACGCCCTCATCGTCCTTTTTTCCGTGAAACTGTGCAGTGAAAATGCCTGCACCGCTCATTGAGCCGAAGATGCACAGATTAAAAACAAAAATGAGCTGATTAACAATTGAAACACCTGTCATCTGAAGTGTTCCCACCTGACCGACCATGATGTTGTCAAGCATATTGACAAAGTTTGTAACACCGTTCTGAATCATGATGGGAATGGCAACAACAAGCATTCGTTTATAATATGGGATACCTGATCTGATATAACTTAGCATAAGCATTACCTTTCGCAAAAAAATAAAACAGCGGCAGAAAAATCCCTCTCAGAACGAAGCTCGAAGTGAGAGGGGAGGTTTATTATGCTTTCGGTGTGAATATGCCCGCCCAGTTGCCTGAGAAGAATTCACCGATTTTTGCTGCGGCAGCAATGATTCTGTCAATGAAATCCTTGAACACCTTCAATATGTTGCCCATAGCGCCGCCGAATTCACGGATATCGTCCTCTGCTCCTGCAAGGTCGCCAAGATTTTCTGAAACGAAGGCATCGATTTCTTCATCAAGGCTTGAGGTGGGAGGAAGTGTTGTGGGAACATAGGTGTGAGGATGGGTTGCGGGGTCATATTCTGTTTCTGATAAGGCTGTGTCAGCAGAGGTGTCTGCTGCTGTGCCGGAAACCGTTGAACCAACCATGAGAATTGCCATAAGCATTGCAATTACGGGAATTATAAATTTGTTGCGGATTTTCATTTTTATAGCACTCCTTTGCATTTAATTACCTTTCATATTATACCAAATAATAACAGGCAATGCAATATGTATTCTTAATTTTTTACTGCCACACAGAGCGAAGGCTCCGTGTGGCTATAAGGGCGGCAACGGCAGTTAAGCTGAACCGGCTTTTCGGGGACATTTCTGCCACCGGTAACAATTGCCGCAAAAGCGCAAAAAACCGCTCTCATTTCAGTTTATGCAGATTCTTACAGATTGACATAAAGGGAAAAGCTGGGTTATAATATCAGAAGAACAAAGGAAAGGATTTTTAACTTATGATTAAAACAGCAGGACTCATTTTTGCAGATTCCATGGAATACGGACCCTTTCTTGCATGGGCAAAGGAAAAGGGCGGAAAGGAAAGCATAAGAAGAGGAAACGAAAGCGTAGAGCTCACTGTCGCAAAAGAGGGCAGAGAGCTGAAGGTTATCGGTGTAAAATGCGGAATCGGTAAGGTTAATTCAGCTTCAGCAACAGCCTTTCTTATTTCTGACGATAAGGCTGATTTTATTCTCAATGCAGGTCTTTCAGGTGCAGTTGACGGCCTTAAAAGAGAGGATATGGTTGCCGTTACAACATATATTGAATGCGACTTTGACCTGACTGCAATCGGCTATGCCCCCGGTGTGAAGGCAGACGGACAGAAGTATCTTTATGAAGCTGACGAAAAGCTTCTTTCTCTTGCTTTGCAGAGTAAGGGTATAATTGCCGCAAAGGCAGGAACAGGTGACATCTTCCTTGCCGACCCCGTTAAAAAGGAGCTTTTCAGAAGCACCTTCGGCATTGCCTGCTTCGATATGGAAACAGCAGCAATTGCAGGTGTCTGCGACAAAAACGGTGTGCCCATGCTTTCACTTCGCAAAATCAGTGACGATGCAGACGGCGATGCCTACGAAACCTACCGTGAGATGAACGAAAGGCAGGAGGCCTGTCTTACAGAGCTTCTTTGCAATATCATGGACAGATACCTGTGTGACAACAGTGCATGGAATGAATAAAAATACAAAAAAAGATAAAAAGTCTCTTGCAAAAAAATTTTTAAGGTAGTATAATAAAAATAAGTATTAACATAGCGGAAGTATGCCCTTTTTTGCTGACAATATCAAAAGGGGCGAAATCAGGAAAAGGGGATTTTTGTTTTGAAAGCAGATTTACATTGTCACACAAAACTTTCAGACGGAACAATGGGCATTGACGATATTATCATTCTTGCCAAAAACAGCGGCGTTACAACTCTCGCCATCACAGACCATGACTGCCTTGCAGGTGTTGTAAGAGCAGAGCTTATCGGCCGCAGATACGGCGTTACTGTTATTCCTGCTGTTGAGTTTTCGGCAACGGATTATAAAAGGGAGTCCAAGGTGCACATTCTGTGCTACCTGCCGGACAAGCCGGAAAGACTTGAGGGCCTTTGCAAAAGCAATTCACTCATAAGAAAAAGGGCCGGTCAGATGATGGTTCTCAAAACAGCCAAAAAGTTCCCTGTCACTCCTGAATTCATCACAAAATGCTGCCAGGGCTCAACCAATATTTATAAGCAGCACATTATGCAGGCTCTTATGGAAAGCGGCTACACCACAACAATCTTCGGTGACCTTTTCAAAATGCTTTTCACAAAAGAGTCAAGAATGAACGTACTTATGGACACAAAATACCCTGACCCCGTTGAGGTTATTAAGGCAATCCATGAGGCAGGCGGAATAGCAGTTCTTGCACATCCCGGCTTTTATGATAATTTTGAGCTTCTTGAGGAGCTTATCCCCGAGGGACTTGACGGCGTTGAGGTGTGGCATCCCGAAAACACTCCGGAGCAGCAGGAAATGCTTATCGGAACTGCAAAGAAGCACGGTCTTGTTATGACAGGCGGCAGTGACTTCCATGGCGGATACAATGCATATCCCATAAGACTCGGCGATTACGGTCCCGACGAGGAGCATCTTAATCAGCTGCTTTCCTATAAAGCAAAAAAACGCAGAAAGCAAAAGAAGCTTGAAGCTGCAGCTGCTGCGGAATAAAAAAACAACAGCACAGGAAGGGCGGAAACAATGAGCGAAAACGATGTAAAGATATATCACAGCAAAAGTGAACTCAACAAGTGCGGTAACGATCTTACCTCTGCCTTTGACGCAGTTATAGTTCACCGCACAAACGGTAATATCGACAAGGCAAGAGCCCTTGGTGAAAGCCTTGCAACAATCACTCCGTCAGGAAACGGAGAGGGCATCATTATTGATCTCAAGGATCATCTTGCACCGAGATATTTTGCACCAGACATACTTTATCAGATTAAGGTGTTGCTTGTTTTTGCCTGCGAAACTCTTCTTCAGATTGAAGTTCCCGTGTCAGTTGTTTCAACAACGGCAATAACTGCAATGTATAACAAAATCAAGGAGGACTCACCGGGCTTTTACAGCAACATTTCAAACGGTGCAGCCTTCACCTTCTATTATCTTGCAATTCAGAAGGGCGGCGACCTTTCACAGAATATCGGCGATGCCTTTGCAATGCTTTGCTCGGTTAAGAACAAGGAAGGCTTTGTGAATGTGGGTAAAACCGTGTGGAACCTTGCTGTTGATGTTATTGAAAAGGAAATTGACAAGGCAGAATTCAAGGTTATCACAACAGAATAATTAAAAATCATACCCGAAAAGGTTCGGGATAAGCAACGGACTGAGGGCTATCTCTCAGTCCGTTTAAATTTGTTTTGCGGAGGAAAAAACATGAAAATCAGCGATATTAAAAACATTCTTGATGCAGAGGTAATCTGCAACACAGACTTACTTGAAGCCGAGGTTAAAACAGCCTGCGGCAGTGATATGATGAGCGACGTGCTTGCTTTTGTGAAGGAGCAGGCAGCACTTCTCACAGGTCTTGTTAATCCTCAGGTGGTAAGAACTGCCGAAATGATGGACATGCACTGCATAATTTTTGTAAGAGGTAAAAGACCTACCCTTGACATGATTGAAATGGCTGAGGAAAGAGGCATGGTTATGCTTTGCACTGAGCTTGAAATGTTTACGGCATGCGGCTTGCTTTATTCGCAGGGCCTGAGGGGAGGCAGCGGAAAATAATGGATAGCATAAAGCTTCATTATATTGTACCCGGTGACGATTTTACCAGAGCCGGAGCTGCTTCAGGTGATGTGAAGCGTACTCTTAAGGAGCTGGGTATTTCCCCCACAGTGATAAGAAATGTATCCATTGCCATGTATGAGGGTGAAATCAACATGGTAATTCATGCAGGCGGCGGGGAAATTGATGTTGAAATTACGGAAAATGAAATTATTATGACTCTTGCAGACAAGGGCCCGGGTATTGAAAACCTTGAGCTTGCAATGAAGGAGGGCTACTCAACGGCTCCCGACAATATCCGTTCTCTGGGCTTCGGAGCAGGTATGGGCCTTCCGAATATCAAAAAATACACCGATGAGTTCGGCATTGACACAAAGGTCGGTGTGGGTACCACACTTAATCTGAAGGTGTATATTCAATAGTTTAAAAAGGAGACAGTCATGGCTGTAATATTCCACTCGGTACGGCTTGACGCCGACAAATGTCAGGGTTGCACAAACTGCATCAAGCGTTGTCCCACCCAGGCAATCAGAGTAAGAAACAAAAAAGCATACATAATATCAGACCGATGCATTGACTGCGGTGAGTGTATCAGAGTCTGCCCTCACCATGCAAAGTATGCGGTGAGTGAAAGCTTCAACGAGCTTGTTAATTATAAATACAGAATTGCACTTCCCGCACCTGCCCTTTACGGACAATTCAACAACCTTGAAAATGTTGACTATGTGCTCACTGCCCTTAAAAAAATGGGCTTTGATGATGTTGTTGAGGTTTCCAAGGCTGCAGAATATATCAGTGCCGCAACCAGGGTTATGATGGATAACGGCGAGCTTAAAAGACCTGTTATATCCTCGGCCTGCCCTGCCGTTGTAAGGCTTATAAGAACAAGATTTCCCAATCTTATCAACAATCTTCTTCCCACATGTGCGCCCATTGATTTTGCAGCTCAGCTTGCAAGGAAAAAGGCAAGGGAAGAAACGAATTATAAGGATGAAGAAATTGGTGTGTTTTTCATCACACCCTGCCCTGCAAAAAGAACGGCAATCCGTAACCCCCTGTGCCATGAAAACTACGGCATAAGCGGTGCCATTGCAATCAAGGACATTTACCCCGTTCTTGTGGGCACAATGGATAAGCTTGAAGCGGAAGAAATTGAGCCTATCAACGAGTCGGGAATTATCGGTGTCGGTTGGGCAAGCAGCGGCGGTGAAGCCGCAGGCCTTCTCAAGGAAAGATACCTTGCCGCAGACGGCATTGAAAATGTTATCAATGTTCTTGAAGAGCTTGAGGACGAAAAGCTCAATGACCTCGATTTTATTGAGCTCAACTGCTGCACGGGCGGCTGTGTGGGCGGTGTGCTCACTGTTGAAAACCCTTATGTTGCAAAGGCACGACTGCAAAGGCTCAGAAAATTTATGCCCGTATCCTGCAACACAATTTCAGATGGCTTCAACTGGGACGAAATCAGCTGGACCAAGGAGCTTGCTCCCTCACCTGCCATGAAGCTTGCCGATAATGTTATAAAGGCAATGAGGATGATGACACGGCTTCGTGAAATTGAAGCAGAGCTTCCCGGTCTTGATTGCGGCATCTGCGGTGCACCCTCATGCAGGGCTCTTGCAGAGGATATTGTAAGAGGCTATGCAGAGGAAACAGACTGTGTGCTTCACCACATTCAGGTGGGTGGAAACGGCAAGGGTGAGGACTGGCTCCCTGCACCCTTCAGAAGCAAGGTTATGAACGAAGAGTCAGGCGAAGGAGAAGCAAATGAAGGTTAATGAACTTAAGGATAAATTGAAGCTGGAGGAGCTCACAATGGGTGACCCCGAAGCAGAATGCACGGGGTGCTACAGCGGTGACCTGCTTTCATGGGTTATGTCAAAGGCTGATGCCGGTGATATCTGGCTCACGGTTATGGGAAACATAAATGCTGTTGCCGTAAGCGTGCTTTGTGACTGTGCCTGCATTATTCTTACGGAAAATGCAGCTCTTGACGATGCTGCAAGGGCAAAGGCTGAGACTCAGGGTGTCACCGTTCTGAGAAGTGACAAAAACGCTTATCAGCTTAGTGTTGAAATTTCAAAGCTGATATGAGGGTATATTACGATTTACATCTGCATTCCTGCCTTTCACCCTGCGGTGACAATGAAATGACGCCATATAACCTTGTAAACATGGCTAAAATTTTCGGCTATGATATCATTGCACTCACAGACCACAACTCATGCAAAAACTGTGAAAGTGCAATGAAAATCGGTCAGCAGGCGGGCATTACCGTTGTGCCGGGCATGGAAATATGCACCTCAGAGGAAATTCACTGTGTGTGCCTTTTTCCCGATGCTGAAAGGGCAATGGAGTTCAGTGACTTTGTGAAAAGCAAAATGCCCCCCATAAAAAACAAGGAGCATATTTTCGGCGAGCAGCTTGTTATGGACTGTGAAGACGGTGTTGTTGAAAAAGAGGAAATTCTTCTCACCACAGCGGCGGACATAAGCATTGATTATCTGCCTCATATTATCGAAGAGTATGAGGGCGTATGCTACCCTGCCCATATTGACAGAAGCTCATACAGCATTATTTCCTCATTGGGTGACTTCAGCCCCACACTTAAGGTGAACTGCTTTGAGCTTACCCCAAAGGCTGATGCCGAAGAATTTCTTTCAAAATATGAGGGCACAAGAGATAAAATTATTCTCAGAAGCTCCGATGCTCATTATCTTGAAAACATGAGAGAGCCCGAGTTCTTTCTTGAATTGAAGGAAAACTCTGCAAGGGCACTGATTGAGCATCTGAGGGGTAACAAATAAAGGGTACAGGAGAGCTGAAATGACAGAAAAGGAAAAAGCAAGGCAGCTTTTTTTGGAAGGCTATAACTGCTCACAGTCAGTGTTTGTGGCTTTCAGCCACCGCTTCGGAATTGACGAAAGCACTGCAAAAAAAATAAGTGCAGGTCTTGGCGGCGGACTCGGAAGACAGCGTGAGGTCTGCGGTGCCGTTTCTGCGGCAAGCATGGTTATTGGTGACATTGTTGCTGCTCAGGTGGGTGCTGACCAGGAAAGCAAAAAGAAAAATTATGAACTTGTAAGAGAATTCTGTGACGGGTTCAAAGAAAATCACGAAAGCATAATCTGCCGTGAAATGCTCAAGGGACTTGCCGAAAACAAGGGTGCTGTTCCCGATGAAAGAACAGCTGAGTATTACAAAAAAAGGCCTTGCCTTCGTGTGATTGAGGACACGGCAGAAATTCTTATCAAGATGCTTGAGGAAAATGAAAGGTAAAAGATATGTTTTGCAGAAAGTGTGGAAAAGAAATACTTGATGACAGCAAATTCTGTCAGTATTGCGGAACTTCTGTTATGGAGGTTTTTCATGAATCCATCGATAAAGTTCTGACAATTACTTCTCAACAAGCAAAGTCAGGCATTGAAGTAAAAATAGATTTAAAAAATGCAGAAAAGAGTATTAATTTCGTTTTGCCGTCAAACATTAACGATGGAGATCTGTTCAGATTAAAAAGAGTTAAGTTTATAAATAATGACGGAACGAAACAAAAAAAGGATGTACTGGTAAAAGTTAAAATTATTGATTAATAAACAGGAGCTGTAAAAACGAGTGTTTTTACAGCTCCATCTTTTTATTTATAACATAAATTTTTAACCGTTATCTTACCCCTTGCCTTCGGGTCGTCCATAACAACCTCTCCCACAGACGGCACAACAATTTCACCTGTGAGGGGATTTTTGATGCTGTCAACATGGCTTGTGATTGTGGCATCAATCTCACTTTTTTCAAAGGAAAGGTCAGTGTCCACCATTTCGCAGTCAATTAGCTTCAGATTCTTGCAGTAGCAAAGGGGCTGAGTGCCGATGATTCTGCAATTGATGAAGCAAACGTTTTCACAGTACCAGCCAAGGTATTCGCCCTTGACGGTGCTGTTTTTAACAGTAACATTCTTTGCATGCCAGAAGGCGTCCTTGGTGTCAAAATTGCAGGAATCAAATTCTGCATTTTCAACATACTGAAAGGAGTATTTGCCCTTCATTTTAAGGTCTGTGACAGTGAGGTTTTCTGCTCTGAGCATGAAATATTCACTTTCTGCTGTGCAGTTTTTCATTGTGATATCCCTGCTTGACCAGCCGAATTCGGGAGAGATGATATCACAGCCTTCCATTGTCACACCCTCACATTCCCTGAGGGCCTTTATGCCGTGAAGCAGGGTGTGTGAAATTCTGATATTACGGGAATACCAAAGGGCTGCCCTGCACTTTTCCGTAAGCTCACATTCTGTGATTTCCACTTTATTATCGTGCCAGAAGGGGTAACGCAGATTAAAAAAGCAGCCTTCTGCCTTTATGTCGGTGCATTCCTTAAAGGCACTTTCACCGTCTGCAGCTCCGTCAAAACGGCAGCTTATTACTTTTTCGTTTTGTGCTTCATAAAAAGCTCTTTCTTCGTCAAAGGTTTTGTTTTGAGTTATATTCATTGAAGTAATACCAACCTGTCCTGTTTTTTAGTTTTTCTGATGTAATAAAGGGTGAACATGACAAACAGCAGAATGTTGTGACCTATCATGCAGGCCCATGCGCTCACAAGTCCCATTGAAAGAAGCTGTGTGCAGATAAAGGTGCCAATAATACGAACACCCCACATGCCCAGAATGTTGAAAACAAAGGGCGTTTTTGTGTTTCCCTCACCCTGAAGCATGCCTTCAATAATGATTGAAACACCGTAAACCGGCTCTGACACAGCAACCATTTTAAGAACGGTTGTACCAAGGCGGATAACCTGAGCATCACTTGAAAAGATGCTTACCATGTTCGATGCGAAAATGAACAGAAGACCGCCCGAAAGCAACATGAGCACCACCTCAACAATTGTCATAACAAGGGCAAGGTCCTTCATTCTTTGTCTGTCCTTTGCACCAAGGGCGTTGCCTGTGAGGGTTGCTGCAGCTGCCTGCATTCCGTAGCCGGGAATGTAAAATGCAGATTCAACTGTGTTTGCAACAGTGTGTGCCGCCGTTGAAATTTCTCCAAGGGAGTTGATCATTGAAGCAAAGGCAACATAGCCCAGAGATGTGCCGAAGCGCTGAAGCATATTCGGTATTGCAACCTTAAGGCAAGGCTTCAGAACAGACCAATCGGGACGAAGAGATGCTTTTTTCGGTGAAATCACCTTGTGATGCCACAGTGCCACGGTTATAATTATGCCGCCGACGGTGAATGAAAGGGCACTTGCCGCAGCAGCGCCGAGAACGCCGTAGCCTGCACCCCAGACTGTAACATCTGTGCCGAAGATGCTGATTTGTCTTGTGGGGTAAATCCATAAAAAGTTGAAAACAACATTTATGATGTTCACAATAATGCCGACTCTCATGGGAGTTTTACTGTCGCCTGCGCCTCTTAAAAGGGCTGAAAAAATGATGCTTGCCGTGCGAAAAAGCATGGGAGTGTAAAGAATGAAAAAGTACTGTGAAGCAGTGCTTCTGATGCTTTCGTCAACCTGCATCCATACGGGAACGGCTTTACTCAGTGACAGGGTGACGGCCGTGAAAAGAAGACCTGTGATAACAGACACAAGAACAGCCTGAGAGGAGGCCCTGACAGCCGAGTCCTTATCCTTTGCACCGAGGGCCTGAGAAATATATGAAAGAAAGCCCACACCGAGGGCTGATACGGAGCTTCCGATGAGCCAGTTGACCGTTGTGGTGGCACCCACGGCGGCAGTTGCCTGAGTTCCCAGTGAGCCGACCATTGCCGTGTCGATATATTGAACGGCAGTCTGCATCATCTGTTCAAGCATGGTGGGCCATGCAAGTGCCATAATTGTCGGGAGCATATCCCATTTGATTTTTCTGTGCATTGTATATATCCCTTTTACGCTTTTTTTGAATTGTTTTTCCTGCAGATTTACAAGTATACTATAATTTTTTCGTTAATGCAATAATATTGAAGCCAAGTGACCTGTTTATATTGTAATTTCATTTTTAAAATGATACAATGACAATAATAAAATTTTATCAGGAGAAAATTATGAAAGAGAACAGAATACACATAGCATACGGCTTTCATGTGAATTGCTATCATTCATATCGTGGAGACACAAACGACAATCTCGGCTTCGGGTCAGATATCAGAATCATAAGAAAAATTCTTGATATTCTCACTGACTTCAATGAAAAGGGCATACCCGTCAAGGGTACATGGGACACGGAAAACTTCTTCTCACTGCAGAAAATCCTTCCCGAATATGCACCTGATATCATTGAAAAAATGAAAGAGCGTGTTGATAAATACGGCGATGAAAACATTATAATGGGCTATAATAACGGAGCTCTTTCTGCCATGACTGAGGATGAGTTCTGCGAAAGCATCAATCTTGCTCTCACAAATGAAAGCGGAAGCGGTCTTGTTGATATTTTCGGCAAGTGCGAAAAAATTGTGCGTCCTCAGGAGGTTATGTTCACACCTTCTCAGGTGAGCCTTTATAATAAGCTTGGCATCAAGGCTCTTTGCCTTTATTACAGCTGTGTGCCCTTTGATGCCTTCAGAACAATTGTGCCCCTTCTTTCTGATGAAGCCGCCTTCAATCCCCTGACCTATACATATAAAAACGAAAGCATGACAATTATTCCCACCTACAGCAATTCTGATGTGTGTGATGCAGGCTGTCTTCGTGCATGGGTAAAGGAGCTTCGCAGAAAGCAGGAGAAAAACCTTATAAACAGAGATTTGTTCCTGTTTATTAACATGGACGCCGATGCAGTGTTCTGGGAAACCCTTGACCTTGGTCCTCTTAAGGGAAAAATTGCAAACACAGACGGTATCCACGGCCTTGTTGAAGAGGTTGCCGACCTTGATTATGTTGTGTTTGACACACCGGGCGGCTATCTTAAAAGCCACGGACCCGTGGGGGAAATTGATTTCACCCACGATACGGCTGACGGTAACTTCACAGGCTATGCCTCATGGTCGGAAAAGCCCTTCAACAGAAAGGTCTGGACCAGACTTGAAAGAGCCAGAGCCATGGCAAAAATCACAGCAAAAAGGGATATGCTTTCACCCTCCTTCAGAAACAGAGTTCTGCTTCTTTCAACCACTCATTTCGGCCTTGCAACACCTGTGCTGAACATTCAAAGAGAAAAAACTGCCCTTGATTTGAGCGATGCTGTAATAAGCGATGAGCTTAATGCTCTTCCCGAAGCAGAAAAGCTTACGGTGTATAACACGTCTGATTCTCTTTTACAGTGTGTTCAGCTTGAGATATGTGAAAAAATTGAAGATGTGTCATGCCTTACCGTCAAGGGAAAATATCTTGAAAGCTTCACGGCAGTTGCCACCGACAAGGATAATTCATCGGTATTTCTGATGATGAAATTTAAAAGAAAGCTTAAAAAGTATGAAATTGAAATCAGTTTTGACGGTGAAAAGGAAAAGCCCCTGTTCAGGAATCTTCTTGAAACAAGCCGTCTTTCCTTCATGTTCTCCGATAAGGGCAATATTCTTTTTGCCTACAGTGACACAAGAAAAATCGGAAGCGACGAATTCCTGCAGTCCTACCTTACCTATAACAACAAGAAATACAGCTTCGAAAAAACGAAGGCTCTGCCTCTCAGTGTTGCAGGTGAGGGTAAGGGTATAAGAGTTGAGGGTGAAATTCACCTGCCAAAAGAAATAAAGCCCGGCAGCTTCACCTATGACTTTTTCACAACGGGCTTTTCCGATGCAGTTTTTGTGAGAACAATGGTCAACTATCCCTATACTGCGGAAACAACCTCAATTTCAACGGAAAACTCTGCCCTCGGAAGATACAGTGACATGAAGTGGACTGAGGCAGTGCCCTTCCAGCTGACTCCTGAATTTGACGGTGACATCTCTGTTATCAAGCGTAATTTTATGGATGATGTTTCCACTTTCAGAACACAGACAATTCCCGAATGTGACGAAAGAAACAAGGAGCTCGCATCCTTCAACCATCAGCTTACGGGTGGCTTTGTGGGTCTTTATGATGAAAAGGGCGGCCTTGTTGTTGCAAATGCAAGGCAGGTGCTGTCCTCCATGGCACACTGCCCCATGCGCCTTGAAAGGGATAAAACTGTCAGAATGAATCCCTTCGGCACCTATTACGGTAAGCAAAGGCATCACTACGGCAGGGCAAAGGATCAGATTCTTGATGTTTATACCCTTGTGACACCTCAGGGAAAGAGCATAGCACCCTCATATAACGGAAGCAGTGAAACTGCCGTGTTCGGTCTTTATCCCATGTCGGCAAAGGGTCTTTCAGCTGAAGAAAAGGCTGAAATATGTGCCTTCGCTGACGGTGCTGTTGCAGTGGCAGCTGAAAACGGTGATGTAAAAGCCTTTGTGAAGGACAATATATCAGTAATAGAGGGAACTGCTGACGGCATTGACGAAAAGGATCTCAGAAGTCCCATTATGACGGGGATTTCGGGAAACCTCGGAAAGTATATCACAAAGGGCTCAAGAGCAATCGGTCACATTGTTGGGTCTCAGATAAAAGCAAAAAAATAAAAAAAGAGAGGTAATACGGAAAAATCCGTGTTACCTCTTCCTTATTTATCGCAGAGCTCTTATTTGTTCTGGTTGTTCTTCTGATTTTCCTGGTTGTTGCGGTTGTTCTGATTTTCCTGGTTGTTGCGGTTGTTCTGATTGTTCTGGTTGTTCTGGTTGTTCTGGTTGTTCTGGTTGTTCTGGTTGTTCTGATTGTTTTTGTTGTTGCGGTTGTTCTGATTGTTCATGTTGTCACCTCCTGATGCTTTGTAAGGATAGTTTGTCACATTTGCGGCAAACTATACACAAATAAAAAGAATCAGAAAGGAAACGCTATGCTTTTAATTAAAAACGGTTTAGTGTACACAATGGAAAATAATACACCCATACATGCTGACATACTCACGGAAAAGGGAAAAATCACGAAAATTTCAAAAGATATCAGACCGACTTCTGAAGCAGAGGTCTTTGATGCGGCAGGACTTAATGTTTATCCCGGCTTTATTGATGCTCACAGCCACCTGGGAATTGCAGAGGATAAAATTTCTGTACAGAATGATACGAGTAATGAAAACACCAACCCTGTAACACCTGCCGTAAGGGGGCTTGACAGTATAAATCCCATGGACAGTGCCTTTCATAATGCTGTTGCCGCAGGCGTGACGGGTGTTATGGCAGGACCCGGTAGCTCAAACGCCATTGGGGGACAGTTTGCTTTCATCAAAACCTATGGAAGATGCATTGACGATATGGTTGTGCTGAATCCTGCAGCCATAAAAATTGCCTTCGGAGAAAACCCCATGAATTGCTACGGCTTGAACGGCAACATGCCCTCAAGCCGCATGGGAATTGCTTCTTTGATAAGAGAGGAGCTTTTCAGGGCACAGCAGTATTTTTCACAAAACGGGCAAAGCACCAAGGATTTCACCCTTGAATGCTACAGAGAGCTTTTTCAAAATAAAATTCCCCTGAAGGCACATGCCCACCGTACCGATGACATTTTCACAGCAATCAGAATAGCAAAGGAATTCGGTCTCAGGCTAACAATTGACCACTGCACAGAGGGGCATCTTATTGCACGGGAGATTGCAGAAAGCGGCTTTCCCTGTATTGTGGGACCCTCCCTTGCTTCTCGCAACAAGGAGGAGGTAAGGGCGTCCGATTTCAAAACGGCAGGAGTTCTTCACAAGGCAGGGGTGACCGTTGCAATTACCACAGACCATCCTGTTTCAAGAATACAGTATCTGCCCTTGTGTGCAGGTATTGCCGCAAAGGAGGGGCTCGGTGAATGGGCGGCTCTCAGGGCAATTACAATTGATGCGGCACGCATATGCAATGTGGATAGCCGTCTCGGCTCTCTTAAAGAGGGGAAGGATGCTGACATTGTAATTTGTGAGGGAAGTCCCCTTGAAATAAAGGGCACTGTCAGAGCTACCGTTGTAAACGGTGAAATTGTGTGGAGAAATTAAAAGAAGGATGACCTGAAAGGGTTATATCTGTGCCGGAAGACTTTACCAACCTAATTATGTGTTGACTTTTTATAGGTAGATATAGTAAAATAGAATCGGGTATCTGTAATTATTCCTGTATACCCGTTATGATGAAGAAAATTAAGTTTAACCTGAAAGCATACTGCTTATTATTCAAAAAAAGGAGCGATTAAAATGGTGAAGAAACTATCGGGCATAATCCTTACTGTCATACTTATGATAATGCTTGCAATCACATGTATGTCAACAGCTTATGCCAAAACAGCACTCACAATCACGAAACAGCCGGTTTCTGTGACAGTTGCAGGCGATTCAGCCGCAAAGACGACGGTCAGCGTCAAGGGTGACGGCCTGAAGTACAAATGGTATTTCAAGGATGCAGGCAGCAGTAAGTTCACTCTTACAAACTCATTCAAGAGTAACTCTTATTACGTTACAATGAATAAGGACAGAAGCGGCAGGCAGGTTTACTGCGTCATCACAGACAAATACGGCAGCAGCGTTAAAACAAAAACCGTTACTCTTAAGATGAAAACTCCCCTTAAGATTACAAAGCAGCCCGTGTCTGTTACTGTGGCCGACGGTGCCACTGCAAAGGTAACCTTAAAAGCAAGCGGTGACGGTCTGAAGTATAAGTGGTACTACAAAAATGCAGGCAGCAGTAAATTCACTGCCACAAGCACCTTCAAGAGTAATTATTACTCAGTGGAAATGAATAAATCCAGAAGCGGCAGACAGGTTTACTGCGTTATCACTGATAAATACGGCAGCAGTGTTAAAACAAAAACTGTTACACTGAAGCTTAAAACAGGGCCTGTAATCACAAAGCAGCCCGTATCTGTTGTTGCACTGAAGGGCGATTCCGCAAAGGTGTCATTGAAGGCAAGCGGTGACGGTCTTACGTATAAATGGTACTATAAAAATGCCGGCAGCAGTAAATTCAGCCTTACAACCTCATTCAAGAGTAATTCCTACAGCATTACAATGAATAAGGACAGAAGCGGCAGGCAGGTTTACTGTGTTGTTACAGACAAAAAAGGCAACAGTGTCAAATCCAACACTGTTACCCTGTCACTTAAGACTCCCCTTAAGATAACAAAGCAGCCGGTTTCTGTTGTTGCAAAAAGCGGCAGCAATGCAAAGGTGTCTTTTTCCGTGCAGGGTGACGGACTGAAATTTAAGTGGTACTACAAAAATGCAGGCAGCAGTAAATTCAGCCTTACAACTGCATTCAAGAGTAATTCCTACAGCGTTACAATGAATAAGGACAGAAGCGGCAGGCAGGTTTACTGTGTTATCACAGATAAATACGGCAGCAGTGTTAAGACAAATACTGCCACCATCAACATGGGAACTCCCCTCAAGATTACACGTCAGCCCTTCTCTGTTGCAACAGCAAGCGGCGAAAATATAAAAATCACATTCGAAGCTCAGGGCGAAGCTATTACATATAAGTGGTACTATAAGGATAAAAGTGCAAGCAAGTTCACAGCCACTTCAACCTTCAGCTCAAACTATTACACAGCTGTTATGAATTCAGCAAGAAACGGCCGTCAGGTATACTGTCTTGTTAAGGATAAATTCGGTAACAGCGTGAAAACCGATGTTGTAACCATGAAAACGGGCCAATCACCCATAATCACAATTCAGCCCTCTTCCGTAACGGTGGCTGAGGGTGAAAATGCTTTGACTCTTGTGGGTGCTTCAGGAAACGGTATAACCTATAAGTGGTACCATAAAACAGCGGGTAATACTGCCTTCACTCTTGCCTCAGGATTCAAAAGCAGCTCATATTCGGTTGAAATGTCGGATTCTGCAGACGGACGCAAGGTTTACTGTGTTATCACTGATAAAAACGGCTTCTCCGTGCAATCCGATACTGCTACACTTTACATGAAGCCTGCCTATACGATTACTGCAGATTTAGGCAGCGGTGAGCCCTTGGTTGTTAATGTGAAGAAGGACGGAAAGTACAGCCTTTCCGAGCCGAAACGCCCCGGCTACAGCTTCCTTGGCTGGCAGACAATTGCAGGCGCAAGCTTTGCTGCAAGCGGCACGGTGAATAAAGATGTTGCTGTTAAAGCGGTGTGGAAGCTTGAAAGCACCAACACACTGAAAAAGCTGATTGAACGCACAAACGGCGGTGCCACAGAAATTTTAATCACTGCCAACATCACTATAGATCAGCCTATCTATATTTCACATGAGACAAAAATATATTCAAACGGTAATTACACCTTAAAGCGTGACCCCGACTACGGCGGAGATATGTTTGTCGTGGGAACAGACTCTAAGGGCGTATCGTCTGTTTACCGTCACGGCAAGGCTGTTCTCACTCTTGGCGGCGGTAGCGGTACACTGACCGTTGACGGTAACCGCAACAATGTGAAGGTAAAGGTAGACGGCTCTGTAATTTTTGCAGGCGACAGCTCAACTGTTAATATTTATGACGGTGTACGCATCTGTAACAACCTCAAAACAGATAATAAGCGACTGATTTCTTATAATAACAGCCTGAGTGAAGACGTAATCGTCAGAGCAGGCGGCGCAGCTATTTTAAACACCAACTCCGTTGTAAACATGTATGGCGGCGTTATTGACAACAACGGTGTTAAAACCGAACACACAATTGTTACTGATGAGCAGGGTGTTGAAACAAAGTCAGAAACCGCAGGCTGCGGCGGTGCTGTTTATAACAACGGTGCTTTCTATATGTATGGCGGTACCATCAGCAACAACCAGGCTCTCCGAGGCGGTGCAATCTATGCTTCAAGGCCTGTCAGCCTGGTGGCAGGTACAATTCAGGGCAATAAGTCATACACCTATGGCGGTGCGGTTTCCACCTCATCGTCCATGTACGTTAATCTTTACATAGGTGACGAACAGGCAGGGGACACCATGCTCTTTAAGGATAATACCTCTGTAAGTGCAGGTGGTGCTCTTTACTCCAACACAACAAGCCCCATCGTTATTCTCGGCAATGCTGTTTTTGAGGGCAACAGCTCCGAATTCAGCGGCGGTGCAATTTACACGGGCGGAAGCCTTATTGTGCGCAATTCTGAATTCCGCGGTAACCACAGCGTCTATAGCGGCGGTGCGATTTACTTCCACAACACAAAAGATTCTGAATGGCAGCCAAGAGAAGCAGAGCTTACCGGTTGTGTATTCGAAAACAATTCAGCAAGCCTTGGCGGTGCTGTTATCTTCAGCAGAAGCAACAAGGCTGATCCCGAGGCTGTGGGTGTTGCAGCAACAGTAAAAGACTGTAAATTCATTAAAAATACTGCAGTTAAAACAAGTGAAAATCCCGGTAACGGCGGCGCAATATATATAACTCAGCTGGCAGACGTTACTGTTTCAGAATGTGAATTTACCGAAAACACAGCAACCACCTCCGGCGGCGGTGTGTCTGTGCACAGTCAGGCAGATGTAAAGCTGTCTGACAGCAGGTTCCATAAGAACACAGCTGTTAACGGCGGTGCGGTTTATCTGTCTGTAAATTCAATATCCAGTCTTTCCGGATTAACCTTAACAGAAAATAAAGCCATTGCCAACGAAGAAGGAAAAGATGGTAACGGCGGCGCTATCTATGGCCATACAGCCAAGGTAACCGCAGAAAAGCTGAACATACAAAACAATAATGCTTATCAGCACGGTGGAGCAATCTATCTCAGTGCAACAACCCTGACACTGGATAAGGATTCAAGCATTGAAGGAAACTCAGCAGGAGACCATGGCGGAGCAATTTATCTGACCTACACCAAAAATCAGGATGACAGCCGCATCGGTGCAAAGCTAATTGCTAACGGCACTCAGATTAAAGGCAACACTGCAAAAAGCGGCGGTGCTGTCAGTGTCCGTTCCGATTGCGAGGCAGTTCTCACTGAGGCAAAGCTGATTGAGAACAGTGCAACAGCCACAGTTGACGATGTTATGGGCGGCGGTGCTGTGTATGTCGGTTACGGTAAGGTAAGCCTGACTGATGTTACAATGGATAAAAACACTTCGGTTTATTATGGCGGTGCAGTGTTCTCCCGTGATTCCGATGTCACAATTGAGGGCGGTTCCGTAACCGGCTCTGAGGGTGCCACAGGTGCTGCACTTCATTTCCGTGATAATACAGCTGCAAAGCTCAGCAATGTGACTGTAAGCGGCAACAATTCCGTTGCAAACGGTGTTATTTACACAAACAGCGGCAGCCTTGAGTTGGATTCCGTTACTGCATCAGACAATAAGGCTTCCAATGGCGGTGTGCTTTATGCAAGCGGTGCTGCAACGGTTATCAGTGTCAACAACAGTACCTTCAGCAAAAACAGCGCAAAATACGGCGGTAGCATATATTTCACACAATCCACATTAAATCTTAAGAACAGCACGTTTATTGAAAACTCAGCAAATCTTGGCGGTGCCGTTTATAACACCCTTGGCACCATGACCACCGAAAGCACGGAATTCACAAAGAATTCTGCTGTTAAGAATTCCACAGGCGGTGCCGGTAACGGCGGTGCAGTGTGTCTTTCAGGCGGCAGCTATACTGCTTCAGAAGGCGATGCGTTCACTGAAAACACAGCCGAAAACCATGCAGGTGCAGTTTACGTTTCCTACAAGTCAGACGAAACCGACCCCACAAAGCTTTACGGCGGTGTTCTCACAGTGACAGGTGCTGATTTCACAGGCAACACAGCAATCGGTGGTGGTGCTGTCAGCGTGCGTACCGACTGTGAGGCAGCCTTTGACGGCACAGTGTTCAGTGAAAATAAGGTCACAGGTAATGACGGAAAGGCCGACGGCTACGGTGAAGGCGGCGGTGCTGTATATGCAGGTTACGGCAAGCTGACTCTCAAGAACGTAACTGCAACGGGCAATACCTCCGGAACAAGCGGTGGCGCAGTTCATCTTGTGGAAACAGAGTGTACTGCAGACGGCGGCACATATAAAAACAATATCTCAGCCTCAGGCGGTGCAATTCAGGCTATGGCAAAAACCGTGCTCACCGTAAATGATGCAGATTTCATTGAAAACGAAGCAACAATCACCGAATCTGACGGTAAAGCAGGCGGCGGTGCAATCGGTCTGTTGTCAAGCACACTCAATGTGACTGACTCAGGATTTGACGGCAATGCCTCAGGCTATTACGGCGGTGCAATTCTTTCCTATAGCTCCACAGTTGAAATCAAGTCCTCTGAGCTTAAAAATTCTGAGGGAACCACAGGTGCAGCACTGTATGTGCGCGCCAACAGCACTGCAACGGTTACGGATACCGATATTATTGATAACACAGCAGTATCCAACGGTGTGGTATACAGCAACAGCAGCAGCCTTACCATGAATAATTCATCAGCCAAAGGCAACAAGGCTGCAAGTGGCGGTGTGCTTTATGCAAGCGGTACTTCAACCGTTAACCTAAATGAATGCACATGGAGTGAAAACAGCGCTTCCAGCGGCGGTGCAGTTTCCATGGTAAATGCAACGGCAAATGTCAACGGCTGTACCCTTGAAAACAACACAGCCTCCTACGGCGGTGCAATTTACAGTGACCGAGGAAGCCTGACAACAGAAAATGTAAGCTTCAATCAGAACAATGCAGTTCTCACAAGTGCCGAAAAAGGCGGTAACGGCGGAGCCGTTTATCTCTGCGGAGGCACAT
Source organism: Acutalibacteraceae bacterium (assembly GCA_045604105.1). GTDB lineage: Bacteria > Bacillota > Clostridia > Oscillospirales > Acutalibacteraceae > UBA6857. The sequence goes on along the minus strand of JAZUNJ010000047.1, from coordinate 21,132 downwards.
ACACTGCATCAGCTTCAGACACCTTCACGGGTAACACAGCGGCGGGTCATGCAGGTGCAATTTATGTATCCTATTACACCAATGAAGCTGACGGCAGTAAAACGGGTGCCGTTCTCACGGTGCCTGCAGCAAGCTTCAGTGATAACACTGCTTTGGCAGGCGGTGCAGTAAGCATCCGTACAAACGGTGAAGCTACCTTCACGGGTACCACCTTCACGGGTAACAGTGCAACATCCGCGCTGAGCACTGAAGGCGGCGGTGCTGTATATGTCGGTTACGGCACACTGACCCTTGACGGTACCACCATGAAAGAAAACAAAACAGGCTTCTATGGCGGTGCAGTATCTGTTATAGGTGCCACTGCCGAAGTGAAGAACAACGCTGTGTTCGATAACAATTCGGGCATCACAGGTGTTGCTGTGCAGATTCGTGAAGCAAGCACAGTTACAATCAGCGACACTGCAATTACAAACCATAAGGCCACCGGCAGCGGCAACGGTACGGTTTATATTACAGGCAACGGAACGCTCAGCATGACAAGCGTAACTGCAAGCTCAAACCGGAATGCAAACGGCGGTGCGGTTTATGCAAGCGGCAGTTCAGCTGTTACCGTTTCAAAGTCTGATTTCAGCTCGAACGAAGCAACCGGCAACGGCGGTGCAATCGCTTATAATTCAACAGGTAAGCTCAGCGTGAGTGAATCCGATTTCACAGGTAACTCTGCAAAGCACGGCGGTGCGATATACGCTAAGGATGAAAAAGAGGAAATAGCTCTTACTGATTGCAGCTTTACTGAAAACTCTGCTGTTCACGGCGGTGCTGTAAGAACAGAAAATGTTGCCGTTTGTGTAACCGGCGGTTCAATGACAGGAAACACTGCAATGCTCGGCGGTGCAATTTATAACAGGCTGGGAACTCTTACTCTGGCAGAAGCAAGCTTCACCGAAAACTCTGCAACAAAAGATGCCGCAGGTAAAGACGGTAACGGCGGTGCAATTTATCTTGGCGGCAGCACCTTGAGCGGCAAGGCAGATTTTGAAAACAACACTGCAGAAAACCATGCAGGCGGTCTCTATCTTTCCTACGCCAATGTGGAAGATACCAATCATGTTTCCACAGCAAGCTTAACCGATAGCAGCTTTACCGAAAATGCTGCCATGGGCGGCGGTGCAGTAAGCATAAGAAGCGGCTGCTCAGGCGTGTTCGAAAACGTTACCTTTACCGATAACACTGTTTCGGGCCATAACGATGACGGCGACGAAACAACAGAGGATAATGACGGTGACGGCGAAGGCGGCGGAGCAATTTATGTAGGCTACGGTTCTGTAACTCTCAACAATGTTACTGCAACAGGCAACAGCTCCACAGACTCATTCGGCGGCTTCCTTGATTCAGTTAAGTCTGTTGTTACCGTAAACGGCGGCTCCTTCACAAACAACACTGCAATTGCAGGCGGTGCATTCTACGGCATCAAGGATTCTGAAATCACGTTTACCGATGCAGTTATCAGCGGCAACGAATCCACTTATGTAAACACTGATTATGACAGTGACAAGGGTGGCGGTGCAATAGCAGTAAGCGGCGGTAAGCTTAACATCAGCGGCACAACACTTAACGGTAACCTCGCAGACTATTACGGAGGTACTGTTCTTGCAATGGGCACAACAGCAGTGATTGATAAAAGCACTGAAATTTCAGGTTCATCTGCAGGCACAGGCGCAGCACTCTATTTCAAGAACGGCTGCAAGATTACAATTACTGACTCAGCAGTAAAGGATAACACCTCATCTGCAAACGGTGTCATTTACCAGAACGGCGGCACACTGGATATTACCAATGTTGAAGCAAACGGCAACACAGCAAAAAGCGGCGGTGTGCTGTTCACAAGCGGAGCTTCCACTAAGGTGACTGTTAATAACTGCACATGGAAAAACAACAGTGCTTCAAACGGCGGTGTAATCTACCATGAAAATGCCACAGTAAATCTTAACGACTGTACTCTTGAAGAAAACACAGCACGTCTTGGCGGTGCGGTGTATAACAAGACCGGTAATCTGGTTGCTGACAATTCAGTCTTCACACTTAACACAGCCACAAAGGATACCTCAGGCTCAAACGGTAACGGTGGTGCTGTTTATCTTAACGGCGGCACAATGAACGGTGTGAACAGCACAAGACTTACATCGAACAGTGCAGAAAATCACGGCGGTGCTGTATATGTGTCATATGTGAACAATGATGACGGAACAAAGACCGGCGGCGTTCTTAACATGACAGACGGACTTCTTGAAAAGAACACTGCTTATTCCGGCGGTGCAATCAGCTCAAGAACAGCAGGTACCGTAAATCTTACAGGCACCGTAATCAAGGACAACAGTGCCACATGTCCGCAGAGCGGCGGTGAAGGCGGCGGTGCTGTATACAGCAACAACAGCACACTTTCACTTTCAGGTGTAACGTTGGACGGAAACAAAACGGCATACTACGGCGGTGCCCTGTACGGCATCAATGTGGATGTTCAGATAAAGGATAACACACAGATAAAGAACAGCTCAGGTGTGACAGGTGCAGCCTTGTACATTTCAGGCAAGAGCACAGCTTCCATGGATACTGCTGCACTTACCAATAACACTGCAAGTTCAAACGGTGTAATTTACATCAATTCAGGCAGCCTTGGAATAAATAATCTCACTGCTTCCGAAAATGAGGCAAACAACGGCGGCGTGATTTATGCAAGCGGCAGTGCCGTGCTCAACATTACAGGCGGCTCTTACACAGGCAACAACGCAAACAGCGGCGGTGTGTTCGATTGGCGCTCAAGCGGAGCACTTACTGCAGCAGATGCAGAATTCAGCGAAAACACTGCAAAGAACGGCGGTGTAATCAACACAACACAGACTGCTGAATTCACATCATGCATCTTCAACGAAAACTCAGCTGTAAACGGCGGTGTTGTATACACCACAAAGAAGGTTACCTTCAGCGGCTGCAGCATTACCAAAAACAGCGCAGAAGAAAAAGGCGGTGCTGTCTTTGCAACGGGAAGCACAGCCGAAGTCACCGTTAAGGATAGCTCTGTTCTCACTGAGAACACTGCAAAATCAGGCGGTGCAGTATATATGGAGCAGGATGCTGTTGTCAACATTGACAGCAGTACCCTGGAGCTCAACACAGCAACTGACGGCGGTGCTGTCTATGTTGCTGAAACTGCAGCAGAGGAAATCAGCGCAACACTGAAGCTCAATAATGCAACCGTTAAGAAGAATACGGCAACGGCATTGGGCGGCGGCATCTATATGGTAAACAACGGTGCAGTTGTCACCAACAGCACCTTTGAAGCAAACTCCTCAATTCTCGGCGGTGCAATCCATAACAGACTGGGTGAGCTTACCTCCTCAGGCTCAGTCTTCAAAGAAAACACAGCAGTTCTTGATGCTGAAGAAAAGAACGGTAACGGCGGTGCAATGTCCGTTAACGGCGGTATCTACACATCTGCAGGAAACGATACCTTTATTGCTAACAGTGCTGCAGGCCACGCAGGTGCAATCTATTCAACCTATGTTTCAAATCAGGATGCTGAAAAAGTCCCCGGTGTGCTTAATATAGGCGCTTCAGCCTTTGACAGCAACACCGCAACAGTCGGCGGTGCAATAAGTGTCCGTACAAGCTGTGAAGCAAATATCACATCAGCCACATTCACTAAAAACTCTGCATCATCCAAGGAAAACAGCGGCGGTGGCGGTGCCATCTTCGCAGGATGGGGCGCAATCACTCTTAACGGCTGCGTTCTTGATTCAAACTCAACCGGCTTCTACGGCGGTGCGGTTTCTGCTCCCGGCTCTGAGGTGAACATTTCCAACAACACAGAGTTCAAAAACAACACAGGCGCAACGGGAACGGCAGTTCATCTGCGAGACGGCGGAACAGCAACTCTCAGTGATGTGAAGCTTACCGGTAACGAGGGCACCAGTGGCAACGGAACGGTTTATATTACCGGCAGCGGAACTCTCAGCATGACAAACATAACTGCAACGGGTAACAGCAACTCAAACGGCGCTGTGCTTTATGCCAGCGGTTCAGCCAAGGTTAATGTGACAGGCGGAAGCTATAGTGAAAACACGGCAGTCGGCACCGGTGGTGTGTTTGATATCCGTACATCAGGTGCGGTGACCATTTCCGGTGGAGAATTCAGCAAAAACTCTGCAAATAAGGGCGGTATGCTCCATGCAACGGGTAGCTCCGTAAACGTTACCATTCAGAATTCAGCCCTGATTAACAGTAACACAGCAACAACGGGCGGTGCAATATTCATGGACCTCGGTGCAACAGTAACCGTAAAGGACAGTACAATTGATTCAAACAGTTCCGCAAATGACGGCGGTGCAATTCAGGTGGCTGACAGCGGCAAGGAAACAGCATCAGCAACAAGGCTTATTATGAACAACACAACCTTGCAGAATAACAAATCCTCTGCAAGAGGCGGCGCCCTTGCAACTGACGGAAGCAGTGCAGCATTGATTATCAACGCAACCGACTGCACCTTCTATAAGAACACCAGCACAACCTCAGGCGGTGCGGTTTCAGTGCTTAACAGCAACTGCAACTCAGCAACCGACCCCACAGAAGTTCCGATTGTCTTCACAAGCTGTACCTTCCGTGAGAATACCTCAACCACAGACGGCGGTGCTCTTGATGTCCGCACGGGCAGCTGCATAAAAATCAACGGCATCACTGCGGAAGGAAACAAAGCAACAAGCAACGGCGGTGTGGTTTATGTAACATCAAATAACTCCCGTCTGTATCTCACAGGTGAAATTACCTGTAAGGACAACACTGCAAAGAGCGGTAACTTCTCATATCTGTATAAGACAAGCACTTATACTAATCCGCCTAAAATTTATACTACCCACAGCAACACATCAGCCTGGTATGCAGATGTAGCCGGTAATAAGACCAATGTTGTCTTTGACCTTGCCACTTTGCCATGATGATTACGAGGTGATAAACAATGAAAAAATATGTTAAAAATATAATTGTTTTCTTTCTGTGTATCGTTATTGTGAGCGGAGGAATTGTTCTTATTCGGGCTGCAGAATCAAGCCACACAGAGACAAACTCCTTCGTGTCCGATTATTACATTGGCGAAACAAAGCAAAGCAAGCCCTTCTTTGATTCGGTGCTTCCTGAAATTGCAAAAAATATAGAAGAAAACAACAAGAAGTCTATCACAACCTACTATGACAGCCTTCCGCTTGCAAACAATCCGGAAAACTTTCAGGGTCTGGGCTCCACAACCTATGCGAACATTAACGGTCAGACAGTCACTGCAGAGGCGTTCCTGCGCCTCTACGGTGAGTCCCTTCACGACCCCAATGCAGGTATGGGTCTTCTGATTTATCAGTGTATTCAGTATAAAAGAGCACATCCCTCGGAGGACGTAAAGCTTACCTTCACATCCTACCGTACCTCAACCACAGCATCGGTTTGTGTAATTCCCGAAAGCAAGTACTACGGCTACATGCGTTCTCTTTACGGAACAAACTATGATGAGCACGGCTTTGTCCGTATCTCATATATGCTCACAGAAGCAGCAAGAATGGGTATTGAGGTTACGATGGTAAATCAGCTCAATTCTTATGCTGTAAGGCAATATGACCCGGTTTCCAAAACCATAAAGAAAAGATCACCCCTGAACTTTAAAACTTACTTTAATAAGGCCTTGGAAACCGAATGCTATAACAGCTATGCTCCCGGTAAAAAGGTTTCAGATTTTATGAACTTCTGCACAGTCGGCTGGGATGTAAGTGACAAAACCACTGACATGCAGCACCTGAAGAGCTGCACAGCCTCGCATTATCTGGCAAATGATGGAACAGAGCACAAAAATGCAGTTTTCTTCACAAGTGCAAACCTTGATGAAAACGATTACAAGGGCCGTAACGGTAACGGTCTGGCACAGTCAGGTGTTATCATTTCGGACCATGAGGACCTTTACAGAGTAACCTATAACTATACTCAGCTTATGCTCGAGTATGACGGCCTGGAAGAAATGTTCGAAATGCAGAAGATTATCAATGAACGCAATGTTGAACAGGCAGAAATGATACGTTCGGGCAAAGGAAGTCTCATTCCGAGAGACGAGCAGATTATCTATCTCGGCGGAGAAAAGGACCCTGTGTTTGAATTGTATTTCACCCCCTTCGGCGGAGGTATTGACGTCTGGGATCTTGACAACAACGCCTTCTGCAAATATATGGACAAAATGGCACAGTCTGAGGACTATGTGGAATTTGCGTTCAACGTATACGGCTACGGACAGAGCTATATCGGCACCACAATGGAGCAGATGGTGGAACAGGCCTTCTGCGGAAGACCTGATCCCAGAAACAAGCTTTATCTGCGTGTTACTGATTTTGATACCACTGCAGTCAAAAAGCTTAAGCTTGACACTGAAATCGGAGTACGTGACATCGGTAACGGCAGCAAGCATCACACAAAGGATCTGCTTCTGAACTATGTAGAAGACGGTGTGCGTCACAGAGTTTCTCTTATGACATCGTGCAACTCTTATCCTCTTGCATTCAGCCTGAGAACTAATTCACTGCTTGTTATCAACGAAACTGATGCAACAGGAGGTAACTTCTACAGCATCTACGGTGACAAATTCACCGACGGAATGATCAGCAACGATCTTCTTGTGTCTCCGGGTGAAATTAACATGTCGGCAGGCACAGAACAGAAGCTTGATGTATTTTACCGTGGCAGCAAGGCTCTTACCTGGACATCAGACGACTCTTCAATAGCTTCAGTCAAAAACGGAACCGTGAAAGCGTTGAAGAATGGCAGCACAATAATAACTGCTACAAACGGAACAGCTGCAAAATCTGTCAGGGTAAATGTTGTTGGCTGTGCAAGCTGCAATAATGCTGATGACGGTCTTTATACATCCACGGCAGAGCAGTATATTCTCAGCGAGAATTTTGCCATACCTTCAACCTTTGAAGCAGAATTCACAGTCAATAAAGCAAAGCTGAACAGTGTCAACACCTTGCTTGGCCTTGATGACTCCTTCAGCAAGGGTTGGGCGTTTACTCTCAACAAATCCGGTAATCCCCGTATTATGATCCGTCAGAATTCAGGCAACAATGTGCAGGCAACATATGTTTTCAATAAGGTTAATGTTGCAACAGGTCGGAAGGTTCATCTTGCAATTGTGCTGGACACAGCTCAGAAAAAGCTTCACTGCTATGTAAACGGCGATCTTGCACAGACAATTACCATTGCCCAAACAGAATCCTTCACAGGCAAGTATCTTCCTGTTGTGGGCGGTGATTACAGAGGCGGTAATGCATACTTCTTCCCCGGTGCAATTCATTCCGTATCTGTATGGTCCGATATCAGAAGCGGTGCCGAGATACTGAAGGATTACAAAAACGGTGTAACTCTTTCTGATTCAAAGCTGCTTGCGTCCTATGATTTCAGCCGTTGTGACAGCTGTATGATGAAGGATCTCAGCACAAAAAAGAACAACCTTACAGTATTAAAGCTGTGGCTTGACGAAAAGGAAGTTGCACCTGTCACCGACTATGCTTATTCCTTCGCTGTTGTGGGTGATACTCAGACAATGAGTGAAGATGATCCGAAAGCAATGGAAAAGATTTATGATTGGTTGATTGCCAACAAGGATACTCAGAAAATAGAGTATGTGCTTGGAATGGGAGACATCACTGACGACAGCACAGACACAGAATGGGAAAATGCAGATAAATTCATAAGAAAGCTTGACGGCGTAATTCCGTATTCACTGTGCCGAGGCAACCACGATGACTGGGATGATTTCAACCGAATTCTTCATAACGGCTTTTATGAAACCACCATTTCAGGCATGATGAATGAGGGTGATGTAGATCTCACAGATCCTACACAGCCGGGTCTTAAGGAAGGCACACTCCCCGACGGAACAACGGGCCTTATCACAAATCGAGGTGATGTACCTGAAGGCGGAATCGTCAAGGGCGATCTTACCAATTCCTACCGCACAATTGAGGCGGGAGGAACAAAATATCTTATAATGACCATAGACTTTGCACCCTCAGGTGCGGCTCTTCAGTGGGCAAGTGATGTTATTGCAGCACATCCCGATCACAAGGTTATTATTACAACACATGCCTATATGTACAGAGACGGTACCACTCTTGATAAGGACGATTGCTATCCTCCTTCATATTATAAGGGCTATACCGATGCTCAGAACGGCGATGACATGTGGAACAAGGTATTCTCAAAGCATGAAAATGTGTTGATGGTGCTTTCCGGTCACGATCCCTGGCAGCACATAGTATACCGTCAGGACAAGGGCGAAAAGGGTAACACAGTAACTCAGATGCTTGTGGATGCACAGTATGTTGACCGTTATATCGGCTCCACAGCAATGGTTGCTATGCTGTACTTCTCAGAGGACGGCAACACCATGACAGTCCGCTTCTACTCTGTAGAAAAGAATTGCTACGGCTCCGAATTAAGTCAGTTTACCGTAAATCTTAAATAAAGCAAAACCACCGGTTTAAGTACAAAACCGGTGGTTTTTTGCATGAGAAAGCCCTCATTTGCCAAGCGGTGAATGAGGATTTTTGGTATATGCACCGCTTTGCTCGCAAACAAAAAAGCAGCAACCCTTCGGTTACTGCTTTTTTATGCGAAAGAGCGACTAAAAGTAGTGTATTTTACTCAGTATTTCTCAAAAAATACGGCCCGCAAAGATCGCATTCGTGAGTTTTAATATATGTCCACGAATAATCTTTAGCAACGACATAAAACTCTGTCAGGTTCTCGTCGATCTTTTCTGCAGTGTCATATTGAGGAGAAAATTTGTCCGTAACACCGCCGTTATTAAACATATCACAGAAGATGCAGTCGGTTTTCACAGCTTGATTATAAGCTCGCCTTGCGGCATCTTCGGCTTCGCCGCCACCTTGCGGTGCCCAAAGTTTCTTTGTGCCTTGGAGCGGCACAGAAACTTTGACCGCTGCGCCTTTTCGCCCTCCCTTAATCCGCCACCGGCGGCGGTCGGGCTCAAAGCCCAAAGCAAGCGCTTGCTTTGCTCGCAAACAAAAAAGCAGCAACCCTTCGGTTACTGCTTTTTTATGGTCGAGGCGACAGGGTGCGGGTGTCCGGGGGACACCTCTGTGCGAAGCACAGAAGCACCGACCGAGGCGGAAGCCGAGACCTCGAACCTGCGGCATCTTCGGCTTTGCCGCCACCTTGCGGTGCCCAAAGTTTCTTTGTGCCTTGGAGCGGCACAGAAACTTTGACCGCTGCGCCTTTTCGCCCTCCCTTAATCCGCCACCGGCGGCGGTCGGGCTCAAAGCCCAAAGCCCAAAGCAAGCGCCTGCTTTGCTCGCAAACAAAAAAGCAGCAACCCTTCGGTTACTGCTTTTTTATGGTCGAGGCGACAGGATTCGAACCTGCGGCATCTTGCTCCCAAAGCAAGCGCGCTACCAAACTGCGCCACGCCTCGATGCTGATTATGCCGGCTTTTGCCGTGCTTTGTGATTATACTATCATTATCATTTTTTGTCAACCTTTTCTTGAGGGATTTTGGTTATAAATTCTCAATCGGAATTTTAATAGCTCGCATAGATGTTATTATATATTCACCATGTGTAACACAAAGGAAGGTAAAAATATGAAGATTTTAATTGTAAACGGAAGCCCCAAGGGTAAATACAGTATAACACTTCAGACCTGCAGATATCTTGAGATACTTCACCCTGAGCATGAGTTCAGCGTTATCAATGCAGGTCAGCAGATTAAAAAGCTTCAGCGCGATTTTTCATCGGCTGAAAAAATGCTCCGCGAAGCAGAGCTTATTGTTTTTTCTTATCCTATCTATACCTTTATTGCTCCCTCTCAGCTTCATTATTTCATTGAGCTGATGAAAAAGACTGATATCGACTTTTCTTCAAAGTTCGCAACACAGATTACAACCTCAAAGCATTTTTATGATATCACTGCTCACAAGTATGTTGAAGACAACTGCCATGACATGGGCCTTAAGGTTATAAAGGGCCTTTCAGCTGACATGGATGACCTCACAACTGAAAAGGGACAGAAGGATGCTGAAGAGTTCTTCAGACTTGTTATATGGTCATGTGAAAACAATTATCATGAGCCTCACGCTCCTCAGTCAAAGCCTAAAAAGCCCCTTAAGGTGTCTGCTGCCGGAGCTATCATGGCAAAGGGCGCAGGTGAGGTTGTTATTGTTACCGATTGTGAAAAGGATAACACACAGCTCAGAAGCATGATTAACCGTTTTTGTGCAGTGCTTCCCATTTCTTCAAAGGTTGTCAACATCGGTGAATATCCCATCAAGGGTGGCTGCTTAGGCTGCTTCAACTGTGCAGTTTCAGGCAAATGTATTTACAAGGACGGCTTTGACGATTTCCTTCGCAATGAAATTCAGTCAGGCTCAGCAATTGTTTACGCCTTCACAATAAAAGACCATTCCATGGGACCCAGATTCAAAATGTATGACGACAGACAGTTCTGCAACGGCCACCGTACCGTAACCATGGGTATGCCCGTTGGCTACCTTGTAAGCGGTGAGTATTCAAAGGAAGCCAACCTGCAGATGATTATTGAAGGCAGAAGCGAGGTTGGCGGAAACTTCCTTGCCGGTGTTGCAACAGACGAAATCAACCCCGATGCAGAAATTGACCGTCTTGCAAAAACCCTTGCCTATGCGGTACAGAATTCCTATACAAGACCTGCAAACTTCTTCGGCGTGGGCGGCATGAAGATTTTCCGTGACCTTATTTACATTATGCAGGGTCTCATGAAGGCTGACCACAGGTTCTATAAGGCACACGGTCAGTATGACTTCCCACAGAAGCAGCGTCCCAGAATGCTTGCAATGTATCTCGTCGGCGGTCTTATGTCACTTCCGAAGTCAAAAATGCCTGCAAATGCAATGAACGAGGGTATGCTCATGCCTTATAAGTCAGCCATTGACAAGGCAAGAAAAATTGCAGAAAAAAACAGCACTCAGAACAAGGCATAGTATAAATTATGTCAGAATGACCATCTTATTAACACAGGATTAATATATTGTTTTTATTTATGTAGCAATGTTATGATATAAATGCAAATTGTATGTGAAAAAGCACAAAACAAAATTAATCAGGAGGATTAAAAAATGAAAAGAATCACAGCAATCGCACTTGCACTTGTATTACTTTTCACACTTGCAGCTTGTGCAGGTAAGGCAACGGACGGTAACGCAACAGACGGTAACGCAGTAACAGCTTATGAGGGTACACTTTCAGCTCTTTGCGCAAAGATGTATGAAACAAACCCCGTTGAGCTCATGGTTATGACAGAAGGCGCACCCGTTGACCTCGCAGATGCAGACTCACTGGGCTACTATCTTGGAGTTACAGACACTGCAGCCTTCAAGGAGGTTATCTTCTCAGAAACAATGATGGGTTCACAGGCATACTCACTTGTTCTTGCAAGAGTTGCTGACACAGCAAAAACTGAAGAGCTCAAAAAGTCAATTGCAGAAAACGTTGACACAAGAAAGTGGATTTGTGTTGAAGCAGACCAGGTTCGCGTTGCTTCTTCAGCAGACCTTATCATGTTCATCATGGTTGATTCACAGTTCGGTGAAACAATTGCTGACGGTATGGTAAGCGCATTTGAAACAAACGTTGGTGCTCTCACAGGCGAAACAATCAAAAAAGGTTAATTGAATTATGGTATTTTCGTCCCTTCCCTTTTTATATGTGTTTCTGCCTTTGGTTTTAGCAATATATTTTATTGCACCAAAGAAGCTTAAAAACACAGTACTTCTTGTTTTCTCCTTTGCCTTTTATTGGTGGGGAGAGCCGAAGTATGCGGTTCTGATGCTTGTCACCATAACCTTCTGCTACTTTGCGGGACGTATTATCGAAAAAATTCGTGAAACCCGATGGGCAAAGCCTATGCTGATTTTTTCAGTGGCGGTGCCCCTTGGGTTTCTTGCCGTTTTTAAGTATACGGATTTTATAATCGGTACGGTAAATGCAGTGGCAAAATCAGAGCTTCCGTTTTTAAATCTTGCCCTTCCTATAGGTATAAGCTTTTACACCTTCCAGGCGCTGAGCTATGTTGTTGACGTTTACAGACGTGACACACACTCTCAGAAAAACTGGATAAACCTTGCCGCATATATTGTTCTTTTTCCCCAGCTTATTGCAGGTCCCATTGTGAGATATACAACTGTTGCAGAGGATCTTGAGGAAAGAACACATTCTGTCGAAAAGATTGCAACGGGTATCCGCAGGTTCATTTTCGGCCTTGGCAAAAAGGTTCTCATTGCAAACATACTCGGCTCTCTTGTCAGTGCATACAGAGCCTCTGCAGAGCCGTCAGTTGTTTTCAGCTGGTTATATGCCGTTGCTTATTCCCTTCAGATTTACTTCGACTTTTCGGCATACAGTGATATGGCAATCGGTATGGGTAACATTCTCGGCTTCAGATTCCTTGAAAACTTTGATTATCCCTATATTTCAAAAAGCATCACTGAATTCTGGAGAAGATGGCACATGTCCCTCGGCTCATGGTTCAGGGATTATGTCTATATTCCCCTCGGCGGCAACAGAACAACAAAGCTTCGTCACATTATAAATATTCTTATTGTGTGGGCGCTTACGGGTATATGGCACGGAGCAGGCTGGACATTTATGAGCTGGGGCGTTTACTTCGGTGTGCTTCTTATTCTTGAAAAGTACATTTTCGGAAAGACCCTTAAAAAGGCTCCCGTGGTCTTCCAACACCTTTATGTTGTTTTTGCCGTTGTGATATCCTTTGTTCTTTTCAATGCAGCCACCTTTACTCAGGCGTGGAACGATATCAGAAACATGTTCGGCTTCGGCGGTCTGCCCCTGATGTCAGGTGACACAGCCTATAATCTCAGGTCTTATGCCGTTATTCTGCTTGTGGCATTCCTTGCGGCAACACCTGTTTTCAGAAATCTCGGAAGAAAAATGGAAGAAAAGAAAATCATGGCAGTGCTGGAGCCTGTTGTGCTTGCAGTCATTCTTATAGTCTGCACAGCCTATCTTGTTGACGGCTCCTTCAATCCGTTCCTTTATTTCAGGTTTTAAGGGGGTGCTCAGATGAAAAAAACACGATATATTATAGTTATACTTCTGTTCAGCTTTATCATCGGCGGCACCACCATTTTCGGCATAATAAAGGGTGATGAAGAAATCTCTTCCTGGGAAAGAAGAAAGCTTCAGCAGTTCCCCACTCTCAGCTTTTCCGAGCTTCAGAGCGGCAGCTTCATGAAGGATTTTGAAAGCTATCTGTCTGACCAGTTTCCCATGAGAGACATGTTCCGCCGCCTTAAGGCAAGGGTACATTTTGATGTGTTCAGGCAGAAGGATAACACGGGAATTTATATTGCTGACGGTCATGCAAGTAAGCTTGACCCGGTGTTGAACACAGACCTTGTTATGAATTTCACAAAGAAGATAAATTCACTTTATTCTTCATACATTGAGGGAACAGACTGCAAGGTGTATTATAGTATAATTCCTGATAAAAACTATTTTCTTGCACAGGAAAACGGATACCCCTCAATGGATTACAGTGAGCTTTTCAGAATGGTTGACGGTGAATTTTCCCATATGAAAAAAATCGGAATTGAAGACCTTCTTTCAATTGACGATTACTACACAACGGATACTCACTGGAAGCAGGAAAGTCTTTTGGAGGTTGCACAGAAAATCCGTGGAGACATGGGAATGAGCCAGGTTTCCGACTATGAAGAAAAAAGCGCGGGAGAGTTTTTTGGCGTGTATTACGGTCAGTCTGCACTGCCCCTTGACAGTGATGAAATCAGATACCTCACAAATGAGGAAACAGAAGGGTGCAGCGTTTTCAACCTTGAAACACAAAAAAGCACAAAGATATATGATATGGAAAAGCTCAAGGGCATGGACCGTTACGATGTTTTTCTTTCGGGTGCCGTGTCCTTTATGGAAATTACAAACCCCGCTGCACAAGGGGGTAAGGAGCTTGTGATTTTCCGTGATTCCTTTGGCAGTAGTCTTGCACCGCTGCTTCTTTCGGGCTATGAAAAAATCACACTGATTGACACAAGGTACATCATGCCTGACATGATCGGAAAATACATCGATTTTGACTCACAGGACGTGCTGTTCATTTATTCAACCCTTCTCATTAATTCGAGCAACGCCCTGAAGTAAAAAAGGCAGAAAAAATCCCATCGCATGAGCGATGGGATTTAAATTTTTATTCAGCTATTAAAAATCGAACCATCTTGCGAAGTATTCAAAAATCAGGTTGATTCTTTCAAAGATTGATTCAAGGAATTTGAAGAATGACTGATAGCCTGTTGTGTCCTTTTCTGAATAATCAGCGGTGTAGATGATTTCCTTTGTTGTTTCGCCTTCTGCAAGTGTAGGTGTGGGGAATGTTGATGCATGATAGGTTTTACCGTCTTCAGCCTTCCAGCCAATGAAGCTGTAGTCTGTGTCTTCGGTGTCAGCTCTTTCGGGAGCTTCGGGAACGTAAGGTGTGAGGATTGTGCCCGGGGTAACCTTGATTTCCTTGATTATTGAACCGTCATAATCAACAAACTTAACTGTGATGGGGGGTTCATCTGCTGCAAAAGCCATAACTCCTAACATGGAGAAAATAACAAGAACAGAAAGAACAACTGATAATGCTTTTTTCATAGGATTTTCCTCCGTTTCAATTTTGTGTGACCGAAAAACGGACACATTCACAATATGATTATAATTCATAACGAGGGCTTTGTCAATATTTTACTGAATTTTTTACCCGGGACGGGTGAGTACAAACGGATTAATTATATTTTAACAGATATATTTTTGTGTTATATGGTGACAAAGACATTTTTTTGTGATATACTACTATACTGACATATAAGTTTTAAAATATTTTCAAAAAGGAGCATATCCTATGAGTAATGTAAACGAAAATTTCAAAAAGGTGCTTGAGTCTCTTTCGGAAGAGCTTACAAAGTACGGCTTCGAAAAGTACCAGAGTGAAAACGCAGCAGAGGGTGAATCCGTGACTGCTTTTTATCAGGGCGAAAAGGGCGCACTTAAATTTGAATATGAAAACGGCATCATGGCACTTTATGCAGGCGAGGATGCAGAAAATGCAACAAAGCGTATTTCTGCTTCACTTCTTTCAGAGGATGCTGACGTAAAAGACGTTAAATATGTAACAAGTGAAATGGCTGAAACACTGGCTGCAAAGTTCGGTGTGAAGAATCCCACTGTTTACAAGAAGTCTCAGCAGAAAACACCTCAGACTGTTTCAAAGAACGCTGTTAAAAACGGCTCCTTCTATGATGCAAACACCCTTGCAAGCAAGCTCTGCCTTGTTTTCCCCGAGCTTCGTCCCATGTATAAGGAAAACCTTGACAGATACGGCGAATTCTTCGGCGAGGAATTCTTTGCAAAATACGGTACACAGAAGGTTATGGATGCCATTAAGGAAAACAATCCTCAGACCATGAAGAAGCTTTTCCAGGTACTTAACGAAATTTATGAGGACGGCACAACAGCTGTTCAGAGCCTTATTGCAGTCACAATTATGGGTGAACTCAACAACGATCAGATTCTTCTTGCGCGCTGTGTTGACTATATGAGTCAGACAATGGCACCTCCCGTGATTGAGGTTAACAGATATCTTGCTTCTGCATCAGGCAAAAATGCAAAGAAGAAGCTTCTCAACCCTCCCGCTTATAAGCCTAAGAAGGAAAAGAAGCCCGGTCTTTTTGCTCAGGCAATGGCACAAAGCGGCGGCGGAATGCCTCCGATGTAAAAAACAGCCACAGCATTTTCCTTAATTTATAAAAAGGAGAAATAAATATGCTCAATAAAATTCTTGCAGCCTTCTGGCAGAACACAAAAAAGCAGGACGATAAGAGAATTGCAACTCTTACCCCTCCTGAGGGCGTTTTTGAATCAAACGACCACGAATATCTTCCCGACGGTCATGTTTATCACAAGCTGGATGTTTATTACCCTGAGGGCACAGCTGAAAAGCTGCCCGTTATCATCGACATTCACGGTGGCGGCTTTATGTACGGTGACAAGGAGCTGAACAAAATTTATAATCTCACCCTTGCCCAAAAGGGATATGTTGTTTTCAACATGAGCTACCGTCTTTATCCTGAGGTTACAATGAAGGAGCAGCTGTGGGACATTACACAGTGCCTCAAGTGGATTAAAGCTCACCTTGCAGATTTCCCCTGCGATGAAAATAATATCTGCGTCACAGGTGACTCGGCAGGCGGCATGCTTTCCTTTATGACTGCCATGCTCACACAAAGCAGTGAGCTCAGGGATATTTATGAGGTGGAGGATTCGGGCATAAGATTCAATGCCGTTGGTCTTACCTGCCCCGTTCTTTTCATGGATGACGGTACTTATACAAGCCTTTACACAAAAATCATGCTTGGCAAGAATTATAAAAATGAGAGATGGGGAGCATATGTCAACATGGACAAGGTTCTTCCTCTTGGAAAAATGCCTCCCGCTTTTCTTCTCACAGCTTCAGGCGATGCCCTCACAAGAGCACAGACAAGGAAGGGTGCAGCCCTTCTCAAGGAAAAGGGCATAGAGCATCAGTTCATGGATTTTGAAAGATATGAGGGTACAGACCTGCCTCATGTTTTTCCCGTGCTTCATCCCGAATCTGAAATTTCAAACAGAGCCATTGACGAAATGCTTGCCTTCTTCAGAAAGCATTCAAAGCAGGCGGCTGAGCTTTAAAACGAACCCGGAGGGGCTGTAAAAAACTTTCGTGTTTTTACAGCCTCTTATGATTTACAGGAGGCGTCCCATGAAAACCATAATTGAATTATTCT
The DNA here is from genome assembly GCA_045604105.1 of Acutalibacteraceae bacterium. Classification (GTDB taxonomy): domain Bacteria; phylum Bacillota; class Clostridia; order Oscillospirales; family Acutalibacteraceae; genus UBA6857. The sequence continues at coordinate 4,220 of JAZUNJ010000047.1, read as the reverse complement.
TGATTTTTGCAAGAATCGGCGGCTTTACCTTCGGCGGCGGCTATGCCATGCTGCCCATGCTTCAAAGGGAAATTGTTGAAAACAAAAAATGGGCAACCCAGGAGGAGCTGATGGACTACTATGCAATCGGTCAGTGCACTCCCGGTATCATTGCCGTTAATGTTGCAACCTTCATCGGTTACCGTATAAAGGGCTTTTTCGGTGCAGTTTTTGCAACCCTCGGCGTTATAACACCATCAGTTATTATCGTGGGTATTATTGCCATGTTCATCAGCAATTTTCAGGAATATGAAATTGTTCAGTATGCCTTCGGCGGCATAAGAGCTGCCGTTGTTGCCCTTATTGCAGCTTCTGTTATAAAGCTTTCCAAAAAAAGTGTGAAGGATATTGCAACCTTTATAATCTTCCTTTTGGTTACTCTATTATCCTTTTTTACCGATTTGTCGCCCATCATCTTTGTTGTTGCGGCAGGTGTATGCGGCCTTGTCATCAAAACCTCCCGTCAGAAAAAGGACGAAGAAAAGGAGGGTGACAGGTAATGGAAATTCTTCTTGTTCTGGTTGAGCTTTTCTGTCGCTTCTTCTTTATAGGCTTGTTTTCTGTTGGCGGAGGACTTGCCACGCTTCCCTTCCTCACGGATATGGGTGAAGCAACAGGCTGGTTTACACAGCTCGATATTTCCAATATGGTGGCAATTTCCGAATCCACTCCCGGTCCTCTCGGCATCAACATGGCAACATATATCGGCTATCAGGTGCTTGAAGAATACGGAATGGGCTTCGGAGCACTCGGCAGTGTGACAGCATCAGTCGGTCTTACAATGCCTGCGCTGATTACCATACTTATAATTATGAAGGTCCTTGAAAAATTCCGCAAATCAAAGTATGTTGAATATGCCTTTTACGGGCTGAGAGCCGCTTCTGTGGGACTTATTACGGCTGCATGTTTAGGCGTTGCAAAAATTGCATATTATAACAGTGCTGTTATGGCTGAAACAGGTAATTTCTTCATGGCAGTTGACTATAAAAGCATAGTGCTGAGTATACTTGTGTTCATCGGTGTTACAAGGTTCAAAAAAATACATCCCATTGTCTTCATTGCCCTTTCCGCCCTTGTGGGAATTATATTCAGAATGGGCTGATTTTTCTGTGTTATACGGTTGTATTTTCAAATAAGGTTTGTTATAATTAAATGAGAGAATTATGAAAGGATGGCAGGCATAAATGGAAATAGGCGCATCTTCAGCTTGCTTTTATCCCCTTGAAACGGAAAAATCCTTTTTGCACATTGCAGAGCTGGGGTTCAAATACAGCGAGATTTTTTTCAACTGCAGAAGTGAGCTTAAGCCGTCTTTTGTGCGTGAGCTCAAAACAATAAAAGATGCCTACGGAATGAATGTTGTGTCACTGCATCCTTACCGTTCCTTTTCTGAGGGATACGACTTCTTTTCAAGCTATTCAAGAAGATACCGAGACGGAATTGACGGCTATAAAAGATATTTTGAGGCCGCCTCAACCCTTGGCGCAAAATATATTGTTATGCACGGGGCAAAGGGCAGGCTTGACATAAGCATTGAAGAATATGCAGAGCGCTTCGGAAAGCTTAATGAGGTTGCAAAAAAATTCGGCTGTACCGTTGCTCATGAAAATGTTGTTCATTTTGCAGGTCAGTCGCCTGAATTTATGGCTTTTATGAAAAGCTATCTTGGTGACGAATTCAAAATGGTGCTTGATGTCAAGCAGGCAAGAAGGGCAGATGTTGACCCATTCGAATTCATCAGCACAATGAAAAACAACATTGTGCATGTTCATCTGAGTGACTGTGACGATAACGGTCACGACTGTCTTCCGCCTGATGAAAAGGGTGCTTTTGAATTTCAGCGCCTTTTTACCCAGCTTCACAAGGTTGGTTATAACGGCAGATATATAATTGAGCTTTATTCAAACAACTTCAGCAGCGAGCAGGAAATTATCCGTTCTGCCAAGTATCTTGAGGGTATTCTGAATGAAGTGAGAGAAGGAAAGAAATAAATTAACCGAAAAGGGGTATATTAAATATGAAGTGTCCGTTTTGCAGCTATGAGGAAAGCAAGGTTATTGATTCAAGACCTACTGACGAGGGTGAAAAAATACGTCGCCGCCGTGAATGCATTTCATGCGGAAAGCGTTTCACCACCTATGAAATTATTGAAAGTGTACCCATAATTGTTGTAAAGAAGGATAAATCACGTCAGGCATTTGACCGTGTGAAGCTTTTCAACGGTATGCTTCGTGCATGTGAAAAAAGACCGGTATCAATTGAGCAGATTGATAAGGTTGTGTCTGAAATTGAAGCAGAGCTTCAGAATTCCCTTGACAGAGAGGTAACATCAGTTCGCATTGGTGAGCTTGTTATGGATAAGCTCAAGGGCCTTGATGAGGTTGCCTATGTGCGCTTTGCCTCTGTTTACCGTCAGTTCAAGGATATCAATACCTTCATGGATGAGCTGGCAAAATTACTTGGTGAAAAATAAGGTGATTATATGATATACAAAGGCTTTTCCTCCCTTGTGGGAGGAACTCCTCTTTATGAGGCACAATCCTTTTGTGAAAAGCAGAATATCAATGCAAGGCTTCTCGCAAAGCTTGAATACTTCAATCCTGCAGGCTCCGTCAAGGACAGAGTCGCAGTGAATATGCTTAAAAAGGCAGTGCAAAAGGGCCTTATCGGTGACGGCGCAACGGTGATTGAGCCCACAAGCGGCAACACGGGAATAGGTCTTGCGGCAGCCTGTGTTTCAATGGGCTTCAGGGCAATTCTTGTTATGCCTGACACCATGAGTGTTGAAAGGCAGAAGCTTCTTAAGGCATACGGTGCAGAAATTGTGCTCACTGAGGGTGCAAAGGGTATGCTCGGCTCAATTGAAAAGGCAAATGAGCTCAGGGAGACCACGCCCAACAGCTTCATACCCTCACAGTTTGAAAACCCTGATAATCCGGAAGCACACATGCTTTCAACGGGACCTGAAATCTGGGCTGATACTGAGGGCAGGATTGACATTTTTGTTGCCTGCATCGGAACAGGTGGTACTGTTTCGGGCACAGCAAGGTATCTTAAGGAAAAGAATCCTGAAATAAAGGTGATAGGCATTGAGCCCTTTGAATCACCTCTTATCACGAAGGGTGTTGCAGGACCTCACGGCATTCAGGGTATAGGAGCAAATTTCGTTCCCGAGAATGTTGACATGAGTGTTATTGATGAGGTCATGACTGTCAGAACAGAAACGGCAAAGGAAATGTGCCGTGCTTTTGCAAAAACAGAGGGTCTTTTGGTGGGTATTTCCTCAGGTGCTGCCCTTGCGGCGGCAAAGGAAATTGCCAAAGAAAACGAAGGCAAAACAATAGTAGCAATCCTGCCTGATTCAGGGGAGAGATATATGAGTGTTGGACTTTTCTGAATTCGGAATGGGGATATTTTTACCGAAGCATTAAAGTTCTTTTGGTTACTTTTCTTTGGGGAAAAGTAACGCCTACACGGCGAGTGCGCATGAAAAAAAGTAAAGGCTACAGAGCTTTTTTGAGTTCTGTAGCCTTTTTATTTTATCCGTATTATTTTGTTTGTGCTTGTTTAAGTAAGCAAGTGATTGCCTTTTGCTATGTGCCTTTTCACCGCACTCATCCCCGGAGCGCTTGTGCCGCTTGGCACATACTTTTGCCGATTGTGGCAAAAGTATGCAAAAGCACGCTTTTATTGTGCTACAGAGCCGCAAGAAGGTTTTGTTTACGACCTTTCCCTTGCGACATTATTTTTATTGCTTTCACCTCAGTCTGCAATGGAAGTAGCCGTAAGCTTCCTATACTATCGTAAAAAAACATTGCTACAATCTGCTGATACCCATCTATAGCGTTGCAGCTGATTCAATCAAGGTCACATGATTCAAGACGGACGCTAAGCAATTTGGCTTCGCCAAACAGCAGACCGCGTCCCCTTCCTTCACCGTCAAGGGTGTTCGGAATGTAAAGGTCAGGTAACTGAAAGTCAGCACTATATTTCCCTTATTGTCACCTGATAAACAATTTCATTTACGACGCTTACACGTAGGCAAGCCGAAGGCGCATGCGGTGAATGTGGCGAATATAAGGCATTAGGAAGAACCCTACGTAAGATAAAAAGGGCGGTTTGCTTACTTTGGCGCCCGACTGTGCCAAAGTAAGTGCCCAAGCGGCATGAGCGCTCCGGGG
>JAZUNJ010000046.1:0-179951 GCA_045604105.1 Acutalibacteraceae bacterium | reverse complement strand
TTTCCATTGAGTGAGCGTATTCGCAGAGAAGAACGGGCTTGCCCTCGTACATCTCCGCGCTAATGGGCTTGCTGTCAGCCGCAAGCTGATTTGCAATATTGTCGTAAAGTGAAATTGTAATCGGCTCTTTTTTGCCGAGCTTTTCCATAATATCGGCAGTCGGATACATACGGGAAATAACGTCACTCTTAGTAAAGTCGAAGTCACCTTCATAGTGGAACTGTCTTGTTCTGTCAAGACGGAGCGCAGCTTCCTTCATTCTCATAAAGTTAGAGCCGTCGCCTGCCTCGTTACCTAAGCTCCACATAAATACGCAGGCGTGGTTTCTGTCACGAAGAACCATTCTTTCCATACGGTCAACAACAGCCTTTGTCCACATGGGATTATCACCGGGAACATTCTTTCTTCTTACACCGTGGGTTTCAAGGTCACATTCATCCATAACATAGAAGCCGTATTCATCGCAAAGGTCATAGAATCTGGGATCGTTGGGATAATGTGAGGTACGGATGGAGTTGATGTTGTTCTGCTTCATGATGTTGAGGTCCTGAATATATCTTTCATCGGGAACAGCCCAGCCGTGATCGGGATCATAGTCGTGACGGTTAACACCTCTGATGAGAAGAGGCTTGCCGTTGACGAGAATTTTTTCACCCTTGATTTCAACCTGCTTGAAGCCGAAGCGGATTGACTTATAGGTAACCTCACCGTCACATACAGTTCTTAACAAAAGGGTGTAAAGCACGGGATTTTCACTTGACCAGAGCATGGGCTTTTCAATGCGCTTTTTGAAAACGATTTTATTTTCGCCCTTTTTGGTAACAAGATCAATTGCACCCACAACAATGGGCTTTCCGCCTGTGAGCACTGATGCTTCAAGCTGAAGGCTTTTGCCTGCTTCACTGTAATCCTTAAGGCAGATGTCAAGAAGAAGGTCAGCGTCCTGATAGTCGTTTACAAGCTCAGTTCTTACAAAGAAGTCTCTGATGCATGCCTTGGGCTCACTGTAAACATATACCTCGCGATAAATACCTGAAAGGAACCACATATCCTGGTCTTCAAGGTAGGTGCCGTCGGTATAACGGTAAACCTCTGCGGCAACAACGTTTGTGCCTGCAGAAACAAAAGCAGTAACATCGAATTCGTGAGGAGTGTTTGAGCCCTGTGAATAACCAACATACTTACCGTTTACAAACACCTTGATACCGGCCTTAACAGCGCCGAAATGAAGGAAAATCTGTCTGCCGTTCCATTCTTCGGGAATTTCAAAGGAGGTTCTGTGCATGGCAACCTCCTGGCCCTTGATGTCAATTGAAGGGATCTTACTTTTTTCAACGCCGATGCAGTTGGGGAAGGAGTTGGCATAGTACCAGGGCTTTGTGTAGTCCTTCTGAAACTGCCACACACCGGGAATTGTTATGTCCTCCCACTTGCTGTCATCAAAATCCTTTTCGGTATATTTTGCGGGAAGCTCGCCCACACCCTTATACCAGAAAAACTTCCATGTGCCATTAAGGGAAATTTTATAGGGTGATTTTTCCCTCTTTGCCGCTGAGTCTGCTTTATCATAGCAGAAAGCAAGAACGTGACCGTCTTCCTTGTTTTCTTTAATGATTTCGGGGTTTTCCCAGATATACTTCATATCTTTCATCCTCCAGATAATTTGATATATAAATATGTATATACACTTACATTTTACTAAATAGATGACATGTTTGTCAAGGAAAAAGGGGGTGAATGTTTTAAAAAGCCCGGCCACAAAATGTTACAATCGGCCTTTTTGTGTAAAAGAGCTAAAGGAAGAAGATTTTTTTATTTAAATTGCCCTTTCAAGTGTAAATAGTAACAAAATATTGAGGCTTTGTTTGTTGAGTTTGGATATTGAAAAAAACGGTGTTAAGTGGTAGAATACTTAAGCAATCAAAAAGAACTTACAGCAATTCAGGTTGCTTTTAGAATCGAGAAAATAAATATGAAGACAAAAAACTCCCACATGTGAATGCGGGAGTTTTTTTCATGTTTTTTATTTCTGAAAAATAGCGGAAGGTCTTCTGAGGGGCTTCTTTCTTCTGTGCTTCTTTTCAAACTGAATGGGAGTTTTAATGAGCATGTTTGTAAGAATTGTCCACAAAATTACAAGAATATACATTCCGAAAACAGCGTAATAGCCTGCTGAAAGCGTTGCCTGTGAAACTGTTACAACTGTTGCAAGAATCTTTGCCCATGCGCTTTCTGATACCATGCCGACGAGGTCTGTGAGGTTGATTTCACCGCCGATGATTTTGTCAAATGCAAGACGGCTGATAACAATTGCGATGAACATAAGAGCAAGGCCGCTGATGCAAAGACCCATAACAGCTTTTCTGTTGTTTGTTGCAGCAGAAACAATGCCGACTGCAAGGAAAACGATAAGTGAAAGAATAAAGAACACAACAAAAGCAATAAGGTGGGGCAGGATAGGCTCTGCAACGGTGAGGAAGGTTGCAGCACCCTCTTCGGCTGCAGGCTCAATGCCCATGAGAAGCTGAATGATTTCAACTGCTGAAAATTCAAAGGTTGTGGAAACACCGAACTGCTTGAGAAGCTGAACAATGCTTGTGATTTCGTCTGAAGCACCGCCGATTGCAAAATAGAACAGCTTGAGAAGAAGTCCCATTACAATTGCACCGACAGCAAGAATTGGTGTGATAATACGGTATGCAATTTTCATTTTAATTTCTCCTTTTATTTCCATGATGAGTTAAGTGCAACTGTCCTGTTGAACACTAACTTTTCATTTGTTGTTGTGGTATCAACACAGAAGTAGCCCTGACGCATGAACTGGAAGGTATCGCCAACCTTTAATTCGCCAACGCCGTCTTCAAGCTTACAGCCTGAAAGAATCTGAAGTGAATCGGGGTTCAGGTTGTCCTTGAAGGAGCCTGTGGACTCATCTGAGGGGTTGGGATTAACAAAGAGTCTGTCATAAAGTCTTGCTTCAAAGTCAAGGGAATTCTTTGCGCTTACCCAGTGAAGAGTACCCTTCACCTTTCTTCCGTCAGGTGAATTGCCGCCACGGCTTGCCGGGTCATATGTGCAGTGAATTGCTGTAACCTCGCCTTTTTCGTCGGTGTCATAACCCACACATTTAACGAAGTAAGCACCTCTGAGTCTTACCTCGTTGCCGGGGAAGAGTCTGAAATACTTTTTGGGAGGCTCAATCATGAAGTCCTCCTTTTCAACATAAATCTCTTTTGAGAAGCGTGTTATTCTTGTTCCCATTTCAGGCTTATCCTGGTTTACGGGAAGCTCAATTTCTTCTGTGAGATCCTCGGGGTAGTTATCGATGATAACCTTAAGGGGACGAAGAACTGCCATACATCTGGGAGCATTCACGTTAAGATTATCTCTTACGCAGGCTTCAAGAAGACCGAAGTCAACAACACTGTAAGCCTTTGAAACACCAACACGGTTGATGAAATCACGGATTGCTTCAGCAGGATAGCCTCTTCTTCTCATGCCGCTGATTGTGACCATTCTCGGGTCGTTCCAGCCGTCAACAATACCTTCGTTCACAAGCTGCAGGCACTTACGCTTGCTTGTGAGACAGTAGTTAAGGTTGAGTCTTGCAAATTCAATCTGTCTTGACGGACTTTCAAAGCCGAGCTCACGAAGGAACCAGTCATAAAGAGGTCTGTGGTTTTCAAATTCAAGGGAGCAAAGGGAGTGGGTTACACCCTCTCTTGTGTCTGAAATGGGGTGTGCAAAGTCGTACATGGGATATACACACCATTTGTCACCTGTCTGATGGTGGCTGATGTGCGCAATTCTGTAAATTACAGGGTCACGCATGTTGATGTTGGGGGAAGCCATGTCAATTTTTGCACGGAGAACCCTTGCGCCGTCGGGGAATTCACCGTCGGTCATTCTTTTGAAAAGGTCAAGGTTTTCTTCAATGCTTCTTTCTCTGTAGGGGCTGTTTTTACCCGGCTCTGTAAGTGTGCCTCTGTATTCACGGATTTCATCTGCAGTGAGGTCACACACATATGCCTTGCCCATTTTGATAAGCTTTACTGCACATTCATAAATGAAATCAAAATAGCTTGAAGCGTAAAGCACCTTGTCCCATTTGTAGCCGAGCCACTGAATGTCCTCCTTGATTGCATCAACATATTCAACGTCCTCCTTCGAGGGGTTGGTGTCATCAAGGCGGAGGTTACACACGCCGCCGTACTTTTCAGCTGTTGAAAAGTCAATCTGAATAGCCTTTGCATGGCCTATATGAAGGTAGCCGTTGGGCTCAGGGGGAAAACGGGTCTGTACATGATTATAAACACCCTTTTCCAGGTCTTCATCAATGAAGTCGTGGATAAAGTTGGAAATTTTTGTTGCTTCTTCCATCGGTATGTTCCTTTCAAATGTGTTGTATTGCATCGATGAGTCTTGCTTTTACTTTTTCTTCACCAAGAAGGCTCATAATAGCATGAAGGTCAGGTGTGTTTCTTCTGCCTGTTACGGCAATTCTGATAACTGTTGAAACATCGCCCACATGACCCTTGAATCCTTCGGGATTTTTCTTGTATTCCTTAACGTTGGGCGTGTAGCCTAAGGGCTCACAGATAGCCTTGATACCGTCAAACCACTGCTGCTTGTCATCGGTTGCGGTGTAGCTGCTGAGGTATGCTTCAAGAATTCCCTTTGCCATATCTGATGTGATGTTTTCGGGCATTTCATAATTCTTTTCGTATATTTCGTCAAAGAAATAGCTTACATAGTCCTTGACCTCACTGAAGCATGCGATATCCTTTCTGGGCTTGGGAGATTCTCTGTCAATGTTAAGGATGTTAACTGAGTATTCCTCGTCTCTTGTAAGAAGCTCATAGAAGTCCTTGTCATAGTCCTTTGCCCAGGCTGAGGTGTAATCATAAACCTTTTTTGCATTCATAAGTGAAATGATGTTTTTTGAAACATCATTAAGCTTTACCATGTCAAAAAGGGCACCTGAAACGCTCATTTTTTTGAGGTTGAAGGGGAATGCATTTATGTCTGCATCCTTGTTTGTTTTTCTCCAGTCTTCAAAATTGGAATTCATGAGAGTCATGATATATTCATTTACGCTTTCCTTCGGGTAGCCCTGCTCAACATAGAAGGTAACTGCTGCCTCAGGGTCCTTACGCTTTGAAAGCTTACGCTTACCGCCGTTTTCCTCCTTCATGATTGGGGCAACGTGGGCGTACTTGGGAAGCTTGAAATCAAGACATCTGAAAAGCTGCAGATGAATGGGACAGCTTGACATCCATTCGTCACCGCGGACAACGTGGGTTGTTCTCATCAGGTGGTCGTCAACTGCATGGGCAAAATGGTATGTAGGAATACCGTCGGATTTGAGAAGGACAACATCCTGCACGTTTTCAGGCATTTCAATTTTTCCCTTAATCATATCTTCAAAAAAGCATTTCTTTTCAGCGTCACCCGGTGACCTGAGACGAAGTGTCCATGGCTTTCCTTCGGAGATGTTCTTTTCAATTTCTTCTGTTGTGAGGCTGCGGCACTTGGCGTATTTACCCCAATAGCCCTTCTGCGGCTCGTTTTCCTGCTGAGCTCTGATTTCGTCAAGCTCTTCTGCACTGCAGAAGCAGGGATATGCAAGACCCTTAAGAACAAGACTTTTTGCAAAAACGTGGTAAATTTCTTTTCTCTGGCTCTGATAGTAGGGACCGTAGTCACCCTTTTCGATTCCTTCACCAACAACGCCCTCGTCTGCTGTGACATCAAAGGCACGAAGACCGTCAAGCATTACCTCAATTGCGCCTTCAACCTTTCTTTTCTGGTCGGTGTCTTCAACTCTTACATAAAAGATACCGTCAGTTACCTTTGCTGTTTTGTATGCAACAGTACCTGTGAAAAGGTTGCCGAAATGAAGAAAGCCTGTGGGAGAGGGGGCAAGTCTTGTAACTCTTGCACCTTCCTTGAGGTTTCTTGGCGGAAAACGTTCTTCCATGTCCTGAGGGGTTTGTGTTATATCGGGAAACAGAAGCTCTGCGAGCTTTATGCAATCACTCAAAATGAATCCTCCTTTTATACGAATCACCGTATGGGTATATTTCATTCTATTATCTCAAATTTTAAAGCAAATATCAATAGTTAAAAGTGACTTTTTTGTTTGAATTGAAAAATTTTTAGCCATGCAGGGTATAAATAACACAGTGGAGAATTTTACATGCTGATAATCACAGCAAAATGAGCTTTGCTGTGTTGACATTAAAGCTTTAGCTGTGATATATTTAATTGATACACAATCCGTAAAAAGGAGAGAATGCGATGTTCTATGAGCAGGATTGGGTAATGAAGCAGATAAAGCTCCTGGTACGCTTTGTTGCAAGGGCTGTTTTCAAAAAGGATACGGCAGAATATAAAATTCTGATTGAAGAAAGCCTGTCGGGAAGTGATATTCTTCACAGGGAGCTGATGCTTTTTATTTCTCGGGGCGAAATATGCAAGGCAGAAAATTTTCTTTTTGATTCCCTTGACACAAAAAGCAAAAGCCACCTTGCAGTAGCTCTTGATTTTTACGAAAGGCTTAACATGCTTTCTGATGAAGAGCTTGAAAAGGCGAACTTTTCAAGAGAAGAAATTAAAGACGGACTTAACAATACGCTTGAGCTTTTCGGACTGGATTTTGCTTCGGAAATGTATTACTGAAATATAACAATAATGTTGTTGGAGGAAAAATTATGAATCTTTTTAAGGATATTATTTATGTAGGTGTCAATGATAACGATATAGACCTTTTTGAGGGTCAGTATACGGTTCCCAAGGGAATGTCATATAACTCCTATGTTATTCTTGATGAAAAAATTGCCGTTATGGACACGGTTGATAAGAGCTTCAGGGACGAGTGGCTGGATAAGATCGAAAAATCTCTTGACGGAAGAAAGCCGGATTACCTTGTTGTTCAGCACATGGAGCCTGACCACAGTGCAAACATCAGAAGCTTCATGCAGGCTTATCCTGAAGCAGTTATAGTAGGTAATGCAAAAACCTTCAGAATGATTGAGCTTTATTTCGGTGAAGGCTATGAGGAAAGAAGAATTGTTGTTTCAGACGGTGAAGCACTCAGCCTCGGTAAGCATAACCTTACCTTTGTTTTTGCACCCATGGTGCACTGGCCTGAGGTTATGATGACATACGAAAGTGAAGAAAAGGTGCTTTTCTCTGCTGACGGCTTCGGCAAATTCGGTGCCTTCGATGCTGAAGAGGAATGGACTGATGAAGCAAGAAGATACTATATCGGTATTGTTGGAAAATACGGTGCACAGGTGCAGGCAGTGCTGAAAAAGGCAGCGGCTCTTTCCATTAATGCAATTTGTCCTCTTCACGGTCCTGTTCTCAGTGAGAATTTAGGCTTTTATCTCGATTTATATAACACCTGGTCAAGCTATGCTGTTGAAAAACAGGGCGTTGTGATTGCATATAATTCTGTTTACGGCAACACAAAGGCTGCGGCTCTTTCTCTTGAAGAGAAGCTTAAGGCAAGGGGCTGTGAAGTGCAGAGCTTTGACCTTGCAAGAAGCGACAAAGCTCAGGCTGTTGCTGCCGCTTTTAAATACGGAAAGCTTGTTGTCGCCGGCACAACATACAATAACGGACTTTTCCCCTGCATGAAGGAGTTTCTTGACGGACTTGTGGAAAGAAATTACCAGAACAGAACGGTTGGCTTCATTGAAAACGGCTCATGGGCACCCACTTCTGCAAAAAATATGAAGGCTATGTTTGAAAAATCCAAGAACATAACCTTCTGTGAAAATATTGTAACAGTTAAGGCGGCAATTAACGCTGAAAGTGAAGAACAGCTTGAAAGGCTTGCTGATGAATTAAGCAGATAATTTGAAAAAAGGAGATAAACACTATGAATGATATGGATAAGGCTCTTTTTAAAATCGGATACGGACTTTATGTTGTTACATGTAACGACGGCAAAAAGGATAACGGACTTATTGTGAATTCCGTTATGCAGCTCACAAGCACACCGAAAACCGTTGCTGTGGCAATCAATAAGCAGAACTATTCACACGATGTGATAGCAGAAACAAAAAAGCTGAACGTTAACATACTCAATACAGACGCACCCTTTTCTGTTTTCAAAAATTTCGGCTTTCAGAGCGGACGTGATGCAGATAAATTCAAGGATGTGAAATCTGGCAAGGCACAGAATGGTTTGCAGGTGCTTTTTGAAAACATAAACGCTTTCCTTTGCCTTGAGGTTCAGCAGTATGTTGACATGGGAACTCACGGACTTTTTATCTGTGATGTTACAGATGCAGGAGTACTTAACGACAAGGAAACCATGACATATAATTATTATCAGCAGAACGTGAAGCCGAAGCCTCAGGAAAAGGCAAGGAAGGGCTTTGTGTGCAAGATCTGCGGTTATGTTTATGAGGGCGATGAGCTGCCTGAGGATTTCATGTGTCCCTTGTGCAAGCATCCCGCATCGGATTTTGAGCCCATTAAATGATGAAATGAAAAAGAGAAAGCAGATATTGAGTAAGTCTCAGCATCTGCTTTTATTTTGTACTTATTTGTTTTCAAAAATTTCATTATATCGCTGAATTGATTCTTCAATGATTCGGCGTGCTTCGTCGGGACCCTTTGCTTCGTCAATAACGGTGCTTTTGTTTTCAAGCATTTTATAAACGGAGAAGAAATGAATCATTTCTTCGAAAATATGCTTGGGCAGCTGGCTCATGTCGGTGTAGCTGTTATAGGTGGGGTCGCCTGTGTGAATTGCGATGATTTTATCGTCGGGGTCATTGTTGTCAAGCATTGAAATAACGCCGATGGGATAACACTCCACAAGTGCCATGGGCTCAATTTTTTCAGAGCAGAGCACAAGAACATCCAATGGATCGTTATCAAGGGCATAGGTACGGGGGATGAAGCCGTAATTGGCAGGGTAGTGGGTTGAGGTGTGAAGAACTCTGTCAAGGCGGAGCAGACCTGTCTGCTTGTCCAGCTCATATTTCATTTTACTGCCCTTACTGATTTCAATAACTGAGTCAAAACAGTCAGCGCCTATTCTTTGAGGATTGATATCATGCCATATATTCATTTTTTCTTCCTCCTTGTTTTTTTCTGTCTCAATCATATCACAAGAGAAATGATTTATCAACAAAAAAGGAGGGTTTTCAGAGATAAAATCCAAGTTTTTTTGAAAAACTATTGACAACACAGATTGATTGTGATAATATACTTGGGCAATTAAAAAGCAATGCGCTGTTAGCTCAGCTGGATAGAGTGTCTGGCTACGGACCAGAAGGTCAGGGGTTCGAATCCCTTACAGCGCGCCACAGGAAAAAGAGGTTGTACGAAAGTGCAACCCTTTTCTTTTTTTGTGAATAAAGTAAAGAGGGATTCGAACAAGGAGGGAGCGAAGCGGAAGAAAATGCTCCGGGGGAGCATTTTCGCCGACGTGGCAACGAGCGAAGCGAGGCGATAGGCGCGGGAGCGCCGGGACAAAATCCCTTACAGCGCGCCACAGGAAAAAGAGGTTGTACGAAAGTGCACCCCTTTTCTTTTTTTAAGGTGTCGTTAACCGAAGTAAATAAGGTTTAATGGGGCATATTTTCACTCCGACTGCGTTCAAAAGCCTCGAAAGGCGTAAGCCTTCCTTCGTTTTTCGTCTTGTCGGAATAAAAATCTTCTCCCATTAAACTTCGAAGAACTTTAAATGCCCGATTATATATCACGGGTTGAAAACAATAATAAAGGTGCTGTCAATCGGACATTTAAGGCTTATTTGCTCCGATTACCGCCACCTTAAGGTGCGAGGGATTCGAACAAGGAGGGAGCGAAGCTTGTTCTTCTTCGTTTATAAAATAAAAGCCTTCGTACACGGCTGTGTACGGAGGCTTTTGCTGCAATTATTTTTTGTCTTTGATTTTTGCCCAGTATTCCCTGGCTGCCTGCTCGTTTTTGTTTTCACCGAAGGAGTAATACTTCTTGTTTTTGATTTTATCGGGAAGATACTGCTGCTCAACATAATGGTTGGGGTAATCGTGGGGGTATTTATAAAACTGTCCCTTGTTCTGATTATCCTCACCGTCAAAATGCTTGTTCTGAAGCTGACGGGGGATAGGACCCGAATTACCCGTTCTTAAATCGGACATAGCCGCATCAAAAGCAAGGTACGCAGAGTTTGATTTGGGGCTGTTGCACACAAGAACAACGGCATTGGCAAGGGGAATTCTGGCTTCGGGCAGGCCTACCATCAAGGCTGTGTCAACAGCAGCTTTCACAATGGGAATAATCATGGGGTATGCAAGACCCACGTCTTCGTTTGCACAAACAAGCAGACGTCTTATTGCTGAGGGCATGTCGCCTGCTTCAAGAAGCCTTGCAAGGTAATGAAGGGCGGCATCGGCATCAGAGCCTCTCATGCTTTTCTGAAAAGCTGAGAGTATGTCATAGTGCTCATCGCCTTCTCTGTCATACTTCATGGCGCTTTTCTGCGTAAGCTCAGAAGCCTTTTCCTTTGTTATGATTATTTTTCCGCTTTCGTCGGGAATTGTGCTCAGAACACAAAGCTCTGCAGAATTCATGGCCTTTCTCACATCACCGCCGCAGGAACGGGCAATGTGAAGAATGACCTCATCGTCGGCAATAATTTCGGTATTGCGCTCCTGTGCCATAGCAGCGAAGGCTCTTTTCACTGCGGGGATAATATCCTCTGCCATAATGCTTTTGAATTCAAAAACCGTTGAACGGCTCAGGACTGCTCCGTGAACATAAAAATAAGGGTTTTCCGTTGTGGAAGCAATCAGTGTGATTTCACCCCGCTCAATATAATCAAGCAGAGTCTGCTGCTGCTTTTTGTTGAAATACTGAATTTCATCGAGATACAGAAGAATGCCGTTAGGCGCTGCAAGAGTATCAAGCTCAGAAACAATTGCTCTGATATCAGCCGTTGAAGCAGAGGTGCCGTTCAGCTTGTGGAACTTACGGTTGGTCTTTCGTGCAATGATTGATGCAAGAGTGGTTTTGCCCACTCCCGAGGGACCGTAAAAGATAAGGTTGGGGATTTCCTCAGATTCAATTATATTTCTCAGTGCCTTACCTTCTGCAAGAAGATGCTGCTGACCTACCATGTCATCAATACTCATGGGACGAATTTTATCTGCCAAAGGTGCTTTCATACTGTCACCGTCCTTTTTAACTGAAAATATTTTATCACATCTTGTTGTTCAAGTAAACATTTTTAAGGCTTTTTAAGTTGTAAAACGGAAAAAGATGTGTTATAATTTTAAGGTAATGCTGAATTTACAGGAGGAAAAAAGAATTGAAGAAAATTATTTCATTGAATCAGGATTGGATTTTTTGCAAGGAAGGTGTTAAGGAGGCTGTAAACCTTCCTCACACATGGAACGGTATTGACGGTCAGGGCGGCGGTGACGGCGGCTATTTCAGAGGTGCCTGCACCTACACAAAAATTCTTCCCCGCTATGACGGAAGAGTGTTCCTTGAATTCAAGGGTGCCAACAGCATCTGCTCCGTGCTTGTTAACGGAAAGAAGGCAGGCTCACACATGGGCGGTTATTCAACCTTCCGTTTTGAAATTACCAATCTTCTCACTTCACCCAAAAACTTCCTTGAGGTAACAGTTGATAACTCCGACAACAAAAAGGTTTATCCCGGCTTTGCTGATTTCACCTTCTACGGCGGACTTTACAGAGATGTAAATCTCATTTACGATGTGCCCGAAACTCACTTCTCTCTCACAGACGCAGGCAGCAAGGGTGTTTATGTAACACCCAAAATCAACGGTGATGTTGCTGTCAAGGCAATTATTTCAGGCTACAGAACAGGTATCAGCGTGCTTTACGAGGTGCTTGATGCTGAAGGTAAGGTTGTGGCAAAGGCAGGCGACAGACAGAAGCTTCATGTTGACTCTCCCATTCTTTGGAACGGTCTTAAAAATCCCTATCTTTACACTCTTAAGGCAACACTTAAGGATAACGGTAAGGTTATTGATGAGGCTTCACTCCGTTTCGGCTTCAGAGATATTAAGTTTGACGCCAATGAGGGCTGTTTCCTTAACGGCGAATACATAAAGCTCAAGGGCGTTTCCCGTCATCAGGACAGGGAAACAATCGGTAATGCTCTCACAATGAACGAGCACATTGAAGACCTTCAGCTTATAAAGGAAATGGGTGCAAACTCAATCCGTCTTGCACACTATCAGCAGTCAGGTGATTTCTATGACCTTTGCGACGAAATGGGTATGCTCGTATGGGCTGAAATTCCCGTAATTTCCCGCTATAACAAAAAGGCTCAGGAAAATGCAATGAATCAGCTTGAGGAGCTTATCAAGCAGAACATGCATCACGCTTCAATCTTCACATGGGGCGTTCAGAATGAAATCACAATCACAAACGAAAATGAAACCCTTATAAACGGCATCAGGGAGCTTAACACCTATGCAAAATTCCTTGATCCCTCAAGACCTACAACACAGGCTCAGTTCACCATGTGTTCACCCTCTTCAGAGCTTAACAAGGTTACTGACATTCTTGCATACAACCACTATTTCGGTTGGTACATGAAAACCTGCGACGGCCTTGATGAATGGCTTGCAAAATTCCGTGAGGTTAACCCCACACTTAAAATGGGTATTTCCGAATACGGTGCAGAGGGTGTTCTCGGCTACTTCAACGACAATCCCTCACAGGGTGACTATTCCGAAGGCTATCAGGCTCTTTATCATGAGCATTACATCAAGTCCATCAATGCAAATAAGTGGATCTGGGGCTCATATGTATGGAATATGTTCGACTTCGGCTCAGCAGTAAGAAACGAAGGCGGCGTTAAGGGAAGAAACAACAAGGGTCTTGTTACCTTTGACAGAAAGAGGAAGAAGGATTCCTTCTGGCTTTACAAGGCATTCTGGTCAGATGAAAAGTTTGTTCACCTTGTTGGCGACAGATATCCTCTTCGCACTGTTGGTGAAAGAGACTTCCGTGTATACTCAAACTGCGAGAAGGTAACACTTAAGGTTAACGGCAAGCAGAAGACAGTTTCAGCTGAGGGCGTTTTCGTTTTTGAAGCAATGGAAATCAAGGAAGGCGAAAACAAGCTTGTTATCACAGCAGGTGACATCAAGGAAACCCTTGTTATCACCGGTGTTGCCGAGTATCCTGCAGAATACACAATGCCTGAAGGCTCATCAACAATGGTACGCAACTGGTTTGTTGACAAGAGCGATGACAGCAACCCCGATTGCTACAGCCTTGATGATACAATCGGCGAGCTTCTCAAGAGTGAGGACATTCTCGGCATGGTCAAGGGTGCTGCAGGTAAGCTTCTTCAGAGCCCTCTTATGGCAATTGTGAAGCCCTTCACGCTCCGTCAGCTTCTTGACCTTCCCATTGTGAACCTTGACCCCGAAATGGTTGCAATGGTTGAAGATTTCCTTAAAACTGTTAAAAAGAACTGATTGAAATAATTTACCGACACCCGATAAGCTTTTATCGGGTGTCAGCTTTTTTCTTTTTTCTTGACAAATCTTTTCTTATAAAGTAAAATTTTACTGTAAAAAGGAGGAAGTAGTTATGCTTTTAATCAAACAAATCACAGCATTTATTTTATCTGTTCTTTTCACCTTGGGAATGCATGTTCCCGAAAGCCTTGAAATTGCAGGTGTTCCGCAAAAAAATGAAGATGCAGTAAGAATTGTATCCTTCAATGTCCGTTGCAAGGACGACCTTTACGGCTCTGTTGAAGGCAGAAGTCAGCTTATCTGTCAGGCACTTACACAGTATGCGCCCGATTCCTTTGGCGTGCAGGAGGCAACACAGGAATGGCTTGATATTTTTGAAGAAAGGCTTTCCGATAAATATGCCTGCATAAGTCAGATGAGAGACGGTAAGAGCAGCTCTGAAGCTTCAGCCGTGTATTATCTTAAAGAAAAATATGACCTTGAAGACAGCGGCACAATCTGGCTTTCAGACACACCCGATGTGTTTTCTTCAAAGTTTACATTTTCCTTCTGTCCCAGAATTGCAACCTGGGCAACGCTCAGAAACAAAATGACAGGTGAGGTGTATACCCACATCAACACCCATCTTGACCATGTTTTTGAGAGCGTAAGAGTTGAACAGATAAAGGTACTCATAGCAAAAATTGAAGAAATCAAGCAAAAAGGTAATCCTGTTGTATGTACCGGCGACTTCAACACAAAGGAGGGCGCAGATGCTTATAATGAAATGAAGGGCTGCCTTCTTGACACAAAGTACCTTGCAAAAGAATCTGATGACGGCGCAACCTTCCATAACTACGGACAGAATCTGCTTGAAACAAAGCCTATCGACTTTGTTTTTGTCAGTGAAGGTGTTGAGGTTGATACCTATAAGATTATTGATGAAAAAATTGGTGAGATGTATCTGTCTGACCATGCAGGAATTTGTGCAGATATACATTTCTGATAACTGAAAAGGGGGAAAGTATATGCCGTTCTGGAAAAGGGCAGGAGCAGTGGTTTTATCCTTCCTGATGAATCTTGTGTTCTGGCTGCCGCTTAATTACAATATTAAAAATGTTCCCGAAAAAACAGAGGATGCCGTAAGGGTGATATCCTTTAATGTGAGATGTGCTGATGACACCTTCGGCTCAGTCAATGTGCGCTCAAGATTTTTTATTGCCATGATTGAGGAATATCTTCCCGATTCCTTCGGCGTTCAGGAGGCAACGGGAAAATGGATGAAAATTCTTCAGAAAAAGCTTTCAGATAAATATGACTGTGTAACACAGATGAGAGAAGAGGGCAAGGGTGCAGAAGCCTCAGCCGTGTTCTATCTTAAGGATAAATACAAGCTGAAGGACAGCGGCACAATCTGGCTTTCAGACACACCTGAAGAGCCGTATACAAAATATGAGGATGCAGGCTGTGTGAGAATTGCAACCTGGGCAACCCTTGAAAACAGGGAAAGCGGTGATGTATACACTCACATCAACACCCATCTTGACCATGTTGGGGATCAGGCAAGAATTCTTCAGGCAAAGGTGCTCAACAATAAGATTTCAGAGCTTCAGCAAAAAGGACATCCCGTAATCTGCACAGGGGACTTCAATGCAGATGAAAAAAGTGTTGTTTATGACGAAATGCTGAACCTTCTGTCTGACAGCAAGTATCTTGCAAAGGAAACTGACAGCGGACTTACCTATCACGATTACGGAAGATTAACCGATGGCGACCCCATTGATTTCATCTTCCTTCCCGACGGTACAAATGTTGAAAGATACAAAATAATTGATGAAATGGTCAGCGGCATGTTTATTTCAGACCATTACGGAATTAGTGTTGATTTGTTCATATAACAATAAAGCCACCGAAGAATTCTTCGGTGGCTTATGCTTTTACAGCTCGTTCTGTTTGTATACCGGCTTATCAACAAACAGGTTAAAGGGATGGGAAACACCGCCCTTGGAACGGATAAGATTTTTTGCAATGCCGGGGAAAATGAGATAGGTTATTTTTTTGTCTGCTGCTGCATTCCAGCCTCTTGCTGCAAAATAATAGCAGTTGAAAATGGGATCCCAGTAATTATGGTTCTTGATTTTCTTGTTTACGGCGTCAAGCTCGCTTCTGTCAAGCTCTGTTGAAAGGCCGAAAAGTGAGCCGTAATGGGTAAGGTCTGATTCAAGATTGTAGTAAACACCGCCGCCACGGGGACCTTCGGTGCCGAAGCAGCCGACTGAAACACTGTCATAGGCGGGCGTGTTATATCTGCCGACCTTCAGGGGCTGATCTGTGAGGTTTTCAAAATAAAGGAATACGTGCCAGATGCCTGTGTTCTTGTTCTTTTCGGCACAAATCCACATGCGTGCAACAATTTCGTCATCGTTTGCTGCAGTGGAGCTTAAGGGAAGCACTGAAAAGAGCATGATAACAGCAAGGAGAACAGCTAATACTTTTTTCATGTTTTCTTCATCTTCTTTCTAAAAAAGTAATTTGGTAATTTCATTATACAGTGCGAAATCAAGCGTTTTGTTAACAAAAAATTAAGAACAGAGGATTATAGCCCTTTGTTCTTATTTTTAATTTATTTTAATTACTTTTTCTGGCCGTAATAGGCATTGGGACCGTGCTTTCGCATATAGTGCTTATCAAGCAGATACTGCTCAATGGGTCCGCCCTGAGGATTAATTTGCTCTGCGTGGTAAGCCATGTTGGCAACGGTTTCCATAACAACGGCATTATGCACTGCCTCTTTCGGATTTTTGCCCCATGCAAAGGGTCCGTGCTTATAAACAACAACACCGGGAACTGCTGTGGGGTCAAGCTTTCTTTTTCTGAATTCTTCAATTATAACAGTGCCTGTTTCCTTTTCATAGGCAGTTTTGACCTCTTGCTCTGAAAGCTGCCTTGTGCAGGGAATTTCGCCGTAAAAATAGTCTGCATGAGTGGTACCGTAGGCAGGGATGCTTCTTCCTGCTTGAGCCCATGAGGTTGCCCACGCAGAGTGGGTGTGGATAACTCCGCCTATTTCGGGAAAGGCTTTATAAAGCTCAATGTGAGTGGGTGTATCTGAGGAGGGGTTAAGCTTTCCCTCAACAACATTACCGTCAAGGTCAACAACAACCATATCCTCTGCTGTCATAACATCATATTCAACACCGCTGGGCTTTATAACGATAAGCCCTTTTTCTCTGTCAATGCCGCTGACGTTACCCCAGGTGAAGGTAACAAGACCGTATGAGGGAAGGCTCAGATTTGCTTTCAGTACTTCCTGCTTCAGTTGTTCAAGCATATAATCGTCCTTTCGGGAATTTTAATGGGAATGAAGTGTGTGTTTTAAACCTTGTCTGATTTAAGCTGAAGCTGTTCTTCAACAACATTCATAAGGCCTTCCTTAAGACCTGTGGAAGGCTCCCAGCCGAGAGCTTCCAGCTTTGCGGAATCAAGAACAGCATTTTCAATGAGTGAAAAGCCCTTCGCCTCCTGTTCGGTGGGAAGGTCAAAAATAACCTTAAGTCCCTTTTCAGGGTAAGACTCAACAAGGGTGTGAGCAATGCCTGCAATTGTTGTAATGCACAGCTTTGAGGCAATGTTATAGGCTTCGCCCTTTTCCCCGTCAAGAAGCACTGTAAGAAGTGCTGTGATTGCATCGGAAACATAGGTGTAGGAGCGGAGCTGCTCGCCCTTACTTTTCATCACGATGTTTTCACCGTCAGCAATGCATTTCGGGAAAACGGCAACAATTTTCGAATCACCCTCACGCATGCCGGGGCCGAAGATATAGCTGAGTCTTCCGATTTTTACGGGAAGACCGTATTCGTCTGCATAGCTTACAACAAGAGTTTCACAGCCCTTTTTGCTTAAGGGATAGCATGAACGCACCTTAAGTGCATCAATTGTTCCGTAATCATCTTCACTGATTTTTTCAAGGCCCTTTGTTGTGCCGTAAACCTCAATTGTGGAAACATAAAGGAAGGCCTCTGCATTTACTGCCCTTGCATAATCAAGAAGATTTGCAGTGCCGATGAAATTTGTTTTCATGGTTTCAACGGGGTACAGTGAGTACTCCCTGGGAGCTGCGTTTGAGGCACAGTGAATTATAAAATCAGCCTTTTTGTCTGTGGGAAGCTCCTTGCACACATCCTGCACAAGATAGCTCAGACACTCACAGCCGTCAAATTCGGGGAAAAGCTTTCTTGCCTTTTCCTCGTTTCTCACAAGGGCAATAACACGGGTGTTGAGCTTATCGCATTTGCTTTTTGTGAGAACTGCACGGATAATGTAAGAGCCGATAAAGCCTGTTGCACCTGTTACAAGAAGGGTTTTATTCCTGAGCTTTTCCCAGGAAAGACCTGCTGAAACAATTTTTTGAATTTCTTTTTCAACAATACCGGTCATCAGATTGCCCCCGCCTTGATATAAGCTTCAAGAAGTGCAATGTGTTCCGCAGTTGTTACCTTGAAGTTTGTTTCCTCGCCCCAGACGATGTGAACATTTTCACCAAGCTCAACAAGAAGAGTGCAGGTAGCAACAGTGTCTGTGATGCCTCTTTTGATAGCTTCCTCATGAGCCCAGATGAATTTTGAAAGGTAGAGAGACTGAGGAGTCTGTGTTCTTGCAATAAGGTTTCTGTCAACAATTTTTTCACTGCCAATCATGTCCTCACTGTAAAGAAGAGCTTCTGTTGTGGGAACGCATGTGATAGCGGTGCCGAATTCCTTAACACCCTCAATGTTTGTGTCAATGATTGCGTCGGAAATGAGGGGACGGACAGCATCGTGAATAACGGCAATGGAATCCTCAGGATAGTTTTCCTTCATTGCATTCATGCCGTTGCGAAGGCTTTCCATGCCGGTGTTGCCGCCGGGTACAATGTGGGTAAGCTTTTTAATTCCGTACTGGTCAGCCCATGAACGGAGCTTATCCTCCCAGCCCTTAAGGCACACAACAACAACCTCGTCGATGTTCTTGTTCTTTTCAAATGCTTCAAGGGTGTAAATGATAATAGGCTTTCCGAGCACCTTGATAAACTGCTTGGGAACATTCATTTTCATTCTTTGTCCGGTACCGCCGGCAATGATTAAACCGATATTCATAGTAGTATACCTCCGTCTGAATCGATATATTCTTTGCTAAGTGATTATTAACAATAATATCACACTAACCTATATTATAGTTAAAAACGTGTGTTTTGTCAATGTCATTACTGTTGCTGATTAAGGGTCAGTGAATAGACAATGTTGTGCAGCTCATTTGTGTTTTTTTCAAGATAAGACGGTGTGGCAGAAATAAGTACCCAGGCAAAAACCTCGCCTTTTTCAAACTCAAACAGGAAAGAATCATAATAGTTTTTTGATGAGTCCTTTTCTGCCGAAAAGCGTGTTTTTACAACATTTGCAGTTGAAGTTTTTTCTGCTTTTTCTTTTTCAATAACCGATACGTTTTCTCTGCGGCTGAAAAGGTCATCATTGTGATAGTTGTACAGATCCTTTGGTGTCTGACCTTCTGCAAGGTCGGAATAGCTGTATGCCATAACGCTGATGTAAGACATTCCGTCAGAAAGCTGAAGGTCCCAGCTTTCTGATTTTGCATCCTTGAATTTACTGTCCGCGGTTATCTGAAGATTATAGTCTGTTATTTCGTGAGTAATTTCCTTTGGTGCTGAAGAACATCCCGAAAAAATGAGGCAGATACAAAGTGTAAAAATAACAGGTAAAAAATGCTTGTGTTTCATTGTAAACTCTCCTTTATTATTAAATAAAATCAAAAAAGGCACCCGAAGGCACCTTTTCAAATCAGGCTGCAACTGCCTGGGCTTCTTGCTTTTTATTCTTTGCTTTTCCTTTTTTTACGGCAAAGCCGATGAGACCGAAAACATATCCGATTGCTGCGGAACCCACTGCAAACAGAGCGAAGGCCACGTCTGTTTTACCAAGCACGCACAAGGGAAGAAGGCTTGACACAGCTGCAATGATAACAGGTGAAAGGAAGCCTAATGCACCGCCTTTTTTAACCATAACAGCAGAGCACACAATGTTAACGATTGAAAGGAAGATGTACTGACCGAAAACAGTGTAAATCAGCTCGTCACCTCTGCCGAAAATGAGTCCCCACACTGCAAAGAACAGTGCGATGATGATGAATGCGGAAAGACCTTTGTTCTGTTTGATGAAATTTTTCATATTTTACACCTCAGTTTATTTCCTTTACGTTGTTGATTATGTAGGTTGTGATACTGTTCGGCTTAAGATAAAGTGAAAAACAGCTGTCAGAAGCCTTGCCTGCAGGAAATTCCGACCACTTTTCACCTGACTCGGAATCCCCACTGGTTCTCACGGCACTGATTTTGCCGCCGTTACATTCAAAGCCCCTGAGCTTTACCTCTTTTTCCAAAGGAAGACCAGTGTCGTTCACACAAACAACGGAAAGATTTTTCTTTTTACTATCATAACATGCAATTGTCCGGTTGTCAACTTTTATCAGCCTCATTCCGGGACGGATAAACCTTGAAAACTGACCGAAGGCATAATATTTTTGCGTAAGGTAAATTTCTTCTTTATCCATGTCTGCAAAGGCTGTGCCCCAATAGCCTTTTGTAAGGTCGGGCATGCAGGGCATATCACGTCTGCCCTTGTAGTCATGCTGTGAAATATAGGCTGCAACAATCTGCCAGATAACCCATGCAGAGCATTGAAGAGTGTTAAGGTCTTCAATAATTTTGTGGCTGAGCCACAGTGCAGGACCCATTTCACCTGCATTTTCACCAATTTCAGCACTCCAGTCCGTTTCTGTCATCCACAGGGGCTTGTTATGTGATTTTGCAACCTTTGAAATTTTTGCTGTTGCCTTGCTGTAGGTGTGGGTGCTGATTCTGTCAACACAGTTCCATGCCTCAGGGGAAAGACGGTTGCAGGAAATAAGCTGCAATGTTGTGTTGGTTTCATCGCTTGCAGTTATGTCCACATGTGAAAGGCCTGCCTTTTTCATAGCCTTTGCCGTTTCCGTAAGAAGAGTGCTCTGCATTTTGCCGGGAGAAACATGACAGCCCTCCTGCTTTGGTGAACAGGCTCTCCAGTAATTTGTGTAGGGCTCATTCATTGCCGCAAGGGAACCGATTTTTATGCCCATTTCATCATTGATATATTTTGAAACGCGGGCAAGATATTCTGCAAAATCCGTAACACAGCTTTTTTTTAGGTTGTTACTGATGGCGTTTCTGCTGCCTGAGGAGCAGCCGCTGACGGTCATGAAATATGGCGGAGAATTGGAAAAGGCTTCAACAAAAGCATCCTTTCCTGCGGCCTTATATGCTTTTTTCAGTGTTCTCAGCTGGAATTCATCGGCATTGTAGTCATAATACAATTTGCCTTTTTCATCCTTTTTCAGCCAGCCGGGAATGTCGGAATCTGTCCTTTCAATATGGTTGTGAGACGGGTCATCACCGCCACCGATATTATAGCGCATGATGTTGAGACCGAGGCCGTCCTTGCTGAAAAATAGCCTGGCTGAATCGTCTGTCAGCTTTTCGCTTATGCCCAGTCGGTGAGCCCACCAACAAAGACTTGTACCCCAACCCTTGAAGGAGTCGGGGAACATGTTATTCTTATCAATTATAATCTTCTTCATAAAATTTTCTCCATAGTACAGTTAATCCGAAAATCCTGACTACTGACTACTGATGATGCAAGCCACAGGCTTACATCATCTCGTGGAAGCCTTCCTCGTCAAGAAGCTCAACGCCCTTTTCAAGAAGAACCTTTGCTGCAGTGTCATTGTCTGCAACACGGAGAATAACATATGCCTTTTCACTCTTTCTTGTGATGAAAGCATACATATATTCAACGTCGATGTCTGCATCGGAAAGGATACGCATGGGGCGTGCAAAAGCACCGGGAACATCGTCGATACCCACAGCGATTACGTTTGTGATTGAAACGGTTACGCCTGCTTCCTTCAGCGCAAGTGCAGCGGCATCGGGAGCGTCAACAATAATGCGAAGAATACCGAAATCGGTTGTGTCAGCAATTGAAAGAGCTCTGATGTTTGCACCTGCATTTGAAAGAATTTCAGTGATATCTGCAAGTCTGCCCTTTTTGTTTTCTACGAATATTGAAAGCTGTTTGATAATCATAATGGTTTCTCCTTTATAAGTTTATTTGAATCACAGTTTTCTGTTGTCTATAACTCTCTTTGCCTTACCCTCTGAACGGGGAAGAGTACCGGGAGCCATAAGGCGTACATTGGCATGAATGTTAAGAGTTGACTGAAGAGCTGCTTCAATTCTCTTTTCTTCCTTTTCCATACCCTTAACTGTATCGGAGAACATGTCAGGTGCCATTTCAACCTGAACCTCCATGGTGTCAAGGTTGTTCTTACGGTCAACGATTATGAGATAGTTAGGTGCCATGTTAAGAGTGAGAAGAACATGCTCAACCTGTGAGGGGAACACATTGACGCCGCGGATAATAAGCATATCGTCGCTTCTGCCCTTGGGCTTTGCCATTCTGACGGTTGTTCTGCCGCAGGCACACTTTTCCCTTGTGAGGGCACATATGTCTCTTGTGCGGTATCTTACGAGAGGAAGTGCTTCCTTGCCGATGCAGGTGAACACAAGCTCGCCGTATTCGCCGTCGGGCAGGGACTCAAGTGTATCGGGGTCAATGATTTCGGGATAGAAATAGTCTTCGCAGACGTGCATACCGCTCTGACATTCGCAGTCATAGGATACACCGGGACCTGCAATTTCAGAAAGACCGTAAATATCATAAGCCTTGATATTGAGAAGTCTTTCAATTTCCTTTCTCATTTCCTCTGTCCAGGGCTCTGCACCGAAGATACCTGCACGAACCTTGAGGGTTTTCGGGTCAATGCCCATATCTCTTACGGTTTCACCGATGAACATTGCATAGGAGGGTGTGCAGCAGATGATGTCGGATTCAAAATCCTGAAGCATCTGAATCTGTCTTGCAGTGTTGCCTGATGATGCGGGAAGTGCAGTTGCACCGAGATGCTCTGCGCCGTAGTGAAGGCCGAGACCGCCTGTGAAAAGTCCGTAGCCGTAGGAAACATGGATTGTGTCATCCTTTGTTCCGCCTGCAGCACAGATAGCTCTTGCGGCACCGTCTGCCCATACGTCTATGTCTGCCTTGGTATAGCCTACAACGGTGGGCTTACCTGTTGTGCCTGATGAAGCGTGAATTCTCACAAGGTCACTCTTGGGAACAGCGAAAAGACCGAAGGGGTAGTTGTCACGAAGGTCTGTTTTAACTGTGAAGGGAAGCTTTGAGATGTCATCAATTGAGTGGATGTCCTCGGGCTTCAGACCGATTTCGTCAAATTTCTTTTTGTAAAAAGGCACGTTTTCATATGCGTTTTTTACCATTTTGATAAGTCTTGCTGATTGAAGTGCGTGAAGATAATCTCTTGAAGCACATTCAATTTCGGGTTTGAAAATTCCCATGGTTATCAATCCTTTCTGTGGATAACCGTCGCAATCAGCGGTTACTGTTTTTTAATTTATATATAGGTTTTACACCGTATATCCGGTTTTCGCTTCAGTAGTTCCGAATACCCTGACTACTTTTATGCCAAATATCCCAGCTCAAAAGCCTTGAGATTTGTTTCAACTGTCTTGGGAGGAACGGTGGACTTAATAATATCAATCCACATGTCCTTGTCAATACCCAGGAAGCGTACTGCTGCACCTAAAAGCACAACGTTGGCACATTTCGGTGTGCCTGCCTTGATTGCAAGCTCAAGAGCATCAAGCTCAACAAGCTTAACATCCTTTTTCTTGATTTTACTCAGTATACCCTCGGGATAAGCTGCCTTGCCCATAATTACGGGCATTGGGTCAATTCTTTGTGTGCTTGAAATGAGAACACCGCCTTTTTTGAGGTAGGGGAGCCATCTTGCACTTTCAAGCTGCTCAAAAGAGATGATGATATCAGCTTCACCCTTTTCAATTACGGGAGAATAAACCTTTTCGCCGTAGCGGACATAGGTTACAACACTGCCACCACGCTGACTCATACCGTGAACCTCACTGACCTTGACATCGTAGCCTTCATTCACAAAGCAGTTGCCCATAAGCTTTGAAGCAAGGAGAGTACCCTGACCGCCTACGCCTACAATAAGAATATTTTTAACGCTCATAGTCTTATTCTCCTTTCTTTATAGCATCAAATTTGCAAGCTGAAGCACAAACTCCGCAGCCTACACACTGGGTGTTATCAATAAGTGCAAGACTCTTGCCGTTTTCACGCTTCACCTGAGAAAGAGCAGGACAGCCCACGTTGAGACATGCCTTGCAGCCGATGCACTTATCCTCGTCAATGATAACGGGGGCAGAGTGCTTAACTGTTTTAAGAAGTGCACAGGGTCTTCTTGAAATAATGAGTGAGGGCTCAGCCTTTTCCAGCTCTTCCTTCACAGCTGCCTTTGTGGCTGCAATATCAAAGGGGTCAACAACTCTCACATTGCTAAAGCCAACTGCTCTTGCGAGAGCCTCAAGGTTTACGGCAACAGTGGGGTCACCCTTGATGGTCAGACCGTTTGCAGGGTTGTTCTGGTGACCTGTCATGCCTGTGATTGAGTTGTCAAGGACAATAACAGTTGAAAAACCTTTGTTATATGCAATGTCAATAAGACCTGTGATGCCTGAATGAATGAAGGTGGAGTCACCGATAACTGCTACGCTCTTTTTTGCAGCCTCAGCACCTCTTGCAGTGTTGAAGCCGTGAAGACCGCTTATTGAAGCACCCATACATACGCAGGCATCCATCATTGAAAGGGGAACCTGAGCACCGAGGGTGTAGCAGCCGATATCACCGCTGACATAAAGGCCCATACCCTTGAGAGCATAGTAGAGGCCTCTGTGAGGACAGCCTGCACAAAGCACGGGAGGACGTGCAGGAACCTCTTCGTCAAAGGAGTCGAAATCTGCCTTTTCGTCTGTGAGAACAGCCTTGACGGTTGCCTGTGAGAATTCACCAAGGCGTGAGAAAAGCTCCTTACCCTTAACCTTAAGGCCAAGCTTTATGCAATGGGTTTCAATGATATCGTCAAGCTCTTCAATAACAATAAGCTCGTCAACCTCTGCTGCAAAGTCTTTGATAAGCTTCACGGGAAGAGGATTCACCATACCTAATTTGAGATAGCTTGCCTTGTCGCCCATGGCTTCATGAGCATAAGAAAAGGATGTGCCTGCGGCAATGATGCCAAGCTTTTTTTTGTTGTTTTCTACCCTGTTGATACCCATTTCAACAGCCTCAGTGTCGGCAAAGTCTGTAAGAGCGAGCATTCTGTCTTCAACTCTCACATGAGCGCCCCTTGCCATTGCGGGCATCATAACGTTTTTCATAACGTCTTTTTTGTAATCCTTAACACCGACCTCGTTTCTGTCAGAAAGCTCAACAAGGCTTCTTGCATGGGATACTCTTGTTGAAAGGCGAAGAAGAAAGGGTGTGTCAAAGCGTTCGGAAAGGTCATAGGCGATTTTTGCAAAGCTGCAGCACTCAGCTGAATCTGAGGGCTCAAGCATGGGAGTTTTTGATGCAATTGCATGGTGACGTGAGTCCTGCTCATTCTGTGATGAGTGCATTCCCGGGTCATCTGCAACGGCACATACCATGCCGCCGTTAACACCGATATAGGATGCAGTGTAAAGAGGGTCTGCAGCAACGTTGAGGCCAACATGCTTCATTGCGCAGAAGCTTCTTGCACCGCCTGTTGCAGCGCCGAAGGCTACCTCAAAGGCTACCTTTTCATTGGGAGCCCATTCTGAATAAATATCGTCATATTTTGAAACGAATTCCGTAATTTCAGTGCTGGGGGTACCGGGGTAGGAGGAAACAACATTCACTCCTGCTTCCCACAGACCTCTTGCAACGGCTTCGTTACCGAGCATAAGAGCTTTTTTCATTTTTATATCTCCTTGGTTTTGTTTTTTACATATAAAACGCCCGCAGGGCGAACCTGACTACCGGATACTCAACAACCATGTCTTATTTCTTTCTCAGGTCTAAAACTCTCTGTGCCTTGCCTGTGAAGCGTTCAATTGTCTTGGGCTCAACAAGGCTTACCTTGATTTCAATGCCGAGAATGTTCTTGATTTTTGTGTGTATTGTTCTGCGAAGCTTTTCAAGCTCACCGTATCTTTCAAGAAGGGAAGCGTCAATAAGCTCAACTCTCACTTCAAGGGTGTCTGCAAAGCCTTCACGGCGAACAACAAGCTGATAATGGGGGCTGATTGAGTTGATGCCGATAAGGGCAGATTCAACCTGTGATGGGAAGACATTAACTCCTCTTATCTTGAGCATATCGTCACTTCTGCCGATGATTTTTGCCATTCTTGCACTTGTTCTTCCGCATTCGCAGGGCTCATAGTTAATGTTGGTGATATCCTTTGTTCTGTATCTTAAGATGGGAAGACCTCTTTTTGTAAGGTTTGTTACAACAAGCTCACCTGTTGAGCCCTTGGGAAGAACCTCACCTGTTTTTGAATCAATAACCTCACAAAGGAAGTGGTCCTCGTTGATGTGAAGACCTTTTCTTTCACGGCATTCACCGCTCATGCCGGGTCCGTTGAGCTCACTCATGCCATAGTTATCGGTGCAGAAGAAGCCGTTGCCCCAGCGTTCTTCAATCTGTGCTCTCATTTCGGGGGTACAGCCCTCACTGCCGAGAAGACCGAGCTTCAGCTTATAATTGTCCATGGGGAATTCAATCCCTCTTTCTCTTGCACTTTCTGCAAGGTAGAGGCAGTAGGAGGGGGTGGCAACAATTGTGTCTGTGCCGAAGTCACGCATGAACTTAAGCTGCTTTTCAGTGTTGCCTGAGGATGTGGGCACAACAGTGGCTCCGATTCTTTCAAGGCCGTAGTGAAGACCTAAGGCACCTGTGAACATGCCGTAGCCGAAGCATATCTGAACTATGCTTTCTTCAGAAGCACCTGCAGCATAAACAAGTCTTGCAACCTGCTCACTCCAGTTGTCAAGGTCCTCCTTTGTGTATGCCACAACGGTGGGGTTACCCGTTGTTCCCGAGGAAGCGTGAACACGGACAATTTTTTTCTGGGGCACGCTCAGAAGACCGAAGGGGTAGGTGTCACGAAGGTCGTCCTTTGTTGTGTAGGGTATGTACTGAATATCGGAAAGGCGCTTGATTTTATCGGCGGTGATGCCTGCCTTTTCGAATCTGTCATGGTAAAACTTAACATTTTTATCGCAGTAGTCCACAAGAGCTTTAAGTCTTTCAAGCTGAAGGCTTTCAAGGTCCTTGCGGGACATACATTCCATTTCGGGGTTCCAGATCTGAGAATTCATTTGCTTTTCCTTTCTTCACTATAGAAGATATTTTAAAATTACTGTATATTATATATCTTTTTTTGCATTTATATTTTCTTTAAAAGAAATAAAACGAGCTTATTCGCAAATATTATAAAACTCTTTATTGACATTTTCCTTATCCTTTGTAATAAAGGTGGCAATGAAGCAAAGAACAAAGGAAACAATCATTGCAAGGCAGGCGAAATGAGGACCGAGGTCCTTTACAGCTCCGAATAAGGGCAGTGAAAGCTGTGGAAGAAGAAGCTTGCACACAACGGGAGGCAGTGCTGTGAAGAAGCCACCCAGCATTCCCGCCCATGCGCCGTATCTGTTAAGCTTTTTCCAGTAAAGGGAAATGAGATAGGGGGCAAGGAAAGAGCCTGAAATGATTCCCCATGAATAAGACATCATGTCAAGAATCGGAGTGTTGCTGTTTGCAATAAGGTAAGATATCACAACAAAAACAAGGCAGATAACACGTGTTACCGTTGCAGTTTTGTTGTCGTCAATGCTTTTCATCATTTTCGGCTTAAGGAAGTCCATTGTGAGGGTTGACGATGCCGTGATTGTGATTGATGAAAGTGTTGAAACAGAAGCCGCAATCAGCAGAACAAGGATGACACCGATGAGAATATCGGAGATGTCTGACATTGCAAGCATGTTGGGAACAAGATAGTCTGTTTTGCCTGCGCCGGCGCCGGGAATTTCAGAAAGGTCTGAGAAGAAAAGTCTTGCAAGAGAGCCGATGAAGTATCCGCCACCTGCAACGATTAAGGCAAAAAATGTTGAAATAACAGTGCCTCTTTTAACCTCATGGTCATCCTTGATTCCATAGTATTTGTGAATCATCTGAGGAAGTCCCCAGGTGCCGAAGGAGGTCATGAGCACCGTTGCCCACAGACCGATGTGATTCACTGCACCAAGCTCAAGCTGAGAGGTTTTTTCTGCAATGGCTTTCATGCCCTCCGTAAATCCGCCCACGGTGCCGCTTTTTATAACGGCTATGATAAGAAGAATAACACCCACGAGCATAACTGCGCCCTGAATAAAGTCTGCCTTGAGCGTTGCACCGTAGCCGCCGAGAATTACGATGACAAGGGAAGCCAAGGCAATAACAATCATGCATACCTGCTCATCAACACCGAGAAGAACAGAGCATACGCTTGTAAGACCTTTATAGACGGATGCTGAGTAGGGCACAAGGAAAATGAAAATTACCGCAACAGCAAAGCTTTTCATGGCACCGCTTCTGAATCTTTTTTCAAAAAGCTGGGGCATGGATTTGATTTCAAGACGTCTTGCAACCTCTCTTGTGGGTTTTGCAAGGACCATCCATGCAAAAAGCGAGCCGATAATTGCGTTGCCTATGCCGGGAAGAACACCCCATAAGCCATATTTCCAGCCTGTACCGCCTGCATAGCCGATGAACATAACTGCTGAAAAATAGGCAGTGCCATAGGAGAAGGCGGAAAGCCAGGCACCTGCATTCCTTTTGCCAACGGTGAAATCAGAAATACTCTTTGCTTTTCTTGCATTGAGTATTCCGACAAGGGCAATAAAGATGATGTAAACTGCGATTGTGATCCATATAATTGTTTTGCTTTGCATGCCTGAGACCTCGCTTTAGTGTTTTAAACCTTTAAAGTTTTAAAGTGTTGAATTTGTGAAATATGATACCACACATAATGGCTTTTGTCAATAGAAAAAAACATCTTTCCGATGAAGAAATTTTCTTCGGAAAGATGTGTGTGAAATGTTATTTTTATGTGGATCAGTCAAGGAAGGTCCAGTCAGAGTTAGCCTTGTTTTTCACTGTGCCGGGGTGAGAGGGGAGAATAAATGATATTTTTTCTGTCTCCTGATTTCCCTGCGAGCTGCTTCTGATATTGGCCTTACGAGCTCTGTTCCTTTTTGCAAAGAAGGTGTTACCCGATGAAAAATCACCGTCAGAAAGAAGGACAGTGTTCTTTTCTGTAAATATACAGAGTGCTCCGTAATCAATGTTTACTGCACAGCTGAAGTGATTCACTCCCTTTTCATTTATATGAATATAGCTGAATTCTGTGTCCTCTTCGTTGTAGCCTTGCATAAACAGAAGGTTTTTTTTGTCATAGCCGGCTTCATAACAGCCGACAGCCTCTTTGCCGATAATTTCACTATCGAGGTAAAGGGAACAGAGCTTTTCCTCTGCTTCGTTCTCGTTTTCTTTCATATATACAAGTCTTTCGTCGGGAAGAAGATAAACGGAAGGGGCAATACCCTGTGCAATAAGCTCAGCTTGCTGAAATTCATCCGAGTCAGCTGAAAGCTTATACAGGTCTGCATTTTCACTGCCCTCTTCTTTGACAGTGAAGTATATCTCATTTTTTCCGAAAGCATAGCTGAGGCTATCTATGAAGCTGATGTCCTCTGCCTTTTCGATGTGGAGGCTCTTATCCTCAAAGCACACATAGTGCTTTTCGTTCATGGCTTCGGGTGAAGTGAGGTAGGTATAAAAGGAGGTGACGTGAGTGCCCTCAATTGCGGAGAAGAGCTCCGACATGGTCACCCTTCTGAAGCTCTGCTTTTCACTTGACGAGTATGCGCACAAAACAGAGCCGTAGGACTCTTCAACATAACCGTCGGAAACATTTTCTGCCACAAGCTGAGATTTCACACCGTCAAAGTAATAAAGGGAATAAAGCTCTATCCTGGCACCTTCAACTAAAACCTCTTTTCTTATTTCTTCACGGATAAGCTTTCCTTCGGAAACGCCTGAGGCTTTATCCTTTGATGCCATATCGTCAGTGAGATAGTCTGAAAGAGGGAAGCTTTTTGTGAGCTTTGTGTAGTAGCCCTTGCCGTTCCTGAAGCCGAAGCTGAAATGAGAACTCATGGAAACGCCCTTGTCAATAAGAGCTTTTTCACCGTCGGGTGTATGCCTTGTAAGCTTTCCCTTCTGAAGGCAGAAAAACTGACTGAAGTCATCCGAGATATATTCCACGGTTGCATTTTTCAGAATGAGAGTAGGCTCTTCTCCCTTTTTGCTGAGGTAAACATTACCCTTTGTGTTTTCATAAATAACACAGCTGCCGTCGGCAGAAACGCTGTAGGAGCTGATTTTCTTTGCGATAAGCTCTTCTTCTTTTCCGAAGCTGCATCGGTAAAGCTTAGCCTTTGTACCGACTCCCTTAAGGTATGTAAGTGTGTCAAAGGAGGCATTGACCGTATGTTCGGATACACCCTCTGCAATTTTCTGAGGGGGCTCCTCAGAAAGCTCAAAATTGTAAAAATAAAGGTCATAAACTGTGCTAAGTCCGTCATCTGTGTAACGGAAGTTATTGGGATAAACAAGAAGTCTGTTGTCTTCACTTATTAAAAGATTATCTGTAAGAGAAAGCAAGAGTGAGGTGTCCTTATCTACTGTGTCAATTTCCATGCTGCGGGCAAAGGGATTTGATGCGTCGGCACACATGATTTTTCCTTCTGAAATATAAAATACGGGGTCAAAGCTTTTTCTGAAATGAACAAAGGAATTGTAGTACACCGTAAAGCCTGCGGCAAATAAAGCTGCAGCAAGCACAAGGGCAATGATGATACCTTTCACACGCTTTGAAAAAAACAGTCTTTTCTTTTCTCTTTTTATGCTGCGTACCTCTCCGTCAGGAGCTGACGGGATGTGATTTGTTCCCTGAAAATTGAAGCCGCAACGGCACAAAGTCTGGTCTTCTTCATTTTCCTTTCCGCATATGGGACAGATTTTCATTTGTGCTCACTCCTTTGTTTAATTGTAACAGTATTGTGCTGTCTGTGTCAATGAAAAAATACTGTTATTAACCCGATATTTTTTTATAAATCAGTGGAAAAGTGTGAATTTATGTGATATAATCAATAAGTTAATGCAGATTGCTTGTCTGCAAATCGGAAAAATAAATCAAGAGGTGCGAAAAATGAGCTTTAAAGAATTAATCATCAATGCAGGTTCTTCTTCACTCAAGTATCAGGTTTTCGAAATGCCCGAAGCAAAGGTTCTGGCAAAGGGTATTTTTGAACAGATCGGTACAGCCTGCACATTTACTCACAAAATTGACAAGGACGGCGAAGAAATAAAGGTTCTTGACAAGAAGGCAGTTGACGCAAAGGACCATCACGACGCAATCACAATTCTTCTTGAAACACTCACAGACAAGGAAAACGGCGTTCTCACTTCAATGAACGACATTTCAGCTGTAGGTCACAGAGTTCTTCACGGCGGTGAGGAATTCAGCGGCAGTGTTGTTGTAACAGAAGATGTTAAGGCTGCAATCAGAAAGTGTATTCCCCTCGGTCCTCTTCACAACCCTGCAAACCTTATGGGTATCGAGGTATGCGAAGAAATCATGAAGGGCATTCCTCAGGTTGCTGTTTTTGACACAGCCTTCCATCAGACAATTCCCGACTATGCATATATGTATGCTCTTCCTTACAAATATTATCTCCAGCACGGTATCAGACGCTACGGCTTCCACGGTACCAGCCACAGATACGTAAGCGCAAGAACAACAGACTTCCTCATGAAGAAGTATCCCGGCAAGTACAACGCAGATGAATTGAAGGTTGTAACCTGCCATCTCGGTAACGGCTCATCAATTTCTGCAATCAAGGGCGGCAAGTGCTTTGACACAACAATGGGTCTCACTCCTCTTGAGGGCATCATGATGGGTACACGTTCAGGCTCAATCGACCCTGCAATCATTGCAGTTCTTTGTGAAAGAGAAAACCTTACAGCTAAAGAGGTTGACAACATTCTCAACAAGAAGTCAGGTATGCTCGGACTCACAGCAGAATATGACGAAAACTTCAACGAAATTCCCGGCACAGCAACAAGCGACAACAGAACAATCGAAGGTCGCTCAAAGAACGGTGACAAGAGAGCTCAGCTTGTTGAAGCAATGCTTTGCCATCAGCTCGTTAAATATATCGGCGGATTCGCTGCTGCTATGGGCGGCGTTGACGCAGTTGTATTCACAGGCGGTATCGGTGAAAACAACCCCCACTACCGCACAGCAGTTGCTGAAAAGCTTGGCTTTATGGGCACAACAATTGACGAGGCTCCCAACAGTGTAAGAGGTCAGGAAATTGAAATCTCAACAGAGGATTCAGCTCTCAAGCTTCTTGTTATCCCCACTGACGAAGAACTTCTCATTGCACAGGACACATACGAGCTTACAAAATAAAAAAAGGACGGCGTGAGCCGTCTTTTTTAATGCAAAATGCAAAATTGAATTCGCGATGCGCAATCGCGGGAAGGTTGAGTAGAAGAAAGAACAATCTGCCCGCCGAGTTTACCGTTCTCTTGCCTTGACGCAGGTGCAGCAATGCATTCAGACAGACAATTAATTTTTTCTATTGAATTTTTGAACGAGTATGATATAATAATTCCCGAAAAAGAAGAACGGAGTGATTTTAATGGAAAATAAACCCGTTACAGCCATAATTGTAGGTGCGGGGCACAGAGCTTTTGTTTACAGTGAGCTCAGCAAGGTACGCCCTGACCTTCTTAAAATAGTCGGTGTTGCAGACCCTAACCCCGTGCGCAGAAAAAAGGCAATGGAGCATTTCGGCTTTTCTGAGGATATGTGCTTTGAATCTGCCGAGAAGCTTGCAAAAAAGGGTAAGCTTGCCGATGCAATAATCAACGGCACCATGGACGAGCAGCACATTGAAACTGCCGTGCCTCTTCTTGAAAAGGGTTACGATATGCTTCTTGAAAAGCCCTTTGCTGTTAATGAAAAAGAAATGCGATATCTTGTTGACGTTGCAAGGAAGAACGGTTCAAAGGTTATGATTTGCCACGTTCTTCGCTACACACCTTTTTATTACGGCATAAAGGAAAGAATCGTAAAGGGTGAAATCGGAGATATTATAAACATTCAGACAAACGAGCATGTGTCATATCATCACCTTTCCACCTCTTATGTCAGGGGAAAGTGGGCAAACATTGATAAGTGCCACACAACAATGCTGCTTGCAAAGTGCTGCCATGACATTGACATTATGATGTGGATGATGGCAGAAACGGAACCGACACAGATAAGCTCCTTCGGCGGAAAATATCAGTTCAGACCAGAAAACGCTCCTGAGGGTGCTGGTACAGTATGCATGAAGGACTGCCCTCATGTTGATACCTGCGTTTATTCCGCAAAGCGACTTTATATCGACCACCCCGACAGATGGAGCTTTTATGTGTGGGACGCTCTTGAGCATATCGACAATCCCACAATCGAGGATAAAATCAACCTTATGAAGAGCGATAATCCCTATGCACGCTGCATTTATAAGTGCGACAACAACGTTGTTGACCATCAGAGCGTGCTTGTGAATTTCAGAAGCGGTGCAACGGGCACGCACAACATGGTGGGCGGCTCATCAGAGCCGAGAAGACAGATACATATCATCGGCACAAAGGGTGAAATTTTCGGCAATTTTGAAGAGTCTAAATTCACCGTGCTGAAGGTGAATCCCTCGCCCGATGCACACAACGAGGAATGCGATGTTGAGGTTGTTGACCTTAAGGTCAGCGGTGACATGGTTGGCGCCTACGGCGGTCACGGCGGCGGAGATGAAAGGCTTTCAGAGGATTTTGTCAAGTTCATCCGCGGTGAAGAGCCGTCACTTGCATGCACCTCAATTTTTGATTCTGTTGCAGGTCATCTTTGTGTTTATCTTGCAGATAAGTCAAGAGAAGA
This sequence comes from Acutalibacteraceae bacterium, assembly GCA_045604105.1. Classification (GTDB taxonomy): domain Bacteria; phylum Bacillota; class Clostridia; order Oscillospirales; family Acutalibacteraceae; genus UBA6857. The sequence continues at coordinate 146,424 of JAZUNJ010000046.1, read as the reverse complement.
GGGCGGAGCACCTCAAAAGGTGGTATTTTAAAATTAATACGAAGCAGAGTTTTTTCTGTGTTTCATAAGTGTAAGTATCTTTTGAAAGAACCGGAAAGAAATGATATAATTCAGTTGATAAAACAGGAATCTGACACCAAGATTTCACTCAACCGTTGGTTGATTTCTCCCTACTCAACCAACGGTGTGTGTTTTTTCTCCCTTTTTTATCTATACTTAAAGTGAAAGGAGGCAGCTTATGGACCAAGTGAAAATTGGAAAATTCATTGCTGAGTGCAGAAAAAAGGAAAACCTGACTCAGCTGCAGCTGGCAGAAAAGCTGAATATCACCGACAGAGCAGTTTCAAAATGGGAAAGAGGAAAAGCAATGCCCGATTCCTCCATTATGCTTGAGCTGTGTGATACTCTAAAAATCACCGTAAATGATTTATTAAGTGGGGAGGTAGTTACAATGGATAATTACAGTAAAGAAACAGAAAAACTCTTGTTAGAAATGGTGAAAGAAAAAGAAAAATCCGATGAACGACTATTAGCTATTGAAATAATTATTGGTACTGTCAGCACGGTATTATCATTAGCACTTTGTTTTGTGGCGGCCTATGTACCAATGGTAAGTTGGTTAAGAGCAGTGTTGTTTCTTGCCGGCTTTGTATTCCTTTTTGTTATAGCTTTCTGTATGCTGAAAATAGAACAGGTCGCAGGCTATTACGAGTGTAAGCATTGTCACAACAAATATGTTCCCTCATATAACAGTGTGGTATGGGCAATGCATATAAACCGTACACGGTATATGAAATGCCCCGAATGCCATAAATGGTCGTGGCAGAAAAAAGTAATAAGTAAAGACAAATAAACTGTAAAAAACACTTTATGATTTAACGGTCATAAAGTGTTTCAATTTTATACAACAAAAAAAACACACTCCCGATTTCTCGGAAGTGTGATAAAAGATACAAACTGATTATCTCTTTGAGAACTGAGGTGCACGACGTGCGCCCTTGAGACCGTACTTCTTTCTTTCCTTCATTCTCGGGTCACGAGTGAGGAAGCCTGCCTTCTTGAGAGCGGGACGAAGTTCTTCGTCATACTGAAGAAGAGCTCTTGAAAGACCGTGACGGATAGCACCTGCCTGGCCTGTTACGCCGCCGCCTGTTACACGGCAAACGATGTCGAACTTCTCTGTTGTTTCTGTGAGATTGAGAGGCTGACGAACGATGAGCTTAAGAGTGTCAAGACCGAAATAATCGTCGATATCTCTGTCGTTGATTGTGATTTTACCTGTACCTGCATATACACGTACTCTTGCGATTGACTTCTTTCTGCGGCCTGTGCCGTAGAAGAACGGTGTTGTTTCGTACATTTAATTTTCCTCCCTTTCTATTAGAATTCAACAACTTCAGGCTTCTGAGCTGCGTGTGCATGCTCTGCACCTGCATATACGCGAAGTCTTGTCATTGCGTTACGGCCGATAACTGTGTCGGGGATCATACCCTTGATAGCCTTTGTCATTGCGAATTCGGGCTTTTCCTTCATGAGGGTTGAGTACTTAACCTTCTTCATGTTACCGATGTAGCCTGTGTGATGATAGTACATTTTCTGGTCGAGCTTTTTACCTGTGAGAACAACCTTATCAGCGTTGATAACGATAACATGGTCGCCACAGTCAGCGTGGGGAGCGAATGTAGCCTTGTGCTTGCCTCTGAGAAGCTCAGCTGCTTTTGCTGCTACATGTCCGAGATGCTTACCTTCAGCATCAATTACATACCACTTACGAGTGATGTCGCCTGCTTTGGGCATATAAGTTGACATATCTGTTTACCTCCAAATAATATTTTGTCAAATTGCCTTGATATATTATCACAAGGTCGGGGATATGTCAACACCTTTTTTGCAAATTTTTAATTTACATTTTACTTGCTTCGTTTTTCTTTGTTTTTCTTCGATTTTCATATGATTTGCTAACTTATGATTTTTGGTTTTTTAGTAAATCTACGGGCTTTATGAGGCCTTGTGCTGCTGAGAGCAGTCAGAAATAAGCGGCATACAGAGATTTCTTTCTTCTGCTCAATTTTTCCGCAATTTCGAATTCCGCATTCCATGACTACTAGCTAATGACTACTCCCCCCGGCATCTACCTCGTCAGCACTCCGCCGTCCTCATATAAAAGAAGCATGATATCCTGCTCCTTTCCTGTTGCGCAGTTGACATATATAAGAGCTTCCCTTTTGTTCTTGTCTGTGCAACGGAATTCATAGCAGAGGGCTTCCTTTCCCGTGTCAAGGGGAATCATGGCCTTTCTGCAGGATATTATATTGAGAGACTCAGAAATGACATTTTCACTGCCTTTTTCACTGGCCTTGATTTCGGGCAGCCTTCTTTCGTGGTGGTTCATAAGGTATCCTCTCGCATCAAGACCTGTGATTCTGCCTGTTTCAAGGGAGATGCTTACCTTGATAAGGTCACTGTAATAAATTATACCGTCCTTCTGATACGCATAATTCACTGTGCAGATACCGTCATAAAGTGAATAGTAGCTGTCCTTCATGCTGCCGTAGCCAAGCTCTTCAAGGTGCTCCTTACCTCTTTTAATGGCTTCTGAGGCTGTTATTGTTGCTGCCGATGCATAAGCCTCATCGGTAAGAGAGCAAAGATATCCGCCTTTTTTTGTAACAGAGGCTGATTTGTTCCCCACAGAAAAGCAGTAAAGCTCAATTGCAGAATTCACGTCTGCGTCTTCCCTTAGAGAGCCTTCATTTTCTCTCATGGCCTTTGCGGCAATTGCCTTTGCCTCTTTTTTTGTGATTTCCTTTTCATTTTTCAGCATCCGTGACTGCTTTGTGAGAATATTGTCAGAAAAGGGACCGTCATATAAAAGGGTGGGGTAATCAGTAAGGGTTTGCTTGGCACTTTCCATTCTTGTGTGAAAGCTTTCGGGCAGCTCACTTTTGTCAAGGTCAACGGTTTTTATACTCTCTTCAAAGCTGACGGTGTTCCCGTTGTAATCGGAAAGAATTGAACTGAGCTCGGAAGAAAGCTTTTCAGAATATCTGTGCAGGGCCTCAAGGGCACTTTTATCCTTTGCCGAAAGGAAAAGCATGTTATCGTCACCCTGACTCAGGGATACTGTGTAGTCACCGACCTGAGAAAGGAATCTGAAGATTTCCTCTGTGTCGCTGTTTTCTTCGGTAAGCTCACTCAGGCTTTCCTTTGCCACCGTTGCCTGACGGCAAAGGTCGTTTCCAATGCTTTCAAGCATATCCTTTGTTCCCGAATAAAGGCTTTTCTGAAGACTTACCGTGATGCTGTCAAGGCTTTCGCAAAGCTCGTTCACAGCACGCTGGTTATTGATTTCATTTGCAAACTTATAGCGGTCTGCCCTTCTTGAATAAACAACGGTTGCCACACTGAAAATAAGGGAGAAAAAAGCCAGGTAGCTGATTATTCTTATATAAATTCTTCTTTCTTTGTTGTGCATTGTTTTCCTGCCTTTCTTTGTGTTTATCTGCACCGAAAAACACAAACACGGTGTTTTTCGGTGCAATTTTACTAAAATAGTTTGTGAAAGCAGCGTAAAAATATCCCTTATTTTTTATTAATGCCGTTGAAAAATTCTTATTATTATTGTATAATAGCAAGTAATTATGGTTTAAAATGAGGAGGTGTGCCCTTTGACAGCTTATCTTGATAACAGTGCAACAACAAAAATATGCCCTCAGGCAAAGGAAAAAATGCTTGAAGCCATAGACAATTTGTGGGGCAATCCCTCGTCGCTTCACGAAAAAGGAATTGAAGCAGACATGCTTCTACGCTCTGCAAGAAGGTCTGTTGCAAAGGCTCTTTCGGCTGAAGAAAAGGAAATTGTTTTTACCTCGGGCGGTACGGAAGGCAACAATCTTGCAATTTTCTCAGCTGCACATCAGAACAGAAGAAAGGGTAACCGTGTTATCACTTCAAAGGTTGAGCACCCGAGCGTTATGAAGGCATTTGAGCGCCTTTCAGAGGAAGGCTTTGAGGTCATATACATCGGTACAGATTCCTTCGGTCACATTGATATGAAGGCACTGGAGGAGGCCATAAACGAAAATACAATTCTTGTGAGCATGATGGCTGTTAACAATGAGGTCGGTGCAATTCAGAAAATTGAAGAGCTGTCCTCAATAGTAAAAAGAAAAAAGGCACCTGCTCTCGTTCATGTTGATGCAGTGCAGGCATTCGGAAAAATTCCCCTCACGCCAAAAAAATGGGGAGTTGACCTTATGACCGTAAGCTCTCACAAAATCCACGGTCCCAAGGGGGTGGGTGCTCTGTTCATTAAAAACGGAGTGAGACTTAAAAGCGTTGCTGTCGGCGGGGGACAGGAGGGCGACATCCGTCCCGGCACAGAGCCTATGCCCGCAATTGCAGGCTTTTACGGTGCCGTTGAAGTCCTTGATGTCAAAAAGAGTCTCAATGAAATTACCGCTTTGCGTGACGGCTTTCTTTCAAGGCTCAGGGAAATTGAGGGAGTTACAGTCAACAGCCCCGAAAACGCCCTTCCCTATATTGTGAACATCTCCCTTGAGGGACTTCGCTCGGAAACAGTGCTTAACTTCCTTTCGGATATGGGTATTTACATTTCATCAGGCTCTGCCTGTGCAAAGGGACACAAAAGTCATGTTCTCACAGCCATGGGTCTGAGTGAAAGAATTATTGATTCTTCCCTTCGTGTGAGCTTTTCAAGGTTTACAACACAGGAGGAGCTGGATTTCTTTATTGAGGGAATCACAATGGCAATGAAAGTAATTATGAAGAGGTAAGAAATGAAAGAGGTATTACTTATCAAAAACGGTGAGCTTGCACTCAAGGGGCTCAACCGCGGAACATTTGAAGATATTCTTGTTAAAAATATGAAGCGCAGACTGCTCGCATCAGTGGGTAAGTTCCGTTTCACAAAATCACAGTCAACAATCATTGCAGAAGCTGATGAAGAAGACCTTGATTTTGAGCTTGCTGTTGAAACCCTTAAAAAGGTTTTCGGCATTGCGGCATTTTCAAGGGCTGCTGTTGCAGAAAAGGACATTGAAGACATAAAGAAGGTGGCACTTGATTACCTGGGTGACGAGCTCAGACAGGTTAAAACCTTCAAGGTAAATGCAAAAAGAAGCGACAAAAGGTTTCCCATGACCTCACCTGAAATCTGCCGTGAGGTTGGTGCACATCTTCTTCGCAACATCCGTTCTCTTTCCGTTGACGTTCACAACCCCGATATTACCGTAACCGTTGAGGTACGTGACAATAACGTGTTCATTCACGGCAATCAGCTCAAGGGCGCAGGAGGTATGCCTGTGGGCTCTGCAGGAAGGGTAGCCCTTCTTGTTTCCGGAGGAATTGATTCTCCCGTTGCAGGCTGGATGATGGCAAAAAGAGGCTTACAGCTTGATGCCATTCATTTTGCCGCACCGCCTTACACAAGCAAGCGTGCCGAAATGAAGGTTCATGACCTTGTTTCCATTGTTGCAAAGTATAGCGGCAGGGTGAATTTTGCTGTTGTCAACTTCACTGAGATTCAGGAAACAATCAAGGAAAAATGTCCCGAAGAGCTTTTCACAATCATTATGAGAAGGCTTATGATGAAAATTGCCGTGCGCCTTGCACAAAAGGACAATTGCGGTGCTCTTGTAACAGGTGAAAGCCTGGGTCAGGTTGCGTCCCAGACTCTCGGAGCGATTGCATGCACAGATGCAGCCGTTGATATGCCTGTTTTCCGTCCTCTTATCGGCATGGACAAGGACGAAATTGTAACCGTTTCAAGAAAGATAGGCGCCTTCGAAACCTCAATTCTTCCTTATGAGGATTGCTGCACGGTGTTTACTCCCAAGCACCCCAGGACAAGACCCACAATTGAGCTTATTGAAAAAGCAGAAAGCGCAGTCGATTTCAGTCAGATGATTGACAGAGCTGTCGAAAGCGTAAGATATATGTCGGTCGATTAATATTTCGTTTACCGAATGTTATCAGTTGTATTTTATTTTAAACAATAATCTGTGATATACTGTAATGTACCGTTAAAAAATCCGCTCTGAGGTGAAGGTATGAATTGTGAGCTTATAAGTGTCGGAACTGAAATACTTTTAGGTGACATACTCAACACCAACGTTCAGTTTCTTTCAAGGGAGCTGGCGTTGTTGGGTATCAGTGTTATGCACCATGTCACTGTGGGTGATAACAGACAAAGGCTTACTGATGCTCTTGAAATTGCCTTCACAAGAAGTCAGCTGGTTATTCTTACGGGCGGACTCGGTCCCACACCTGACGACCTTACTAAGGAGGTCTGTGCTGAATTCTTCGGTCTGGGACTTTATGAGGACGGCACCATTCTTCAGAAGATTGAAGGCTACTTCGCAGAAAAAGGCACAGTGATGCCCGAATGCAACAAAAAGCAGGCCCTTGTTCCTGAAAACAGCATGGTGCTCCCTAACCGTAACGGAACAGCCCCCGGCTTCATTATGGAAAAGGACGGAAAAATAATTGTTATTCTTCCCGGCCCTCCCGGTGAAATGAAGCCCATGTACGAAAACAGTGTTAAAGAGTATCTTAAAAAATATACTAATGAAGTAATCATTTCCCATTCAGTCCGTACCTTCGGTATAGGTGAAAGTGCAATGAGCGAAAGGGTGGAGCATCTTCTTGATTCCTCCAATCCCACCGTTGCTCCCTATGCCAAAAGCGGCGAGGCTCTTTTAAGGGTTACGGCAAGGGCTGAATCGGAAGAAAAGGCAGAGGAGCTTATGAAGCCCATACTTTCCGAAATAGGCGAAAGGCTGGGTGAATACATCTACGGAACAGACACCTCTTCAGTTGAAGAGGCGGCGGTTTCTCTTTTAAAGGAAAAGAAGCTGACTGTCTCTTTTGCTGAATCCTGCACAGGCGGCCTTTGTGCCAAAAGAATCACCGATGTTGCAGGAGCCTCTGAGGTTTTTCATTGCGGCGTTGTGTCCTATTCCAATGAAATCAAAAGCAAGGTGCTCGGCGTTTCCGAAGCACATCTTAATAAATACGGTGCGGTGAGTGATATTGTTGCTGCTGAAATGGCTCTGGGAGTAAAAAAGCTTTCGGGTGCCGATTTCGGAGCTTCAGTAACGGGCTTTGCAGGACCCTTTTATGAGGGCTGCGAGGACGAGATAGGTCTTATCTATATTGCCGTTACCGACGGAGAGCTTTTATGGCTCAAAAGGCTGAATACGGGTCACAGCAAGGGTACAGCCTGCCGTGATTATAACCGTACGGTCAGCGCATCCAATGTAATTAACGAAGTCCGTCTTTGTGTGGCGGCACACCCTGAAAAAAGGTCAGAGGGTGTTGATATTAATGAATTTATCCGTTCGTATCAAGGAGAAAGGTAACTATGAAAATTATTTACGAAGACGGAAAGGACCGTGACGAGGCCGAGGAGGTTTCAAGCGGTAATTTTGAATTTGAAGATATTTCAAGTGACAGTGTGCGTGCTCCCGGGGCAAAAAAGCCTGTGAGACCTGTGCACCGTCCTGCTCCAAGCTTAAGGAAGACGGCAGAAAAGAAGGAGGAGGCAAAGCAGCCTGAACAGCACAGCGGTGCTCAGCAGATGGTTTATCCGAATCCTTATATGCAGGGAATGCCTCCCGGATATGTACCTGTTCAGCCGTACCCTCAGGGCTATATGCCAACATCTGAGCAGCTTGCGGCAATGCAGCAGTATCCTCAGGGCTATGCAGTGTATCCCGGAATTCAGGGAGCACCTCAGGGCTATATGCCGCCGCAGTATGCTCCTCAGGCTCAGCCGGCACCTGCAGGCGAATATAACCCGGGAACAAGGGTGCTTTATCAGAGCCCCGATTTTGACAGAACCGAAAGAGAGACCGGCAGACCGGTTTACACACGTCCCGCAGTGCAAAGCGGCATTGTTCACGAGGATGTTGATTATTCTGACGAGTCTGTTCCCGTAAGGGCGAAAAAGGCCGAACGCAAGGCTCCTGCAAGGCGTGTTTCAAAGGTCAGCTTCAATGAGGATGACGTTGAAATGAGCGTATTTGAGCTCAATGCCATGGGTCCGGGGAAGGCGGCAACGGTAAGAACATTGCGCCAGCCGGGCTCATTCAACAAAGGCGTTGACGTTGAAGATTTTGAGCATCCCGAAGACGAATTTGAGGATTTCGGTGACGATGCTCTTGATCCGATAGATGAAGGCGACGGCAAAAAGAAGCTTCCGACAAGTGAAATAATAAGGCGTACCGTTCTTGCAATTTCAATTCTGCTAATCGTGATTGCTTCGGCAACATTACTTAATCAGTGGAGACTTTCTCAGGAGAATAAAGAGCTTGAGGATGAAATTTCCAACCTGATTATTGATGTGACAGAGCCTTCCACAACAAAAAAGCCACCCAAGGACAAGGGTGACAAAACCACAACAGAAAAAGAAGAGGCCACCAAGCCGACAGAATCAACAACGGCACCTCTCACTCCCGCTCAGCAGTGGGAAAAGCTCAGAAGTGACTATCCTAATGTGATTTTTCCTGTTGACCTTCAGTTGAAATATGCCAAGCTTTATGCCACAAATCAGGATTTCGTGGGTTATCTTTCAGCCGACGGAATAAACCTCAGTCTTCCCATTGTTCAGACAGATAACGATGAGGATTACATGAACAAAAACTTCTACGGCAAAAGCACTAAATACGGCTGTCCCTTTGTTACACACCTTAATAACATTGAAGAGCTTGACATGAACACCGTTATTTTCGGTCATCACATGAATAACGGAACGGTTTTCGGTGCTCTTGACAAGTATAAATCAATAGAGGGCTTCAAAAAGGCTCCCGTAATCACCTTCAACACACTGTATAAGGATTATCAGTGGAAGGTTATAGCGGCTTTTGTCACCAACGCTTACGAAAAGGATGACAATGATTATATCTTCAGATATTATTTCACATCCCTTTCAACAGAGGAAAGATATTCCGCCTTTCTCAGTGAGCTGAGTCAGCGCTCTCTTTACGACACAGGCGTTGATGTTCTTCCCACAGATAAAATTCTCACTCTGTCAACCTGCTCTCACGAGTTTACTGATGCACGCTTTGTTGTTGTTGCAAGGCTTGTAAGAAACGGAGAAGCATCAGAGGTTGATGTTTCAAAAGCAATAGTTAATCCAAATCCTAGATACCCTCAGGCTTACTACGACAAAAAGGGCAAGGATAACCCTTATAAGAATGCAAGCCGCTGGGAAGTAGGATAATTTAAATAAGGAAAATAAGATTAATTCGGAGGTTGAAATGATTAAGCTTTTCACAATAAGAAATCTTTCAGATTACGCTTCGGATGCTGTTTATAAAATTTGTCTTTCTCTTGAGGACTTCGGTCTTACAGAGGAAAAGACAGTTACCTTCAACAGCTACGATGAGCTTTTTGATGAGGCTCTCGTTGCTCTTGAAAGGGGAGAGTACATACTCGTTGCAGCTGAAAATGAAGATTATAATGTAGTCAAAAGAGATTTAATCGGTAAATTACTTCTTGAAGAATATTCATGCCCGTCCTTAACGGAGGCTATTGCTATGAATGCAGGGGATGATGTTTCTGAAATTGACCTTACAGGTCATTCCCTTCTTCCCCGTGACAGCGTTTACCACCTGAGCGCAGACGGTCTTTACAGCGGCTTTACCTGTGATGCTCTTATGGGCAGACTTTCATGTGTTCCTCTTGATTTCATGAGAATCGACACTGTTATTGAAGCTCTCAAGCAGGACATTCTTGTTCCTCTTGCTGCGGCAGAAAACGGAGACCCGGCACCCATTAAAATGCCGGACTATGACTTTGTTCCCGCAGTGAGCGAAATGGTAAATTCTCTCACAGAGCTTGATAAAACAATTGCACTTGCAACAAGTGAAGCCACCATGTGGGTTTATAACCTTTATGACAGGGTTGAAAACTTCAACGAGGTTCTTCGTTTTGTTGAGGTAATTGAAGAGGATACAGAGGAAGCAACAGCTGAAAGCGAATCTGTCCGTATAATCCGTCATGCAAGAGAAGCCATGATCAATTCAGGCAGTGACTTCGGCGGTGCAATATCAGAAATTTATTCAACAGAAAACGAAGCAGGTCAGACAGTTTATTTTGCCTATGCCGCTGTTGTTGACAGAGGCAATGCAAAGGCAAAGAAAATCAACACAATGAACTATGATGACCTTGCTGCAATTCTTCCCCATGCAGTAACTGTTCTCACAGGTATTGTTTGCCAGAAGGTTGATGCACTGAAGGCAAGCCTTGATGCAGACAAGCAGGAGGAGACCAAGCCTGCAAAGGCAGAGGAATCAAAGAAAATGAGTAAGGGTATGACAGCATTTGCCATTGCTATGCTCGCCTTTGCTGTTATCTGTCCCATTATTCTTGTTGTGAGCTTCCTTGGAGGTAATGAAGCTCCTACCACTCAGCAGGCTCCGCTGACGGATTACACACCTTCAACAAACAATGTTAATGCAACAGTACCCTCAACACAGCCCTCCACCGAATTCAACCCCTTCACAACAACGGGAGCTTTACCCGGACAGGTTAACAACGGCACTGTTACAGAGCCCTCAGCGGCTGACATCAGCAATGCCACAACACTTCCTTCTGTGGTTTCAACAAGCGGCACCTTTACCTTCAATGTCTTCGGCTACGGACACGGCGTCGGCATGAGCCAGGAGGGTGCAGACTACCTTGCAAAGCAGGGCTGGAGCTGGGCAGAAATTCTTGCTCACTATTATTACAATGCAAACACTGTTATTGTAACAGGCGATGAATATCCCAAAAGCATAACCTATGCGGGAAGCAGCTATAACACCAGGGACTTCCTTGCTTCAGCACTTGAAGCTGAAATGGGAACAGGAATGCACACTGAGGCACTTAAGGCTCAGGCTGTTGCACTTTACACCTTTGCAAAGTATTATTCATACAACATAAATAAGGATGCATGCGCTGTTCTCGGAAGCACAAAAACACCTGCTGCAACCACCTATGCAGTTGTTGATGAAATGATGAAGATTGCACCCTATATTTCCTATGGCGGAACCTGTGCACTCACACCCTTCCATGCAATGAGTGCAGGTAACACAACAGCCTATTATAATGTATGGGGCAAGGAATACAGTGCAGACCTTCCTTATCTCAGCGGTGCAAGAAAGAGCTACGGTGACTATCTTGAGGATGATTACTCAACCACATACTCAATCTCAAGTGCAGACCTTAAAAAGCTCATCAAGGATAACACCGGCATTGAGGTTACGGGCGACCCTGCAACATGGCTTACCATTCTTTCCCATGACGGAGCAGTTGACGGCAACATCGGTTATGTTTCATCTATAAACGTAGGCGGCAAGATTATGACCGGTAATGACTTCAGAATCAAGGTTATGGAAGGCAGACTCCGTTCTCATTGCTTCATCATCACATACACCCCTGATGCAAACTGATATATCACACAAGTAATAGAAGTATGTAAATTGAGTAACTTGACAACAGTCGGTTATTAGGGTATACTTTCTTACGGTAAATCAATACAATTTAAATAAAAGGAGTTTTTATCATGGCATTAGTAACAACAAAGAAAATGTTTGAAGATGCATACAAGGGCGGCTACGCTGTTGGTGCTTTCAACGTAAACAACATGGAAATCATCCAGGGTATCACAAGAGCTGCAAAGAAGCACAACGCACCTGTTATTCTTCAGGTTTCAGCAGGCGCAAGAAAGTATGCTTCACACGGTTACCTTGTTGCTATGGTTAAGGCTGCTGCTGAAGAAACAGGCCTTCCCATCGCTCTTCATCTTGACCACGGTCCTGATTTTGAAACATGTAAGGCTTGCATCGACGGTGGCTTCACATCAGTTATGATTGACGGCTCACACCTTCCCTATGAAGAAAATGTTGCTCTCACAAAGCAGGTTGTTGACTACGCTCACGCACACGGCTGTGTTGTTGAAGGTGAGCTCGGTCAGCTTGCAGGCATCGAAGACGACGTTAACGTAAGCGAAGAGGATGCAAACTTCACAGATCCCGCACAGGTTTATGATTTCGTAACAAGAACAGGCGTTGACTCACTTGCAATTGCAATCGGCACAAGCCACGGTGCATACAAGTTCAAGCCCGGCCAGAAGCCCCAGCTCCGTTTCGACATTCTTAAGGAGGTTGAAGAAAAGCTTCCCGGCTTCCCCATAGTTCTTCACGGTGCTTCATCAGTTAACCAGGATGATGTTAAAACAATCAACGCATACGGCGGTGAAATGCCCGATGCTATCGGTATCCCCGAAGAAATGCTTCGTGAAGCAGCATCAATGGCAGTTTGCAAAATCAACGTTGACTCAGATATCCGTATCGCAATGACAGCTGCAGTTCGTAAGCACTTCAGCGAGAATCCCAAGCACTTCGACCCCAGACAGTATCTCACACCTGCAAGAGATGCAATTGAAGGTGTTGTTTCACACAAGATTGAAACAGTTCTCGGCTGCGCAGACAAGGCATAAGCTTAATAAAAAACAAAAAAGGAAGTCGCAAGACTTCCTTTTTATGCTTTCAGTTATCAGTGCTCATCATAGTGAGTCACACCGTCATCGTGAACATGGTAGGTGGTTTCATAATAATGGGTTTCACCGTCGTCATGAACATGGTAGCCGGGATCGTTTGTGGGTGTTGTTTTACTGAGAATAACGGCAACAATCATAAGGATAATTACAACTATTGCAACAGGAATAAATATTTTTTTCATAATAAAGACTCCTTCAACATATTTTCTTTATTATAGCAGATTTTTTGTTTTATTGTCAACTTAAGAGTACTGCACAGCCCCAAAAAACCATGCCGGAATGAGATTTTAGTCAAATAGTGAAGAATTTATTACATTTTTGTAATTGTTATTTATTTTAGCAGTTGATTGTGATAGCATAGAAAATGTAAATTTCAGTGAACGGTGGAATCAGAATGAAATTAATAAAGCAGTTTGTTGCTGATGAAATCAGCACACTTAAAAAAAGCGTCACAGCTATAGAATATGTGCTCTGGTGGGTGTTGAGAGTGCTTCAGACCGGGGCTCTCATTTATCTTATCAAAACTAATCCCGAGGATGGAAATGTTCTTCTTCTCACAGTGAATCTCATTGCTACCTTCACCTTCCCTCTTATAAGAATTATTTTTTCACCCATAAAAATTGTGAAAAGAATTTCCTACAGAGCTCAGAGCTGGCTTGATGTTATGATTTTCTTCGGCTCATTTCTTGCTCAGGGACTTCGTTGGAACCATGAAATTACAAGCTGGGATAAAATCCTTCATTTGATTGCAGGCTTTTTTGTTATATTCATCGGCAACGAATTCATTGAGGGTTTCATCCGTAAGCAAGACAGAATCTCACCTCTTCTCAGGACCTTTGCGGCAACAGGCTTTTCCTATATGGCAATTGTCATCTGGGAGGTTTTTGAATTCTTCGTTGACTATTATTGGGTGGATTCTTCAAATCAGGCCTATAATATTTCGCCTGACCGTGATGCGTGGTTTCAGACGATTTTCGGCCTTGGTGCACAGAACGAAAATCAGTGGGCGGTTTTTGACACCAATGTTGATATGCTCTGTGCCGTTGTGGGTGCAATTCCCGCTGGAATTATCCTTCTTGTCTGGCTTACTAAAAAGGAAAAAGCCGCAGCACTGATGCCGGAGCAGGAAGAAGCTGAAAAAGAAGAGGTTAACGTGTGATATAAAAAAGAACGTTGCAACAGCAACGGTCTTTTAAATTACCATTTGTAATTGTTTATCATTGTATCATGCCTTATGGAGCCCTTTTTATATACCTGACCGTATTCGCAAATAAATCTAACCTTGTTTTCTGCTTTGTTATAGGCGAAAATGGGGGTATAATTTGTAGGGGCATATTCATGGTCATCTCGATAAAAAATGATTGTCCAGTCATTAATGTTTTCTTTAAAGGGCTTAATTACGCTGTCGGAAGGTCGGAAGGCTTTATAATGTTCAACTGTTTTATGGAAGGTTTCTTCGTCAAGCGGAATTTCAAGGCTTACAATCGTACGGGGTGGCTCGTGAGAAACTCCGAATCTTTTATAAAAGTATTCGTATTTTATGCCTTTTACATCCGGCAAAGATTCAGGAAGAAACTCTGCCATTGCCTTTTTTGCATCCTCAACATCAAAAACCATATAGTTATTTGTGTTGTGTGTATGAGATATCACGTAGCCTTCAGGCGAACAAGTGCTTGCCAGAAAAGCGGCTGCGTAAGTAAAAAATCCGCAGTAAACACAAAAACATACCAGTAAAAATGATATGACGGTTTTAATTTTCAGCTTTTTTCCCGTAAGAGAGCTGTTTTTTCTGTTAAGAAATATAATGGGTAGGGGAAAAAACAGAGTAGACAAACAGATAAAAATCAATATAATACTGGACAAGTTATAGTGAGGATACAGATAATCTCTTATATCCCTTATTTCCACTTTTAAAATTGGGATTAAGCAGGCTAAGGCAAAGATTAAGCCCCCAATGCCCAAAACAAGAAATAGCTTGCGGATAAATTTTTGTAAGGGAGAAGGCTCGCTGTCCTCAGGCGGAAGAACCTTTTCTTCGATGACGGGTTTACTCAAGTTCTGAATTATTTGCTCAGGATTGAGATTTTCCTCTGAAAGTAAGGGTGAGAGACACGAGACAATTTCTGTATCCGATAAAATTCTTTTTCTTGTTTTGTCAATAAAAACCTGAAGAATTTCTTTGCTTTTTTCCGGATTAAGCTGCAGAATCTTTATTTCTCCTATTGAAAACCCTGCCTTTCGCAAAATAGAAATATTTTTAAGAGTTTCCACATCCTTTGACGAAAAATCCACATTACGCCTTCCTGTATAGGATTCATTGAAGGCTGGTGAAACAAGACCGTTGTCTATATAAAGTCTTATTGCTCTTTCCGTCAGATCGGTTTTTTCTGAAACTTCTTTTATTTTCATAAAATCGCCTCCTTTAGCCTTATGGTATATTATTACCTAAGGTAAGAGTCAAGTGTTTTTTTGAAAAAAAGAGAAAAAACAAAACAAATTGCATAAAAGGTGAGTTAGCGGACCGTCGGGGACACTGTTACGCTAACTCCTGAAGCCCGAGATATATACTCAAAAAAAGCCCTGCACAGCAGGGCTTTTTTTACCATTTATTTTCAACATATTCGCAGAAGGCATACATGTCCTTGATCTGGAGCTTTGTGCCGTCATCAAGGGTAACATCACCGCTCCAGATGCCGTGCACCTGATGGGTGTGCATTCTTGCAACGCCGAGGTTCATATCAGAGTGGTGGTCAAAGGTGGGCTTCATTGTAAGGTTGAAGCGGCCGTCTTCGGAAACGAACTTCCAGTCGTCCATGAATTTGTCGGGCTTGGGGAAGGTTTCAACGTCAACAGCGCCGAATTTATGAGCCTTGCCGTCATAGAAAAGGCAGGTTTCCGTGGCGTTGCTTTCGTCACCGATTGCCCATGTGATTTCAAAGCCGAAAAGATGCTTTTCACCATTTTCGTCAGTTATGTACTGTGAGCCGTTACCCCAGTACCAGACCATGTTATGGGGAGTGTTTACACGGCCCCAGTCAAGATATGCAAAGGCAGTGTCCTTTGAAAATTTATAAACATCGTCGCCGAATTTGTAATAGCCGTCACAGGGCATACAGTTCTGCTTGGTGGTCATGAAATAGTATTTGGGGCTTTCTCTGAAGGGAAGAACGGTTGTGATGTTTTCAAGTCCGGGCATAATATCCATTTCGAATTTGCATTCAACAGTCTTTCCTTTAAGAGGCATTCTGAACCAGAGAGTTCTTGAATTTTCCTTTGTATCAAAGTCAAATTCAGCCTTGCCGATTTTGTCCTTGTAACGGTTGGGAACATCACCCTTGGGTGGGGGAAGATGCTTCTTTCCGCCAAGGAAAAGCTGAGTTGCGTCGGCAATAACCTCACCTGCTTTAAGGTCGATGAGCTTGCCTGCAACATATCCGCCGATGCCGATGTTTGCAAAGCTGAGCTGTACCATGTAATTGCCGTCAGATACCTGATAGAAGTCCCATTCCTTTTTGCTCATGGGGCTGCCCTTTTTCACATAGCTTCTGTTGTAATCAAAAACGTTGTGTCTTGCCCAGCCCTTTGCCAGAAGGGTGCCGTCAGGTGAAAGCAGAGGTGTGCTTTCTGTATACTCTGTCTGCCTGGATTTTTCGGGCCAGTCCCAATAGGGTACATAGGTGCGCGGTGTTTCCATAATCTTTTCTCCTTATAATAAAATATTCTTCCCTTATATTGTAATGCTTCGGAGCATTAATTTCAAGATATTAGATAAAAATAATTTATCTTTACTTGTTATATGAAAAAGGCTATGGTATAATGTGTGTCGATAAAAAAGCAGAACGGCAGAGATAATGTTAAAATGAATAAAAATCAGAACATAAAGGAAAACACGGAAAAATCAATGCTTCTTTCTGCCGGCATGGACTATGACAAAAAGTATAAGTTCTTTGTTGACAAGCCGGGAGAAGTTTTTTGATTCAGGCGGCCGGAAACGAGGGATACAATAAACAGACAAAAGCTAAGCAGGTGCTACAAAACACCTGCTTTTTGTTATATCAGCTTTTTGTTTAATTTTTTACTTATCAGCTTCAGAATTATTACAACTGTGAGCCATACCGCAAAATAAGTAACAACGAAAATTGCCGTGAATATTAAAAGCACCTCCGGCTCAAATGGTATCCACGTGTTGACAATATAGCAGAGACTGTAAGCAACATAAAGAACCGAGAAGTGTATAAACAGTGATTTAGGCAGCCTCCAGTGTTCAATCTGATTAAAAACAGATGCACCGGCATGGATAAATGCTAGAAGATAAATTGAGATTGTGGATAAAAAATAATCCTTTGCCGTAAGAGCGACCGTTCCCCCTGCCATGCTTATTGCAAGCAGAACAATGCCGAGCACAATAGGACCGAAACCACCAAAAATTAATCCGCGATGAAAAAATTCCTTTACATGCTTATTCATGTTAAATACCTAACCTTTCTTTGACAGCTTTCACCTGTCTTCGTGAAACATAATCCTTATAGCCGTTTTTGAAAATAACCGTGAGAGAACCGTAAAGGTCTGCTTCGAAGCGTCTGACCTTACTAATATTTGCAATGCAGGACTGATTGAGCCTTATAAAGCTGTCACCGAGACTGCTTTCGATGATGTAAAGCCGTGATTTCACAAGCAGCTTTTCCTTTTCTGTGAGAGCATAGGTTTTACCGTTGTCACTTATAAAGCAGTGAATCTCGTCAGGTGAAAGCAAAATTGCACCTTTTTCGCTGTAACCTGTAAGCCGAGCGGTATTATTTTCAACAATCCTTTCAATGCTTTCAACAAGCGGTGTTTTTTCGTGGGCATAAATAAGGATCTCTTCTTCTTTTTCTTTGTCGATTACAATTCTGAGTTTCATGAAATTCCTCCTTGCAGAGATATAATATAATCTGCTGTTAACTTTTTCAACAGTTTTGCTTTCTTCGGTGGATTTTTGGCACTATTCGGTAAATATTCAAAACTCCCTTGTTGACTTTATAACAAGGGAGTTGTATAATTTTAGGGAATTAAATGAAAAGGAGAATATTATGGACAGCTTTGCAAAAAGATTCAGAATTGACGCCTCTCCCGTAGCTCAGAAGAGCCATACCGTTGTAAGAGGTGACACAAGATTCACGGTTCTTACATCCTGCCTTCTTCGTGTTGAAAACCAGAAAAAGGGTCTTTTCTGCGATGAGGCAACTCAGAGCGTGTGGTTCCGTGATTTTGCATCTCCCGCCTTTGAAGTGAAGGAAGAAGGGGACACAATCACCATCAAAACAACGAAGGCAAATTTCCTCTACTCCCTCAAGGATAAAAAAATGCTTCGCATCAAGCTTCGTGACGGCAGAACAGTAACAGATTATAAGTCAGGCAACCTTAAGGGTACCTGCCGCACACTTGATATCACTGCGGGCATCATTACCCTCACAGACGGCGTATGCTCAAAGGGCGGTGTTGCAATCATGGACGACAGCAGCACCCTTGTCATGAAGCAGGACGGAACAATCCTTCCAAGAGACAACAAGGAAAAGGACGAATATTATTTCGCATACGGCTATGACTACATAGGCGCCACAACAGACCTTTATAAGCTTACAGGTAAGGTGCCTCTTATTCCCCGTTATGCCCTTTCCAACTGGTGGAGCCGTTATAAGGCTTATACTCAGGAGGAATACCTCAGCCTTATGGATAAGTTCAAGGAAGAGGAAATTCCCATCACCGTTGCCACCGTTGACATGGACTGGCACTGGGTAAACATCAAGGAAAAATTCGGCAAGGACAGCCATAAGGTTCATCCTCACCGTAACTTCATGGAATATGTTTATGATGTGTGGTCAACAGGCTGGACAGGCTACAGCTTCAACACAGACCTTTTCCCCGATCCCGATGCCTTCCTCAGAAAGCTCAAGGACGACAACTATCATGTAACCTTCAACATTCACCCCTCAATGGGTGTGCGCTGGTTTGAAGACCAGTATGAGGATATGTGCCGTGCAATGGGACAGGACAGCTCAAAGAAGCAGCCTGTTAAGTTTGACATCACAGACAAGAAGTTCACCGAGAACTATTTTGATATCCTTCACCGTCCCTTTGAGGAAAAGGGCGTTGACTTCTGGTGGATTGACTGGCAGCAGGGCACAAGAACTGCTGTTCCCGGCCTTGATCCCCTGTGGGCTCTTAACCACTATCATTTCCTTGACAACGCAAAGGATAATCACAGACCTCTTATTCTTTCACGCTTCTGCGGTGCAGGCTCACAGAGATATCCTCTCGGCTTCAGCGGTGACACCACCCAGACATGGGGAAGCCTTGACTTCCAGCCCGCCTTTACTGCCACTGCGTCAAACATTGCATATCCCTGGTGGAGCCATGATATCGGCGGTCACTGCATGGGTAAAAAGGACGATGAGTTATATCTTCGCTGGGTACAGCTCGGTGTGTTCAGCCCCGTTATGAGACTTCACTCAACCAATAACGAATTTGCAGGTAAGGAGCCCTGGAATTACAGCGGTCCCGTTCAGAGAATTGCAACAGATGCTCTTCGCTTAAGACACAAGCTTCTTCCCTATATTTACACAATGAACTACCGTACACACATGGATTGCAGAGCAATCTGTGAGCCCATGTATTATGCTTACCCCGAGGACGAAAGAGCATATAAGTGCAAAAACGAATTCTTCTTCGGCACAGAGCTTATTGTAGCTCCCATCACAGAGCACACCTCAGCAGACACAAATCTTGCAGGCGTTAATGTGTGGATTCCCGAGGGAAGATATACAGACATCTTCACCGGCAGAATTTACAGCGGTAACGGCTTTGTAAAGATGTTCCGTGATATTGATTACATCCCCGTTCTTGCAAAAGAGGGTGCAATTGTTCCCATGAGTAAAAATGACAGAACAAACGACTGCTCCAATCCCAAGGAGCTTGAGCTTCTCATTTACAGAGGTAACAACACCTTCACTCTTTATGAGGATGACGGTGAAACCCTTTCATATCAGCAGGGAGCATATCTCAAAACTGACTTCACCGTTAACGAAAACGGTGACAAGGTACAGTTCTCAATTGCAAAAAATGAGGGTGATGTCACTGTAGCTCCCGAAAAGAGAACATATATCCTGAAGTTCAGAGATATCACCTCAGCAGATGTAACTGTTATGACAAACGGTAAGTCTGTGAAATATGAAATGAGAAAAGAAGGAAAAACTCTTGAAATTACTGTTGCTGCAAAGCCCTCATCAGAAATTACAGTAAGCCTTGAAAGCTGTGAATATCTGAAGAACGAGGACGAAAAGAAGGCACTCACCAACGTGATTTCAAAGTTCCAGATGTCAACAGACTATAAGGGCATGCTCTTCGGCGCATTCATCAAGGGTAATAAGGAATTGCCCAACGTTTCAAAGGATTTCTCAGGCCCAATTGAAGAAATTCTTAAGCTTGACAGATAATAATACAAAATAAAAAATCTCTGCTGATTCCGTGTCCGGACCGGCAGAGATTTTCTTTTATCAGTTTACATCAAGAAGCTCAAGGCGGTAAGCATCGGGCTTGTGTCCCTTATAACCGTAAAGTAGAGTTGCTTCCTGTTCGGCAAAGCTTTCCCCGTTTGCAAGATGAGGTGAATAGAAGGTTCCTGTTTCATAAACATTTCCCTTTGAATCGTAAAGCTTCCAACCTATTTTAGCGGCATCACTTTGTCCGTCGCCTCTTTCATCAAAGGTTTTTGTGCCGCTGAATCTGACGGTAAGAATTATTCCGCCGCTTGAGGAATAGTCAAACTCGTAGGATATATCTGTGACATAAACAGAAGAAATCATATCGCCGTTGCTTCTTCTGTCAGTAACAACTCTGGGTAACACAGGAAGAGAAAGTGAGCATTTACTGAGAGCTTCAAGCTTTGCAGGGTCGTCCGCTTTGCAGCTGTAGCATTTGCCGTTGGTGTCGAAGGAATGACCTTTAGGCTCACCCTCGGTTAAGCCGCACCACTTGCATTTTTTGGGCTCAGTACAGGTAGCACTGACGAAATTGTGATAGGAGCTTTTCGGTGAGGGCTCTGTGTAGCTGTCACCACAGCCACCGCAGGTAAATGTCAGTATGCCCCCTTCAAGGCAGGTGGCTTCCTTTGTCACTGATGATACGTAGGTGTGATATTTGTGTACTGTTACTCCTGTTGAGTTGGTTGTATTTGCTGCATTGGTTGTGTTTTCATATTTGCAAGGAAGATTGTATATCTGCATATCATAGGCCTTGAAGCTGCTGTCTTCCGTTACAACAGACAAAGTAAGAATGCCACGGTCTGTTTTTCCGGTTGTAATTTCTGAAGGTTTGATATATAAGCAGACAAGGGTGCGGTCGGTTTCCCAATCCTCGTGTGACCAGCTGCCGAAATCAGAGGAAGAAAAGCTAAGCTTTTTTTCGAAAACAACCTCATCGGCAGTGTTTGTGATTTTTATTGTTGCAGTGCCGCCTGATGTGGTTATGTAATTTTTGTTGGCATCCTGAAATCCGAAGAAAACCTGCTGCTCTTTTGTTTCTTTATCATAGTATACAGCACGTCCCGCAATGTACTCTATGACATCAGTGGTATTAATGTGAGCTGTAGTAGTTGCGGGAGCTGTTGTTTTTGTGCTTGATGAGGTTGTTGATTTGTTGTTGTTTGCAAAAAACATTAATCCTGCTATCAAAGTGCCTATTACTGCAAGTGAAATAACCAAAACAGCTATTTTGATTCCGCGTGTACCGTTCTCTTTTTTTTCAGGGGAATTCTGAGGGGGCTGGTAGGGAGGGATTTTTGATTCTGCCGGTAAGGAAGGTTGATTATCAGGTACAGGAGTGCTTTCCGGAGCTGCAACAGGCGCAGTCTCTTCATGCAACAACATATCAGCGTCGGGTTGCTCCTGAACAGCGTCTTGTTCTGCCGGCTGCTGAATAGCCTCAAGGCTACACTCAATGGGGCATCCGCAGTTGGGACATATTTTTGCTTTGTCGGAAACTGCTTTTCCGCAATCAATGCAATTTATTAAAGCCATGATTTTACCTCTTTTTTTTGTTTTTCTACATTATATCATATATTTGTTCTGAATCAACCGAAAATCTTATTTTTATAGCCTTTTGTGACAAAAAATCAGAGAGCGTCACTCTCTGATTTTTTCTTCTTTTAAGAAATAGTGACAGTCGCTTCCTCTTTAATCCACGGAGTGAAGTTAACTGCGAAAAGGAACAATTCAATCAGTGCAAGAGGTATCATTTCCATCAGTGCACTTTTGCCGACTGTTGCAAAAATTACCACGAAGGTGCCTAAGATAAGGAAGGTGCACACAGCCAGCATATTGAACTTTGAATGCTTTTTACGGTTGATGATGAAAAACAGTGCAATCGACGCTACTGTTGCAGCAATAAAAAATCCTGTTGCAACCCAGTGTGCAATTCTTTTCGGGTTCCAGTCCTCAATGCTGTGGCCGAGGGTCAGCGCAACAAGGCATATGCCGATAAAGCCGAGAACACAGAGAACATTGAGAAATTTATTTTTCATTCTGAATTTGTTATACATATACTGTGTGTTTAAAAATATACTTCCCGAGGTGAGAATGCCCCAAAGCCAGAAATATATTTTTCTGTTTTCACAAAGAAGGGAAAGTGTGCCTAATTCCGATGCAGGGTTATTGCCCCAGAAGAAGGGGAGAGCCAATCCGTAAACAAAGGCGGCAAACAGAAACGCTATACAAAGAGGCTTGGAAGTAATGATTTTTGATTTCAAATTTTTCATCCTTTCAACATGTTACAAATTTGAACTTTTTGTTTAGATACATTATACTTGGCATGGCAAAAAATGTCAAGTGTCGATTATCTTTTAGTTTACAAAAAGTTCCGTTGAACCTTCAACAGAGTCTTTTTTTTATTTAAAATATTTCTGACCCTGCTTTCCTTTATAGCGTATAATTGCAATTGTGCATGAGCATATAGCAAGCACTGAGCCCAGAGCCGCACTGTATGACTGAGAAATGAAATTATATATCAGCCAGAAGGGGGCACTGCACAGGCCGAACTTACGGATAGTCTGTTCTTTTTCAAACCAGAGACCGCCTGTTTGAAAAAGTGCACCTGCAATGGGAAGAAGCTCAATGGGGTCACGCTGAATTATTGCAACGGAAAGCCCTGCAAGAGTAATCAGCAAAAGGTTTGAAAGGGCAATCCATTTGGTGTAGCGCCTGAAGAAGGGCGTGTTTTTCTTTGCGGCAAAAAATGATGAAATCGTAGACAACAAGTCCATGATCGCCCCTGAAAAAGCACCGAGCAATATGTATTGAAGAACATAAAGGGCATTGGAAAGGCAGGTGGCAAAAACAATCTGCCTGCGTTTTTTCAGCTGAAAGCTTAAAAGATAAAGAGCAACGGCAGCAAGGCCGATAATCTGTGAAATAACAAGCAGCATAATGCACCTCCCGAAAAGTCTGTTTTCTCATTCTACAACATTTGTCACTTCTTGTAAAGCCTGAAAAAATCCCACCGAAAAACGGTGGGAAATTGATTTACAGATAACGCATTAATTTTTCTCTTGTGCTCAGTCAATTCTGACAGTTACATTGTCATCATCGAGTCCGCTGTTATAAAGAAGAGGCTCAATAACCTCAGATACCGTATATCCGCGGAGAGTTTTTTTGATATCAATCGAAAGAACGGAAAGAAGCTTTTCAATCCTTCTGAAGCTGCCCATTGTAATTTTGTATTCCACGGTGTCGGGGGAGTGGGGAGCGTTGCCTCTGTAAAGGTTAGCAACCAGCTCCAATGCAAGGTCAACAAATTTTCTGTCCTTCTTGTCGGCAAAATCACTTTCCTTCAGGTCATGATACTTCCTTGAAAATTTTGCAACCTTGCTGTAGGTAAGACCGTTAAGCTTTCTGCCAAGGAACATTACAATTTTCGGATGCTTCAGAATAAGCTCCTTCGGCAGTGAGATACCGCCCTCGGAATTTGCAAAGGCTTCAACATCATGCTCCATGTTGTAGGGAATTTTTTCAATGATGCCGAGAAATCCCTTCCGTGCATATTCGGTGAAGGTCATGCCAAGGTTGGGAAGTTCAATGTCGATTGTGCGGATATCAGCTGTGCCCTTTTCGGTATCAATTGTGATTTTTCTCATTTTCGGTGGGAAGCCTGAAAGTGAGGAGGTCTGAACACTGTAAATTCTGTTGCCCTTTTCACTCACAACTTCCTTCATGCACTGAATATGTGAGTGCCCGCTGAAGAAGAGCCTTACGCCCATATCGGCAAGCTCCTTAATTCTTTGCTCTCCGTTTGCAAAGGTGTGTCCCTTACCCATTATCTTATATGCGGGAGAGGGGGTGACAACGGGACGGTGAGTGCTGCAGATAACCGTTGCGCCCTTTTCCTTTGCTTTTTCTGTGTGAGACCTGATCCATGCCATAAGCTCATCGGAAAAAACGGGGCCGTCATCGGTTGAATCATAACCCATGGCTATGTGGTAAAGTCCCGGTAAGATTTCGGCAATAAAGGTGGTGTCATCACCATCATATATATCGAAGGCCTTATCTCTGCCAAAGGGGTAGTACATCCTTTTGACCTCCTGCTCGGGCAGGTGCTCTGTGGGAACCTTTTCACCCTTTTCATCAAAGCCGTAGATGTAAAAATCAGGATAGTCATGGCTGTCAGGATAAGCAAAGGGTCTTCCTCCCTTTTCCGTGAACTCCTGAAGCAGGCCTCTTACCTCCTCATGGCTGTAGGCTTCGCCGTGGTTTGTGAGGTCACCCGTGATAATAACCGTGCTTGTGTCCTTATCCTTTTCAATTATATCCAAGGCCTTTTTAAAGGCCTCTTCACTTTTCAGAATACAGACCTGTGTGCTTGGCTGCGGAAAGGTACGCCAGTCACATCTGAAGTTCCTTTTGCTGTAATAATGCACATCGGTAATGTGATAAAAATTATAAATCATGCCTATCTCCTCCCTGTGATGTTAATCATTATATCATGATAACCGGCGGCAGGCAACCAAAAGTTCAAAATCTGTTGTGTCGTTTTTATTAAACTAGCTGCAAAGAAAAATGAAAAGATAAAATTTTTCAAAGCATAAAAGAAACAGCCTCACCCGATTGGGTGAGGCTGTTTCTTTTATTTGAAAATCTTGCCGACTAATTCTCTGAGCCAATTAAAGAACACTGTGAGGAATCTGAACAGCTTCACCAAAGCGGCGCTGTCTTCATTTTCAGCTTCCCATTTTTCTGTGTGACAGTTATCTTCATTCATGGCCTCCATTGTGTCTGTGTCATAATCATAAACCATGAACTGTGTCCATTCAAAGTCATCAACGGTAAGCTGTCTGTCAGATGTGGATACATCGTAAAGCAGTTTCTTTTCATAATCCGTATATTCAGAATGACTTGAGTTTTTAACAAACCATGTTGAATTCGGATAAAGGCAGGTTGATGCGTCTATCTGCTTATCGGGTGAAATATACTTGCCGAAGCCTGCTTCAACACGTTCAGATATGTAGATGTCGGTGAGAGTGTCATAAATGGTTGAAGTGGTTGCACCGAAGGAAGCATGATTTACGGAAACGAACTGGTCTGAAACTGCATTGTAGGATTCACAGATAGGAAGAATCTGGAAGCCGTACTTTGCAATAGCACCAAAGTTAGCGCCGCCTGCACCTATACTCTTGATAATATCGGTCAAGTTTAAACGGACAAGCTTATGGTAACTTTCAATCTTCTCAATAAGGCCCGCATATTCCTGACGCTTTTCGCTTCCGGGCTTTCCGAAAACATAGAGCAAAGCATTTTCATAATCCTCTGCCGAAACTGCTGCCCAATAGCTGGGATAAGTGAATAGAGTTGAAAGAGCAAGAGCTGATGTGACTCCCTTTACAACCTTATCATAAAGATTTTTTCTGATATCTGCTTCTAAAAATTCGATTGCGCCGCTTTCAAGAAGAAGCTCAATGCTTGTGTTTATGAAGGAATCGAAATCGAAAAATCCGAGATAATTGCTATCCATAAGGATACGGCGGATAGCATCGCTGTTTACGTCAAATTTTCCGCTGATTGCTTCGCTGAAAAATTCGGCTCCGCTTGCAAGGCTGCCCGTGTAACCGATACCCTGAATATCCATGACACCGAAAAGCTTTACATAAGTAGTGGTAACAATTGTACCGATACAGCTTGCATTGATTGCAACCTTTTCACTGCCGGTTATCTTTTTAACGGCAACAATATATTCTCTGAGAGCTTTAGCATTTTCGATAGGGTCAAGTCTCCAGTCATACCAGAAGTGATAATCATAAAGTCCGTAATAACCCTTCTTACCCTTCTTATCATGGGTTACAGCATATTCAAGAAACTCTTTTCTTTCCTGCGAAATACCTGTTCCTTCAACCGGATCGCCGTTACAGTCAAGCTTTGCATCGCCCGTAAGCTCGCCGATTTCCTTTTCGAGGTTTTCATAATAAGCATCCCAGTCATCATTAAGCAGACCGTCAATAAGAAACGGCAGCAGCACATTGGCCACGGATTCTATTAAATCTGCCGTGCTGTCATCCTCTTCATCTGAACCGAAGCCGTCTGAAAAAGATGTGCGGATGTGGAAGAGCTTGTTTCCCTCAGCGTCATATATGGGTTCGCCGTCACCTAAAACACGGATAACAGGAATCTGGCTCTTGCTTTCTTCAGGATGTACCGTTGAAGCAAAAGCAGGCAACGTAAAACTGAAAAGCATGACAAGAGTCAGAACAACAGAAATAAGTTTTTTCATATAGTTTCCTCCGTTGAAATTCATAGAAAGATTTTAACATAAGCGTTCGGTCAAGTCAATGAGGGTTGGTAAAAAACACCCCACCGAGTTCTCGGTGGGGAAAATTCATTTATAGATAAATTATTACGAGCATCGCGAGTAACAAGGTTCCGGGGCCCCGTAGGAATCTTTGATTCCGTTATGGGTCGGTTCTTATTTGTTAGCAATAGCTGCCTGTGTTGTCGTTGCATACCTATAAATAACAAAATCCCCACCGAGAATCGGTGGGGACAAATCTATATAAGATAGATTACTTATTTGCGATTGCTGCCTGTGCTGCTGCAAGTCTTGCGATGGGCACACGGAAGGGTGAGCATGATACATAGTCGAGGCCAATCTTGTGGCAGAATTCAACTGATGTGGGGTCACCGCCGTGTTCACCGCAGATACCGCAGTGAAGCTTTGCGTTTTCGGGCTTACCAAGCTTGATGGACATTTCCATAAGCTTACCAACACCTGTCTGATCGAGCTTTGCGAAGGGATCGTTTTCGAAGATCTTTGCATCGTAGTATGCATCAAGGAACTTACCGGCGTCGTCGCGGCTGAAGCCGAAGGTCATCTGAGTAAGGACGTTGGTGCCGAAGCAGAAGAAGTCAGCTTCCTTAGCAATTTCGTCTGCTGTAAGAGCTGCTCTGGGAATTTCGATCATTGTACCAACTTCGTACTTGAGGTCTGCGCCTGCTGCTGCGATTTCAGCGTCAGCAGTTTCAACAACAAACTTCTTAACGTACTTGAGCTCCTTAACGTCACCTGCAAGAGGAATCATGATTTCGGGAACGATGTTCCAATCGGGATGAGCCTTGTTTACATTGATAGCTGCACGGATAACAGCAGCTGTCTGCATCTTAGCAATTTCAGGATATGTAACTGCAAGACGGCATCCTCTGTGACCCATCATGGGGTTGAATTCGTGAAGTGAAGCAATGATGTTCTTGATGTCTTCAACGCTCTTGCCCTGAGCTTCTGCAAGTGCTGCGATGTCAGCCTCTTCTGTGGGAACGAACTCATGGAGAGGAGGATCAAGGAAACGGATTGTAACGGGGTTGCCTTCAAGAGCTTCGTAAAGAGCTTCGAAGTCGCCCTGCTGCATAGGAAGAATTTTAGCAAGTGCTGCTTCTCTTTCTTCAACTGTATCGGAGCAGATCATTTCACGGAATGCTGCGATTCTGTCAGCTTCGAAGAACATGTGCTCTGTACGGCAAAGGCCGATACCTTCTGCACCGAGTTCACGAGCCTTCTTAGCGTCAGCGGGTGTATCTGCGTTTGTTCTTACCTTAAGTGTTCTGTACTTGTCAGCCCAAGCCATGATGCGACCGAATTCACCTGCGATCTGAGCATCAACTGTGGGGATGATACCGTCATAGATGTTACCTGTTGAACCGTCGATGGAGATTTCTGAGCCTTCTGTGAAGGTCTTACCTGCAAGAGTGAACTTCTTGTTTTCTTCGTCCATAGCGATTTCCTGGCAGCCTGATACACAGCAAGTACCCATACCACGAGCAACAACAGCTGCGTGTGATGTCATACCGCCACGTACTGTGAGGATACCCTGAGAAGCCTTCATGCCTGTGATGTCTTCAGGTGAAGTTTCGAGACGAACAAGGATAACCTTTTCGCCCTTTGCATTCCATGTTTCGGCATCTTCAGCTGTGAATACTACCTTACCGCAAGCAGCACCCGGTGATGCACCGAGACCCTTACCGATGGGAGTAGCAGCCTTAAGAGCCTTCTGGTCGAACTGAGGATGAAGAAGAGTGTCAAGGTTTCTGGGATCGATCATTGCAACTGCTTCTTCTTCTGTCTTCATGCCTTCGTCAACGAGGTCGCAAGCGATCTTGAGAGCAGCCTGAGCAGTTCTCTTACCGTTACGTGTCTGGAGCATGTAGAGCTTTTCGTTTTCAACTGTGAATTCCATATCCTGCATGTCATGATAGTGGTTTTCAAGGAGCTGACAAACTTCTGTGAACTGCTTGTAAGCAGCGGGGAATTTATTAGCCATTTCAGCTATGGGCATCGGAGTTCTTACGCCGGCAACAACGTCTTCACCCTGTGCGTTTGTAAGGAATTCACCCATAAGCTTCTTTTCGCCGGTAGCGGGGTCACGTGTGAAAGCAACACCTGTACCGCAGTCTTCACCCATGTTACCGAAGGCCATAGCCTGAACGTTAACAGCAGTACCCCATGAATAGGGAATATCGTTGTCACGACGGTAAACGTTTGCACGGGGGTTGTCCCATGAACGGAAAACAGCCTTAACAGCGCCCATGAGCTGTTCTTTCGGATCTGTCGGGAAGTCTTCACCGATCTTTGCCTTATATTCAGCCTTGAACTGTTCTGCAAGCTCCTTAAGGTCAGCAGCTGTAAGCTCTGTATCCTGTGTAACGCCTCTGTCTTCCTTCATCTTGTCGATGAGCTCTTCAAAGTACTTCTTACCAACTTCCATAACAACGTCGGAGTACATCTGAATGAATCTTCTGTAGCAGTCATAAGCCCATCTTTCGTTGCCTGACTTTTCAGCCATAACCTTAACAACATCTTCGTTAAGACCAAGGTTGAGGATTGTGTCCATCATACCGGGCATTGATGCGCGAGCACCAGAACGAACTGATACGAGAAGGGGCTTTTCAAGGTCACCGAACTTTTTGCCTGTGATTTCTTCCATCTTTTCGATGTTAGCCATGATCTCAGCAACAATTTCGTCGTTGATCTTACGACCGTCTTCATAATACTGTGTGCAAGCTTCAGTTGTGATTGTGAAGCCCTGAGGAACGGGGAGGCCGAGGTTTGTCATTTCAGCGAGGTTTGCACCCTTACCGCCGAGAAGCTCTCTCATGCTGCCGTTGCCTTCTTTGAAAAGGTATACCCATTTCTTAGCCATTGGAATCTCCTCCTAAAAAAATAATTTACATAAATAGTAATAACTGAAAACAGTGCAGAAGCTGCACATATTTTCATTCTTATAAATTTTAGCAAATTTGGGAAAAAAAGTCTATTGTTTTTTTACATATAGATTGGATGAAATTACTGTCAATTTTGTCGAAAATTACTGTAGTTTTGAATTGGGTAATACTCAGTGATAAAAAATGTGTTAATTTTTGTGTCTTATGGTGGAATTTAATGTTTATATATGGTACAATGATATACTGTTAAAATAGTATTTTTATGTTTTTATCTTAAGTGTATCGGGAGGTAACAGACCATGAAGAAGACTATATGTGCAGTTCTTTCATTAATAATGCTTTTTGCCTTTGCGTCATGCGGCAAAAAGGAAGACGGAAAGCTTGTGGCTTATAAGGACGATGAGGGAAACCTTGTTACGGAATACAGGGAGGAGACCAAGGACGACGGCAAGCATGAGGAAAATATGGCAGATGAAGTCAGCATCACAATCCCTCTTGTTTTTATTGATGAAAAGTTCGGCGATGATATTGATGCCTTCTGCAAGGCAAACAGCTTCACTTCAGGTGAAATCAATGAAAAGGAGCAGACTGCCACAATTAAAATGAGAGCTCTTACATACGATCTTAACCTTGTCAGAATCGGCACACAGGTAATGTCAAACATAGGTAACACAATTGATTCGGGTGAATATCCTTATGTGAAAAACATTGAAAGCTACTCAGATAATTTTGATGAAATTGTTATGCTTGTTGACGGTGAAGGCTACAAGGCCGATAAGCAGGGCTCGCTTCTCCCGTATTTCCTTGGTGAATGCGGCATGTTCTATCAGGTATACACAACAGAAAATGAGTATGAGTGCACCGTTAAGCTCAAGGATGAAAAAAGCGGTGAAATAGTTTTTGAAAAGACCTACAGAACAGACAACAAGGGTCGTGAATATTAATTAATAAATCAAGTGAAAAACAGGTGACAGAGAATGAGTTTTATAGAATTTGATCAGGTATACAGACGGTATCAGACGGGTGAAATTGTGATTCCTGCCGTTGACGGGGTATCCTTTTCCATCGAAAAAGGTGAATTCTGTCTTATAGTCGGCACTTCAGGTGCAGGTAAATCAACCGTTCTTAATATTCTCGGCGGTATGGATACCTGCGATGACGGCAAGGTAAGGGTTGCGGGAAAGCCCATTAATGACCTTTCAAAAAATCAGCTTGTGGATTACCGCAGATATGATGTCGGCTTCATTTTTCAGTTTTATAACCTTGTGCCCAACCTTACGGCACTTGAAAATGTTGAGCTTGCAACACAGATGTGCAAAAAGCCCGTAAAGCCCGAAAAAATTCTTGAAAAGGTGGGACTTAAGGACAGAATGGATAACTTCCCGTCACAGCTTTCAGGCGGTGAGCAGCAAAGGGTATCAATTGCAAGGGCACTTGCAAAAAATCCCAAAATTCTGCTTTGTGACGAGCCTACGGGTGCCCTTGATTACAAAACATCAAAGCAGATACTTTCTCTGCTTCACAAAACCTGCCGCGAAACGGGTACAACGGTTGTTGTTATCACTCACAACAGTGCCCTTGCCCACATGGCGGACAGAATAATTACCATGCGCTCCGGTAAGGTTGTTCAGATTGCAGTAAACGACAATCCGATTCCCGTTGAAAAGCTTGAATGGTAACAGGTTGAGAGGCTATTTATGAAAATTAACAGAATTTTGATTACCGATGCCATACGCACAATTGAGCGTACATCGCCCAGGTTTATTTCAATTATTGCAATTGTTGCTCTGGGTATAAGCTTTTTTGCGGGCATGAATGCCACGGCACCGGACATGTATGATACCATGGAAAAGTATATGGACACTTCAAATTCCATGGATATCCAGATAGTATCAACTGCCGGTATCACCGATAACGATATTACGGTTATTTCATCCATAAACGGTGTTGAAGCTGCCGTGGGAGAAAGGTTTGTTGACGGTGTTGTAAAGGTCGGCGGTGAGGCAGTCAGTGATATTGACGGCTCCGAAATGACAGTCAGGGCCATTTCTCTTGATATAAACAAGGTTATAAACTGTGCCAACGGTAACGATGACCCAACCTATCTTAACAGACCTGAGCTTGTTGAGGGCAGCTGGCCCACATCCTCAAACCAGTGCCTTGTTGATGAAAGCTTCCTTTCAACTCCGGAGGAATTCAAGATAGGCTCTGCCATCACAATTGAGGGCGACGGAACAGACATCACAGGCTCACTGCAGAACACACAGTACACAATCGTCGGTATTATCCGCACTCCCCTTTACATTTCCTATGAAAGAGGTAACACAACGGTTGGTACGGGTAAGCTCGGTACCTTCGTTTATGTGCCCTCAGAAAACTTTCTGAATGAATATTACACCTCAATGAGCGTAAAGCTTGAGGGCAGTGAAAAATATGACCCTTATTCACAGCAGTACGACGACTTTGTGAAGTCATATACAGATTATATTTCATCAATTTCAGATGAGCTTCTTTCTTCAAGAGTGGAGGCTCTCAAGGCTGAATACACCGTTAAGGTTGCAGACAGTGAGGCTGAATATGCTTCAACCAAGGCTCAGATTGAGCAGAGCCTTCAGGAGGGTGAGGCACAGGTTGCCCAGATTCTTGACATGGCTGAAAACGGTGACAAAAACATTGCTGAGTATAAAAGGCAGTATAACGAAAAGGCTCAGGAAGCCGCTGATAAAATTGACTCAAGCAAGCTTGAGCATTCAACTCAGTATGCTGCATGGGAAGAGAAAAGAGCCCAGTATAACGAAGCAAAGCAGAAGGTAGAAGAATATAAGGGTGCTGAAACGCAGCTTGCAAATGCACAAACGGAATATAATGTTGCAAACCTTCAGGTTGAAAGCATGATGACAACGGTTACATACCTTGAAAACCTTGTTGCAACAAGCCGTTCTGCAATGGATCAGTTCAACAAAACCCAGGACAGCGGAACTCAGGGTATCATTGACCGTTTCACTCAGTCAGGCCTTGTGGGCGCCGAGGTTGACCAGATTATAAACACAATCAACAGATTTACAGCTGTGGGCACTGCAGAGGAAATTATGGCATATATGGAGCCTCAGCTTCAGACCTTCGAGGTTAAGCTTGCTTCCTCAAAGCAGGAGCTTCAGCAGGCAAGAACTGTTCTTGCCGAGAAAAAGGTTGAGCTTGATAAGGCAAAGAAGCTTGTTGCAAAGCTCAAGGAGGTTGAAGCAGGTCTTTCATCAGCTGAGGAGCAGCTTGCTCAGGCTGAAAAGGAGCTTACCAATGCAGGCTATGACATTCAGCTGGGTCAGCTTGAGGTTCTCAATCAGCTGTCTGATATGAAAAATCAGATAACCACTTATGAAACCAATGTCATCATGGCAAAGGAAAAGGCAAAAACCATTGAAGCTGAGTTTGAAAACGCAAAAAACGAAGCAAACGAAAAGCTTGAGTTGGCAAGGAATCAGCTTGACGATGCTCATCAGTTCCTTCTTGGCCTTGATAACGCAAAATGGTATGTCAACAGCCGTGATGATGCTCTTTTAGGCTTTGAGGAATATGACCAGACGGCAAAAAGAACAGCGGCAATTTCCATGATTTTCCCCTGGTTCTTCTTCCTTGTGGCAGCTCTTGTGTGCCTTAACACAATGACAAGAATGATTGAAGAGGAAAGAACAAGGCTCGGAACCTTCAAGGCGCTCGGATTTACAGACGAGGAAATCATGTTCAAATACCTTGTTTATGCGGCTCTCGCATCGCTGATAGGCTCTGTTGCAGGCTCATTTATGGGCTTTGCACTGTTCCCCGTTGCAGTTACAACTGCATTCAAAATTCTGTTTGACGTGCCTTCGGTCATTATATCCTACCGCTTCATTTATGCAGTGCCGGGAATTCTCATTTCCGTAGCTTCTACAGTTTTTGTTACCTATTATACCTGCCGCAAGAGTCTTACGGTTGTGCCCTCAGCTCTTATGCGCTCAAAGGCGCCGAAAAGCGGCAAAAGGGTATTCCTTGAAAAATTCCCCTTCATCTGGACCCGTCTGAGCTTCACCTGGAAGGTTACCTTCAGAAATGTTTTCAGAAACATGAAGCGCTTTGTCATGGCAACAATGGGTGTTGCAGGCTGCACCGCACTGCTTCTTGCAGGCTTCGGTCTGAACGACTCAATCAACAGAACCATTGACAAGCAGTTCCTTCAGGCAGACCGTGTGTGGAATTACGATATGCAGATTGTGCTTAACGGCTCTTACGACACAACCATACAGGAATGCGAAGCGTATAATATCGTCAATGAAAAGGCTGCAGTATCAACAGCTCTTCTTAACTACATGAAGGTTTATGATGCACATTCGGATAAGTCTGATGATGTTCTTGAAACCTATCTTCTTGTTCCTGAGGATGCATCGGCTCTCGGCTCTTATATAAACCTTCAGAACAGAAAAACAAAAGAGGCTTATACTCTCACAAATAACGGTGCAATCATAACGGAAAAGCTGGCAGCTTCCCTTAAGCTGAAGCCGGGTGACGATATTACCGTTGCCGTTGATGAAGAAAGGAATGTAAGAATTCCCGTTGCGGCCGTTGTTGAAAATTACACCTTCCACTATATATATCTTTCAAAGGATCTTTATTCCATGCTCTTCAGCGCAAATCCGGCCTATAACTATATAACGGCAAATCTTGCAATTGAAAACATGGAGCAGGACAAGAAAAATGAGCTCGCAAAGGAGCTCATGGGTGAATATGAAATCAGTGCCGTGGCTTACACAAGCCAGATTCTGAACAGCTTTGAAAATATTATGGATTCAATAAGTGCAATCGTTATTATTTTCATTGTTTCGGCAGGTCTTCTTGCCTTCATCGTTCTGTATAACCTTTCAATTATCAACATTACGGAACGAATCAAGGAAATTGCCACAATCAAGGTGTTGGGCTTTGATGACGGTGAGGTTTCCTCCTATATATTCAGAGAAAATATCATTCTGACGATTATAGGAATTATAGAGGGCCTCATTACGGGTATATTTATCCACAGGGTAGTGCTTTACATGGCAGAGGTTGACATTCTCATGTTCGGAAGAGGCATATCCTGGGCAAGCTTCTTTTATGCTGCGCTTCTTGCCTTCAGCTTTTCAATGTTCGTAAGCCTTGTTCTTCACAACAAGCTTAAGAAGGTTGACATGGTAGAAACACTGAAATCCGTTGAATAATTATATTTTATCTGATTAAAGATCGGAGTGATAAAAATGCCGTTAGTTAACATGAAGGATCTTCTTGCTGATGCACAGAAGAGAAATTATGCGGTGGGCTCCTTCAGCATTGCCAACATGGAAATGGTGCTTGGCGTAATCAGGGCTGCCGAGGAAACAAAATCACCAATAATTCTGCAGATTGCAGAGGTAAGACTCAACCATTCACCTCTCGGAATCATCGGCCCTCTGATGATTGCGGCGGCAAAAAATGCAAAGGTACCCGTTGCCGTGCACCTTGACCACGGAACAACGGTTGAATGTATCGGACATGCCTTGCGCCTTGGCTTCACGTCTGTTATGTTTGACGGCTCACATCTTCCCTTGGAGGAAAATATTGAAAAAACGAAGCAGGTGATTGCCCTTGCAAAAACCTACGGTGCGGCAGTTGAAGCTGAAATCGGCTGTGTGGGCGGCAGTGAGGATGGAAGCGTTGACATTGCAATGCGTTGCACATCTGTTGAGCAGGCAAAAATTTTCTATGAAAGAACGGGTGTTGATGCCCTTGCAATTGCAATAGGCAATGCCCACGGCTTTTATAAGCAGGCTCCTGAGCTCCGGTTCGATATTCTTGATAAGGTTGCGGCAGCCGTTGATGTACCTCTTGTACTTCACGGAGGAACAGGCATCAGTGAAGAGGATTTCATCAGATGCCATCAGCACGGAATTAAAAAAATCAACATTGCAACGGCAACCTTTGCCTGCTGTGAAAGCAAGGTAAGGCAGGCTTATGAAAAGGGCGAAATAAAGGGCTACTATGACCTTCATCAGAAGGAAATTGAGGGGGCCTATGAAAACGCAAAAAAACACATGGAAATCTTTTGTTCTGTTTCAAAGGCAGAATAAACCATTATATGCGAAAGGAAGAATCCACAATGAAATACGTTGAATTTGACATGAGCAAGCCCCTTGATGTTATCCCCATAGGCAGAGTTGCAATTGACTTTAACCCCACAGATATGAACAGACCACTCGCAGAAAGCTGCAACTTCAACAAATATGTCGGCGGCTCACCTGCAAACATTGCTGTGGGCCTTGCAAGACTCGGCAAGAAGGTCGGCTTCATCGGAAAGGTTTCAGATGACCAGCACGGAGATTTTGTTGTAAATTATTTTGAAAAAGACGGAATCGATACCTCACACATTTTCAGAGCAAAGAACGGTGAAAAAATCGGTCTCACCTTCACAGAAATCAAAAGCCCCACTGAAAGCTCAATTCTTATGTACAGAGATGCAATTGCAGACCTTATGCTTGAGCCTGAAGAGGTTGACGAGGAATACATTGCCTCAGCAAAGGCTATTGTGATTTCAGGCACAGCACTTTCCATGAGTCCCTCAAGGGATGCAGCCTTAAAGGCAATGATGCTTGCAAAGAAAAACGGCGTTGTGGTAATTTTCGATATTGACTACCGCCCTTACACATGGAAAAACAAGGATGAGATTTCCGTATACTACCAGATGGTTGCAAGAAATGCAGACATTATCCTCGGCTCAAGGGAGGAATATGACCTTACAGAAGCAATCACAGGTGTTTGCAAAACCGACGAGGAAAGCGCAAAGCTCTGGCATTCCTACGGTGCAAAGATTGTTATCATCAAGCACGGCAAGGACGGCTCAACAGCCTATACAAATGACGGCATGAGCTATTCAATCAAGCCCTTCCCCGTAAAAGCCATGAAGGGCTTCGGCGGCGGTGACGGCTATGCAAGTGCTTTTATCCGTTGTCTTCTTGAGGGCTGGGAAATGATTGATGCCCTTGAATTCGGCACGGCATCCGCTTCAATGCTCATTTCAGCTCACAGCTGCTCAGCAGCAATGCCATCAGTTGAAGCAATTGAAAAGTTCATCAAGGAAGAAAAAGAGCTTTACGGTGAAATGGTTGCAAGAGCATAATAGGTAAAATAAAAAAATGAGAGGTAATACGGCCGGTATTACCTCTTTTTTGTTGTCGGCAGCTTATCATACAGCCTACTTCTTTTATAATAGCAGAAAAGGAAAAATCATACTCAGAAAATTTTCAATATTGTAAAAAAATATACAATGTGCTATAATATTCAATACAGATTATTTTTGAAAAGAGACAGCTATGAAGAAAAGAAAATTATTTAATTTTTCTGCAACACAACTGATTATGCTGGGATTTGCCTTTACTGTTTTAACAGGCAGCATTCTTTTGTATCTTCCCTTCAGCTCTGCTGATTCGTCAGGGGTAAGCTATATCGATGCTTTGTTCACTGCCACAACGGCAACCTGTGTTACAGGGCTTGTTACCCTTCCTACGGTTACAACCTGGAGCACCTTCGGGCAGATTGTAATTCTGCTTCTTATACAGATAGGCGGTCTTGGCGTTATAACAATAATGAGCGGCTTTATGCTGGTGTTCAAAAAAAGAATGGGACTGTCAGACAGACTTATTATTCAGGATTCCTTTAATCTGAACACTATGTCAGGACTTGTGAAGTTTGTTAAAAAGGTGCTGTACGGTACATTTATTGTTGAAGCTGTAGGTGCACTGCTTTATATGACAGTGTTTGTTCCCGAATTCGGAGTTAAAGGTATATGGATATCGGTTTTTAATTCGGTTTCAGCTTTTTGTAATGCGGGAATTGATATTCTTTCAGAAAACAGCCTTTGTGATTACAGCGTGAACCCTGTTGTGAATTCTGTCACAAGCGCCCTGATTATTCTTGGCGGCATCGGTTATGTTGTATGGCTTGACGTTCTGCAGAACCTCCGGAAATTCCCCACACTCAGGCTCAGATGCTTCAGAAGGCTCAGCCTTCACAGTAAGCTTGCTGTTTGCACAACTGCATTTCTGCTTGTGTCAGGCGCTGTTGCATTTTTTGTTTTTGAATATAACAATCCTCTCACAATAGGTGAGCTTTCACTTTTTGACAAAATACAGGTAAGTGTATTTCAGTCCGTAACAACAAGAACAGCAGGCTTTGCAACTGTTGCTCAGGAAAATATTACGGATGCATCAGCCGTTGTTTCACTGTTGCTTATGTTTATAGGCGGCTCTCCTGTGGGCACTGCAGGCGGTGTTAAAACCGTAACTGTTGCAATTCTTATTCTTGCGGCGGTGTCGACAATAAAAAAAAGGAACGAGGTTTACGCCTTCAACAGAAACATATCACAAAAGGCAATCATCAAAGCAATTGCCGTGGTAAGCATGTCATTTTTTATTTTATTTGCTTCTACGGTTCTGCTTTCGGCAGTTTCTGATGCTGATGCGCTGGATATTATTTATGAAACCGTCAGTGCTACTGCTACTGTGGGCCTTACGAGAAATCTTACCTCATCGCTTAACCTATGGGGAAAGCTTATTATAATTTTCACTATGTATCTTGGCAGAGTAGGGCCTATTTCTCTAGCCGTTGCTTTTAATTTCAACAGAAAAAATCAGAACAAAATAAAAAATCCCACAGAAGAAATCAGCGTGGGATAAGGTGCCGATAACACAGGAAAGGAATGGAAGAATGAGTATATATAAATCTTATGCGGTGTTTGGCTTAGGCCGATACGGAACAGCTGTTGCAAAAGAGCTGGTTCAGAACGGAGCAGAGGTGCTTGCAGTTGATATTGATGAGAATACCGTCAATAGTGCGGCTGATTTTCTGCCCGTATGCAAGTGTGCAGATGTTACAGATGAGGATGTTATAAGACAGCTGGGGATTTCAAACATCGATGTGGTTATCATTGCCATGGCAGGCAACCTTGAAGCCGGCGTGATGGCAACAACTCTTTGCAAGGAGGCGGGAGTTGAAAGGGTTGTGGTGAAGTGCTCTGATGAAATTCACTGTAAAATCCTTAAGCGTGTGGGTGCAGATGAGGTTGTTTTCCCTGAAAAGGAATCAGGCATCAGACTTGCTAAAAATTTGCTCAGCTCAGGCTTTGTTGACATTATTGAACTGTCAGGAGATGTTTCTGTTCTGGAAATCGGAATGAAGCCTGAATGGGTGGGCAAGACTCTCGTTGAGTTGAATCTGAGAAAAAATTACTCTGTTAACGTTGTTGCAATACGTTGCGGAGAAGATGTTTGCTGTGACATTGATCCGCAGAAGGCTCTTGATAAAAACTCAAGTCTGATTGTTGTTACAAATCCCGAAAGGCTTGCGAGGTTAAAGTAAAAAAGTAATGCGGCAGAAGCTTTGAAGCTTCTGCCGCTACTGTTTTATTTACTGTTATTTCTTTACCCAGGTTGAGGGAGAGAGTGTGAGAATGATAGGATAAATCTCAAGTCTTCCGAAGAGCATGGCAAAGGAAAGAATGATTTTTGAAAAGCCTGAATAAAGGTCGTAGTTCATAGTGGGACCTACTGAAGCAAAACCCGGGCCGATATTGTTAAAGCAGGAAGCAGCGGCAGAAATATTGGTTTCAAGGTCAAAGCCTTCAAAGCCGAGCACAAGAATAAGTAAGCAGAAGAACAGAATGTATATAGCAAGATACGAGCTTACAGATCTTGCTGTGGGCTCATCAAGTCTTTTTCCTTCAAAACGGATTACATCTACACTTCGGGGATGAAGCAACTTTTTGAGCTCTCTTTTAACTGTTTTAAAAAGTATAATTACTCTTGATACCTTTATACCACCGCCTGTTGAGCCGGCACAGGCACCCAGAAACATAAGAAGCAGAAGTATTGTTTTTGAAAGTCCCGGCCAGGTATCAAAATCCGTTGTTGCATA
Organism: Acutalibacteraceae bacterium; assembly: GCA_045604105.1. Taxonomy (GTDB): domain Bacteria; phylum Bacillota; class Clostridia; order Oscillospirales; family Acutalibacteraceae; genus UBA6857. Next base: position 107,187 of record JAZUNJ010000046.1, on the reverse strand, counting down.
GCCGGTGGTTGTTATAATCGAAGCCACCTGGAAGGATGAGTCTGTGATTGCCTGTCCGATTGAGCCGGAAACGGGAAGTATGTTGATTGTGATTGCAATGGAAGATGCAAGAACAATACCAAGATATACCCATAACTCAGTACTTCTGAAGGCAGATTTGAACTTTTTGATAAGCAGAAGATAATAGAGATTGAAGTTGATGCCGAAAAGAAGCATAAACACAGTAATTATCCACTGCAGATAGGTGCTGTAGGAGCCGATGCTGTCTGCTTTAATTCCGAAGCCGCCTGTACCGGCTGTGCCGAAGGCGTGGATGATACTGTCGTATATCGGCATTCCGCCGGTGAAAAGCAGCACAATTTCAATCAACGTAAAAGCAATATAAATTATATAAAGAATGCGGGTGGTCTGTTTTATTCTCGGCACAATTTTGCCGACTATGGGGCCGGGCACCTCTGCTCTGAGAATATGAATTGAACGGTCTGAAAGGGAGGGTACAATTGCCATCATAAACACAAGAACACCCATACCGCCCACCCAGTGGGTGAAGCTGCGCCAGAAAAGCAGTCCCTTACTCATTGCTTCAACATCGGAAAGAATTGAAGCCCCCGTTGTTGTAAAGCCGCTTACGGTTTCGAAAAATGCATCGATATAGTTGGGAATCTCTCTTGAAAAAAAGAAGGGGAGAGCACCGAACAAAGAAAGCGCAAGCCAGGATACAGCCACTATAACAAAGCCTTCACGGGCGTAAATGACCTTGTTTTCGGGGCGTGAAAGTAAGGTCATTGCAAAGCCTGCAATAAGACAGGCAACGATTGAAAGAAGGAAATCCGTCACGCAGGCTTCCTTATAAATAAGAGCGCAGACTGTGGGAAGAAGCATAAGAAGTGCTTCAATTTTTATAACTGTACCCACAGTGTATAAAACCATACGTCTGTTCATAGCCTTATCCCCTTATGATGTCTCTGAGGGCGCCGAGTCTGTGCTCAGCTGAAAGCACAATCACACGGTCTCCCTCTTCTATAATGTCGTCACCTGAAGGAATGACAGCTTTTTTACCCGGTTTTATGATGCCTGCGATAAGTATACCCTGCTTGATTTTCAGGTCCTTAATGGGGGTGCCTACAACGGCAGAGCCCGAAATTACCTTGAATTCAAGAGCTTCAGCCTTGCCGTCCATAATTTTATAAAGAGTTTCAACACTGCTTCCCATGGAGTTTTCAAGAGCTCTTGTATATCTTGAAATGATGTCAGAGGTGACAGCCTTTGCTGAAACAATGCAGTCAATACCAAGCTTTTCCGCCATCATAACCATTTCACTACGGTTGATTTTTGAAATTACCTGAGGTACGTTCTGGCTTTGTGAATAAATTGAAATGAGAATATTCTCTTCGTCCATGCCTGTCAGGGCTACAAAGGCATCGAGAGAACGAAGTCCTTCCTCAAGAAGAAGCTCCTGCTGTGAGCCGTCACCGTTGATTATAACGGCTTCGGGAAGAGTGTCACTAAGGCTCTCACATTTTTTCAGGTCTTTTTCAATTATTTTTACGTCACAGCCAGAGGAAAGAAGAAGCTTTGCAAGATAGTATGCAGTTTTGCTGCCACCAAGAATCATAACATTTCTTGACCTCTTTTTCAGCATACCGTAGCTTTTAAGTAGCTTCTGCATGTCAGAGGGTGTTGCGGCAATTGAAATTATATCGCCTGCCTGCAGCTCAAAGTTACCGTCGGGGATAATAACCTTACCCTGTCTTAAAACGGCACTGATGAGGAAATCGGTTTTCTGCTTTTCACGAAGCTTGAAAAGCTTTTTGCCGCAGAAGGGAGAGTCCTCCTTAACACGAAGTTCAATCATTTCAAGGTTGCGCCTTGCAAAATATTCAACCTTGAAGGCTGAGGGCAGCATGAGAATGTCACGGAGCTCCTGAGCCATAAGCATTTCCGGATTGACAGCCATTGAAATATTAAGCTCCTGACGCATGAAGTTCAGGGATTCGTCATTGTATTCGGGGTTTCTTATTCTTGCAATTGTGTGGCTTGCTCCCATTCTTTTTGCAAGAAAGCAAGAAAGCATGTTAAGCTCGTCTGAGCCTGTTACGGAAATGAAAAGGTCTGTTTTTTCAACGCCTGCCTCATTGAGCACCTCACAGTCGGTGCTGTTTCCGCAAACACCCATTGCGTCATAAATGTTTGTAATTTCCCCGATAATTGAGGGAGAATTGTCTATGGCAGTAACATCGTGACCTTCGGCAAGAAGAGTTGAAATAATGGCCGTACCGATTTTACCACAGCCTGCAACAATTATATTCATAGCTTTATTTACCTTTACTTTCTTAAAAGTTAAATGATAATGCAAGGTGATTGTACTCTATTTTTGTTCCGTTTTCAAGTGGTATTTATATAAAAATCCCCTTCATAAAGCAGGAAGGGGATTCTTTTATCGGTTTTATTGTGATTTTTCGTCAGCTGATTTTTCTTTTTTTTCACTTTCGGCAGCCTTTGCTTCTGCTTTTGCCTTTTCTCTTGTGGGAGAGCGCCAGATGCTTATGATGCCCTCATCATTGAGAAGCTTCAGCATGATAATAAGCATGGGGGCGATGAAGATACCCATGAAGCCCAGGAATTTGAGACCGAAATATAAAGCGAAAATTGTAACAATGGGAGAAAGACCCAGCTGACCTGCAACAAGCTTCGGTTCAATTATCTGCCTTATAACAGTGATAACGGCGTAAAGGATAATAAGACCGATTGCAAGGCCGTAGTTACCCACAATAAGGCTGTAGGCTGTCCAGGGGAGAATAATTGTACCTGTTCCGAGCATGGGAACAATGTCAACAATTGAGGTTACAACTGCAAGAATCAGAATGTAGTTTGACTGGAAGACACCAATCAGCTTGAGAATTGTAAAGCCTGTGAACACCTCAACAAAGGTGATGAGCATAATAAGCAGGTATGCCCTGCACATTTTTGAAAGAGAAGATTTCAGAAGGCTTTTGGCTCTGCGAAGGTCCTTTCTTTTTTCTTCGGGGAACTGAAGAACTATAAAGTGCTTCACATTGTCATATTCCGACGTCATGAAGCAGGTGGCAACAAGGGTGATAACAACAGCGATGATAATTGACGGAATTTCCTTTGCTGTTGTGAGAACACCTGAAAGGGGAGTGGTTATCCATGAAAGGTTAAAGGAGCCTCCCAGTCCGTCGGTTATCTGAGTTGCAAGCTCATTGTTTGTGCCTGCAAGCATTTCCCTGAGCTGAGTGAAAACGGCAGAGATGCTTTCTGAAACATTTTCTGAAATGAAATCGGGCAGCTTCATAATGAAGGCCATTATGGAGTCTTCAACAGTGTTTACAAGAACATCAATGTTCTGAAACTGCAGTGCAATGTAATTGATGAAGCCTTTCACTTCCTCGGCCGCTCTTACGCCTATAAGCACGAACAGTGCGAGAACAATAAGAATAAGTCCGAAGACACACACAGCCGACGCAAATCCGCTTTTGAAAAAGGTTTTTTTCACAATGAAGTTTTTGGGCCTTTGCAGCAATGCTGCCGTAACAAAGGCAAAAACAACGGGGAAGAAAACGCCCATTGCATACCTGAGAGCAAGGAAGCCGATGGCAGCAATTATTGCATAATAAACAATGTTGATTATAAATTTTCTCTTTTTTTCAACGTCGGTCAATTGTAACACCTCACTTTATAACTGAGAAAAAAGATATATATTTGTACCATATTTATATTATACTAACCTATTATGACTGTAAAATCAATGTATTTGACAAAAATTAAAATTTTTTCTTTCAAAACCTTTTCATAAAAAACAAAATGTGATATTATTATCCTATATTTTTTTCAAGCCGAAAACAAGAAAGGGGTATGAGAAAATGAACGTAGCAGTTATGGGCTTCGGTGTTGTCGGTTCAGGCGTTGCAGAGCTTATTACAAAAAACAGTGCTTCCATTTTGAAAAACAGCAATGTTGAGCTTCAGGTCACACGCATTCTTGATATAAGAGATTTTGAAAACAATGAATTTGAACCTCTCATGACAAAAAGCTTTGCGGATATAGAAAATGACGATTCAATCTCAATTGTTGTTGAAACCATGGGCGGTGTGAATCCGGCTTTTGATTTCGTAACAAGATGCCTTAAAAAGGGCAAGCACGTTGTTTCTTCAAACAAGGAGCTTGTTGCAACAAAGGGCTTTGAGCTTTTGCAGACCGCAAGAGAAAACAATGTCAATTTCCTTTTTGAAGCCTCTGTGGGCGGAGGTATTCCCATTATCAGACCAATCAGCCGCTGCCTTGCAGGTAACAGAATAAGCGAAATTGCCGGCATTCTTAACGGCACATCAAACTTCATTCTGACTAAAATGATAGTAGACGGTATGAGCTTCAGTGAGGCTTTGAAGCTTGCACAGGATAAGGGTTATGCTGAAAAGGACCCGACAGCAGATGTTGAGGGCTTTGACGCACTCAGAAAAATCTGTATTCTTGCATCCCTTGCCTTCGGCTCACACGTTTATCCCGACGGAATTTATACAGAGGGTATTTCAAAAATCACCCTTGAGGATGTTGCCTATGCTGAAAGCTATAACAGCTCAATCAAGCTTATTGCAAAAACCAAAAAGCTTGAAGACGGCAAAATTCTTGTTATGGTTTCACCCTGCTTTGTTTCAGATGAAAGCATGCTTTCCGGCGTTAACGGTGTGTTCAATGCCTGCCTTGTAAGAGGTGACGCAACAGGTGACGTGCTTATGTACGGTAAGGGTGCGGGCAAGCTTGCAACAGCTTCAGCCGTTGTGGGTGATGTTATCGACTGTGCTGCAAATGATGACAAGCGCAAATTCTTCGGTTGGGACGATGCAAAGGAAAATATGCTTGCAGATTATCTTGACTGTGAAACTGCCCTTTATATCAGAACGGCACAGGCAGATAAGGAAAAAATTAACAGTATTTTCGGTGCAGTTGATTTCCTTCAAAGGGAAAATCAGCCTGAAAACGAAATAGCTTTTGTTACACCCGTAATGAAAGAAAAGGAACTCAGAAAGCTTATTGAAGCAAACGGTCTTAACATTGTTTCGTGCATCAGAGTTGCCGATTATTGATAAATAACTACTGGAGGTAAACTATGGCACTTATAGTTCAGAAATTCGGAGGCTCGTCTGTGGCTGACGCAGAAAGAGTTTTTAATGTTGCCCGTATTATAACAGACACATATAAACAGGGCAACGACGTGGTGGTTGTTGTTTCCGCTCAGGGCGACACAACCGACGACCTTATTGACAAAGCAAAGGAAATCAATCCGAACGCCTCAAAAAGAGAAATGGATATGCTCCTGACAGCCGGTGAGCAGATTTCAATTTCACTTCTTGCAATGGCAATTGAAAAGCTTGGCTATCCCGTAAGATCACTTCTGGGCTGGCAGGCAGGCTTCAGAACAAATTCTGTTCACGGCGCTGCAAGAATCCATGAGGTTAAGGCAGAAAGAATCCAGAGAGAGCTTGACAGCAAAAAAATTGTTATTGTTGCAGGCTTCCAGGGCCTTAACAAGTACGATGATCTCACAACTCTCGGCAGAGGTGGCTCAGACACAAGTGCAGTTGCAATTGCAGCAGCCCTTCACGCTGACAGATGTCAGATTTTCACCGATGTTACAGGTGTTTTCACAGCAGACCCCAGAAAGGTTGAAAATGCACAGAAGCTCAGCGACATCACCTATGATGAAATGCTTGAATTCGCAACCTTGGGAGCTCAGGTATTAAATAACCGTTCAGTTGAAATGGCAAAGAAATATAATGTAGAACTTGAAGTCCTTTCCAGCCTTGCAAAGGAAAGCGGCACCATAGTCAGGGAGGTAGCAAACATGGAAAAAATGTTAATCAGAGGCGTAACAAAAGATACAGACGTTGCAAGAATTTCAGTTGTGGGAATGAAGGATGTTCCCGGCAATGCATTCAAAATGTTCTCAAGACTTGCTCAGAAGAATATTAACATTGACGTTATTCTTCAGTCAGTGGGCAGAGACGGCACAAAGGATATTTCCTTTACCTGCCAGAAGGGTCTTGCAGATGAAGCTGTTGCAATTCTTAACGATATCTTCGCAATGGAAGGCGCTGTTGTTTCAAGTGACACATCAATTGCAAAGGTTTCAATTGTGGGTGCAGGCATGCAGTCTCATTCAGGCACAGCATCAAAGATGTTCGGTGCACTTTATGAAGCAGGCATCAATATCAGCATGATTTCCACAAGTGAAATCACAATTTCTGTTCTTATAGACAAAGAGCTTGCTGATAAGGCTGTTTCAGCTGTTCACAAGGCATTCTTCGGTTAAAAAAAGCCCTTCGGGGCTTTTTTTAAATGCAGAGTGCAGAATGCAAAATGGTTTCCGATAAATCGGAATTCGCCGGAGTACATATTAGCTTGACATTTTACTACCTAAGAATGAAGCATTAGAATGGAGGGAAAATGAGTATGAGTGGGTTTGAATTACATAAATATTCAGGAATGGCTTACTAATCCAAACAAATTATTACTTTTTCAGAGAATCCATCCAAGGCGTTACCTGATATTGATGAAGAAATGAAATTCCACATAGGAGTGTCGGCGGTTGAAGTTTGCAACTTGACACAGAAAGAATTTGACTATTTTGTTAGCAATTATGGTGATAATTATGAATCAATTTACTTTTTTCATAACACAAAGGTTAAGGATTTATCCGTATTGTCTAAATTGAAGAAAGTAAAGTATCTGTTGTTTTATAATGTTCGAGGTACTGATTTGTGGGATATGAGCGAAAATGAGTGCTTGAGAGGAATCATGATTTCCAACAGCAAGAAGATGCTATACAATCTTGAACAATTGCAATATGCACCGAATCTAGAGGAATTGCTTTTGTTTAGTTCAATGTTCAACAAATATCCTGTGAAAACAATTACTCCATTGAAGAATTGTAAAAAACTGAAACGATTATTTATGGACTTTAATACAGAAGATAAAAGTTTCTTTCCGGAAGAATATGATTTCTTAGATGAGTTCAAATATCAATGTGACAGAAAAAGGAATTTTACATATTGATGTTGCTAAATTCCAATTTATGAAGGTGTATAAAATGAAAAAGAATAACAAAGGCATGATGAAAAAGTGGTTCATACCTTATTTTATCAAACATAAAAAGGTTATGATAATCGATCTTATCTGCGCAGGTCTTACAACGGGATGTGAGCTTGTGCTGCCCATGATAGTAAGAAAAATCACGTCAATTGCCACAACAGATCTTTCACTTCTTACGTTGGAGGTCATTCTTTCAATGGCAGGCGTTTATGCCGTTCTCAAGCTTATTGACATGGCGGCGGGCTATTATATGACATATATCGGTCACGGTATGGGTGTCAAGATTGAAAGAGACATGCGTGAGGATATGTTCTCACACCTTTTAACGGCGCCTTTTTCATATTTTGACTCAACCAAGGTTGGACAGCTTATGTCAAGAATTACAACAGACCTTTTTGACATAGCTGAATTTTCACACCATTGCCCCGAGGAGTTTTTCATTGCAGGACTGAAGGTGATTGTCAGCTTTGCAATTTTAACGGGCATCAATCCCTTGCTTACGGTTTCCACCTTTGTTGTAATTCCTCTCATTTTCTTCGGTACTGTTTATTTCAGACGTAAAATGCGCAATGCCTTCAAGGAAAGAAGAGTAATTTCAGGTGATGTCAATGCGCAGACAGAAACAACCCTTCTCGGCATCAGGGTTGTGAAATCCTTCGGCAACGAAAGTGTTGAAAGGGAAAAATTCAATGAAGAAAGCCGCCGTCTGAGTGAGGTGCAGACGGAATCATACAAATACATGGCAAGGCTTAACTGTGTGGTGCGCCTTTTTGACGGACTTATGTATATCGTCATGATTCTTCTTGGCGGATACTTCCTTATCACTAAGCAGATTACTGCCGCTGACATGACAGCTTACCTTCTTTATATAGGCATGCTGATTTCTGCAATCAAGCGCATTGTTGAATTCACAGAGCAGTTTGAAAAGGGAGTTACCGGTATTGAAAGGTTCAAGGAGGTTATGGAGGTAAGCTCTGAGCCGGGCTACAGCTGCATTTCAGAAATCGCTGATGTTGAGGGCAGCATTGACTTTGAAGATGTTACTTTCAGCTATGAAGAGGAAAAGGGCAACGTGCTCACTCACATAAACCTCAGCGTGAAAAAGGGCGAAAACATTGCAATTGTTGGACCCTCGGGCAGTGGCAAAACAACCCTTTGCAGCCTTCTTTCAAGGTTCTATGAGCTGAAGTCAGGCTGTATCCGTCTTGACGGTGAGGATATCAATAAGCTCAGCCTTGCATCACTCAGGAATGCAGTAGGCGTTGTTCAGCAGGAGGTATATCTTTTCTCCGGCTCTGTGATTGAAAACATTCTTTACGGCTGTCCTTCAAAATCAAGGGAGGATGCAATTGAAGCTGCAAAAAGGGCAGGTGCCCATGAATTTATAATGTCTCTTCCTGAGGGGTACGACACCTATGTGGGCGAAAGAGGTGTTATGCTTTCAGGTGGTCAGAAGCAAAGAATCAGCATTGCAAGGGTGTTTGTGAAAAATCCGCCTGTCCTCGTGCTTGATGAGGCAACATCTGCCCTTGATAATGAAAGTGAGCAGTACATCAAAAAATCCCTTGCAGAGCTTACAAGGGGCAGAACAACCTTCACAATTGCCCACCGTCTTTCCACGGTAAAAAATGCCACACGTATTATTGTGCTCACGGAAAAGGGTATTGAAGAGCAGGGCACCCATGATGAGCTTATGCTTCTTGGCGGTATATATAAAAGACTTCACGATTCTGACAGACAGATATAAAAAAGGAGCTTACCGGTAAAAGGGTAAGCTCTTTTTTATTATTTGAAAGCTATATAGTTGTATGTGACATCCTGTGAATTGAGAAGAGTCTGTGTGTCAACATCATCTGCCTGAGTTACGGTAAAGCCGTCTGAAATAAGCTTCAATGCCTTACTTCGTCTGCTTCCCGCCGTGAAGCCGATATAGTTTTTGTGTATTCCCACGGAAAGGTCATATTCTGTTGGATGATATGAATTCCTGAATACAATCAGGGCACGCGGCTTGAAGTCAATAATTACCGAAAGCTCGCCCATGCCGGTGCCCACATAGGAGCCCGTAACAAAGGGCTCATTGATATAAGCATGCTCTTGTTGTGTAATATGAACGGTGGAATCGATAACATGGCTTTTACAAAAGAAGTTTTTGGGCACAGTTACGGCATCGCTTGAAGAGCCTTCAGCTGCGCAGGCTTCATATTCAAAATACAGCTCACTTGTAATCCTGTAGGCCTTTACAACGTCGTCATATTCAGTGTCTCCGATTATAAAACCCTTGATTTCCTCAGGGAAGGAGTCGGTGATGAAGTCGAGTACGGCTTCCACAAGGGCGTGGGTAGCAACAGATTTTCTTCTCATGGGTGCAAAGCAGTTAAGACGGATTGTGATTGAGCATTTCTGGCAGAGCTCCTTGTTATCGTCCTCAAAGTAGGTTAGCTTATACTCCTGAGGTACTAAAGAAAAAAAGGTGGTTTTAATGGGAATGGGCAGTGTGCTTGATTCATAGCCTTCAATGGCTGTGCAAAGGAAGGAAAGACCGAAGTCCTCGTTTATGCACTTGATAAGGCGATTTACTATTTCTGTTGTGTAAACCATTATGCCTGCTTACTCACAACTGCCCAGTAATAATAAGGATTTTTCCCGAAATATACCTTTTCACAGTGGTCAACACTGTATTCATGTCCGTCATAGGAAAGCACATAGGAGTTTCCGTCAATGAGATGGAGCGGAGCATCAGGCTGTGCAATGAGAAGATATTTCTGCAGACTGTCATAGCCGAGCTCAGTAGGTATACCGCTGAGGTATATTTTGTTTTTATATCTCAGCGGCTGAAGAAATGCGTTGAAATATGAGTATTCACCGCCTGAAATTATAACAGTCATGGTAATACCCATTTTTTCAAAAAGCTTTTTCTGAACCTTATCTGCCACGGAAATAGAATCCTTCATCTGTGAGAATTGATGCCGCATTGGCTATTGCCTGACGGCGAAGCTCCTTTTCCGCCTCATACTGCTTCTGAGGGCTTTGCTTTACGGTTATGTCACCAACCTTATAGCTTTCATATTTGTCAGGCTCTGCTAGCTTCCTGACAAAGAAAAAGAAATGTGATATCGCTGCTGCAGTCTGTGCTATGAGAGGGTCGTTTTCGTCGGCTGTTTTTTTCAGTCGGTTCAATACCCAGTTAAGACCGTCTTCGCAGCAGGGAAGAAGCTGTTCCTCGGTAAAATCTTCCGTGTCGGAATAATCACATAAAAGAGTATACACGTCGTTGACTGAAATCATGGTGCCCTCCGTCAGTTAATCTTCATAACAACAGCTGCTTCCTTGAAGATTTTAGCAAAGCCTGCTGTTGACGTTACAGCTGCTCTTTCAAGCTGTCTGTCAATGAGCTTATCAAATTCAGTTGTGATGCCGCCTGTCTGTACCTTTTCAAGGGCATAGTTGCGGTCAAGGGCAATAAGAGTCTTTTCGGGCATGTTGTCATATCTGATAAGCTCTGCTCCGAAGGGAGTGAAGAGCTTGCCTGTGTAATCAAGGCATGAAGCTGAAGCTGAGTTCTTGAATTCATCAAGCTTGAGGAATTCTGCAAGAACATCAGGGGACGCAATAATTGTTGTCATTTTATAGGGATGAAGGCTGAGCCAGAGATTTACTACATCCTCATATGTAAGACCTGACTGAGTTTCAATAACCTTTGCTTCATTGTTGTTGCCGTCACCGTTAATAAGCACCTCCACAGCGTCTTTTATCTGAGAGCGTGCAATTGCAGCACCAATCTGCTTGAGAGCAACGGTGAAAAGGTCAAGACGCTGAAAACGGATAGCTTCATAGGATGCAGTGAGCATTCTGCCTCTTTTGAAAAGAGGAACAAGGTTTTCCTGAGTCTTGATTTTTGTTTCGGGGATGGTTGCACCCTCACCGACAACAAGAAGGTCTGAATCATTGACATTTGTTGAGCAGGTGATGGCACGGTAATCGAGACCGTCGATGTTGGTTGTTGTTGCAACAATTGAGCTGAGCATATCGTTTTCCTCAATGCCCTGCTTAACAGCACGTGCAACATATTCGGGGAAAAGAGCAGCAGAATCTGTTGTTCTGAAGAATTTTTCAATGCAGTCGCTGTTCTTGCCGCTTACCTTGATGTCAAAGCGCTTGAGCTGGCGCTGAAAAGCATCAAGGCCTTCAAGTGAAGAGCCTTCATAGCCTTCACTGGGGTCAATGCTTTCAAGAGCCTCGGTAAAGCTTTTGCCGAGGGTGTAAAGTCCTTTTTCAAGTTTGATATTATCGTAACCTGTCATAGTTAAAGCCTCCTTGATTATATGAGAATTTCAATTGTCTTTTCGTCTCTGTCAATGCTTACAATAAGGTAATCTGTGCCGTTGTCGTTGTCAACAAACACAGTGCCGTCACCCTTTGAAGCAAGCTTCTGATAGCCCACGCAGGGGATATTACCGCTGTATTTTAAAGTGGCGCAGCCGTGAAGTGCAACAGTTACATAGTCACCCTTGACACCGGTGCAGACACCGCAGAATATCTCATATTCCTCCGGCACATAAACACTGTCGCCTTCTTCGATCATAACGGGTGCAAATTCTTTAACATTGCCTCTTGCTTTGAAGGTGAGCTGATTGGTTTCAAAGCCTGTATAAAGTGAATTCATAAATGTTTTCCTCCTTAAATTTTAAATGAAGTGTTGTTCTGCTTGTGATCTTTTGCTTCAGCTGATTTCAGCTGGGGACCGTAAGGGATTTTTTCCCTCACCTGAGCGTCAAGGCCCTGCCTGAGCTGTCTGAGCTCTTCGGCATTCATGCTTTCGCAGGCACCGATAAAGCCTTTGATGTTTACCTTTGGAAGTGCAATGAGAGCGAGTCTTTCAATTTCCTTGGTAAGATGATTTTTATAGCTGTCAGCTTCTTCTGCTTTCTTCTCAAGCTTTGAAATGTAGCTTTTAAGGCTCTGCACTTCATCATCACTCAGGTAGCAGCCGGGAGATAATGCTTTGATAATTTCAATGGGTTCGGACAATTTGTTTTCCTCCTTTGGGATAAATGATTTTGTAACGCCTGCATTAGGCTGTGCGGGAACAGCAACAAAGGACCATTCATAAGCATCTGTGGGATGCGACAAAACAGCGTGACATTTTTTGCCGTTGTAGCTTCTGCCCTTGATATGCTTGCAGGCATGGGATTTCATGTCAGCCCCGCAGATTGAGCAGGTGCTTTCTGACATGGAGCAGCTGATGCTTACTTCCTTTTTGATTCCGCCCTCAATTTCGGAAATAAGACTGCTGTTGACGTCGGTGCGAAGCATGTAAGCCCTTGCCTTAAGGGCAACATAAGGCTCACCAAGGGCGTTCTTTTTTGTGCTGTCCTTTGAAAGATAGGTGTGAAAAATTCTTGCCATCTGGTCTCTGGAGCGCATGCTGTGGTCTGAAATGCCTGTTTTTCCAACAAAAAGCGCTGAAAGCTCCTCCAGTGCTTTTTCTGTAAAGCGATCGGAATCACGGTCAATATCATTGTCACACAAGGTTACGGTGAAGCAGAAAACCTGCTCTTCGGTGAGAGGCACCGTTGTGTGAGAATTGATAAGCTCCAGCTCCTTTTCTTTTGAAAGCTTGTTATGCATTTTCTTCACCTCCTGTTTCTCTGAGGATTTTTTCCGACTGAGCATCGTAGTACCTGCTTCTTGAAAGCTCGGTAATGTCCTGAAGGGTAACATTGCTCCATTCAATTGTGAAGCTGTCACTGTACCCGTTGAGTCTGAGCCACAAATCGCAGATTTTTCTTATTACCGGAGTGATTTCGCGTCTGTAATGGTCAATTTCACTTGTGAGAATATCAGCCTGCTGATAGCTCATTCTTTCTGTTGTTGACCAGCTCAGACCAAGCAGGAAGGGTGGAATGCCAAGCTTTGCAACAATCTGTTCAAGCATTTCTCTGACGGGAATTTCACTGTCTGGAATCTGATTGTCAGCACCGATTACCCTGATGTCCACATCACCCACACAAACGAAGTCCTTAACGCCTGAAGAATCGTTCATGGCTTTGCTCCACTCTTCGGCAACAAGCATAGCTCTCTGCTTTGCATAGGCCTTGTCAACGGCATCGTTTGAAGGCTTATAGGTAACTGCAAAGCGTACATTTCCTATGCGCTCCCAGTTAAGACCGATTGTGTTGAATATTTTCATAAGAATATCACTCACAAAGGGCAGCCCCTTCAGTATTGAGGTGCCGTAAATCTGTCCCGGCTCAGGATTCAGCACCGAAAAAAGAACAAGCTCAGGGTAAGGGACTGCCTCAAAGCTGCCGTTGCCGCTGTCTGCTTTCACAACAATATCCAATGGCGATGAGCCTTCACAAAGGCTTACTGCTTTAAGGTCAGCGTTATAAAGATGGCTCACGGAGCTTCCGTCAATCACCATTTCACCAACAGCTGTGCCGTAAGTGAGAAGCTGCTCAAGAAAGGTTGAAATAAAAGCATAGATGCCTTTTCTTGTTGAATTAACGTTAACGCTTTCAAGAAACTCTTTTATATCGGCAGTTGCTTTTTCACTTTCACAGGTAACTTCGAAGGTACCCATAAGACGGATGAGCTTAAATATCGCAGCATCAATAATGGGAACAGCTTCTCTGAGTGCCTTATAAACAGAAATGTCTGCGGCAGTCTGGGACGTGTAAGAGCTGAGCGAGTAAAAGGGATGGTTGTTCCTGCTTGTCTGAGGTACGGCAACGGCGTTTTTTTCAGGTTTCGCTTTTTTGTGTTTTCCTATTGCCAAGTTTTTCTCCTTTCCGGGAGAGTGTTGAACATCTCCCTGTTTTTTCAGCTTTTATCCTTGCCTTAACGCGGCAAAGGCAAAGAAGCTGTCGTCGGGCTGAGACAGAACGGTTGAAACGAAATACCGGATTTCATCCATGGCATGGTCATGCTCCTTTTTGGGAGTATCCTTCAGTGCCTTTTCATCCCAACGGTAAAGCGAAAACTCCTTGGCAGCCGCCTTACATGAAGGAGAAATGCGGATTTTTCCGTCTCTGAAAGCACCCTGTACTTTTCTTATACCGTCTGTCACATCGTTTTTTGCGGGGATAACTCTGAATTTTCCGTGACGGTGTATGCACTCTATGAAGGATGCTGCTGACGGGTCAACAATCACGGCATCAATACTCTTGCCGCAGGTGAAATTATCAAGTGCCGCGTAATATTCCTCGTCGGTTTTCTGTCTGCCTTCATCACGGGAGGAATAATAGTATTCGTCAAAGCGATACCACACACCGTCATGTAAACCCCATATCCCCATTGAGGTCGGGTTCACTGTTCCGTAGTCGCAGGAAACATAGTATTTGTCAAATTTCTGACAGGGAGGAGTAACAGTATATTTTCCGTTTGCCGCTTCAGGATAGACCAGTCCGTCAACAGCAACCCAACGGCCCAGAACAAATCTTTCATAAAAGGCGCCGGAATAAAGATTTTCATAACGGCGCATAACCTTTTTTGAAAGTGAAGGATTATCCTTCATCAGAAAATGAAGATAGAGACAATTCTTTTCGTCAGCCTTCCTAATCCACTCCTCATAGAACCAGTGCATAGGGTTTTCAGGGTTACAGTTGAACCAGAAGGTTGAGCCCGTAAGAGAGCAACGTGCAAGTGCCTGCTCAACAAAGGAACGGGGCATGAGTGCCACCTCATCAAGCAGAATACCGCCCAGGGTGATGCCTTGTATCAGTGCTGCTGAGCCCTCGTCACGACCACCGAAAAGATAAAAGCGATTGGTTCTTTTCATATAGCTTATTTCCACACAGTTACGGCTCAGGTGCTCCTTGCAATCAAACCCAAGCTCTCTGAGATCTGGAATAAGCGAGGTCAGAATATTTCTTCTCAGAGAGGTTACGGTTTTTCCGCAGATTGCAAAGTTTGTGTCATCAAACCTGTAAAATGCCCACATGACAAAGGAAAGGGACATGCAGGTTGTTTTTCCGCTTCTGACTGCACCGTCACATATAAGCCCGTCATAATCAGAAAAGGGTGAGCTGTCATGCCACCAGGAAAGGGCAATAAGCTGCTTTTCTGAAAATCTGCTGAACTCAGAGCCCGACAAGGTCTGTCTCCTTCAGTGCGGCAGCACTTTTTTCAATTGCCGAATAAAACGAGTTATCACCGTTACCTGTTGCGTTGTTGATGCTCTGAAGCTTTTCCATGGCCTTAAGCCTGTCGAAAAACTTGATTTCAACATCTCCGCCCTTTTTTCTTTTAATTTCGGCAATGTTAAAAAAATCCATGCTGTCAATTGTATCCGGGTCGATATTATCGGAAAAAATCAGCTTGATTGCATCGGATACACAGCCGAAGGCAAGTCTGTAAAATCCTGATGCAATGTTGCTCCAATCGCTTTTGTGCCTTTTTATGTTGCTTTCAATCTCTTTTTGAACGTCCTCTCTTTTCAACAGCTTCAGTCCGCTTTTTTCAGGAAAAACATAGCCTGATTTTGCAGCTGCCTCCTTTGCACTGTTACCAAGGCTGTAATAAGTGCAAAAAAGCTTTTCTTTTGAGTTAAGCTCTCTGATAAGAATTCTCCTTTCATTTTGTGAATTAAAAAATGTCCTCCCATATATAAGGCCGAAAAACGGGGTCTCTTGCAGTTTTTCTGCATAAAAATGTCAAAAACTGCAAAAAATATTTTCTGAAAGCTAAAAATGAATTTTTTTTGAATTAAATATTGACATCCAAACAAAATGCAGATATAATGTATGCGTGTATCAAAGTTTTTTCTTTGGTTCAAATCTTGATAAGGAGGAAATTATAATGGGTAAGTTCGGCGATTTTCTTAAGGAATATTGGGCAGAAATCGTAGAGTTCATCGATGCTATCTACGCAAAGATTAAGGAATATTTCCTTTCACAGGAAGAAGCATAATTGCTTTTTCTTAAGTGTTTTAAAATTTGAAATTTTAAAATTGCAAAGCCGTCTTTAAGACGGCTTTGTTTTTTTTTGTAAAGGTTACAATTGTTGCAAATTTGACAAATATGAATTATTTTTTAATATTGTGTTGACAAATTATAAAAGCAATGGTATAATAATCACGAATTAAGGGAGAACCTTAAAATTTAAATTGTCAGGAGGATTTTACTAATGGGTAAATTCGGAGATTTTCTTAAGGAATACTGGGCAGAAATCGTAGAGTTCATTGATGCTATCTACGCAAAGATCAAGGAATATTTCCTTGCACAGGAAGAAGCTGAATAAGATAACTTATACCGTCCCTGATGGGACGGTATTTTTCTTTTAAATACAGTTGTTACAAAAATGAATTTTTTTTGAATTAACTATTGACATTGTTTAAATGCTGATATATAATTGAAATGAGCTAAAGGTATAACCTTAAGTAATTTTAAAAAGGAGGATACTTCCATGGCAGATTTTATCACAAAGAACTGGGCAGATATCGTTGCTTTCTTTGACAAGCTCTATGCTATCATCAAGGAACTTCTCGGCTAATTTAATTATTTGCAGTTTTAAAATTTGAAATTTTAAAATTGAAGCCATCCTTACGGGTGGCTTCTTTTTTTGAAAACTTTCGGATATACTCTTTATTTTGCGGAAAACATCGTATATAATATAGATAATAAAACGTTACACCCGATAAAGGCTTATCGGGTGCATTGTCACGTGAGGTGAAGCTTATGTCAGGTTTTTCTGCCGTTCTCAAGGGTACAATTGAATATGAGAGCATAAAAAATGCTGTTGAAGCCGGTCGTCTTCCCATGGGCGTTATCGGTCTTTCTCAGATTAACAAGGCTCATTATATTTCTTCACTTTGCGAAGGTCTTAACAAAACGGCAGTCATTGTCTGCCATGATGAGGGCACTGCTTCAAAGCTTTGCGATGACCTTAATGCACTTTCATCGGGCGCATATCTTTACCCTGCAAGGGATTTTTCCTTCCGCAGTGCTGATAACAAATCCCATGAATTTGAACAAAGAAGAATAGGCGTGCTTTCAAGAATTATCGACAATGATTTTAAATATATTCTTTGCAGCATAGAAGGAGCATCTCAGCTGACACTGCCTGCTGAAGAGCTGAAAAAAAGAACACTGAGTCTTAAAATTGATGATGAAATAAGCACTCATGAAATTGTGAACCGCCTTATTTCTGCAGGCTATGTGAGAACGGAGCTGGTTGACGGTGTCGGTCAGTTTTCTCTTCGCGGCGGCATACTTGATATTTTTGCACCGAACTATGCCCAGCCATGCCGTGTTGAATTCTGGGGTGACTGTGTGGATTCTGTGTCACATTTCGATACGGAAACTCAGCGAAGAACTGAAGCACTCAAGCAAATCAGAATTACGCCTGCAACAGAGGTGCTTTTTGATTCCCTTGAAGTGTTGAAGGATAAGCTTCAGCAATTTGTTGAGGGCGTCAAGGGTAAGGGCTCCGTTAAAGCAAAGCAGAAAATCAATGAGGATATTGATGCTCTTGAGCATTTTATCCATGTGGGCGCACCGGACAAATATCTGTCCCTTGCTTATGACGAGCTCCATTCACTTTTTGATTATGCCGAAGACAGTCTGCTTTTTGTGTGTGAAAGCATGTCTGCAAAGCAGAGGTTCAACACAGCAAATAAGCTTCTTCAGGAAGATGTCAGGGCAATGTTTGAAGAAGGAGTGCTCACCAAAGGCCTTGACAGATTCGCTCTGTCATGGACGGAGATTCTGTCTGTTTATGAAAAGCGAAGGGCAATTTTTTGCGATAACCTTGCAAGGGGCTCCTTTGATGTGCCTGTTAAAGAGCTTGTGAGCATAAATTGCCGTCAGCTTTCCCGATGGGACGGCACACTTTCCTATCTTATTGAAGACCTTGAGCCTGCGTTGAAGCAGGGCTATACTGCCGTTGTTATGGCAGGCACTGAAAAAAGTGCGAGGGAGCTTGCCTATGACCTTGAAACAGAGGAATTCAAGGCTCACTTTTTCCCTGTGGTACCGGCTGAATTTCCGAAGGGTACTGTATCTGTCATAAGTGGAACAGTGTCGGCAGGCTTTGAGTATGCTTCCTTCGGGTTTATTCTGTTTTCTTACGGCAAGCAGGCGACAAAGCAGAAGACGGAGCGTAAGAAACGGTTCAAAACGGGCAGAGGACTTACCTCCCTTGAAGAAATAACAAGGGGCGACTATGTTGTTCATGCCGTTCACGGTATCGGTATGTTTGACGGAATAAAAACTATGACGGTAGGCGGAAAAATCAAGGATTTCATCAAGCTGAACTTCCGTGGCTCCGATGTGCTTTATATTCCCGTTACACAGCTTGACCTTATTGCAAAATATATTTCCCCAAAGGATACAGACAAGCCCGTGAAGCTGAACAGACTCGGCTCTGATGAGTGGAAAAAAACTCAGTCGAGGGTACGTGCTGCTGTTAAAGACATGGCAAAGGAGCTGACGGAGCTTTATTCAAAAAGGCTTAATACGGCAGGCTTTGCATTTTCTCAGGATATTGACATGCAGAATGACTTTGAGCGCCGCTTCGAGTTTGAGGAAACAGAGGATCAGCTTGAGGCTGTGAACGAAATCAAGCGTGATATGGAGCGTCACAGTCCCATGGACAGGCTTCTTTGCGGTGATGTAGGCTTCGGCAAAACGGAGGTGGCTCTGAGGGCAGCCTTCAAATGTATTGCCGACGGAAAGCAGTGCGCAATTCTTGTGCCCACAACAATTCTTGCTTTTCAGCATTATCAGACAATCAAGAAGCGCTTTGACGGCTTCCCCGTTGAAATTGAAATGCTCTCCCGCTTCAGAACACAGACCGAGAGAACAAAAATCAAGCAGCGTCTTAAACGTGGCAGCATCGATATAATTGTGGGTACACATTCAATTATTGCAAAAAGCGTTGAGTTCAAGGATTTAGGCCTTCTTATAGTTGACGAGGAGCAGCGCTTCGGTGTTGCGCAAAAGGAAAAGCTGAAGGAAAAGTTCCCTCTTGTGGATGTGCTTACCCTTTCGGCAACGCCCATACCGAGAACGCTCAACATGGCAATGACGGGTATCAGGGATATGTCTGTGCTTGAAATGGCTCCTGTGGGAAGGCACCCTGTTCAGACCTATGTTGTGGCACATGAAATGGAAATTCTTGCTGAAGCCATGGAAAGAGAGCTCAGAAGAGGCGGTCAGGTCTATTATCTGCATAACAGGGTTGACAGCATTGAAGCAAGAGTGGCACAGATTAAGAAGTATCTTCCCGATGCAAGAATCGGTATTGGTCACGGCAAAATGAATGAGGAAGAGCTGAGTGAGGTCTGGCGTCAGCTGCTCGAAAACGAAATTGATATTCTTGTTTGCACAACCATAATTGAAACGGGCGTTGATGTGCCAAATGTTAACACTCTTATCATTGAAGAGGCAGATAAAATGGGCCTTGCCCAGCTTCATCAGATAAGAGGACGTGTTGGCAGAAGCGGCAGACGTGCCTTTGCTTATTTCACATATAACAAAAACCGAGAGCTTTCCGAGGTTGCACAAAGAAGACTTTCGGCAATCAGAGAGTTCACGGAATTCGGCTCAGGCTTCAGAATTGCCATGCGTGACCTTGAAATCAGAGGTGCAGGTAATATTCTTGGTGCTCAGCAGCACGGACACATGGAAGCAGTGGGCTATGATATGTATCTGAAAATCCTTTCCGAAACTATTGATGAAGAAAAAACAGGCACCCCCGCGGAAGAAAAGAAGGAGTGCGTTGTTGATATTTCAATTGATGCCCACATTCCCGAAAGCTATATTGACTCCGTTAAAAACCGTATCGGAATGTATAAAAGAATTGCTGAGATTCAGACGGGCGAGGATGCAATGGATGTTATGGATGAATTCATCGATCGCTTCGGTGAGCCTCCTGCAGCAGTTAAGGGGCTTATTGATGTTGCACTTCTGAGAGCTAATGCAGCAAAATTGGGTATTTATGAAATCAAGCAGCAGAACGGTATGATTCTTGCCTTTGTCAATGACCTGAAACCTGAATTTGTTTCGGCAATCGGTCACAGAATGCGTGGCAGAGCCATGATAAGTGCAGCAAAAAGCTCACCCTATATTTCAGTGAAGCTTCAGGGAAAAGCTCCCGTTGAGGTGATTAAAGAGCTGATAACAGTACTGAGCGAAAAAGAATGAGTAAAGCAATATAAAAAGACATCTCTTTATGAATTTTAAAGAGATGTCTTTTATTGTTGGTGCTGACCAAGGTCTGACAGTTAAAAAGACTGAAGCATTAACTGTTCTTTCAGTCATTCAAGGATTTTTTTATTGCTTCAACCAGTTTTTTCACTCCCACACCCAGCATCATAAAGGCAAGATGAAAGGCGGCAAGGGTAGGAGTATAAAGACAAAGGACCTCAGTGTCTCCACCGAAAAAGGGCAGGAATACAGATGGCACAAAAAACAGAATTATAACAAAGGTGAAAAGAAGCTTGGGCTTCAGCTTTATGGGAGTCAGTCCCATAATAAAGGAATTCACCATTGTGCCGATATACATAAGAAATACTACGCCCATAACATCTGTCGGTCCGCCCGTAAGGGGCAGAAAATAGAAAAGCAAAAACTGAATGATACAAAAAAGAGCGTACAGCATTTTTTTCAGTCCTCCAATCTTTTTGTCAGTGTGAGTTATTGTTTCAACAATAAGCTGCTCTGATTTTTCTTTTATTTCTTCCTCGGGGAATCTTTCGCCCGTTAAAAGCTCATTTACGGAAACCTCAAGAGCCTTTGAAAGGGGAATCAGAAAGGAAACCTCAGGTATGCCTCTGCCTGTTTCCCAACGGGAAATTGCCTTGTCGGTGCAGCAGAGAATTTCTGCAAGCTCCTTCTGGGTGAGATTTTTTTCTTTTCTGAGTGCCTTGATAAATGCACCGATTTTTTCAGGGTTCATGAATACCACCTCTTTACAGCCTTATTTTATAACAGATTATCCTTAAAAATCAACCTATGGAGCATAGAGTTACAAAAAAACAGGCAGATTCTTTCATAGAATCTGCCTGTTTTTTGTAAATTCAGTGGGTAGAGATTACCCTTTAATGCTCTCTAAGCGCAATTTAGCATTTTGCACGTTGCATTTTAATCTACAATTACCGTACCGTCTGCCTTAATCTGAAGTGTCATGCCATCCTGAACATAGTCAAGGAATTCCTGACCGAGGTTGTCAACGGTGGTGATTGTGTCATCTGTCCAGACGTCAGCGAGGATAACACCTGCTGCTGCAAGGGAGTCAATAGGCTCTGAGAAGAGCATTGCTCTGGGATGGATTTTGAGGGAGGTTGCAGTGTAGATAACCATACCGCCTGTTGTTGAGCCTATAGTCTGAGGAAGGCAAAGACCCTTGCCTGTGATATTTTTGCCGAAAAGGTCGGAGTTGTTCTGGTCAGATACAATTGTCTCCTTCTTTTTTGCAAGAGCACTCTTCTGGAAAGATGCAAGTGTATTGAAGCCCTGACGGGAAACAACAGCCTCAACTGTACATTCGCCTGCGATTACGGGGCGACCCTTAAATTCCTTTGCCATAGCTTAGATATCCCCCTTTACTGCGATTTCACAGATTTCATCGTCTGTGTAATATCTTGAAGTTGTGTATGTACGAAGCTTGTTTGAGTTTGTGAGAACATTCTTCTTTCCGCAAAGAGGATTGTTCATATACATAAGCGGACAGATGCTTGTAAGGTGAATACCCATAGCAACAAGCTTGTCATAGTGAGCCTTGTCCTTTGCCTTGAATTCTTCAAGCACATCGGGAGCAGATGTCATAATTGTGTTCATGCCAACCTTACTCTTACCCTGCTTTTTAAGCTCTGCTTCAAACTTGTCAGCCCACTGGCCAAGCTGTGCAAATGTAAGGTGGGGACAGCCGATGAAGCAGCGGTCAGGCTTACCGTTGGGATCCTTCCACATAACGGGGTAGGAAGCCTTTACTCTTTCAAGCTCTGCATCGTCAATAACATAAACCTTGGCATCCTCATTGATAATCTTTTCACCGAATTCAACTGCTTCGGGAGTGAGATTTTCAATGTGATAAAGACCGACTGCGCCGTTTGAAGCTGTTGCAGCACCCATATCCTTGAGGTATGACTTTGTTGCGTCGTCAAGCTCTGTACCGATAAACTTATCAAGGCCCTTGATGAAGGGTACGTCCTCCATAACCTTAAGACCGATTGCTGAGCCGAGAATCTGAGCTTCGGGCTTCTTTGTTGTTTTAACCTCAATAATCCACTTTGCTTTTCTGCCTTCATCTGTGAGAAGGTCAAATTCGGGAACCTTGCCCAGAATCATACCGAAAAGCTCAATGATGCCTGAGTTACGGTTACATCTTGCACCGATAACACTGTTTACATAAACAACAGCTGAGGATTCAGCCCATGAAAGAATATCACCCTTTTTGGGAGTGTTACCAACCTCGTCAAGATAGCATGCGCAGGTGAAAGCGTTTTTGTCCTTGAGACCGAGCTCACGAAGCTGTCTTTCATACATTTCCTGCTTGCCGTAAAGCACCTTTGAGAAGATAAGCTTTTCTATGGGATTGCACTTAACGTTGGCGTAGTCAATGGGACGGGGGTCAACAGTGAAGGGCATTTCTGTTTTGAGGCCTGCGTCGATAAGCTCCTGAGTGATGTTGAAAACGGGGCTCATGATGGAGATACCGAAGCTTGTTACAAGGTGACCGGGTGCAGTAACCTTAACAAAGCGCTTTGCACCAAAGGTTTCACCGTAAAGAATAAGGGTTTTGATAACCTTTGCCATTGTTTCACCCTTGGAGCCGTTAAGTATGGCTTCCTCTTCAGGGGTGAGGATCATTTTATAATCCATTGAGATTTCTCCTTTTCCAAATTTATTATAAATTGCTACAGCAATATTTCACTGTAATGCCGTCAACACGGCATTACAGATTAAGTGCGCAGTTATAGCCTGACTTGGTTGCTTCAAAGACCTTACCTGCCTTGAAGGAGTCACCGATGTTATAAACCTCAATTGTGGGACAAGCAGCCTGAATGTCAAGGAAGAGCTTTTCTGAAGGCCTTCCGCCTGCAGCCATAACAACAAGGTCTGCTTCAAGAATTTCCTCCTTCATATCCTCTTTAACCTTGGGAGCAAGGGGATTGAGAACATTTTCGGGAAGAATGGGATTCCATGTAAGGTAGGGGTTGGGAACAGACTTATGGCAGTTGCGAAGCACCTTAACGCCGCCCTCAGTGAAGGAAAGAAGTCTTGTGCAGTTAAGAAGCTTGATGTCTGCATCGTACATGTATTTGAGAAGATAGCCACGGTTTGCAGTGCAGGTGTGGTTCATCATGTATTCAGCCATTTCAACAACGGTAACATCCTTGCCGTATTCCTTGTTGAGCATGAAAGCGGTTTCACAGCCTGTAACACCGCCGCCGATAACAACAACCTTCTTTGCATCCTTTGCCTTTTCAGGGTGCTCAAGAACGTCAACAGCCTGAATCCAGTTAACCTTGTCATATCCGTCAACGGGAATTGCAACGTCGGAGGTACCTGCAGCAACAACAACCTTATCAAAGCCGTTTTCCTTAATGTAATCTGCAGTAGCTTCTGTGTTCATTGCAACCTTAAGTCCGTGATCCTTCTGAGCTCTTTCAACTCTGCCGCAAAGCCATTCAACATAGTTCTTGATATCGAACTTGATTTTCGGAGCTGAGCCGGGGTTGAGGCGTCCGCCAAGACGGTCGCTCTTTTCAACAAGAGTTACATCGTGACCTCTTTGAGCTGCTGTTACAGCACATTCAATACCGCCGGGGCCTGCGCCGATAACGGCAACCTTGAGAGCCTTTTCAGCCTTGGGAGGTACTGCAGGATATATTTCTTCAAATGCAGTTCTGGGGTTAACGGCACACTGGGGATGTCCGCCTTCAACGAATTCGTTAAGGCAACCCTCCTGACAGCCGATGCAGGGAAGAATTTCATTAACTCTGCCGGTTCTTGCCTTGTTGGGCCATTCGGGGTCTGCAAGAAGAGGACGTCCGAGCATGATCATGTCACACTTTTCGTCACGAAGAGCCTTTTCAGCAAGGTCGGGATAGCCGAGCTTACCAACACCTACAACGGGAACGGGGAGACCCTGGTTAGAAAGAATCTTTTCCTTTTCGAAGAAATCCTTGGCAATTTTTGCAATGTCAAGGAAGCAGCCGGGAGGCATTGATCCGGGAGGATGGGGAAGCCACCAGTTGTCGTAACAGCCAAGGTCAACGTCGAACATGTCAACACCGGCTCTTACAAGGTTCTTCATATAATCAAGAGTCATTTCAATTGTTCTGCCGTTTCTGAACTTCTTGAGAGCTGAAACAGAGTTCATTCTGTCACCGTAGGTCTCGTTAAGAGCGAGTGAAAGGTCAATACGGTACATAATGGGGAAGTTTTTGCCGCAGCGCTCACGGATGCATTCAATTGTTTTGATACCGAAAGCCTGCCAGTCCTTGAAGGGACCCATAATACGGCGGTTGAAGGCAGGGTTGGTAAGCTGCTCCATAAGATAGCCTTCATGACCGTGGAGATAAACACCGTCAATGTTCATTGCCTTTGCGTCTGCAGCACACTGACCGATATTCTTGATGATTTTGTTGAGCTTCATTGCACTCATGGGCATACAGGGCACCTGAGGCATATACCAGCTGGGATTCATTGAAGCAGACTGGGGAAGCTTCATTGAGTTAACAAGGCACTGAGGGTTACCAACACGGCCGAGACCGGGAGTTACCTGAATGAAAACTCTTGCACCGTAGGAATGAATATTTGCTGAAAGGTCACGCCAACCTGCAAAGCAGGTACGGCTTCTGTCAAGGCGGGGGAAGTATGTAAGCTTGTCAAGCTCAGTGATTGTGTGGTCAAGTCCGTGAGAAACGGGAACAAGACCTGTTGTGATAAGACCTACACCACCCTTTGCACGCTCTGTGAAATAGGCAATCATCTTTTCATTGGGACGGCCTGTTTCGTCACACATGGAAATGTTACCCATGGGAGCCATAACCAGTCTGTTTTTAATTGTCAGCTTGTTAATCTGAATGGGGGAGAAGATGCTTTCGTAGGGGTAAAGGTCCTGAGTCATTTTACCGTCCTTAACGGCCTGCTCATTGTCAAACCAGTTGCCGTAAAAGTCCATCAACTCCTGAATTTGCGCGTCTTTTTTCAAATTTATTCCTCCTTATAATCTTATCACACAAAGATAAGACTTTAGTTCAATAAAATATTATACTCTTTTGATATAAATCAGTCAATGGTAATGAAGAGTTTTGGATATATTTATATTAAATTTATGCATGTATATTATGATATAACGATTTGAAATCAGATGCTTTCACACAACAAAAAAAGACCTTCGTAAGCGAAGGTCTTTTTTGTTTTTTGTCTTAAATCGGATTATTCTTCAATTCCGAAAGCCTTGAGCAGGAAGTTGATGAAACCATCAAAAATTCTGCTGAGAGCAAGATATGCCTTTTCAATTACGTCCCAATCCATAATGTATCTCCTTTCGACTTATTATGCTTCGGTTTTTTCGTCGTCGATATTGGGATAATCTTCGGGGGGCCATTTGCCGCCGGCAAAGATAAACTGAAGCCACTGCATTACTCTATCCATGAATGCAAGGAACTCATCCCATACTTCTCTGAATCCATCCCAGTTCATAGTGTATCTCCTTTCGAAAAAGTTAGATGTTCGTTTATGGGGACACTATCCCCTTGTTGTTCAAAGTTATTGTACTACTTAATTCGTCAGATGTCAATGATTTTTTTTCAAAAAATTCATCTTTGGTTAATTTGTACAGATTTTTATAAATCATATTTATCAGCTTTTTGAAACAAGCCGATTTTTTAATACACTTTAATAATATCTGTATCTTTTTTAGTTTAACAACAAGGGAAATATTAAGCCGTCATATTAATTTTGCACAAGATACCTATGCCTGAAAACTGTACATTATGCCCTTTGAAACATTGGTAGATTAAATGTTATAATCAGGTAGTATAAAAATGGAGGTATTATAATGATTTTTTTCAAGGTTGGTACAGATGTAGTGTATGATGTTTACGGTGTGTGTTGTGTGAAAGAAATTAAATCCATGTCATTTGTTGCAGGAAAAAAAGAAGAGCAGTATTATGTGTTAACCCCTGTTAACGGCAGCACATCAACCTATTATGTTCCCGCCACGAATGAAAAGGCTCTCTCTAAGCTCAGATACCCACTGACGGTTCAGCAGATAAACGATATTCTTGATGAATCAAGGGAATGCTCCTTTTTGTGGACTGAAAACAGACAAAGGAGAACTGAAGAATACCGTAATATACTTGATGGCGGAATCTCTCCGAGGCTTATAGCTCTTATCAGGTGTCTTTATGAAAAAAAGGAGGAGCTTTCAGAAAAAGGAAAAAGCCTTGCTGCAACAGAGGAGGTAACCCTTTCAGGTGCAGAAAAGCTGCTGGGAGAAGAATTTGCCTACACACTTAATATTGAAAAGTCACAGGTGAGCGGATATATACATGATTATTTCACAGGCAAAGCCTGAAATATAATAGTTAAAAACGCAGAATTTATTTGTGAAAAATACACCTTGTAACATTTGTAATTGCTGTTGTATAATATAAATGGAAACACAAGCTAAGGGAGGCGTTTTTTTATGAAGAAGAAGGTTATTACTGTCAGCCGTCAGTTCGGCTCAGGAGGAAGAAGCATCGGTAAAGCAATTGCCGATAAGCTGGGCTTTGATTATTATGACGCAGAGCTGGTTGAAAAGGTTGCAAAGGAAACGGGCTTTGACCCGTCATATATTGCAGATGCAGGTGAATACGCTCCGGGCAAAAGCATGCTCTCTTATGCCTTTTCCTCGGCAGCGCCTCACGGCCATGCAAGCTCAATGAGCGCTTCTGATTACCTCTGGGCAACTCAGAGCAGAATTATTTCAGAGCTTGCCGAAAAGGGCAACTGCGTAATAGTGGGCAGATGTGCCGATTATATTCTGCGTGACAGAGAGGATTGCCTGAATATTTTCATCCATGCTTCAAAGCAGTACCGTGCAAAAAGAATTGTTGAGCTATACGGTGAAAGGGATAAGGCACCCATGAAGCGCCTTGATGAAAAGGACGGCAAGCGCAAGGTCAACTATAAATACTTCACAGGCAGGGAGTGGGGCGCAACGGAAAATTACCACATTTCCCTTGACAGCGGGGTTATAGGCCACGACGAATGTGTTGACATTGTTTGCGACATAGTTGAAGATTAAAGAAAAAACCAGACTCATTTCTGAGTCTGGTTTTTAAAATGTAAAATAAATTATGCTTCAGCGTTGTCGCCTTCAGCTGCGTCACCGTCTTCTTCCTTCTGGGGGAAAAGATCAGTGAAGAACTTCTTGATCATTTCAAGTACCTGAAGAATTGTATCAAATACTTTCTGTAATGCCGGCATAGTTGCACCTCCTAAAATAAATCGGATATTTCCGTAAGAATATAATAGCAAAAAATAACTTGGTTGTCAATGGTTAACATTGTTTTAATTTAATATAATTTTTTCAGAAAAATTTTGCAATGTTTATATTGTTGATTCAAAAGAATACTCTTTTGAAAATTCTTCATAGTTCTTTCTGAAGTCTTCGCCGTCTTTTTTAACATGCTTAAGATACTTGTGGATATCCATTTCATTTTTCGAAATTTCAATAACAAGACCTGCAATGTTTGAGCAGTGGTCAGAAATTCTTTCAAGGTTGGTGAGAAGGTCGTTGAGTACAAAGCCCAGCTCAATTGTGCATTCACCCTTCTGAAGACGCTTGATGTGGCTTGCCTTAAGTGCATCCTTAAGGTCATCAACAACCTGCTCAAGGGGCTCAACAAGAACAGCCTTATCAAGGTCATTGTTCATAAATGCATCATATGAAAGAGCAATTATTCTTTCAACGGCATTAACCATAATGGAAAGCTCGTTCTGGCAGTCACCTGAGAAGTTAAGCTTTTTGTCGCTGATTTCTTCTGCAGATTTGAGCACATTGACAGCATGGTCTGAAATTCTTTCAAAATCGCCGATAATGTGAAGAAGCTTTGCAGTTTCTGCACTGTCTTCATCGGAAAGCTCGTGGGAGGAAACCTTAACAAGGTAGCTGCCAAGCTTGTCTTCATATTTATCTGCCTTGCTTTCATATTTAAGAACGGCTTCAGCAACCTTTTCATCATAATTGCTGAGAAGGGAAAGAGCGCCGTCAATGGCGTTTTTCGAAATTTCTGCCATGGATTCTGTTACGCTGCGGCAACGGTCAACGGCAACGGCAGGTGTTGCAAGAAGTCTTTCGTCAAGCATTTCGTATTTTTCTTTTTCAGCGTTATCTCTGACTGTGAGCGTTGCAATTTTCTCAAGAAGTCTGAGAGCAGGGGACCAAAGAAGAACACAAAGCAGCTTAAAGGCGGTGTTGATAATAGCAATTTCAAGCTCTCCTACTGTATTGTCAAGGAAGCTGAATTTAAAGATTGCATTTGCGCCGTAAAACAGAGCAAGCAGAATCGGTGTGCCGATTGCGTTGAAATAAAAATGGGCAAAAGCTGCACGGCGAGCATCCTTGTTGGCACCGGCAGATGATATAAGTGCTGTTACGGTTGTGCCGATGCCCTGACCCATAATAATGGGAATGGCTGCACCGAAGGAAATTGCTCCTGTGGTTGAAAGAGCCTGAAGAATACCGACAGATGCCGAGGATGACTGAATGATGGCTGTGAGCACTGCACCTGCGAGAACACCGAGAATCGGGTTTTCGAACATTGTGAGAATGTTTGTGAATTCGGGAACACCCTTGAGACCTTCAACTGCATCTGACATGGCAGACATACCTGTCATGAGAGTTGCAAAGCCAAGAAGAATTGTTGCAGTATCCTTTTTCTTCTGACTTTTTGAGAACATGAGTATGATTACGCCGATTATTGCAAGAATGGGAACAAAGGAATCAGGCTTGAAATATTCCATTATACCGACACCTTCAATACCCTGAAGAGAAAGAATCCATGCTGTGATTGTGGTGCCCACATTGGCTCCCATAATAACACCGAGAGCCTGACGCAGAGTCATGATGCCGGAGTTGACAAAGCCGACAACCATAACTGTTGTGGCTGAGGATGACTGAATGATGGCAGTTACAACAGTACCAAGAAGAAAGCCCTTGAAGGGATTATCAGTCATTTTTCCAAGCACAGATTTCAGTTGTCCGCCCGCCTTCTTTTCAAGGGAGTTACCCATTATGTTCATACCGAACAAAAACAGAGCAAGACCGCCTATAAGACCTAATAAATTAACATTTTCCATATTATACCTCGTACCTTGTATATAATGTTTTATGAAATTACTTAACCGGAACATTTTTATAATAACAGAAACTGAAAGACAGTTACAATAGAAAAGCAAAAAAATTTGAAAATTTGTAGAAAAAGATAAATTAATTGCACATAATATGTAGGCTTTGCATGAATTTGCATAAACTTGCAGATATCTGTATTATATGGACAAAAAAATGAATATATTCAAAGTTTATTCATCTCATCAGAAAGAAAAAAAGTAAAGCTGAAAATGTTACGGTGTTGACACTGCTGCATTTTCTGATAAAATATAGACAAGGAATTCTGACGGAGGTGTTATATCATGCTTGATTTTCTGAACAGGGTGAGTATTATTGATGAAGCAGACTATGCTTATATAATGAAAACACAGGTTGAGCCCTATCTTGCAAAAAAGCGTAAGGACGGTTATTTTTGTTCGGAGGACGGAAAAAAGCTTCATTTTGAAGCCTATGAAAAAGCTCTTTCAAGGGAGAACATTGTTCTTCTTCACGGCTTTACGGAGTCGGCAGAAAAGCTCAGGGAAATGGCATACTATTATATAAAGGCCGGCTTCAGCGTGTTTGTTCCCGATTTAAGAGGTCACGGAAGGTCCCACCGTGAATCTGAAAAAAAGGAAAGAGTTGAAATTGATTCCTTTGATTTTTATGCTGAGGACCTCAATTCCTTCATGCAGCAGGTTGTGAAGCCCTTGTCGGCAGAAAGAAAAATTTATATCTGGTCCCATTCCCTTGGCAGTACCGTTGCCCTTTTATATATGATGAAATACCCTTATGATGTTGAAAAGGCGGTGCTTTCATCACCCATGATTTGCGGAAATATGGGAATGCCCGTTGCATTGGCAGGCTTTACTGCAAAGCTGATATGCCTTTTGGGCGGCAGAAGGATATCTGCACCGGGAAGGTGTGTTTTCGTCAGTGACCTCACTGCTGAAGACAGTGATGCCGCAAGCAAAGCGAGGTTTGATTACTACCATGAAAAAAGAAAAAATCAGCCTCTTTATCAGACAAGCGGACCCTCCTTCAGTTGGGTTAAGGCATCCCTTGAAGCAATGGACAGACTTCTGACAAAAAGTGCAGTTGATATGCTCAGAGCAAAGCTTCTGATATTCATACCTGAAGAGGATAAGCAGCTGCTTTCTGAATATACGGAAAAATTTGCAGAGCTTGCAGATGTAAAAACAAAAGAAGTGAAAAACTCCCGTCATGAAATTTTCATGAGCGGAAACGATACTCTTAAATGGTATCTGGATGAAACCCTTGAGTTTTTTTCTGAATTATAATTGCTGATATAATTATTACCGTAAAAATCCGGAGCCCTTACTTATTAGTAAAGGCTCCGGATTATGCTTTAAATAATTTCAATAAGATTTCTTGCAATTATTGCAAGCAGATTAATAAACAGATCGAAGGGATATCTGATATATGAAATCGGGTCACAGAAGTTGTAATCGTTAATATCCACCGTAAGCTTTGCATCTGCCGCGGGATTTCCCGGCTCAAGGAAGGCTCTGGTTTTCATTTTTACCTTCAGAATGTTTCTGCAGGCTTCTCTCATGGCGTTACCGAAGCCGATGGGATCGGCGTTGTACTGTGCTCTCAGAGCAGTAAGATGAGATGGCATGTTGAGGAACCATACACCTGTAAGCATTGTGTCGTTTCCACCATACACAGCAAGAACGGGACTCATGTGACCTGTTCCGATGAAGTTGTTTGAATAGTCAGAAACCACAAAGCCGTCAAAGCCCCATTCTGTGCGAAGAAGGTCATTGAGAAGCTCCGAGCTGGCGCCGCACCAATCAGTGCCCACTCTGTTATAAGCAGACATAACGCCATAGCAGGCAGATTCCTTTACGGGAATTTCAAAGGCCTTAAGATAGATTTCACGCATTGCCTGTTCATCAGCCCATGTGAAAATGCCTGCACGGTGTGATTCCTGGTCGTTCATCACAAAGTGCTTTATTGTTGTAACAAGGCCCTGTTCCCAGGCTCCGTTTATTACCTCGGCAGCCATTGTGCCTGAAAGAAGAGGATCCTCAGAGAAGTATTCAAAGTTTCTGCCGCCCATTGGATTTCTGTGAATGTTTGCACCCGGTGCATACCAGATATCCGTGCCAATGTTTCTGGCTTCAATACCGACGCTGTTGCCCATTTTCTTTGCAAGAGCCTTGTTCCATGTGCAGGCAACTGCAGTTTCGCAGGGGTAGTATGTGCCTGTGTCGGAATAGGTTATGCCGTGTGTACCTCTTATACCTGAGGGACCGTCATTGTCCCAGGTCTGAGGAACACCGAGCCTTTCGATGCCGTAGGTCTGATAACCGCCGTGTGCAACAAGGTTTGCCATTTCCTCAAAGGTCAGCTGATCAAGGAATTTGTCAAACAGCTCCTCATTTTCATAAACATCCTGCAAGGTGATAACACCTGTGTCATATTTTACTCCCATTTTCGGGGCTGTGCCTTCTTTGGTGGCTTCAGGATATTTGTCGGCATTTTTTATTTCATCAGTTTTGCTCAGCACTCTTGCTGCGGGATATGTTCCGCTTGCATCTTTTCTTGAAAGAACGGTAAAGCCTGAATAAGCATGCTCAAAAAGGTTCTTAATTTCAGTGCCCGTTCTGCTGTCGTTTTTGATAACAACATCATTTTCAAGGGTGAAGGTGAAGGAATCGATATGCTCACGGACATTTTCTCCAAGAATGATTCTGTAATCACCCTTTTCCAGCACCCATGCCTGATTTGTGAATCTGTCATAGGATGCCATGTCGTTTTTTTTGAATTCAACAGTAAGGGTTTCACTTTCACCGGGGGCAAGAAGACGGGTTTTTTCATATCCGCCAAGGCATATTGCACTTTTTTCAATTGTACCGTAATAGGGAGCACTGTAATAAATCTGCACTGTATCCTTACCGCTTACGGCACCTTTGTTGGTGACCTTTACATCAACAGAAATTTTTTCGTTTTCTGTGTTATAGGATACTATTTCTTTTTGGAACTGTGTGTATGACAGTCCGTAGCCGAAGGGATACTGCACCTTATCCTTTGCAAAGGTTTCAAAATATCTGTAGCCTACATAAATGCCTTCCTGATATTCAACATAATGCTCTCCGCCCTTATATTCATATGTTCCGAAGTTCTGTGTTGAAGGATGGTCATATACACTGTAAGCAATTGTGTCAGCAAGTCTGCCTGACGGATTTATTTCACCCTCAAGCATCTGTGCAACGGCTCTCATGCCGAATTCACCTGTAATCCATATGATGGCTGCTGCCTTTATGCTTTCATATTCATCAAGAAAGCCCATTTCCATAACATTGCCGATGTTGAAAAGCACAATAACCTCCGAGAATGTGCTTGCTACCTTATCAATCATGCCTTTTTCATTTTCGCTCAGCCTCAGCATTTCAGGGGTAAGGTCATTGTCTTCAACGCTTGTTCTTCCAATAACAACAACGGCTGTATCGGAAAAATTCTTTGCCTTCTGCATAACAGAGTCTGTCAGCTTATCAGGATTCATTTCACTGATGCTGTTTTTTGCAAGCAGAAGCTGAAGAAGATTGTTTGCAACCACATTGTTAAGCTTCGGAGCTTCGTTTCCCGTGCTGTGCTTTTCGTAAAGAGCCTTGAGCTCCGTGTTATACACAATACCGGCTTCGTCAAGTGCCTCATAGAAATATACAGGGTCCTCAGTTGTAAGTGCTCCCGAGGATGCACCGCCGAGGAAAGGGGTTACTGAGGCTGCGCCGAAGACATTCACCTTTTTTCCCGTAATGGGCAGGGTATTACTTTCGTTTTTAAGAAGAACAATACCCTCCTGCTCAATTTCAACAGCAATCTGACTTGACATTTTTACAATGTCTTCAGAAATGTTACCGCTGACAGCAGCGACACCGAGCATTGCTTCTGAACCGATTATTATCAGTGTAAGAAGTAATGCCAGAAATTTTTTTGTTTTCTTCATTGTTTTCATCTCCCGACTTTCTGTATATATTCATTATAAAAAATTTTATAACAAATATCAATACATTCAGCCAATAAATTGAAAAACGAAAAATAATGCTTATATATATGCAGTTCTTTTATATATACAGTCAGAAGCCAGACGACAGAGCTTATGAAAACAGCTCCCCGATCAACTGAGAATCGGGGAGCTGTTACTGCTTGATTTTCCGTTAAAGCGGCTTTGGTCTTTTTTTATTTATAAAGACCCGAATATACTGCGTAGGGCTTATCGGAAAGAACGGCATATCTGTCGTATGCAATCTGCTTGGAGCTTCTCACTCCGTCGAAAATATACATTGAGTACATTGTTCCGAGGAAGTAATTGCCGCCGCTTCGGTTGTCACTGCCTATCTTAAGCTTGCTGATGCTTGAGGGCAGTGATACCTTTGATGTGTAGGTTTCCTTAAGCTTGCCGTTAATGAAGAGATTTACCTTCTTTCCTTCAACGGTGAGAGCAATGTGTGTTTTGCCCTTTGAACGGATGTCAGGGCTGAATACATGGTTATATGCAGTGCCCTTGACCTTGTAGTAAATTCTTACCTTACCGTCTGTATAAACCTCAATGTTGAACTGGTCTGAAGAGGAGCCGTCATAATTACCGAGGATTGTTCCGGCTCTTTTTGAGGTGCTTGTGGAAAGGTTGACGGTGGTTTCAACGGTAAAGCCCTTGCCGGAAACCTTTTTATCCACGGCAATTGCTTTATTGTTGCTGTCAAAGGT
This sequence comes from Acutalibacteraceae bacterium, assembly GCA_045604105.1. GTDB lineage: Bacteria > Bacillota > Clostridia > Oscillospirales > Acutalibacteraceae > UBA6857. The sequence continues at coordinate 73,026 of JAZUNJ010000046.1, read as the reverse complement.
ACGTCCCTGAAGTGCTCCATAATTAACATCGGCAAACTTTGCACCTGTTTTTCTCACTTCGTAGGTTCTGAGGATTTCTCCGCAGCAGGTGCACTTCTTATATTTCACTCCGCATTCAGCTGAGCCTGCCTTATATACAGTCTTCCATGAGCTTGCGGTGTGTGATTTGCTGTATGCCGTAATATCACACTTGCTTTCACAGAAGTAGGCTGAATAAAGCAGTGAAGGTGCCTTGGCAGTAACAAGTCTCGCATCCTTTTTAATCTCTGAAGCAGTTCTCACATCACTGAAGAGATTTACTGAATAAATTCTTCCCTTGAAGTAGTTGCTGTTGGAGCTTGTGTTGTCTCCGCCTATTATGAAGCCTTCGTTGATTGTGGGAATTGCTCTTGAAAGAGAGGCAGTTTCCTTCTTGACACCGTTGAGATAAAGTGTTGCAGTTTTACCGCTTACGGTAATTGCAAGGTTAACTGCAGTGCTGCTTGTTCTGATATCGGTTTTGAAGGTGTGAGTCACGGTCTTCTTACCGTCAGTGAAGTGAAGTTTAGGTCTGCCGTTGGTGTAAACAGAAAGGGTGAGCTTGTTTGCACTGCCGGAGCCGTTATTACTCAGAATAATGCCTGCTTCCTTACTTACCTTCTTTGAAAGCTGAAGGGTTGCTTCAAAGGTGTGGGGCGTTCCTGAAAGAAGTGAAGGAATTCCGTAGCGGATGCTCTTTGAGAAGGTCTGACCGGTGAGGGCTGCCTTTTCATAGGTGGAGCTGTTGTTTGCTGCGGTAATGTATGCTGAGTACATAAGCTTACTTGCGTTGCTCGGAACAATTATTGCATCCTTCTTGATTTCTGAGGCTGTTCTCACGTCGCTGAACAGGTTCAGGCTGTAAATCTTACCTCTGAAGTAGCGCTCATTGTTCTTTCTGTTGTCACCGCCGATGCAAAGGTTTTTCTTTGCGGCGGGAAGTGATGCTGCAAGCTTTGCTGTTTCCTTCTTAACACCGTTTACATAAAGAATGGCTGTTTTGCCGTCAATTGTGATTGCAATGTTAACAGGGTCATCACTTCTGATATCTGTTTTAAAGATGTGAGACACTGTTGTGCTCTTATACTTATAATAGAGTCTCAGTCTGCCCTTAGTGTAAACCTCAAGGTTGAAGGGCGCCTTATAGCTTTCGCTGTAGTTACCGAAAATTACGCCGCCTCTGCCGTTGAATGACTTGGGAAGCTGGATTGTGGCTTCAATTGTTTTTGCAACAGAAGGAAGCTCTGCATTTATCTTCTTGAGCTTTTTTGCTGTGAAGCTGCGTGAATCAAGCTGAACTGCACAAGCATCGTTGCTGTCGTAATAGCCGGTGTAAATAAGCTTCGGTGTGTCGGGGCTTACAATCAGATTATCCTTTTTGATGTTGTCAAGGGTTCTTGCAGCACTGAAGAGATTTACCGAATAAATTCTGCCCTTGAAGTACTGCGTATTCTTGGAACGGTTGTCGCCACCTATTTTAAGGGACTTAAGGCTTGAAGGAAGCGAAACGGTAAGCTTTACAGAATCCTTCTTAACACCGTCCACATAAAGCACAGCTGTTCCGGAAGACAGCACAACTGCAATGTCAACGGGGTCATAGGAGCGGATATCCTTTGAGAATACATGGGAGAATACCTTGCTGCCCTTCTTAAGATAAAGCTTGATTTTGCCGTTTTTATAAACCTCAAGGTTAAGGATGTCACCTGAAGCACCGTAGTTACCAACAATAACGCCTGCTCTTGAAGACATGTTCTTGGGAACCTGAATTCTTGCTTCAAGGGTGAGGGGCATTGTCTTGCTTGAAAGAGCTATGGCAGAGGATGAGGTGAAGGTTCTGCCTGAAACCTTTGAATTATACATTGAAACTGTTTTGCGGGGGACTTCCTCCGCCTTCACAATTTCACCGCAAACTGTGCAAAGGTTATGGCGTAAGCCGTTCTGTGTGGTTGTGGCTTTTTTGTCAATAATCCATTCACCGGGATTATGTGCAACACCTGTTTTGTTCTTGTGTCCGCAATAGATACACTCGCGGTAGGTGTAGCCGTCCTTTTTGCTTGAAGGCTTATAGGTCTTTTCTTCACCGTAGGTGTGGGCTGCAATGTCACCGGTTGTTGAATATCTTGCAATTGTTGAGAATACGCCGTTTTCATCACAGCTCTTTTCCTTAACAACAAGAACAAAGTTTGACTGATATGACATTGAACCGCTGTGAAGGTTAAGCGAGTTAAGAAGAGTTACGAAATAACGCTGACCGTTCTTAACATAGGAGAGCTGAACGTCCTTATTGTGAACCTTACCGAAGGGCTTTTCAAAGAAGGATTTATAGCCTATATCCTTGCCCACAACAAGGTCGTCAAAGGTTGTCGGGTCAAAGCTTTCCATGTAGGAATAAATCTTGTTTCTCACATCTCTGTTATCGTGGAAGGATTTGATGATCATATCCTCAATCTGTGTACCGAGAACGAATCTGCCGCTGTATTCTGCTGCGTTCCAGGTGAAGAGGATATAGTCCTCAGATTCATACATTTCACGCACATACTTACAATAAGGATTGTGCACCTCATCCCATGCAACTCTGTTTCCGCCGAAGGGAGTGAAGTAAAGCTCGAAAACATCATCCTTGGGAGTTCCGATATAAACAATCTGTTTATCTGCGGGAATTTCATTTCCTCTGCCCTGGCTTATCAGTGCAATCTGCTCTGTTGACCTTGAATTAACTGTTTCCTGGAACTCGATAACCTCTTCCTGTCCGCAAAGGCTTGAAATCAGTCGCAGATAGTTGGTTGATACACGGTAGAGGTCATCGTGGTTGGTAACAAGGGAAGCAGTCTGAAGCTTCCAGTTAGCATTCTGACCGTCAGCTTTAACACCGTCAAGGTTTGAGCTTGATGACCACACTGCATTTTTGTGTGCAACACCGTTCATGTCAAGGTAGTGTGATACGGTGCACATCTTTGTGTGCATCATATCTGTGCCGCCCTTGGCATCAAGTGTCCAGTAACAGAAGTTGAAATCAAGGTAATCACCGATAACCTTACCCTTTGCATACTTGGGATCGCAGGGATCTGAAAGCTGCATTGTGAAATAATTATAGAAGTTGGGGTTTGAGGATGAAATCGGGTATGCATCAAGCTGGCCGATTACGTTTACGTGAATACCCATCTTTGCCGCTGTGATAAGAAGGTATGAAAGACGTACGAAGCCGTATTCGTCATAGTTCTTACCCACAAGGTTTCTCATATAACCGAAGTAACGGCTGTTACGGTTGATGTTAACTGCTGACTGAACTGAGAATCGGTAGGAGGAAACGTCGATATACATTTCCTGCTTCGGATTGGCCTTCTTATATGCCAGAGCCTGATAAAGAAGTATACCCAGACCTACAATACCGTTATCTGTTTTACCCTTGGTGGGATAAACGAAGGTGTCAACTGTTACAGTCTTACCGTTGATGTTGGGATAGTCCTTGGTTGCACGGCTCATGAAGTTAGAGCTGTTGTCAAGCTTTTTAAGCTTATTGTATTTTTCATCAATGTCTGCATCGCTTGATTTTTTTGCAAGAGTGAATACATCCTCAACAGACACGGGTGTTTTTGTTGTTGCGGGCTTTGTGGTCTCCTTCTTGCTTTCGTAAGACTCATAGGTGGGAACTGTACCCTTGGTGTTTTTAACAGTGAGCAGACCTTCAATTGCTGTTGCCCAGTAAGCATCGTCAAGGGCCTCTGAATTCTTATCTGTATACTTTGACTTATCAATGTTCAATGTGGCGTTTTTGGTGTTACCCCAGATAATTGAGCCGCCTTCTGCTGCACTGTTGCCGGAAACCTCAAGACCGATAAGGTCAACGACTGTGCCTGCCTTGGTTTCATACATGAAGCCACCCTTGAGTGCCTTGTTCTGTTTTGCAACGGTGTTGTAAAGCTTAACCTTGCTTACACCTGAAATATACATTGCACCGCCAAGGTTCTGTGACTCATTACCGGTGAAGCTGCAGGAGTGAATTGTTGTGTCGGTGTCACCTGCATAAATGAACAGGGCACCGCCGTTTCCTGATGTGCTGCTTGAAGTGTTGCTGCTGAAGGCAGTTTTATAAATACCGTTTACTGCACCTGCGGCAAGATACATTGCACCGCCTGAGGAGCCTGCGTTGCCGCTCACGGTACTGTCATAAAGCTTAAGCACGCCTGCGTCACTGTAAAGGAAGCCGCCTAAGGACCTTGATGTATTTCCTGATGCCTCAATTTTGTTCATCAGTGCTGTACCGCCTGAACTGAGAGATATTGCGCCGCCGTATTCTTTTGAGGTGTTGTTTTTGAAGCTGCCCTTGTCAATTTCAAACAAGGAGCTGCCGCCAACCTGAACTGCACCGCCGTTTGCTGAGGCATTGTTAGCTGTGAAGCTTACATCGGCAAAATAGGTTTTTACGCCTGCTGTCAGAAGAATTGCACCGCCTGAGCTCTTTGCTGTGTTGCCTTCAAAGGCAGAGCTCTTAACATTCAGCAGAACTGCATCAGGCTCAATGCTTCTTCTTGTTACATAAAATGCACCGCCGCCGGAGCCTGTATTATTTCTGACATTAACATTCTTGATGTTAACATGTGAGTTAATGTTCTGGGCACTGCTGTATGCAATATACATCGCACCGCCGTTCTTTGCTGCTTTGCTGTTTCTTATCTCACCGCCGTTGATGTCAACATAAGCACTTCTTACTGTGATTGCACCGCCGTGGGACGCAGCTTCATTTGCATCAAAAATGCTGTTATTGAGTGTGATACGGGATTTTCCGATGAAGTACATTGCACCGGCTTCACCCTTTGACGTGTTTTCAATGAAGGAGCTGTTGTCAACGGTGAGCTTTGAAAGATTGTCTGTATAAACAGCACCGCCCGCTGAGGTTGAAAGGTTATCATAGAACAGGCAGTCTTCAACAGTTGCAATAGAGCCCTTTGAATAGCTCTTGGCAGCTGAGGAATTCATTGTAATTGCGCCGCCGTTCTTAGCCTGATTTTCCTTGAAGCTGCAGCCCTCAAAATGCATCAGACGTGTAATTTCGTCGTTATTACTTCTTGAAAGGTAAACGGCACCGCCGTAATCACTTGCTTTGTTACCTATGAATTCACTGTTCTTGACAGTCAGTGCACCTACAACGTATATTGCACCGCCGCTTCCTGAAAGCACCTCATTGTTCTTGAAGGAGGTGTTGCCGTAAATCAGAACTGCTGAGTAATGTGAGGAGTAGATAACACCGCCGTTGCCCTTGGAGGTATTGTTCTTGATAAGAACCTTTTCTGCATCCTCATCGGTGCTTCCGATAATAAGCTGACAGGGAGGTGAGCTGGGAGCATAGTATACAGCAGCATGCCTTGTGGCGATGTTGTTTTTGAAGGTGCCTGCATAAATTCTTACATTTTTGTAGTTGTATACGATACCGCCTCTTGCGGCCTCATTACCGATGAAGTTACCGTCACGGATAATAAGGTTACTTGCATTATAGAACACGCCGCCGATGGAGCTGTTTCTGCCTTCTTCCGTTGATGAATCCTCTTCGTTTACTTTGTTGTTTGTGTAGTTACCGCCGTGTACGGTAAGACTGCCGTTGGCAACAATTGCAACAGAGCCGCCGATACGTGTCGGACGTGAAAGCTTGTAAGCTGCAACACCGGTTCTTTCGTTGCCCTGCTTGAAACAGTTTGTAACTGTAAGGTTATCATAAAGCTCAACCTGACCGCCGTAGGTTACAAAGAATACAGAGCCGTAAACCTGATTGGTCATTTTTGAGGAATTGCCGTTGATGGTGAGAAGATGTTCCTGCTCAGACAGGGGATTGCCCACTGTAAGCTTCACAACACGGCTTTGGAGGAAGGCTTTTTCGCCCTTTGCGTTTTCTCCGACAACAAATATATCTCCGCCGAACTTTTCACTTCGCGTAAGTGTGTGGGGCTCTTTTGAGAAGATTGTTATGTCTGATGTTATATAGAAGGTCCTGTCAATTTTGAAATCTGCAGTGATAAGAATATATTTCTTCTTTGCATTGATTGCCTTTTCAAGCTCAGCAGCTGTTTTGACCTTAACTGCACCTGTGCCGAATTCCGGATTTGCTGTTGTGATTTCGCTCACCTTCAAATAGCCCTTTATAGCCTTTGCCCAGTAAGCACTGTCAAGTGCTGCAGCTTCATCGGAATCAACATGGTTTTTCTTGTTGATTCTGAGCCTTGCCAGCAGGGAGCCACCGTAAATGATATAGCCGTTTTTACTTGCCTTGTTGCCTGAAACGGTAAGACCGTTAACGGTTACATCTGTTGAAGCATTTGTTTCATAAAGCACTGCGCCATAGGCTGCAGAGTTGTTTTTGGCAGTGTTTTCATAAAGCTCTGCAAGGCTGCCTGAGCCGATGTAGAAGGCACCGCCGTTTTTTGCTGCAGTGTTTGAAGTGAAGGTGCAAAGCCTGAAGATTTCCTTTGTTTTGTCTGTTTTTATACAGATTGCGGCACCGTTCTGAGCTGAGTTTTCTTCAAAGTCACTTTCGGTGCATTCACAAACTGTGTCACCCTCAAGCATCATTGCACCGCCGTTTTCTGCAGTGTTGCTTCTAACAGTGCTGTTTGAAAGTGTGAGAGTCACGTCTTCACTGTAAAGGAAGCCGCCGTCCTTTGCTGCTTTGTTGTTTTCTGCTGTGAGTGTGTTAAGGGTGGCTGCTGCCTTCTTTTCAAGGGCAATTGCACCGCCGTTTTTAACAGTTTCGTTTCCGGTTAATTCTGTTGTGTCAGCAATAATACTGCCGTCGCAGGAATAAACTGCACCGCCGTTTGAAGCCTTGTTGCTTTCAAAGGTGCCGTCGGTAATTTCAAGCTGTCCCTTGTCTGCTTTATAAACTGCACCGCCGTCATCCTCAGCTGAGTTGCCTGTGAAGGTGCATCCTTCAAGCTCGGCTGCTACTGCTTCACCGTTAAGGCTGATTGCACCGCCGTTTTCATTGGCGCTATTGCTTTCGAAGGTGGTTGCTTCGGCACTGAGTGAGCCGTCCTTCACATAAACCGCACCACCGTTCTTTGCAGCAGAGGCTGACTTGACTGAGCCTTCAAGGAAGACTGCGGATGAATTCACACTGTAAAGGAAGCCACCGTTTTCTTTTGCTGAATCTGAAAGGGATTGAATGTCTGTGAAGTTTGCGTCACTTTCGTTTTCAAGGTATACAGCACCGCCGTTATCGGCTGAGTTGCTTGTGAAGCTTGTGCTTTCTGCAGTGAGGGTTGCGTCACCCTTGCTTGCGGCAAGGATATAAACCGCACCGCCCTTTTTCGCTTTGTTGAGGCTGAATACAGCACCGTTTACCGATACTGATTTTTCTGCCATAATTGCACCGCCCTTTTCCTTTGCGGAGTTTGAGGTGAATTCGGCAGCTGATACCTTAAGCTCACCGGCATTATAAACGGCACCGCCGTTATCTGCCTTGTTTGAAGTGAATTTACCTGATTTGATTTCAAGGCTTGATGTGTTATAAACCACACCGCCGTTCACAGCTGAGTTTTTCTCGAATACACCGCCGTCAATCACTGCAGTGCCACGGTTGAGAATTACACCGCCATTTGCACCCGAGATGCTTTCTGTGAATGTGCCGCCAAGAATAGCTGCAGCTCCGTCATTCACCATAAGTGCAGCATCTGACTGTGAAGCATTCGCTTTATAGTTACCGCCATTTATTGTGATTTCACCCTTGTTGTTCAGGGGTGCTGCCGAGCAGGAGGTGAGAGTGAAGTCTGAGAACAGTGTGAGCTCAGTGCCTTCATTCACTTCAACAACTGCACCTGTTACGGTAACGGTCATATTGTTTTTGTTACCGTCAATTGTGAGAAGGTCCTGCTTTGTTGCAAGCTCATTACCGATTGCAAAATAGGTTGTCTTTTCTGCGTTTTCGTCAGTTGAAACTGAGAAGATAACACCGTCAAAGCCTGAGGCTCTTGTGAGCTTGTGTGCCTTTGTTGCAAAAATTGCAGCACTCTTGGTTACATTGAAGGTGCGGTCAAGCTCAAAGTCTGCAACAATACGGATATACTCCTTGCCGTCCTTGAGTGCAGCTTCAAGCTCATCTGCTGAGGCAACATCTGTTGCATTCCACATGTAGCCGAAGGTTTCGTTGCCTTCCTCTGCATAACCGGGAACTCTGTTTTCGTTTTCATTTAATGTGATTTCACCTGCCACCGCATTTGCCCAGTAGGCCTCATCGGGGGTGCCTGCCACGGCTTCGTCAGTGAAGTTTTTCTTGTTTATGCTGAGAATTGCTTCAGCTGAATCGGAATAGATGATGGGGCCTGTCACTGAAGCAGTGTTGCCTGAAACTGAGAGACCGTTGATTTCTGCCTTTGCGTCTTTGCCGGAAATGTAAAGCACTCCGCCGTATTCTGCACTGTTGTTTTTTGCAGTGGAGTTGTAAGCTTCAAGAAGGCTTCCGCCTGCCACTGCCAGAGCACCGCCGTTTGCGGAGGAGTTCTGAGTGAAGCTGCAGGAGTGAAGGAAGGTTTTGCCGCTGACTGTGTTTGCATATGCCGCACCGCCGTTTGCTGCGCTGTTACTGTCAAAGCTTGCTTTGATTATCTGAGAATCAGAGCCGTTTTCAAATGCCAGGGCACCGCCGTTATTTACTGCAGAGCTGTTTTTGATTTCAGCTGTGTATATTCTGGGAGCTGATGCTGAGGCATAAAGGAAGCCGCCGTCATTTTCAGCCTTGTTGCCGTCAGCTGTGATGTTTTTGAGTGTTGCCTTAATAACAGAGTAAAGGGCAACTGCACCGCCGTTATAATCCGATGTGTTGTTTATGAACTGTGTGCCGTCAAATTCAACTGAGGCATTGTTAACATAAACAGCACCGCCGCCGTAACGGTTTTCATCGGTGTCTGCTTTTGCACTGTTTGCTTCAAACATACACTCACCGATTACGGCTTCTGCTTCGCTTCTGAGATAAACAGCACCGCCGCTGAGTGTGCTTGTATTTGATTTGAAGCTTGTGCCGTCTAAGGTAAGCTCTGCTGTGTTTTTTCTTGAGCTTGTACCTGTTACATAAACAGCGGCACCGTTAAGGACGCTTGTGTTGGAGGCGAATTCTGAAGCTTCAACTGTAAGTGCTGCAGAGTAGGAGGCGATTGCACCGCCGTTATCGGCATTGTTCTTTTCGAAGGAAGCGTTTTTGATTTTTATCACGTTGTTGGCATAAATTGCGCCACCGTTGTCTGCCGCAGAGTTTGATGTGAAGCTGACACCGCTTGTAACACCATCAAGCTCCTGGCCGATGTAAAGGAATGCACCGGTGCTGGCAGGCATATAAATTGCACCGCCGCTTGTGGCTGCATAGTTGTTTTTGATTTCTGCATTGTAAAGGTTGAGAACACGGTAGTTATAAAATACACCGGCTCTTGAAGCACGGTTACCTGAGAACACACCACCGTAAACGTTCATTGTACCGAAGTTGTAGAAGGCACCGCCGTAGATACCCTTACCTGATTCGTTACTTGCGTTGTTTGAATAGGTACCGCCGTAAATATCCATTGAGGAATTTTTTGCAAGAATACCCACGGCACCACCGATGTATTCGGGATAAGAAACACCGTGAACTGCTTCAAGGGTACGCTCGTTACCTGTTTTTCTGAAGTTTCTGACAGTAAGGTTTTCATAAAGCTTCGCGTGACCGTTTGAGCATACGAAGAATACAGTGCCTGTCACGTCTGCGGTCATGCGGCTCTTATTACCGTCAAGGATGAAAAGATTGCTTGTTTCCGATGTGGGAATGCCGACGCTGAGAGTTACCGTTTCACTTGTGGGAGTGCCGTCGCTGAACTGACCTATAACGAAGATGTCTCCGCCGAAGTCAGCAGCTCTTGTGAGGGTAACGTGTGCAGTTGAGAAGATAACAACATCCTTCGTTATAAAGAATGTTCTGTCAAGCTCGAAGGACTTTGTAACACGGATTTCCTTTGCACCTGCTTCAAGTGCTGCCTGAAGCTCGTCTGCCGAGGCAACGTCTGTTGCATTCCACATTCCGCCGGGTTCCTCGTTGCCGTAGTCTGCATAGGGGGGGATTTCACCGTCTGTGAAGTTGACAGTAAGCTCACCTGCAATTGCGGCTTTCCAGTAAGCTTCATTAAGCTCTGATGCAGCTGAGTCTGTATATTTATTCTGACTGATGTCAAGAACTGCATCTGCCGAGCCGCCGAAAATGATGGGTCCGTTTTCTTCGGCAGTGTTTCCTCCGACGGTAAGACCAAGGCTTGTAACCTTTGTGCCTGCATCGGCCTCATACATAAAGCCGCCCTGCTTTGCAGAGTTATTGGTGGCTGTGATGTCATAGAGCTTAACCGAAGAGCCTGATGCAGCATTTACGGCGCCACCGAAGGCTTCTGCTGAGTTTTCTGTGAGGGTACAGCCCTGAATAATTACCTGCTTGCCTGAGGTGCTGATGTCGAGAGCACCGCCGTTTCCACCGGTAGCTTCGTTACTTCTGAATTCGGTGCTATAAGCACCGCCAAAAGCATCCTCGCAAAAGCTGATTGCACCGCCTGTCAGTGCAGTATTATCTGTGATGCTGCTGTTGAAAATCTCAAAATGTGAATTGGTGCAGTATGCAAAGCCGCCCTTTGAAGCTGCTGTGTTAAGTGAAGAGGTGATACCTGTCATTTCCACAGCTGAATTTTCATATAAAGCAACAGCGCCGCCGTTTAATGCACTGTTTTCTGTGAAGCTTACTGTGTCAGCGTCAAGCTTTGATGAGGTGAGATAAATTGCAGCACCGTCATTGGAGGCTGTGTTTTTGCTGAAGTCTGAATCTATGATGTTTGCTCTTGCTTCTGAAAGATATACTGCACCGTTAAGCTGTGCGGTGTTTTCTGAAAGGTCTGTGTTCTGAAGCTGAAGCTCATATCTTTCAGCATAGCTGCTGTCACCCTTAAGATAGATGGCGCTTCCGTTTTCTGAGGCAGTATTTTTATGGAAGGATGTATCCTTCAGGGTAATGGTTTTGTAGTCCCCACCGCCGTAAATTGCACCGCCGTTTAATGCACTGTTATTTTCAAAGGCAGTATCCTGAACGGTCATTCTGCCGGCAAGGTAAATTGCACCGCCGTTTCCTTCTGCGGTGTTGTTTGCGAAAGTAACATTGCTTTCAATGCCCTCGGTATCTGTGCCGATGTAAAGCAATGCACTGGTGCTTGCGGGAACATAAATTGCACCGCCTGTTACGGCTGAGTTGTTTTCGATGGTTGCCTTGTAGATGTAAAGCACACGGTAGTTATAGAAGGCACCTGCTCTTCCGGCACTGTTACCGCTGAAGGTACCGCCGTAAACCTTGGTTGTGCCGTAGTTGTGGAAGGCACCGCCGTAGGTTGAGCTGCCTGACATGCTTGCTTCATTGTTTATATATGAGCCGCCGTAAATATTCATTGTGGCGTTCTTTGCAATAATACCTACTGCACCGCCAACATACTTGGGGTAGGAGAGTCCGTGAGCTTCATTGAGAGCTGTTTCGTTACCGGTCTTTTTACAGTTTCTGACAGTAAGGTTTTCATATAAGCTGACATTACCCTTTGAACATACAAAAATCACTGAGCCTTTAACAAGGGTATCATCTGCCATATTGTCCTTGTTGCCGTCAATGACAAGCATGTCCTTTTCGGCGGAGTCGGGTTTTCCGAGAGTGAGAGTTACCTCCTCTTCGGTTGCAACACCGTTCTTGTCTTCACCAACAACAAAGATATCGCCTGTAAAGCTCTCGTCTCTTGTGAGAACGACGGGGACTTCACTGTAAATTTCGGTGTTATTTGTAACATAATATGTTCTGTCAAGCTTGAAGCTTTTTAAAATGCGGATTTTTTCAAAGCCTGCATTGATTGCATCTTCAAGCTGTTTTGCTGTTTTAACATCGGGAAAGCCTGTTGTGTCATAGTCGGGCTGGTCATATTCGTCGTGTTCAGGGATTTCTGCATCAGAGTCAAAAACCGTGAGCTTGTTGTAGATTGCAGCTGCCCAATAAGCATCGTCAAGCTCTGCTTGTGTATCCTTGTCAATGTAATTAGTTTTGTTGATATAAAGCTTTGCGTTGGGTGTGTTGCCCCAGATGACAGGTCCGCCTGCACCTGTGGCTTCAGTAAAGCTGTTTCCTGAAACGGTAAGTCCGCTTATTGTTACAACAGTACCTGATACGGTTTCATACATGAAGCCGCCCTTGAGGGCTGAGTTGCCCGTTGCGGTAATATTATAAAGGTCAAGAAGGGATTTACCTGAAATGAGAATACCGCCGCCGAAGCCGTGGGATGAATTGTTTTTCAGCACACAGCTGTGAACTGTTACCTTGGTTCCGCCGGTGTAGAAATAAAGCGCACCGGCGTTGCCTTCATTTGTTGAAATGCATGAGTTACCCTCGATAAGGCTGTTATATATGTCGCCTGAGCCTGATTCGCCAAAGCCTATGGCACTGCCGGATTTTGCAGTGTTTTCTTTGATTGTGCTGTTATACACTTTAAGCTCACTGTGGGCACAGTAAGCTGCACCGCCTATACCGGTAGAGGTGTTCTTCTGAGCTGTCACCTCATTCATAACAACACTGGATGAAACGGGCTCTGTTGCACCGTTTTGGGTTATATAAACAGCACCGCCGGCACCTGCCGTTGCACTGTTTTCACTGAAGGTAACATGGTTGAAGTTTGCTTCGGCACCGTAAACATAAGCAGCACCACCACCGGCGTCAGAGGTGTTTTTGCTGAAGCTTACATCTCTCATGTAAGCTCTTGAGGTGTTGGCAGCATAAACAGCACCGCCATTACCTGTTGCACTGTTTTCGGTGAACACACTGTCTCTTACATGAAGCTCAACCTTGCCGCTTGAACGCTTGCTTGTAACATAAATTGCACCGCCGTTTGTACCTGCACTGTTTTTAGTGAAGGTGCTGTCATGAACAGTGATGTTGTTGTAACTGCCTGTGCCGTAAACAGCGCCTGCAGTTTCTGTGGCTGTGTTTTCTTCAAAAAGAGTATTGCGAAGCACAAGGGTGCCCGAGGAGGACACAGCGCCTGCAATCTTCGCCTTGTTGCCCTTGAAAACAACCTGAACGGCATCTGCTTTTGTGTCACCGCCCACACGCAGAACTGCGCCTGTGCTTGAAGGCAGATAGATAGCACCGCCCGTGCTTGTTGCAGTGTTATCGGAAACGGTTGCTTTATGGAGGTTCATTTTACGGTAGTTATAGAAGGCACCTGCTCTTGAAGCATAGTTGTGTTCAAAGGTACCGTCATAAACATTGAGTGTACTGTGGTTGAAGAAAGCACCGCCGTAGGTGCCGGATTCGGCAACACCGTTGTATGTGTACTTACCGCCGTAAATGTTCATAACACCGTCGGAAATGCTCTCGTCGTCATTTTTTCCGGCTTCTGCAATAATACCCACAGCACCGCCGATAATTGTACGGTCGTTACAAAGGGTATATTTGTCGGTATCAAGCACACGGACGTTACCTGTTTTTTTACAGTTTGTAACAGTGAGGTCAGCATGAAGATCAGCCTGGCCGTTTTTGCACACGAAGAACACAGTGCCCGTTACGGGAACTGTCATGTTTTCACTGTTACCGTTAATTGTGAGCAGGTCGCTGCTTTGTGTTCCTATGGTACCTACTGTGAGAGTTATCTTTGAAGGACATACTTCACCCTCGGCACTTTCACCGATAACAAACATATCACCTGCAAAGTCTGCTTTTCTTGTGAGAGTGAAGGCCTCTTGAGAATAAATTCTTACATTTTTTGTAATATAGAATGTACGGTCAATTTCGAAGGAGGCAGTAATGCGGATTGCTTCTGCACCTGCAGCAATTGCTTTTTCAAGCTGCTCAGCCGAAGTAACATTCTGAGGATCTGTCGTGATGTTGTCAGGCACGGGATCTTCAGCTTCCTTCTGAAGGGTTGTTTCCGTTTCTTCCTGCACTGCATTTTCAGCTTCATCCTGTACTGATATGCCGGATATATCCTGAGCAAATACAGTCATGGGAACTGAAGAAAAAACCATTAATACGGTAAGAAGCAGAGCTAAAACTCTTTTTGCATAATTATTCTTCATAATCCATATTCCTTTCATAGAAAATGTAGCAAAATAAAGTGCTTATATAATTATATCATATATTACATACCTATTTCAACAAATAAGCTGTAAATGATACAACTTATTTGCATACAAAAGCAGACGGCAGACAAATAAAATTAACATTTTAAAGCATGAAGTGGCTAGTGCTACCCGAATATCAAAAAAGAATAAAGTGCTGCAAAAACAAAAACCCGAATCTGTGTGATTCGGGTTTTTACTTTTTATCTCTTATTTTTCCTTCCGATAAATCTTCTTTATGCACACCTTTGTCAGCTGACGATTCCGGCATTTATATAGGATTTCAGTTTTTTATTAAAACAGGTTTGTTATAAAAATTTCCAGACCGATGAATACAAGAATCGATCCGCCGAGTATACTTGCCTTACCGGCAAGCTTTGTTCCGAACTTTTTGCCAAGGAACAGTCCCACATTGCAGATAAAGAAGGTGACAACAGCAATCAGAAGGCAGGCAACAAGAGCGTGAATCCAATCGTGGTCGGAAATAGTGAAGCCGACAGACAGGGCATCAATGGAGGTTGCAACGCCCTGAATCAGCAAGGCGGCAAAGCCTACTGCAGGCTTTTCTTCCTCTGAATCCTTGTTTCTGATGCCATCATAAAGCATTTTTCCACCGATATAGCCCAGCAGTATGAGGGCAATCCAGGGGATAAGCTTCTCGAAGGCTTTGAAATATTGCGCAATTGTGGATACACATATCCAGCCGATCATAGGCATTGCAAACTGAAAAAAGGAGAACACACCGGCAATGGCGCACATTCTTGTTTTTTTCATTGAAGGCTCATTGAGTCCGTCTGCAAGGGATACCGAAAAGGCGTCCATGGCAAGGCCGACACCCAGTAATACGCTGTTAAAGAAAAACATAAAATTCCAATTCATTTTTTACTTCCTCTGGTTACATATAATTTTTAAACATCTGTTATAGGTCAGTGTCATATCAATCCTTTGGATTCAATAAAAAACAGCTCCGAAGGATTTATTTTACGGTGCGAATGACAATAACAGGCTAAGTTTTAATCAATGCGAAGCATTGTATATCATCATTGCGAAAGCATTCCTTGATACACACCTGAAGGTGTGACGATATGCCATTGATTTCACGACGGATAAAAAAATCGACTTGCTTTCACAAGTCGATTTTCTGGTGGGCAGGGATGGATTCGAACCATCGAAGTCGTTGACGGCAGATTTACAGTCTGCTCCCTTTGGCCACTCGGGAACCTACCCATATTAAAAAACTGGAGCTGGTGGACGGACTCGAACCCCCGACCTGCTGATTACAAATCAGCTGCTCTACCAACTGAGCTACACCAGCTTATATCCGTTTTGCGAGGCCTCCCTCGTTCAACGCTTGAATATAATATCACAACATCTTTTATTAGTCAATACTTTTTTGAAAAAAAACAAAAAAATTTTAAAGGGAATATTTTTAACTGTTTTTCGCTCTTTAATTCACATATTTCATTGATTTTCAGCCTGAGTGCTGATATATTATATCTGAACAAAAAAATTTGGAGTGTTTTTATGATGTTTGAAATAAAGGGTAATCAGTTTTATAAGGACGATGCACCTGTAAAGCTGATTTCAGGTGCAGTTCATTATTTCCGTAATATGCCTGATACCTGGAATGATATTTTCAGGAAAATGAAAGCCATGGGGCTTAACTGTGTTGAAACGTACTGTGCATGGAATATGCATGAAAAAAAGCCCGGTGAATTTGATTTTTCCGGAATGCTTGACATTGCTTCCTTCATCCGTACTGCAGGTGAAGAGGGGCTGATGGTTATTGTCCGTCCCGGACCTTATATCTGTGCCGAGTGGGAATTCGGAGGCCTTCCCTGGTGGATTCAGTGTGATGATGAAATGGAAATCCGCTGCTCAAATCCTTCTTACATAAAATGCTTTGACAGATACCTCGACCGTCTTTTTGATGAGGTGCGGCCTCTTCTTTGCACAAATGGCGGACCCGTTATCATGCTGCAGTGTGAAAATGAGTACGGCTATTACGGTGACGACAAAAAATACCTTCAGTATCTTTATGAGGGCTACAGAAAAAGGGGAATAGATGTGCCTCTTTTCACCTCTGACGGCACAAGCAGGGAAAATCTTCTTGACGGTGCAATTGACGGCTGCATGGCAACACTGAATTTCGGCAGCAGAGTTGAGGAAAATTTCAGGGCTCATGATGAGCTGTTCCCCGATATGCCGAAAATGTGCATGGAAATGTGGAACGGCTGGTTTGATGCCTGGGGTGACAGTGAGCATCACACAACAAGTGCACAGCAGTATGCTTCGGTGGTTGACGATATGCTCACAAAGGGCAGCCTTAACATGTATATGTTTATCGGCGGCACAAACTTCGGTTTTATGAGCGGTGCCAATCACTATGAAAAGTTTGCCCCCGATGTTACAAGCTATGATTATGATGCAATGCTCACAGAGTGCGGTGATGTAACAGAAAAATACCATCAGGTGAGAGAGATTATCAGAAAGCATACTGAGCATGAGCTTCCCGAAATTCCCTGCAACAGACAGAAAAAAGCCTACGGAAAATTCATTCTTTCAGAAAGTGCAGGCATTTTTGATAATCTTCATAATTTATCTTCGCCCGTTCACTCGGATGTCCCTAAATGCATGGAAAAATACGGTCAGGGCTACGGCTATATCGCCTACAGAACAACCTTGAACCGTGATTACAACGATGCACTTCTTTCCTTTGAGAGCCTTGGCGACCGTGCTCAGATTTACATAAACAAAGACCTTGCCGGCATTGTTTACATAAACGATTCACTTGAAATCAGAATATCTGCCAAGGCAGGAGACGTGCTTACAGTGCTCTGCGAAAACATGGGCAGAGCCAATTTCGGAAGCAAGATGATGCGTAAAAAGGGTATCGCAGGCAGATGTCTTATTGACAGCAAAATCCACTTTGACTGGCAGGTTTACACTCTGCCCATGAACAACCTTGAAGGTGTTGTGTATTCTGCTGAAAGGCCATATGAAAAGTCCGCTTTCTATAAGGGCACCTTCAGTGTAGATGAGGCATATGATACCTTCCTCAGACTCGACAGCTTCACAAAGGGCTTCGTTGTGATAAACGGCTTCAACATCGGAAGATACTGGGAAATCGGACCTCAGCAGACCTTGTATGTACCAGCTTCCCTTTTAAAGGAAGGGGAAAATGAAATTGTGATTTTCGAATCTGACGGAATCAAGGGAATTCCTGAAGTTGAGTTTGTGGATAAGCCCATATTAGGATAAAAAAAGGACCGCTGAGCTCAGCGGTCTTTTTTTATCGTTTTATCTGTCCCAGAAAAGCTTTACATTGTCGAAGGAGGGCTTAAGCTTGCCGTCCTCAATCATGTGCACAATTTCAACAACCTTTTTGTTGTAGGGTGTGGGTACGCCGTATTTTTCACCGTATTCAACAACAACGCCGTTGATGAAATCAACCTCTGTCTTCTTTCCGTGCTCAATATCCTGAAGCATGCTTGCCTTTAAAAGACGGTGCTTTTTGATGCCAAGAGGAATAAGCATAAAGGAAATTTTCTTTTTGAAGTTACCCTTGAAGCCGAAAAGAGCAGTGATATTTTTGCCCTGAACGGGAGCAATTTTAATTCCTGCTTTTTTTGCAACGTCAATGCATTCCTTGATAATCATCTGTACCATGGGGCGTGAGGCTTTTGTTTCTGCAGCATCCCCGAAGGTGCCGCCTGTTACAACGGACATACCGCTGAAGGCAGCATTGATGAGAAGCTTTGACCAGCGCACGCCGATGAAGTTATCTTCAACCTCAACAGGGCACATAAGCTCAAGCAGCCTCTTAACCTCAAAGAAGCGCTCGTCCTGTCTGCCGCTGAAGGAGCCGAGACCGAAGGAAAGGGAGTCGGGCTCACTTGTGAGCTCAACAATACCGGGCTCAAGAAGTGTTGCGCCCCAGGCAACGGTACAGCCCAGTGTTCTGTCTTCGCCCACAACCTTTGAAACTGAAAGCTCAGGAATACCGTTCTGCATTGTGCACACAAGGCAGTCATCGTTCATAAAGGGAAGAAGACCTTCAAGCACCTCAACGTTATAAAGCTGCTTTGTCATAAGAATGATAAGGTCATATTTTTCTGTCATTTCGTCGGGTGTAATTGCCTTTACGGGAACGGTCATATCAACAGTACCTGTAATTTTTGCACCGTTTTGTCTGAGGGCTTCAACGTGAGCCTTGTTTCTGTTGATAAGGTCAATTTCGCCGCCGTTTTTTGTGATGTAAGCTCCGAGCACTGTTCCCAGAGAGCCTGCACCGTAAATACATGCTTTCATAATATTTTTTTCCTTTCTGATTTTTATTTCGCAGTAATTGTAGCATATAATGTGAGGCTGTGCAAGTTTTTTAAACTCTTTAGTGTGCAGATTGTTGACTTTATTTTCCAAAAGCGTATAATAGCTCCGTTATATTTTCAAAGGATGATGAATTTTAATGAATAAGCAAAGGTCTATGCTTACGGGAAATCCCGTCAAAAGCATCATTGTTTTTGCACTTCCCATTATGATGTCCTCAATGCTTCAGTATAACTATGCTTTTGTGGATAATATAATTGTCGGTCGTTATGTAAGCGACGAGGCTCTTGCTGCAGTAGGCTCCGTCGGATCAATCGGCTCTTTTATTGTGGGCACTGCTCTGGGGCTTACAAGCGGATTTTCAATTCCCGTCTCTCATGCTTTTGGCGCAGGAGACAGGGAAAAGCTTGCCCATTATGCAGGAAACAGCATCTCTCTTGCCTTTAGTATCGGAGTTTTTATTTCTGTTGTTGCACACATAATATCAACTCCTCTTTTAAAGCTTATCGGAACACCTGAAGAAATAATCGGTCTGTCAGGCGCCTATGTCAACATTCTCTATTACGGCATACCCTTTCAGATGCTGTCGAACAATTTCACTGCAATTTCAAGAAGCGTGGGAGAAAGCAGAAAGCCACTGTATTTTTTTGTTGTAAGTGTTTTCACAAATTTCATACTGGATGTTCTGTTTGTCCGTGTGTTTCATTGGGGAGTTGAGGGCACAGCGGCTGCAACACTTATTTCGCACATTGTGGCAGCAGCATTGAACGGTATATATGTTATCTTCTTCAATAAAGAGGTGGGGCTCAGAAAAGAGCATATCAGACTCAATCCTTACACCTCATTAAAGCAGATTAAGCTGGGAATTCCCGTTTCTCTTCAGTTTACCATAACGGCCATCGGTTCAATGAGCCTTCAGAGCGTTGTGAATTCTTTCGGCACAAGTGTAATAGCAGGCTTCACCGCTGCTGGCAGGGTAGAGGCTATCACAAACATACCCATGTCGGGTCTGGGTGTTGCCACACAGACCTTTGTGGGTCAGAATTACGGCGCCGGGAATTATGACAGGATAATCAAATCTGTCAGAAGAATTTTCCTTCTTGACCTTGCAGTTTCGGTTACGATGAGTATAACTCTTTATCTTATCGGTGAGCCTTTGGTGTCACTTTTCATGAGTGAGGTAAACCCCGAAATTATGGTAGCTGCAAAAAGATATATTCTTGCAATCTCTCAGTGCTACAGCCTTGTGGCAATTCTGTTTGTTGTGAGAAACACATTGCAGGGCCTCGGCTTCACATACGCTAACTCAGTTGCAGGTCTCGGCGAGCTTTTCGGCAGAATTTCAATTGCATTCATACTGACACCAATGCTCGGCTTTGATGCGGTTTGCTATGCGGGACCTGCCGCATGGCTGCTTGCAGACATTCCTCTTATTATCATTTATCTTTTCAAAACAAGAAAATTCAGGCTTCTTTCGGAAAAATCAAAAGTTCAGATTGCAGAAAGATAGACACGTTTAGAATTATATATTGACAAACGGTTAAAAATATTTTACAATTATCATGTTAAAGGACACACCTTATTAAAAGAATTTTTTAGGAGGACAAAAAATGAACAATTCATTCTCAAGATTTGTTGAAACCTATTATGACGACATCGTTGCTTTCTTCCGTTCACTGATTGATTTCTTTAAGGCAGTCATCGGAAAGGTAAACGGCGGCGCAGAAGACGAGGAAGCAGGCGAATAATCGCTTAACAAAAAAAGAAAACAGGCTTTCGCCTGTTTTCTTTTTTGTTTTCAGCTTATAAATTTAAGCACAAAAAAAGTCACCCGTAAAACGGATGACTCAACTTATTATAAAATCAGATTTCGGTGTTTTCAACTTCAGTGTTGTCACTTTTTTTGAAGAACGCAATTAATTTCATAATAAAATCAATTATAGCTTTGAAATATACCATATAGTCAGGCATTTTTGTTCCTCCTTCTGATACGATCTCTTTAGATGTAAACAGTATATTATATTATTTTATTTTTGTCAATAATTTATTCAAAAAAAATTAATTATTTGTCGCAAAAAAAAACAGCGTGAAAATCTGCTTCAGGGATTTTCACGCTGCTGATCTGATACTCAGTTGATTTCAACGGCATCCTCCTGAGAATCCGTTTCGTCTGCCATGCTTACTGTAGCCTCGGCAGAAGCCTTTTCAGCCTTGTTTCTTCTGAAACGCTTCATTCTGTGCTTACCGTCTTCTGTGTCGGATTTTTCTGAATCAGGTTCAGCGACCGGCTCTTTTCTGGGAAGGAAAAGAGGATTCTCGGGGGAATAGATTTCAACGGCTCTTTCAAGCACATGGATGCTTACATTATGGTGGTTGCCGCCGAATTCTCCGTCAAGAGTCCAGGGAACTTCTTCATCGGGAGCGTAGATTTTGACTTTGCTTGTTTTCAGGAAAATTATTTCCTTGCCGTCATAGTTCTGATTTCTTACCTTGTGAAGAATGGGGAAAAGACGTGTCATTTTGACCTTAGGCACAAGAAGAAGCTCAAAAACACCGTCATTGAATTTAACCTCGTCCTTGGGCAGCTTGAAGAATCCGCCTACTGAAAGTGAGTTTGAAACGGCGCCGAACATAAACTCGCCTTCAATAACACCGCCGTCGTGCTCGATTCTCATTTTTGTGGGGTGAATATCCATAACCTCGGGAACGGCTGATGCAATATAAGCTGCATGACCGAATTTGTTCTTCAGCTTCTGGCTTGTTGCATAAGATGCTCTTGAAAAAGCACCAAAGGATGCAACATATGTAAAGCATCTGTTGTTGAACAGACCTACATCGTAATCGTTGGTGTGACCTTCCATGATTATATCAGTTGCCTTTTTAATGTCTGAGGGAAGGCCGAGAGAGGTTGCAAGGTCATTGGTTGTGCCTGTGGGAATATAGCCGATGGGAACACGGCGGGGCATGTCCATAACACCGTTGATTGTTTCATTGAGTGTGCCGTCACCGCCGCAGCACACAACCATATCCTTGTCCTCAAGCTCACGCTTTACAATGTTTGTGGCATCACCCTGACAGGTTGTGGTCTGAATGGAAAATTCATAATCGCCCTTTGAAAATTTATCAACAATTTCGAATGTGCCTGCCCTTGATTTTGTTTTACCTGCACAGGGGTTAACAATGAGCAGAGCATTTTTCTTTTTATCAGCCATAATATTTACCGTGGCAAAAAAGCCGCCTTTCTTAATATAATATATATCGAGTGTTAAAGCTTGCAACAATATTAACACTTAAGAAATCCAAAGTCAAACAAAATTCCTTAAATTTACATTTTGGTGAATATTTTGTAAGAATATGTTTAATATAACTGCCTTTTATGAAACAGTTGTGAATGGTCATTTTTTTAAAATTACAAAAGAGAATATTTGTGCATAATAAACAAATTTAACTCTTTGATTTAATAGGTTTTGACTAAAAGGGAGAAACGATATTTTTTGGCAAAAAAGTGTTGATTTTTGAAATTTTATCGTGTATTATATGTGTGTACTCAACAGAGAGTACAACAAAGGAGCTGAAAAGCTCAACTTAAATTGATTACTCCTCTATAATGTTTTCTTCATATTTTCTCCTTTTTAAAAGCACTCGGTTTCTCCCCGGGTGTTTTTAATTTTTTCTTGACTTTCGTCAATAAAAAGTGAAATATGACCTTACGGTCATATGAAATATTGCTCCGCAATGTGAAATACGCCTTCGGCGCGTGAAATATTTGCCTTGCGGCAAATGTTAAGGGTTGCATTGCTACGATTTAAAATTTAACTTGATTATTATAAAAAAGCAGACTATAATAAACCAAGAGGTGATAATAATGGCAAAGGACTTGTGCGAAAGCTGTGCATACTTCGATTATGACGAGGAATACGACGAATACTATTGCTCCGTCAACCTTGATGAGGATGAGATGGAAAAGTATATGTCGGGCAACATGGATTCATGCCATTATTTCAGTGCCTATGATGAGTATAAAATAGTAAGGAAGCAAAACTGAGGAGAAAAATATGAAAAGTCTCAAATACTTATATAAAATAGGAAGAGGCCCCTCTTCATCCCACACAATGGGACCTGATAAGGCAGCAAGATACTTCAGAAATGAGTACCCCGATGCAGATTCCTACAAGGTTATTCTTTACGGCTCACTTTCAAGCACGGGCAAGGGGCATAAAACCGACGAAGCAATTCTTGATGTTTTTGAGGGCACTGAAATTGACCTTGCCTTCGGTGACGGAGAAACTGAAAATCTTCCTCACGAAAACACGATGGAGTTTTTTGCCTATAAAAACGGTGAACAGGTCGGCTTTGACCGTATCATGTCTGTGGGCGGAGGACAGATTGTTATTGACGGAAAGCCCGAGCTCAGCGAAGAGGATGTTTATCCTCTGAGAACCTTCGGTCAGATTGCTGATTACTGCATGGCTCATAACATGAGATTATGGGAATATGTTGAAAAATATGAGGGTGAAGAAATCTGGGCATACCTTCACGAAATCTGGAAGACAATGAAAAACGCAATCAATGCAGGCCTTTCCACAAGAGGCGTGCTTGACGGTGGCCTCGGCGTTGAAAGAAAGGCTCAGTATCTTTATAATCAGAGCCACATTGACGAAAGCGATATCACAAAGGAAAACAGACTTGTCTGCGCCTATGCCTTTGCAACAAGTGAGCATAATGCAGGCGGCGGTGTTATTGTAACTGCTCCCACCTGCGGTGCCTGTGCAGTTCTTCCCAGTGTTCTCAAATATATGCAGGATAAAAAGGGCTTCTCAGATGACCAGATATGCCGTGCACTTGCGGTCGGCGGTCTTGTGGGTAACCTTGTTAAAACCAATGCATCAATAAGCGGTGCGGAATGCGGCTGTCAGGCAGAAATCGGAACAGCCTGCTCAATGGCTGCCGCCGCCCTTTGCGAGCTTTTCGGAATGGGTATCGGACAGATTGAATATGCTGCTGAGGTTGCAATGGAGCATATGCTCGGTCTTACCTGTGACCCCGTTTGCGGACTTGTGCAGATTCCCTGCATCGAAAGAAATGCAGTTGCCGCAATGAGAGCTATCAATGCACTTTCACTTGCCAACTTCCTTTCAACCACAAGAAAAATCAGCTTTGACACTGTTGTTGAAACCATGTACAGAACAGGTAAGGACCTGAACGCCATGTACAGAGAAACTGCTCAGGGCGGTCTTGCCGTTCTTTACCATCAGGGCTGCTGACGAAATGCAGAATTACGGGTAAGTCTGAGAAAAATCAGCTTTCCGCCGTATTTATAAAAAACGGATTTTACATTGTTAACAGCGTTAAGCTCAGATTACAAATTCACAAAGAGGTGATAATATGCTGACCTTTGAAGAAGTCAAAACCAACGAAAAAATAAAAACCTTTATAAGAAAGTCCGACGAGACTCTTGCCGCCTTAGGCTATACGGAGCACAGCTTTGCCCATGTTATGAGAGTGTCTGACATTGCAGGCAACATTCTTGAGGAGTTGGGCTACAGCGCAAAAGAGGTTGAGCTTGCAAGAATTGCAGGCTATATGCACGATATCGGTAATATGGTCAACCGTGTGGAGCATTCACAGTCAGGCGGTGTTATGGCCTTTTACCTTCTCAATGAGCTCGGCATGAAAACAGAGGACCTGTGTGAAATTGTGGCTGCAATCGGTAACCATGATGAGGGCACGGGAGTTGCCGTGAGTCCCGTTGCAGCGGCGCTTATCATTGCAGATAAATCCGATGTAAGACGTAGCAGAGTGAGAAACAACGACAAAACAAGCTTTGACATTCACGACAGAGTGAACTATTCAGTTGAAAAATCTGCCCTTAAAATCAACACAGAGGACAAAACGGTAACCTTGCGTCTGACTGTTGACACAGCCTATGGCTCAGTGATGGATTATTTTGAAATTTTCCTTGGCAGAATGATTATGTGCAGAAAGGCGGCAGAAAAGCTGAATCTTGCCTTCAAGCTTGTTATCAATGAGCAGCCGCTTATTTAAGGCACAAGTGACAGTATACAGTAAAGGCGACCGTCGGTCGCCTTTTTTCTTTTCAGAAAAATACTTGACATGGATAAAGTCATGATATATAATAAAGTTGTCGGTTATCGTTAAACGATACCGATGAACGATAATAATAGGAAGGGAGTGATTATTTTGCCAAGAAAAGCATTGCAGACCTTGTCTGAGCCAATGTATTATGTGCTTCTTGCACTGACAAAGGAGCTGTACGGAACAGAAATTATGAGCGAGGTGCGGCGTATATCGGGCGGCAGAATAAAAATCGGCCCCGGAACACTTTACACAATGCTTGAAAAATTTTATTCTGCAGGCCTTATCAAGCGTACAAATAATTCCCTTTCAACAAAAAGCTACATCATCACCGATGAAGGCAAAAGGATGCTGAAGGAAGAATATGCAAGACTCAGCACCCTTATTATTGACGGAGAAGAGATAATGGAGGTGCTGGAATGAAGCTGTTCAACAAAGAAAAAGACATAATCAGAATTCCCTTTACCTTTAATTATACTGAACTTACGGCGGTTGAGGAGTATCTTTGTGAGCAGGAGGAAAAGGGGTTAAGGCTTAAGGAAATAGACGGTAAGAATTTTGTTTTTGAAAAGGCAGAGCCAAGGAAAATAAGATATTCAGCCGAATTATATACCGGCTCATTTCCTGTGGACTTTAAAGACACCTGCGAAAATGAAGGCTGGGAATGTGCAGGAGTTTATAACAATGAGCTTTTCATTTTCAGAACACAAAATTCAGACATAACGGAAATTATGACCGATGAAAACGATAAATTCAGAATTATTGCAAAAAGAGTTCTTCTTCAGCCCGGCTATTTATGGTTTTCGGGCTGGGTGATTTTTCGTTTGATCCATCTGCTTTTTCTCAGGTCTGATTATGAGCCGCTGATTGAAACAAGCATATACAGTTGGATAGAGATTACGCTTGTGACTTTTTATTTAACTCATACACTGCTGAGGCTTATTGAGTTTTTCACATTTTTGCAAAAAAGCAAAAAACGGGTAAAAACAGGAGAGAGGATACCCTTTTCAAACTTAAAGGAGCATAAGCAAAGCTATGCTGCAAACAAGGTTGCAGTGATATTTCTGCTGCTGCTTGAATTTGCACTGATACTCATTCTCGGGCTCGGCTATGTGGAATCAGAATGGTTTTTTATTATGTGCGGTGTGCCGGTTCTGGTCGTTGCCGTATCAGAGGTTGACGATTGTGTTAAAAAATGCTTCAAAGGAAAAGCAGGCTTTATTCTTACTCTTGCTGTTGCTTTGTTAATCGCGGCAGGTACCTTTGCAGCAGAGTATTATAACCGTCAGCTTTATGCTGAAAACACGGCTCTTCTGTCAAATGAGGAAAGCTTACCCGTTTCACTTTCCGATTTCGGAATTGAAGAAAAGAATTGTGAAAATTCGGTTAAAGGGGTTGATGCAACAAGGCTTGCACAGTGCTATAATTTCTATTCCAAAAAAGAAAAAGAATATCAGGACGAGGAAACACAGTGGTTATACTATCAGGTTTTTGTAAGCGATTATCCTGAAATCAGGCAAAGACACATAAATAAGCTTATTAAGCTTTATAACAAGCGTGGTGCTGTCATAATGAAAATGGAAACCGGTGATGCCGGCTGGGATGAATACTACAGAGAATTCAACAGCGGTGAAATGACAGAATTGGGCTTTGCCGTAAAGGATAACATGGTAATATATGTTGATATATGCTGGAAGGAATCGCAGAAGGATTTCTTTGAGGTCGCTTACGAAAAGCTTTTTGCTGACAGTAAATAAATGAACAGAGCAGCTGCAACGCAGCTGCTCTTTTTTATATAACATACATTTTTATAAGTGCCAGAATCAGCATGTGGGCAGGATAGAACCAGTAATACAGATTCTTGAGGAATTTGTTGTGAGGTCCCTGTTTGCCCCTGTAAAGCCATATGGGGATCAGTGCAAAAACGGCAAAGCTCTGCTGAACGATGAAGAAGCTTTTTCCGAAAAGCTCAACATCATAGCCGTAGCCTCCGATAAGCTCTGTGTTCATATAATAAAGCAGAATTGCCTGAATAATGAAATTCCACCATTTTCTTTCTCGGAAGAAATAGAAAACGAGCACAGTGAAAACACCTGCGTGCATATAGTCCACCATACCGATAAGACCCACTGCAAAGCCGATGACAAGGCTTCCTGTGAGAGCAAGTATACGCAGGTGAATTTTGCCGCTGTCCTTTGCTTTTTCATTAAGATGAATCAGTAATATGCCGCAAAGGAAGGTCCACAGCACATTCTGGTGCGGGTAATAAAAAACATTGCTGCCCACCATAAGGTTAAAGGGTATTTCCGATATGAGTGCAAAGACGAAAAGCCTGAGAATATACTTCTTTAAGCTTTTAGTGTGAAAATATCCTTCAACAATCATAAAAGCGAAAATGGGAAAGGCAAGTCTTCCTATGCAGGTCAGCCACTCGTTTCCGGGCACAACCGTTGCCCACAGATGATCGCACAACATAAGACCCATTGCAAGAAAATGCAAAATCATGCTGCTGATTTCAAAGGCTTTAATTTTTTTCACTGTTTACACCGCCTTTCATGCTGTGTTTGATTTCAGAAAGAATTATAACATAGCACATGTTGTGTGTCAATCATGTGAACTGTGTCAAAAAGCACAAAAACAGCAACTTCTTTTTGGTACATAAGTTGTCAAATTCTGTCGTAATTTCTATTTACTTTTGCTTTTGACTGTGATAGAATTTTATAAAACAAAAGGAGGTCTTTTAAAATGAAAATGATTTACAATGTCAAAGACAAGCCTAAGTTCCCGCAGATTCTTGTCTTTGCAATTCAGCAGCTTCTTGCAATCATGGCTGCAACAATCGCAGTTCCCGCAATCGTAGGTAACGGTATGTCAGCGTCTGCTGCTCTTTTCGGCGCAGGTGTAGGTACAATCGTATACCAGCTGTTCACAAAGTTCAGAAGCCCTGTTTTCCTTGGCTCATCATTTGCCTTCATCGGCTCAATGGTTGCCGCTTTTGCAGGTGCAACATCAATGCAGCTTGGTTATTTAGGTCTTATAATCGGTGCTGTTTTTGCAGGTCTTGTTTATGTAATTATTGCTCTGGTTGTTAAGTTTGTAGGCGTTGGCTGGATCAACAAGCTTATGCCCGCAGTTGTTATCGGCCCCACAGTTGCTCTCATCGGTCTTTCCCTTGCAGGCGCTGCAATCAAGGATGTGTTCTCATACGGTCCCCAGGACGGTAACGGCTCATTCATTATGACAACAAACATCTGGGTATCACTTATCTGTGCCCTCGTCACACTTTTCGTTGTTGTTCTTTGCTCAACCTACGGCAAGAAGATGGCAAAGCTCATTCCCTTTATCATCGGTATTCTTGCAGGCTATGCAGT
Organism: Acutalibacteraceae bacterium; assembly: GCA_045604105.1. Classification (GTDB taxonomy): domain Bacteria; phylum Bacillota; class Clostridia; order Oscillospirales; family Acutalibacteraceae; genus UBA6857. The sequence continues at coordinate 45,082 of JAZUNJ010000046.1, read as the reverse complement.
TGCACTTGTGTTCACTCTTATCGGTAAAGCAACAGGCAATGCTGCTCTTATGGTAATTGATTTTGCTCCCTTCGAGGCTCTTGTTGCTGACGGTGTGAATCTCAGCACATTCATCTCCGTCCCCGATTTCACCTTCCTTAAAGCTATTGAAGGTGTGAAGGACTTTGAAGCATCTTATGTTGCAACAATTGCAGTTGCTTACATTCCCGTTGCTTTCGTTGTTTTCGCAGAGCATATTGCTGACCACAAGAACCTTTCATCAATCATTGAAAGCGACCTTCTTGAAGATCCCGGACTTCACAGAACACTTCTCGGTGACGGTATCGGCTCAATCGCAGGTGCCATCTTCGGCGGCTGCCCCAACACAACCTACGGTGAATCTGTTGGCTGTGTTGCTATCACAAAGAACGCTTCTGTTGCAACAATCACAACAACAGCAATTCTTTCAGTGCTTATCGCATTCATCTCACCCTTCGTTGCATTCCTTGATTCAATTCCCGGCTGTGTAATGGGCGGTGTCTGCATCACACTTTACGGCTTCATCGCTGTTTCAGGTCTTAAGATGATTCAGAAGGTTGACCTTGAAGACAATGCAAACCTCTTCACAACATCTGTAATTCTTATCACAGGTATCGGCGGCATGGCACTTGCAATCGGTAAGGTTACTCTTACAACAACAGCATGTGCACTTATTCTCGGTATCATCACAAACCTTATGCTTTCAAAGGGCAGAAAAGCAGAATAATAAATAATTTAACGGTTTATAAAAGGCATCAGGGCTTAAAGCTCAGGTGCCTTTTGCTTTTCTTACGGCATATAATGTCCAGGCTATGTGTTCGCGCTGAGTCTGATATCAAACGGCGCTGACCTTCCTTGAATTCTGATTTCGGCAAAAAAGTTTAAAGTTTTTTACTGAAAGCTATTGACACAACTGTTTTACTGTGTTAATATGTTACCACGCTAAAGTGATAAAACAAATCACTCAGAAAATTTAATGTACTTCGAAAGGAAGAAAAGAAAATGAACAAAAAAATTATTGCTTTAATTCTTGCAGCACTTGCAGTTGTAATGTGCTTCGCATTCGCAGCCTGCGGCAACAAGGCAACAGACGGCAACGCAACAGGCGGTAACACAGCATCCGACCTTGCATACATCAAGGAAAAGGGTAAGCTTATTGTTGGTATGACAGATTACGCTCCCATGAACTTCAAGGACAAAAACGGCGAATGGACAGGCTTTGATACAGAATTTGCTCAGGCAGTAGCTAAGAAGCTTGGCGTTGAAGTTGAATTTATTGAAATCAACTGGGATAACAAGTACCTTGAGCTTGCTGCAAAGGATATCGACTGTATCTGGAACGGTATGACAATTACAGAAGAAGGCAAGCTTAATGCAAGCATTTCTGATGCATACGTTAAGAATGCTCAGGTTGTTGTTATGAAGAAGGACGCTCTTGAAAACTATAAGGATGCAGCTTCCATCGCTGACCTTAAGTTTGCAGTAGAAGCAGGCTCAGCAGGTGAAAAGGAACTTCAGGCTCTTGAAATTAAAGACTACATCGCTTCCGAAACTCAGTCAGCAGCTCTTCTTGAGGTTGCAGGCGGCAAGGTAGATGCTTGTGTAATAGATATCACAATGGCAAACGCTATGACAGGTGAAGGCACATCATATGCTGACCTCGGTTATGCTATTGAGCTTTCAACAGAAGAATACGGTATCGCATTCCGTAAGGATTCCGACGCAACTGCAGAGGTTAACAAGATTATGGCTGACCTTATTGCAGACGGTACTCTTACAGCTCTTGCAACAAAGTACGAGCTCACTCTTGCATAATTAAAAAATAAAGTAATATATTCAATCGGAAGACAGAAGGTTAAAGCCTCCTGTCTTTCCGTTGGTTAAAAAAGGAATTTATATATGGATATAAATACAGTTTGGAGAGTTACATTAAGCCTTCTTGAGGGCTTTGGTACAACTCTTGAGATATTTGCTCTGACCCTGCTTTTTGCTCTTCCTTTAGGCCTCATAATAGCCTTCGGGTCAATGAGCAGATTTTCACCTATAAGATACGCCTCAAAGTTTCTTGTATGGGTAATCAGAGGTACCCCGCTGATGCTGCAGATAATAGTTATCTTCTATGCTCCCGGCCTTATTGCCGGCTTTGCAGAAAAGCTTAACTCAGGCAGTGAGCTTATTCAGTGGGTGGCAACCTGGGAGGGCCTTGACCGATTCCCTGCGGTTATTGTTTCCTTTGTTATAAACTACGCCTGTTATTTTTCAGAAATATACCGTGGCGGTATCGAAAGTATACCCAAGGGACAGTATGAAGCAGGTCAGGTTCTCGGTATGACAAAGAGTCAGACCTTCTTCAGGGTAGTTCTTCTTCAGGTTATTAAGAGAATTATTCCGCCTATGAGTAACGAAATTATCACACTTGTGAAGGATACATCGCTTGCAAGAGTAATCTCCGTTTACGAAATCATATGGAACGGACAGGCATTCATTAAAAGTGAAGGACTTTTGTGGCCGCTGTTCTATACAGGCCTTTTCTACCTTCTTTTCAACGGTCTTCTCACCATTGTTTTCGGCAGAATCGAAAAGAAGCTGGATTATTTCAAGGGTTAAGGAGGGGAAAATATGTCTATACTTGAAGTTTCAAATCTAAAAAAGAGCTTCGGTAAAACCGAGGTCCTCAAGGGCATTTCCCTTTCTCTTGAGGAAGGTCAGGTTATGTCAATTATCGGTTCCTCAGGCAGCGGTAAAACAACCCTTCTTCGCTGTATCAATTTCCTTGAAACTGCCGATAGCGGTAAAATTATAGTTGACGGTGATGTGATTTTTGACGGTGAGGATAAAACAAAGCACAAGGCAAAGGAAACAAGAGAAAAGCAGCTTAAAATAGGTCTTGTTTTTCAGCAGTTCAACCTTTTTCCTCAGTACAATGTGCTTGATAATGTAACTCTTGCCGTAAAGCTCAAGGCGAAGGAAAGACCCGATTACAAGCAGAACAAAAAGCAGATTCATAAGGAGATTGAAGAAAAGGCTCTCAAGCTTCTTGCTGATATGGGTCTGAGTGATAAGATTAACAACTATCCCTGTGAGCTTTCAGGTGGTCAGCAGCAGAGAGTTTCCATTGCAAGAGCCATGGCGCTTGAGCCGAAGATACTTTTCTTCGACGAGCCCACATCAGCCCTTGATCCTGAGCTTACGGGTGAAATTCTGAGAGTTATCAGAGAGCTTGCAGAAAAGAATATGACAATGGTAATCGTAACCCACGAGATGACCTTTGCAAAAGAGGTTTCCGATTACATTGTGTTCATGGATGACGGAGTTATTGCTGAGGAAGGCAAGGCAGAGGATGTTATCAACAATCCCAAGACCGAAAGACTGCAGGCATTTTTAAGTAAAATAAGTGACTGATTGAACCAACTGAATAATAAAAGCAGACACTTGATGTTGTCTGCTTTTTATTATATAATGGTTTAAAGGATGTGATGTATATGAAGCTGCTTATTTCTGCAATTACAAAATTTACTGTCGGACTGATTCTTGTCGGAGCATTGTTGTTTCTGCCTGCCGGAAGCCTTGAATATATGAATGGGTGGCTTTTCATCAGTCTGCTGTTTATCCCGATGCTGATTTTAGGTTCAGTTCTGTTTGTAAAAGCGCCGGAGCTTCTGGAAAAAAGGCTTAATGTAAAAGAAAAGGAAGGTACACAAAAGGGTGTTGTTGCCGTTTCTGCATTGCTGTTTCTCGTCGGCTTTGTTGTTGCAGGTCTTGATTTTCGTTTCGGCTGGTCGGCTGTGCCACTTCCTGTTGTAATTGTCGCATCGGTAATCCTTCTTCTTTCCTATGCCCTTTACGGTGAGGTTATGAGAGAAAACGCTTATCTTTCAAGAACGGTGGAGGTGCAGGAAAATCAGAAGGTGATTGACACAGGTCTTTACGGCGTAGTCCGTCACCCGATGTATGCAGTGACTGTCTGGCTTTTTCTTTCAATACCTGTTGTGCTCGGCTCACTTTGGTCTTTGTTATGCTTTCTTCCCTATGTTTTGGTAATTGTTATCAGAATCAGAAATGAGGAAAAGGTGCTGGAGGAGGGTCTTGAAGGCTACAAAGAATATAGAAAAAAGGTTAAGTACAGACTTTTCCCATTTGTGTGGTAAGCTTAATATGTAAAAAACCAACCGTTGATTTTTGTCAACGGTTGGTTTTTTATCGCTCGCCGCGGGGCATTCTTTCTTGTAAGAAAGAACCAAAGAACTTTACATTTTCGCTAATTTTTCTTTTAATGCCTTAACCTCTGCCATCACACATTCGGGTGAGGGTCCACCCTTGACAGTGCGCTTTTTTACACATTCGTCAAGGTCAATGGCTGTGTATACATCCTCATCGAAAAGGTCACAGACAGCCTTGTATTCCTCAATGGGAAGTGTTTCAAGGGTGAGGCCCTTGTCAATGCAGGTGGCAACAAGCATGCCTGTTGCCTTGTATGCATCACGGAAGGGAAGTCCCTTATAAACAAGATAGTCTGCAGCGTCGGTGGCGTTGATGAAGCCCTTTGCTGCTGCATTTCTCATATTGTCACGGAGCACTGTTGAAGTTTCAAGCATGGGTGCAAAGGTGTCAAGGCACATGATAACAGTGTCAAGAGCATCAAAAACAGCTTCCTTGTCCTCCTGCATGTCCTTGTTATATGCAAGGGGAATACCCTTCATAACAGTCAGAAGAGTCTGCAAATCACCGAATACTCTGCCTGCCTTGCCTCTGACAAGCTCTGCAATGTCGGGGTTTTTCTTCTGAGGCATAATGCTTGAGCCTGTTGAAAATGCATCGTCAAGCTCAATGAATTTGAATTCCCATGAGCACCAGGCGATTATCTCTTCTGCAAAGCGTGAAAGATGCACCATCACAATTGAAAGCACGGAAAGCAGCTCCAGGGCATAGTCTCTGTCTGAAACGCCGTCAAGGCTGTTGTCGGAAACTCCATTGAGACCAAGAAGCTCTGCAACATATTCTCTGTCAAGAGGATATGTTGTGCCTGCAAGAGCACCTGAGCCGAGAGGGGATACAGCCATTCTTTTTTTGCAGTCATAAAGCCTGTCAAGGTCACGCAGAAGCATACTGCCGTAGGCAAGAAGATGGTGGCCGAAGGTTACGGGCTGAGCACGCTGAAGGTGAGTATAGCCGGGCATAACCGCATCGTAGTTTTCTTCAGCCTTGTTCACAATAACCTCAATCAGAGCCTTGATTGACTCCTCAAGCACATCGCACTGGTCAAGCAGATAAAGCCTTAAATCAAGGGCTACCTGGTCGTTACGACTTCTTGCCGTGTGAAGCCTTTTGCCGCTATCACCGATACGCTTTGTGAGTTCACCCTCAACAAAGGTGTGAATATCCTCGGCGGTCATGTCAATTTCTAATTTACCGCTTTCAAGGTCGGCTGCAATTTCTTTGAGGGAAGCGACTATTTTTTCGCTTTCGCTTTTGTTGATGATACCCTGCTTGCCGAGCATTGTTGCATGGGCAACAGAGCCTCTGATATCCTGCTCGGCCATACGGCTGTCAAAGGGAATTGAAGAATTAAAATCGTTGGTTTTTTTATCAAGCGATTTTTTGAATCGTCCTGTCCATAAGGGCATAGCATTTTCCTCCTGGAAATGAATTCGGAATTTTTGTTTGTTTTATTATCCTAAAAAACATATTATTTGTCAATAGTTCAATTTATTTCTGACTACTAACTGCTGACTACTTAAAAAAGGTGCCTGAGGCACCTTTTTTGTTTATTTAATGTCCCAGTCCTTTGAAAGCATTGCTTTAACCTTGAGGGGAAGACCGAAGAGGTTGATGAAGCCCTGTGAATCCATCTGATCATAGCAATCATCTTCATCGAAGGTTGCCATGTCCTCACTGTAAAGTGAGTAGGGTGACTTCATACCTGCACCGATGATGTTGCCCTTGTAGAGCTTGAGCTTAACCTCACCTGTAACGGTTTCCTGAGTTTTGTCAACGAAGGCTGCAAGAGCTTCACGGCAGGGTGTGAACCACTGTCCGTAGTAAACAAGCTCAGCATACTTGACTGAAAGCTGCTCCTTGAGGTGCTGAGTGTCTCTGTCAAGGCAAAGCTGCTCAAGCATTTCGTGAGCCTTGTAAAGAATTGTTCCGCCCGGTGTTTCGTAAACGCCACGGCTCTTCATACCTACAAGACGGTTTTCAACCATGTCGGAAATACCAATGCCGTTTTCGCCGCCGAGCTTGTTGAGAGCCTTAACCATTGCGGGACCGTCAAGCTTTTCGCCGTTGAGAGTTGTGGGAACACCCTTGACAAAGCCGAGAGTGATGTATGTGGGAGCATCGGGAGCCTTTTCGGGAGTTACGCCCATTTCAAGAATTTCGTCATATTTGGGCTCATTTGCAGGGTCTTCAAGGTCAAGACCTTCGTGTGAAAGGTGCCAGATGTTCTTATCCTTTGAATAGTTTGTCTCTCTTGTGATTTTGAGAGGAATGTTCTTTTTGATAGCATATTCAATTTCGTCTTCACGGCTCTTGAATTCCCATGTTCTCCAGGGAGCGATGATTTCCATTTCGGGAGCGAAGGCTTTGATTGCAAGCTCAAAACGAACCTGATCGTTACCCTTACCGGTACAGCCGTGGCAGATTGCGTCAGCACCTTCTGCCTTTGCAATTTCAACAATTCTTTTTGCAATAAGAGGACGGGCAAAGGATGTGCCGAGAAGGTACATACCTTCGTATACTGCACCTGCCTTGAGGGTGGGGTAGATATAATCTTCAACAAATTCCTTGTTGAGGTCTTCAATATAAAGCTTTGATGCACCTGTCTTGATAGCTTTTTCCTCCAGACCGTCAAGCTCTGTACCCTGTCCTACGTCACCTGAAACTGCAATAACCTCACAGCCCTCGTAGTTTTCCTTAAGCCAGGGAATGATGATTGATGTATCAAGACCGCCTGAGTAAGCGAGTACAATTTTTTTGATTTCTTTCTTAGCCATTTTCTTTCACAGGGCGAGGCGTTCTGCCTTGCCGCTCCTTTCTTTAAAAGGGAATTTGTTCCCTTGTTTTTTCGTATGCTCATCATTATACGCTATTTTATGCAAAAGTCAATAGCAAAACCGAATAAATTTGAAAAAATATGCAAAATTGTTGAATATAGATATGTAAAAAATGAAAAAGGGGATCGGTTTGTGCATAAAAGAGATAAAAATGTGCATAAAAGTATAACGGCACAGTTTCGCTGTGCCGTTATGTGAGAGCTTATTTATCAGTCAGCCTTATAGAATTCATAGCAGGCTCTGTAGGTGCTGTAAACATCGAACTTTGAAACAATTTCAAAGGGTGCGTGCATTGAAAGCACGGGTACACCAAGGTCAACAACGTCAACGCCGAGGTTTGCAATATACATTGCAACGGTTCCTCCGCCACCTTCGTCAACCTTACCGAGCTCACCAATCTGCCATGAAACATTTGCACAATCGAGAACGCGGCGGATTTTGCCCATGAATTCGGCAGAAGCGTCGGATGTGCCTGACTTGCCTCTTGCACCTGTATATTTTGTGATAACTGCACCGTGGTTGAGTGTGCAGCAGTTATATTTATCGTGAACTGAGGGGAAGTTGGGGTCAAAGCCGGCATTAACGTCTGCTGAAAGGCATTCGGACTTTGAAAGAACATCTCTTCCCTTAACACCGTCCATATCTGCAAGGTCACAGATGAAATACTTGAGATATGATGAATTGAGGCCTGTGTTACCGTCACTGCCGACCTCTTCTTTATCGGAAAGAACGGTTACAATTGTTCTTTCGGGAGCTTCGCAGTCAAACACTGCCTTCATTGCGGGGTATGCACAAACTCTGTCGTCGTGGCCGTAAGCACCGATAAGGCTTCTGTCAAAGCCGATATCTGAAACGGGGAAGGCGGGCACAAGCTCAAGCTCGGCAGAAATGAAATCCTTTTCGGTAACGCCGTACTTTTCGTTAAGAATCTTAAGAATGTTAAGCTTCACAAGCTCACTGCCCGCATCTGATTTGAAGGGTCTTGAGCCGATGAGAATGTTAAGCTCTTCACCCTTGATGCCTTCAAGAAGAGTGCGCTTGCCCTGCTCCTTATCAAGGTGAGGAAGAAGGTCAGTTACAACGAATTTCGGTTCGCCTTCCTTTTCACCGATGCTGATTTTAACGCTTTCACCGTTTGATTTAATCATAACGCCGTGAAGAGACAGGGGAATTGCAACCCACTGATACTTCTTGATTCCGCCGTAGTAGTGTGTTTTGAAATATGCAAGCTCGCTGTCCTCATAAAGGGGAGTGGGCTTTAAGTCAAGGCGGGGTGAGTCAATGTGGGAAGCGACAATTTTAACGCCCTGCTTTGCACCCTTTTTACCGATAACTGCAAGAATAACAGACTTACCTCTGTTGTTCACATAAACCTTATCGCCTGCCTTGTAGGTCTTGGTCTTATCAAATTCTGTAAATCCGTCAGCTTCAGCCTTCCGGAGAACGTATTCAACACATTCTCTTTCTGTTTTGCCTTCCTGAAGGAAGTGCTTGTAGCCTTCACAGAATTCATCTGCCTTTGCAACCTCTTCGTCGCTCATGGCAACGCTGAAGTGCTCCTTTTTGAACGCCAGCTTATCCATGAGAAGCTCGGCAGCATTCTTTTCTTTTTCCATAATTATGCATCCTTTCAATTATATAGTTTTTGATATATATTTTTGGTTTTCATAACCTTATTTACATAGCTTTTTGTTGATGGGAAGGGTATGTCCGAAAGAGTGCTTCCGTCAGGGGAGTATCTTTCATCCTTCAGCCATTTTTTCACATTGGTCATACCTGCATGGTAGGCGGCAATGGCTGTGGCTTCGTTACCGAATTCCTTCATCAGAATGCCGTAAAACAAGCAGCCGTATTTCACGGAGGTTTCAGCATCGAAGAGCTTTTCTTCCGGCAGAGCTTCGCCTGTTTTAGTCTGAAGCCACTCAAAAGTTTCGGGCATAATCTGCATAAGTCCCTTAGCTCCGACAGAAGACACTGCATTTTTATCAAAACCGCTTTCGCATTCAATCACTGCAAAGACGAAAGATGGCGAAAGGTTATTTTCTTTTGCGTAGAATTCGACAAAATCACCGTATGAGGTGGGATATAATACCTTAAGTGTTGACACCGTGCCAAGAAAAATTACGCACAGGCAAAGGAATAAACATAAAATACAGCCGATAAGCCTTTTAGCCTTGTTCATTAAGAAGCTCCTCAAGTTTTTTAAGCTCATTTTCCAGCTCATAGGGTTTGTAATTTCTGATTATAATATGTGCCTGACTGAAGTAATATTCATCGCTTTTCTGGGCTTTGATGCGCCTGATTGCATTTTCGGGAGAAATGCCGTCTCTTCTGAGTATTCTTTCAAGACGGATATCTTCCGGTGCCGTGACCACGGCAATAAGCTGACAAAGCTCCTTGCAGTCGCTTTCAAGAATTGCTGCGGCGTCAATAACAGCTGCTTTGCAGCCTTCGGCTTCTGCTTTTTTCAGCTCCTCTTCAAACTGCTTTTTTATATGAGGATGAGTGATTCTGTTAAGTGAGGCAGTGTTTTCCTGACTTGAAAAGGCTCTTTTTGCCACAAGGGGACGGTTGACGGTTCCGTCTTGAGAAATGATATCCTCTCCGAAAAAATCTGCAAGCTCCCTTAGGGCGGGCTTACCCGGCAGAAGAATATCTCTTGCAATTTTGTCACCGTCAATTATAAAGCAGCCTTTTTTTTGAAGAAAGGCAGCAACAGTGCTTTTTCCTGCGCCTGTTTTTCCCGTAAGACCGAGAACTAACATATTATCACCTTACAATTCAATAACATTAAAGCCCGCAGCTCTTATAAGACGGTTGAAAACAGCAAGGCCGACTCCGCTTTGCTCGGGAAGTCTTGCAAAAACCTTTTTTGCCTTGATTTCGTCAAGCTGTCTGAGGGCATCAAAAATATGCTTTGCCTGAGATGCAGGGTCGTTTTTTCTGCCGTAGGTGAGCACGGGCAATGAAATGCCCTCCTCTTCACCCTCAAAGCAGAGAACAACGCTGCCGTCTTCCTTGTTCTTTTCAGCATATTCCCTGAATCTTTGAAGACTGCTCTTTATGAGTATAACCTTCGCATCAGGAGCATAATGCTTATATTTCATGCCCGGTGATGCGGCTTCGGCACCTTCGGGAAGCTTATTGAAAACAGCATCGTCAATTTCAAATTCACCTAACACATCGGTGAGCATTTCGGTAGTTATTCCTCCGGGCCTTAAAAGCCTCGGAGGGTTAACGGCAAGGGATATTACCGTTGATTCAACACCCACAGTGCATTCTCCCGAGTCAACAATAGCCTCAATCTTGCCGGACATATCGTCAATAACATGCTTTGCAGCTGTGGGGCTCGGCTTACCTGAAAGGTTAGCTGATGGCGCCGCAAGGGGCACGCCTGCACTTTCGATAATTGCCCTTGCAATTTCATTTTGCGGCATACGCACGGCAACGGTGGTAAGCTTCCCGCTTACCTGCTCGGGAATGAGGTCGCTTTTGGGCAGAATAATTGTGAGAGGGCCCGGCCAGAATGCTTCGGCAAGCTCCCTTGCAGCCTCGGGTATTTCCTTAACAAGAGGTGCCCACTCTTCAATTTTTGCAATGTGGACAATCAGGGGATTGTCTGAGGGCCTGCCCTTGGCTTCGAATATTTTTTTTGCACATTCACCCCTGAGAGCATTTCCCGCAAGGCCGTATACCGTTTCTGTTGGAATTGCCGCAAGGCCGCCCTGACGCAGTATCTTTCCGATTTGTGCTATCTGCGCATCATCGGGGGAGGTAATTTTATAAATCTTTGTTTCCATACTAATCACTCGTTTGAACTTTTGAGCTTTTCTGCAGTGAAGCTTGTGATGAGGGCGTCAATGACCTCATCAAGCTCACCGTTGAGAATCTGCTCAAGCTTATATATTGTAAGACCTATTCTGTGGTCGGAAAGTCTGCCCTGGGGGTAGTTGTAGGTTCTTATCCTTTCGCTGCGGTCTCCTGTACCCACCTGGTTTTTTCTTTCGTCGGCAATTGAATTCATCTGCTTTTGCATTTCGGCTTCAAGAATTTTGGAGCGAAGAATTTTCATTGCCTTGTCCTTGTTTTTATGCTGACTTCTTTCGTCCTGACATTCAACGATTGTGCCTGTGGGAAGGTGGGTGATACGGATTGCAGATTCGGTTTTATTGACATGCTGACCGCCTGCACCGCTGGAACGGAAGGTGTCAATCTGAAGGTCGGCAGGATTGATTTCAACATCAACCTCCTCAGCCTCGGGAAGCACGGCAACGGTAGCCGTTGAGGTGTGGATACGTCCCTGGGTTTCCGTTTCGGGAACACGCTGAACACGGTGAACACCGCTTTCATATTTGAAGCGTGAATAAGCACCTTCACCGCTTATTATAAATGAAACCTCCTTGAAGCCGCCAAGCTCTGTGGGGTTAGAGGAAAGGATTTCCGTTTTCCATCTTTTTGTTTCGGCATACATTGTATACATTCTGTAAAGCACGCCTGCAAAAAGAGCCGATTCCTCACCGCCTGCACCGCCGCGGATTTCAACAATAACATTTTTGTCGTCATTGGGGTCCTTGGGGAGAAGAAGGATTTTGAGCTCCTCATAGATTTTTTCTCTTTTTTCACCTGCAAGCTGATATTCCTCGAATACCATTTCACGGAAATCCTTATCAAGTCCGCCCTCGTCAAGCATTTCCTTCATTGAAGCGTATTCTTCATCGGTTTTTTTATATTCCCTGAATTTTTCAACAACAGGCTCAAGATTCTTGTGCTCCTTCATAAGAGAAGAATATCTTGACATATCCGAAACAACATCAGGGTCATAAAGAAGGCTGTTGATTTCTTCAAAGCGTTCTTCAACCAAAGTTAATTTATTAAGCATAAAAAGTCTCCCTTGATTCAATAATCATAACAGATGTAATTGAAAAGGGGCTAAAGTGTTTCGCCGTCTCTTATAACCTTTTTAATATTTTTTTCGGCTTTGAGTCTGGGAGTCATAACAAGATGCCCGCATTTTTTGCATTCGAGCTTAAAATCCATGCCGGAACGAACAACGGTAAACTCGTTGTTTCCGCAGGGATGGTTCTTTTTCATGATGAGAGTATCACCGACACGAATATCCATTGCCAAGGCCTCCATTAAGATTTGTATTTTATAATTATACCATATAACAAGGGGGAATATCAATCATAATGTCAAAATAAAATAAATAAATCAATAAAAATAAGCATATAAATGAAAACATAATGTGTAATACAAGAAAGGGTTTTTAAAATGAAAAAGTATTATCCGGAAAACTATCTTATCCTGACTCAGGAGAATAAAAACATTCTCTCATCGAAGGCGGCAATAAAGGAGGCCTTTTACAGCGGTAAGATTCTTGAAGTGAGAGCCACAGTGTGTGACAAGGAGCACAACCTGCATGTGGATATGGGCGTCATGCGGGGAATTATTCCGAGAAATGAGGGAGCAATAGGCATTGACGACGGCTCTGTCAGGGACATTGCAATCATATCAAGGGTCAACAAGCCCGTTGTGTGTAAGATTATAGATTTTCAGACCGACGAAAACGGTGAAACAGTTGCAGTTTTAAGCAGAAAAGCAGTGCAGAATGACTGTATGAGAGACTATATCGGAAAGCTGACGCCGGGCTGTGTTATTGATGCAGTTGTGACCCACATGGAATCCTTCGGCGTGTTTGCCGATATAGGTGCAGGTATATCTGCGCTGATGCCCATTGATTCAATTTCTGTTTCAAGAATACCTCACCCCTCGGCAAGATTCACACCGGGGCAGAAAATAAAGGCTGTGGTCAAAAGCATTGACGACAGCGGAAGAATCACCCTTAGCTATAAGGAGCTTCTCGGAACATGGGAAGAAAATGCAGCACTGTTCAGGGCAGGAGAGACGGTACCGGGTATTGTAAGGTCTGTTGAGCGTTACGGAATTTTTGTTGAGCTGAAGCCGAATCTTGCAGGGCTTGCAGAATATGTGCCCGGTGTTGTACCCGGGCAGCATGCAAGCGTATATATAAAAAATCTGATACCCGAAAGAATGAAAATCAAGCTGATAATTGTTGATTCCTTTGACGCTGAATATCCCAATGAGCCCGTAACCTATTATAACAACAGTGACTTTATAGACCGCTGGGTATATTCGCCTCAGAACTGCGAAAAAACAGTTGAAACAGTTTTTTGTGATGATGAGTTGACTAAAGAGGCAATTTGATATAAAATAAAAAAGTATCAAAATTTTACAAGGAAGGCGAAAATATGGAAATTAAAAAGATCTTCAGAAAACGCAATTCATCAATCAAGTTTGCGGCAGCAAAAAGTGTTGTTTCTGCTGCAACTGCTGCCGATGATATTCTTTGCTCTCCTCCTGACCTGAGTAAGGCAAAAAAGGTGCTTTTTGTTCAGCCTCATCCCGATGACAATCAGATCGGTGCAGGTGGCACAATTGCATGGCTTCGCTCACTTGGCGTTGAGGTTTATGAGCTTACCGTTACTGACGACAGATATGCTGTTCCCGAGTATATCGGTAAGGAAAACGATGTGCAGACCCTCAGACAGAAGGAGGCACTTGCCGCTCAGAGATGCCTTGGTATGAAAAACGCAGGCTTCCTGGGCTTTGCTGACAAAAACGACAACTCCGTGAGAGAAATTTCTCTCAGAATAGTTGAGGTTATCAGAAAGGTTCAGCCCGATTATGTTCTTACCGTTGACCCTCAGCTTGAAACCGAATGCCACAGCGACCACATCAAGGTTGGTGAGGCTGTTAAATTTGCCGCAATGGATGCTCTTTGTGATTTCTATCCCGAATTCGATAACGGAAAGCTCCGTACCGATGCATGGAGAGTGAAGGGCGTAGGCTTCTATTATACAGATAAGCCCAATACTCTTGTTGATATCACAGAATTTGAAGAGCTTAAAATGAAGTCAATCAAATGCCATAAATCACAGGCAGAGCCCACTCTTCTTGCTGCAATCATGCTTCAGAACAAGATGTTTGCAGAGGGCACCGAATTCAAGGCTGCAGAGCCTCTCAGACTTCTCACAGGTCTTCAGATGCACTGCTTCAACCTTCCTGTAAGATAAGACCCGGTTTCCGGCAACTCGGAGGTAAGGAAGATTAAAATGACAGTAATAGTATATGTATCAAACACAGGCTCATCAAAGCAGTATGCAGAAATGCTTTCCCAAAAAACGGGCTGTCCCGCTTTCGATTTTGCAGATGCAGTTAATGTTCCTGCAGACGCTGAGGTAATTTTCATCGGCTGGGTTATGGCAGGCACTGTTCAGGGTCTCAAGGAAGCAAGGGACCTTTTCACCATCAAGGCAGTGTGTCCTGTGGGAATGATGAAAAGTGAAAAGCAGGACGCAGAGCTTAAAGCTAAAAATGCCATCACAGAGCCCATGTTCTCCCTTTTGGGTAATTTCCACATTGACAACCTTAAGGGTATGTATAAAATGATGATGAACATGATGCTTAAAATGATGAAATCAAAGCTCAAGGAAAATGATGTGCCCGACGGACAAAAGGCAGTTGAAGCCCTTGAAAAGGGTGTTGACTGCGTGAGCGAAGAACAGCTCGCAGATATTCTTGACTGGTTAAGTTAATAAAATGAGAGGCAACACGGTTTTATCCGTATTGCCTCTTTTTATGTTCCTGGTAGCCCTATGCAACGGGTACAGCTTTCTTATGCTGTTTTATGCTCTCCCGTAAGCCTGTAAACCTCACTTTCAATCATTGCCGTCACTTCGTCAACATCAAAAACGAGTCCCTTTGACAAAAGAAATGACACAACATATTCCTTTTTCTGCTGACCTGCCTTGCTGCCGTAAAGCTGTTCTGCGGCATTCACTGCAACGGATATCCACATTCTCAGCTTTTCATATTTTTCTTTTGAAAGCTTTTCCTTAAGAACGGGGATGATAAAGCCTGTGATAAGTGCCGATGCAAGCGCAATCACAAGCTCAATTACGGGTGTGAAATCAAATTCTGTGTTCATATGCATTCTCCTTTTTAGTTTAATCGTGCCGAATGGGTGCTTCTTTCAAGGTCATCAATCCTGTGGTTGGCAACCTTGATTTTTTCTTCGTGAAGCTGAATTTTTTCTTCAAGCTCATAGGTGCGTTCAACCAGATTGTTATGCTTTTCAACTCTTTTTTCAAGCTGTTCAATACGGTAATTTGTCAGCTTACCTGAGGTTAGAATACCTCCGAAGGTGCCGCCGAGGGTGCCGAAAAGGCTGATAAGAGCAATAAGTACAGTTTCACTCATTTTTCTTAAAGCCTAGCGCAGTAATCAAGGCAGACCCAGCCTGAGGGAGTCTTACCCCAGCTGTCCTTCGTTTCGGTCACTGTGAAAACAACACCCTTCACATAGCCGTCAGCACCTCTGCCGATAAGCTCCTTAATCTGTTTTCTTGCAGAACGGGTGAGTGAATAAAACTTCCTTTTACCGTAATTTGTGCCGGGCCCATTGCGGACATGTAAAAGCGTTGCCTCTGTCACCTTATAGGTGCCCGTTGAGTATTCGTTTTCTTCTTTCGGAAGAGGCCTGAACTGAAGATTTTTTGAATCAATAACCTTGGTGAATGAGCTGTCAAGGAAGAAAAGCTGTTCGGGTCTGAAGGCACCGTTTGTGGGCTTAAGCACCCACTTGCCCTTAGTGTTTTTTACCCAGCCGTTACCTCTGATTTTTCCCTTGCCGCCGCTTATGTGAAGGTGGTTACCAACACCGCCGTCAGAGCCCTCGCGGCATATGAGCTCGCCTCTTTTGAAAAGCTGACCTTTTTTCAGCCTTTTTATGTCTGAATCGTTGGGATGTGTTACCTGCATTGCGAAATAATCTGTTGTACCGTCAGAGAAAATGACCCTTGAGGTAGATTCAAGAAAAAGTGTGTTTGTGCCGCCGTTGCCCTGGCCGTATTTGATTATGAGCTTCATCTCATCGCAGGGACAGTAAAGAGCTTCTCTGCCGCTGTCTGAGCAGCCTTCGTCAATGGGATAATCCTTCGGTGTGCCTGTTGTGTGGGGCTTATGGGAAACAGACCCGTCATAGCTCTGGGTTATTCGCATAACCTTGCAGGGATATATGAGATAGTTTTTCATAAATTCTCCTTTCTTTAATGTTAACCGTTTTAAAATAAAAAATAAAAACTGCCCTTCACCCAATAAGGTGACAGCAGCTTTATGCGCCCCGAAGCAGAAAAAGGGCATTGGTATTCAAGACCTGCGGAATAGCCTTACTTATAATTTTAAAAGGAAAAATCTGATGTGTCAATAAAAACAGGAGGTTTACAGTCCAAAAAAATGTACTTAAGGCTTTAAAATATTGTTATCTGATTGCAAAACGTAAATATTCACAAAAAAACTTAATATTTTTATACGTTCAATACAATTGACACACAACCGTAAATATTGTATAATATTAGGGAACATAGGTGAGCGACGGCTCACCCAAAAAAAATAAATACCAGGAGATGTATTAAGATGGACACAAGATTTGCTATTACAAATTATCCTGACGCCAGAGCTGTGACTGAGAAGCTTGAGCACCTCATCACACTTCCCATGCACTCAATCAAGCCTGACGTTCTCAAGAAGTATGAAGAGGAATACTTTGATGCCAAGTGCCAGAAATCAAAGGCAATGATCGACGAAGCAAAGCAGATTATTCCCGGCGGCGTTCAGCACAACCTCGCTTTCAACTATCCGTTCCCCCTTGTTTTCACAAAGGCTGAAGGCGCAAAGCTTTACGACATCGACGGCAACGAATATTATGACTTCCTTCAGGCAGGCGGTCCCACTGTTCTCGGCTCAAATCCTCCCGAGGTTCGTGAGCAGGTTATCGACCTTCTCAACACCTGCGGTCCTTCAACAGGTCTTTTCCATGAATTCGAATATAAGCTTGCTAAGAAGATTTCAGATTCAGTTCCCACTGTTGACATGTTCCGTATGCTCGGTTCAGGTACTGAAGCTTGTATGGTAGCTTGCCGTGTTGCAAGACTTGCCACAAAGAAAAAGCACATCCTCAAAATGGGCGGCGCATACCACGGCTGGTCCGATCAGCTCGGTTACGGTATCCGTGTTCCCGGTTCAAAGTTCACACAGGCAAGCGGCGTTCCCATGCGTCTTATGAGAGATACACAGGAATTCTTCCCCAACGATCTTAACGATCTTGAAAAGAAGCTCCGCAGAAATCAGCTCAATGGCGGCACAGCTGCTGTATTCATTGAGCCCGTTGGTCCCGAAAGCGGTACACGTCCCCTTGACATGGAATTCAACAAGGGCGTTGAAAGACTTTGCCGTAAGTATGGCGCACTTCTTATCTTCGATGAGGTTGTAACAGGCTTCCGTGTTGGTATGGCTGGTGCTCAGGGCTACTTCGGTGTTGAACCCGACCTCACAATCTTCGGTAAGGTTATCGCAGGCGGATATCCCGGTGCAGGCGGTATCGGCGGTAAGAGAGAATACATGAAATACATGGGTGCAGGTCTTGATGCAAGCGGCATGAAGGTTAAGAAGGCTTTCTGCGGCGGTACTCTTGCTGCAACTCCCATTTCATGCGTTGCAGGTTACTATACTCTTGAAGAAATTGACAAGCAGAATGCATGTGAAAAGGCAGGCAAGATGGGTGACAGAATTACAGCAGGTCTCAACACCATCATCGATAAGTACAACCTTCCCTTCGTAGCATTCAATCAGGGCTCAATCTGCCACATGGAAACTGTTGGTACACTCGCATTCTCAATTGACTGGAGCAAGCCCTGGTCAATTCCCGGCGTAATCAAGGAAACAAGCAAGCGTAAGGCTGAAATGACTCACATGGGTGCTGCATACATGGCAGAAGGCCTTGTAACACTTGCAGGCTCAAGACTTTACACTTCAGCTGCTTACACTGAAGAAATGATCGACGATGCACTTGCACGCTTTGACAGAGTATTCGCAAACATTGCAGTTGTTGAATAATTAAAACTGACTACATAGGGCAGACATAAGGCGTCTGCCTTATGTTCACTTAAGTATGAGGTGAATGTAATGGATATTTTAGAGGCTAAAAAAATCGTTGTTGAAGCAGGTAAACAGCTTGTTGAAACAGGTCTCATTGCCCGTACATGGGGTAATGTCAGCTGCAGAATCAGCGATACCCAGTTTGTAATCACTCCCTCAGGCCGTGATTATATTTCACTCACTCCCGATGATATCGTAACTGTTAACCTTGCTGACCTTACATATGACGGCGATATCAAGCCTTCATCAGAAAAGGGACTTCATGCACAGTGCTATATTCTTCGTCCTGAAGTAAACTTTGTTATCCATACCCACCAGGCAAACGCATCAATCGTTTCCGCTATGGGCTGTGATATCAACAACATCAAGGGCGAAAGCAAGGAAATTGTGGGCGACAACATTCCCGTAAGCTCCTACGGCCTTCCCGGCACAGGCAAGCTCCGTGACGGTGTTGTGGCTGCTCTCAAGCGCTCCGATTCAAAGGCTGTTATCATGAAAAGCCACGGTGCAGTATGCCTTGGTACAGACTATGACGATGCCTTCAGGGTAGCAAACGAGGTTGAAAAAATCTGTGCAAACTATATTTATGACAAATATGCTGCACTTACAGATAAGGTTACAGACACATTTTCAGATGTTTACGATTATGTTGTTGAGCTTAAGAAAAGGGCAGATGCACCGTCACCCAAGCTTACAGCTTATGACAGTGTGAGAATTGATGATGCAATTATTCTTTCCGATAAGGAAGGCAATGTTGTTTCAACTGTAGGTCTTTGCCCCTGCTGCGATGAGCTCATCATCGGTGACAAGTATGTGTCAGAGGCTGACATGCACAAGGCTATTTACAACAAGCGTGAGGACATCGGTGCAATAATTCATTCAGATAAGGAAGCAATTGTTGCAGCTTCAAAAATCGGCAAGACTCTGAAGCCTCTTCTTGATGACTTCGCACAGATTGTCGGTGTTACCGTAAGATGCACAGAGTTTGACCCCAACAACACACTCAAATCCTCAAAGAAGGTTGCTAAGAAGCTTGGCGGTAAGAGCAGAAATGCCGTTCTTCTCAAGGATAACGGTGCTGTTTGCTGCGGTCCCAACAAGGATGAGGCTCAGGCAACAGAAATGGTTATGAACAAGAACTGCAAGTCAATTCTTGCAGGTGAGCTTTTCGGTGGCTCCAAGCCCATCGGAGCCATTGACAGTGTTCTCATGAATGTTGTTTACAGACTCAAGTATTCAAAGCAGAAATAAGCTTTCAGGTGCTGCCGTTATTAACGGCGGCACTTTTTGTTGAAGGATATTCTAAAAAAAGGAAAAGATTTTTTCTCAAAACCCTTGACAACAAGACTTTGATGTGGTAATATCATTAGGCAATTATGGAGAGATACCGAAGTGGTCATAACGGAACGGTCTTGAAAACCGTCGTACGTCCTGCGTACCGTGGGTTCGAATCCCACTCTCTCCGCCATTTTTTTATTTATAGCGATATTCTATCGACACCATGGAGAAGTACTCAAGTTGGTGACGAGGCGCCCCTGCTAAGGGCGTAGGTCGGGTAACCGGCGCAGGAGTTCGAGTCTCCTCTTCTCCGCCAGAAAAATGCACAGCCTTTCGGTTGTGCGTTTTTTGTTTTTTAAAGCAGAAAATAAATGGAGACTCGAACTCCGTAATAGTCCATGTCGGCATTGTGCGCAGCAGAATGCCGACGGACAAATAATGGGATTATGCGACAGCATTTGCTGTCGAGTCTCCTCTTCTCCGCCACGAAAGAAACCTCTTTTGTCTACCAAGACAAGAGAGGTTTTTACTTTCTTGCACAACTTATGGTTTTGTAGTATAATTAGTTCGAAAATAAGAATTTGACGAAGGAAATAAATCGTGATGAAATTGAGAATATTGGGTTTTTTGACTGATATACAAGAAATAAATGGTGTTGCGTTATCGGCGAAGCTTCAATGCACTTGTGGATGTTCAAACTTTAAATTTTCACATACAGGCAAGCAAACCAGAGGAATTCTTGCTCCTTATATTGTCAAGAAAAAAGGTCAGTTGGTTTTGAAAGCTTGTTGTCATTGTTGCGGCAATTCTATAATTGTATATGATTCCGAAAAAGATGGAACACGAGCTCGTAGTAATTGCTTAACCAGTGAGTTTGTGCCATTTGTTTCAAAATCCTTGCCAAACAATTTGTCCGTAGTGATTAAGTACAATTATTTACCGGAGAAGCTCAAAATAGAAGAATCATATTCAAATCAGTTTGAACAATGTTTTATTTACATCGCAGACCAAAACGGAAAAGAAGGAAAGGCCTTGATAGAGGAGTAAATTCTCTTTGCTAAATTCCGATTTATCAAACAGCGCAGTTGCGCACCTAATCGCTTTTCTTACCTATACTTACGCACCGTTATATCGCTCTTTTTTGAATGATGTTTGCCTTCGGCAAATGTTGACGGTTTCGCCTAATGATGCTCGCTGCACGAATGATGTGTGCCTGTCGGCACATTGGGCAAACATCACATCGTTGCGAGTGAAATGAGCATCATTCTGAGCGAAGCGAAAAGCATCATATCGCCATAGGCGATACATCATTGAAAAACAAAAGACACCGTGCCATAATCACACAAATTCCGGGGTTATATTCCCGGATTTTTTTATGCTCGGGCATGAAAAAAGAGGTGATTTTTATCACAGGAATCGGTTCTTTTTTCGTAGCGTTTCAAAAGTGGTATTTTCGGGCAAAAAAAGTGGCAATTTGCACACTTTTTGCCCCTTGGGAGTGACTGTTTTATATTGACAAAAACTGCATATTAATGTATTATTAATACATTAAAGTTCTTTGTCGGAAAGTGTAAAAAAGACATTTAAAGCGTCGTACTTTCGGACGGAAAATATGTGGGGAAGAGAGGTACAATTCACTGTTTGAAAAAATTCAGAAACAGGAGTTTGATTTTTATGGAGAGGAATAAAAAAACATTCAGAAGGGTCATAGCTGTTCTGCTTGCAGTAATGATGCTGGTTTCCTTGTCTGCGGTGTGCTTCGGCGCAAGCGCTGCAAAGGTAACAAAAAAGCAGAAGACATATGACATTGCCGTTGTTTTTGATAATTCCGGTTCAATGTATATGAACGGAAACAAGGCGTGGTGCCAGGCAAAATATGCAATGGAAATTTTTGCCTCCATGCTTAGCTATGAAAACGGCGATCAGCTCAGAATCTATCCCATGTGGAAGGTTGTGACAGACGGCAGTCAGCCCGGTAAGGAAGGCTTTACCGATGAGCAGTCTGCAGATGTTCAGCCAATTGACATCAAAAGCAAGGAGAACATCTCGCTTATTTCGAACATGTTCACAATATCACCTACGAACACTCCCTTTGAGCCGGTGCGTGATGCTTATGCATACTTAAAGGGCTCAAAGAAAACAGAAAAGTGGCTGGTTGTTCTCACAGACGGTGCTTTTGACCAGGATAAAAGAAATCAGAAGGCATCCATCAACCTGCAGGGTGAACTCAGTGCAATGGCTTCATCAGACATAAAGGTTCAGTACCTCGGAATAGGAGATGCCTCATCACTCAGAGCAAATCCTGAAAAGAACCTGTATGCGAAAAATTCAAATGCACAGAATCTTCAGTCAGACCTCAGCGAAATCTGCAACAGAATTTTCAGACGCTCGGTGCTTGACAGTAAATATCTCAAGGGACAGTCCCTTACACTTGACATGTCAATGAACAGCCTGATTGTTTTCGCACAGGGCTCAGATGAAAATGTCCGCATCAATTCACTCAAGGATAAAAACGGCAACACCGTAAACATGACCCTTAACAGTGAAGTAAGAAAGTTCAGTGAGATAAGCTCCAACTCTCAGTCATGGTGGGACTCAGGCAGCAAGGTTGACACAAGCCTTTACGGTCAGGTCGTCACCTTTGCAGGCTGCCCCAAGGGTGAATACACGCTTGATTATTCAGGTGCAAAAAATATCCAGATTTTCTATGAGCCTGACGTTGATATTCTTGTCAGCCTCAAAAACAAGGAAAACAACGAGGAGGTCTATAACTCCTCAATGGCAACGGATAAAAACGAAATTTCCGCAGGTGAATACATTCTCGATTACAAGGTTGTTGACAATGTAACGGGTGATGATGTAACAAATTCAGCTCTTTTAGGAAAAATTGACCTTTCCGCTGAAATTGTTCCCTCAGAAGGCGAAGCCTACAAAATCAAAAAGGGCGGAGACGTAAAAATCAACGTTGACGAAAGCACTTATATCAAGGTTTCGGGTACATATCTTGAGGATTACACAATCACAACCGACGATAACAAAGCCGCCTTCAGCCTGAAGGTAAAGCTTCCTGAGGTCGACAAGCTTGAAATGAACATTGAGGGCGCTGACAACTGGTACACAATCAAGGACCACGAAAAGTGGCAGCCTATGAAGGTAAGCTTCACTCTTAACGGTCAGCCTCTTACAGAAGCTCAGATGAAGCAGCTCGAATTCACTGTTGCTCCCTCAAAGCCGAGCCTTGCTGTTAAAGCAGAAAAGCTTAAAGGTGAATCTGCTTGCGCGGTAGCAATCGCAAGGGACAAGGACGGCAACTTTGTTCAGCCGGAAACAGGCGTTTATACCCTTGAATTTTCAGCAAAGCTTCCCGATGACGGCTACGGACAAAGACCCGGTGACACTCAGACAAAGCTTTTTGAAATTCAGAAGTATGCTGAATACTGGCGCTGGCTTATCTACGTTATAATTTTTGCAGTTATCATCACTCTCTTCTGCATCTTTATGAGTCAGAAGGTGCTTCCAAAAAAGCTCAGAAAGGAAAGCATGCGCTTTTACATGATGGGCAGAGAAATCGGCGGCGGTACCTTCAGATACGACAGAAAGGGCAAGAAAATCGATATCAAGTCCGATGCAGTTCCAAATAAGCCCGATGCAGAATGCCGTGCAACCTTCACTCTGAAGGCTGTGGACAGAAGGTGGGTACCTTCAAGAAACAGACAAATCGGCATTACTAACATTACCTCATCTACCATAGGTGTCAACAAGATAGTTGTTGACGGTGTGGTGTTTGTCAAGAAAGACGGTAAATTTGTTATGAACAGCTCACCCAATGACCCTATTGATGAGAAAACAAAAGATCCAAGCGTAAAAATTGAAACCAGATATTCATATCTTGACTGCACAACAACGCAGTCGAAATAAGGGAGGAAAAAAATATGTCAAAAGAAAAACTCGGCATTAACAAAACAGCAGCAACACTTTTTGTCGGCTGCGGCGGTATCGGTTCAGATATCGTATCACGAGTTGCAAATCGCTGCCTTGACGGCGAAACCGGCAACATCCGTTTCGTTGCTATGGACACAAATGCCAACGACCTTAAGTGTGTCAAGGCTTCAAAGGGTAACATCGTTCCCATTCAGACATCATCAACAAAAAGCGTTCTCGATTATCTCAAGAATGATGATGCTGCAAGAACAAAGTGGTTCCCCAACAACACCACTCTTTACCCCAAAACCGTATCTGAGGGTGCAGGCCAGGTAAGAGCTATTTCACGTCTTGCTCTTAATGCTACAATCAAGACAGGTGAAATCCAGAAGCTTTATAAAACAATTGACGACCTTTTCCTCAAGGACGGCGGTGAGCTTAAGCAGGCTCTTCGAGTTGTTGTTGTTTCATCAGCGTGCGGCGGTACGGGCTCAGGTATTGCAATGACAGTAGGTATGCTTATCCGTGAATACCTTCACAAGCACTACCGTGAAAAGTCAGCAATCATCCGTGGCTATCTTCTTCTTCCCGGTGTTATGGATACTGTAATTTCATCAGAATCCGAAAAGGAAAGCCTTCGCAGAAACGGTTATGCAACAATCAAGGAAATCAGCGGCTTTATGATTAAGGCCAGCGGCTTCTGCGGTGTTAAGAGAGAGCTTGAAAGATATAAGGACCTTCACGTTTACGTTCCCACAACAACAAACGGTGTTGAAAAGCTTGAAAATCTTCCCTTTGACTTCTGCTTCCTTCTTGACCGTGTTGACAATTCACAGGAAAGCATGCAGACTCTTGAGCAGTATAAGGAATTTGCCGCACAGAGCCTTTATGAGCAGAACATAGGTCCCATGCAGGGTAATGCATTCTCAATGGAGGATAACATCATCAAGGAGTTTGCAAACGGCAACAACCTTGGCAGAAACCGTTTCGGCGGTATCGGTGCTTCAATTCTCCGCTATCCCTATGAGGACATTGCAGATTATATTGCATATTCAAGAGCAATTGAGCGTATCGGCAGCGGTGAAGGTGCAGGTCAATGGCTCAAGTATGACGATGCATACAAAAAGGAACGTGCTGAATTCAAAAAGAAGAGAGCCGTTACAAACGATAAGGAGCCCGAAATTGCTGAGGTTTATACCACTCAGGTTAACAATGACGGCAGCCGCTTCGGTATGGATATCAAGGGCTACCTTTCAGCTGATGTTGAAAATGTTGCAGAAAGCGTATATGACAACGTTACTCTTTTCCTTGCAAGATTCAGAGATGAAATCAGAAATTCCTTTGTCAACATTCCTGAGGTGCTTGTTTATGACACAGGCGTAAACAGCCTCACAAAGAAGCTTGACTATGCAAATGATCCCACCGTATGCAACAACGCTGCAGATAATCTCAGCAAAATCAGAACATACGAATCAATGGTAAAAAGACTTGCTGCTTCAACTGCAAAAAGCAGAGCAAAGGCAATTCTTTTCAATGCTCCCTCACTTAACCAGGATGTAAAGGACTACCACCTTGAATCACTCTTCAAAACATCAAAGGGCGGCATGCATCCCAATGCAATCAGATATCTCATTTACTCCGTTCTTGCTGAGATGCAGAAGGATTACGAAGAGGTTTACAAGAACAACCTCAAGAGCACCTATGATGCACTTCAGATGTATCAGCCCAATGCAAACAACGAAAAGTTTGATGTAAAGGGCAAGGTTTCAAAGGATAAGGAAAAGTCAATTGACGATGTTTGTAATCTTGAAAAGGACGATCCTTCAATCTTTGATAAGACTCTCGGCGGCTACAAGAATCTCTGGGATGCACTTAACAAGCACCTTCCCGCATACAGCACAGCTGTTATAGATTACCGTGATGCTGTTTTGTATGAATCAGCATACAAGGTTGCAATTGAATACCTTGAAGGCCTCTGCAATGAATTTGAAAGCTTCTATGCAAGCTTTGATGCAAAGGTTATTTCCCTTGAAAGATCCAAGGAAGCAATTGTTGATAAGCTCAAGTTCAGAAGAGGTGACAGCATCAGCTATATCTGTGCAACTGAAAAGCATCTTGAAAGACTTGCAGCCATGTGCCCGGAAGGAACAGACGGTCTTCTTCTTCCCGAAGAGCTCAATGCAGACATCTTTGATGCAATCAAAAAGAATGCAGAAAGCAAGCGCCTTGCAGCCTACGATCCTTACGGAAGCAGTCCCAGAATGGATATTTTCGATAAGGTTCTTATCGGCTACTTCCGTGAATCTGTAAGAGAGGATTGCGACGATATCATCAATCTTGACATCGTTCACGCTCTTGCAACAGAGCAGAAATTCAACGCTTACTTTGAAGCAAACGAATTCAGAAACGACGATGACGAAGAGATTGAAGTACTCATCACTGATGACGATAAGTTCCAGTATCTTCAGGATTCCATCAAGCGCGGTCAGAAGCTGGCTGCAGCCGGTGTTGGCTATGCAAGCTTCAACGAGCCCAGAAATGTTGCTGTGTGCTCCTTTAACAAGGCTCTTTCAGAGCTCAGAGATGTTGACGTTAAAAAGACAATGGAAACACTCAGCCTTTCACCTGTTGCTTCCAACACAGTATCAAAGTATGACTTCCGCTTCTTCAATGCGCTTTACAACGTAACTCCCGATATGCTTTCACGCTTCAGAAGTCCTGAAGAGTGCAAGGAAGACGACCAGTACAGTGAAAAGCCGGGAATCTATTTCGAAGCATACCACAACTATGTCAAGAACATCGGTCCCGACTCAACAAAGTGTGCAACAATTTCCCTTCACATTGATAAGCGCTGGGATTCACTTTCAGAGCTTCCCGAAATTTCAATGGATACACACTATAAGAAGATGGTTGAAATCCATTCAGCCCTTGTTTACGGCATTGTTCACGGCATGATCAAGACCTATCCTTCATCAAGATACGATGCTGACAAGCGCATTTATGCACTTGAGGACACAGAGGGTGAAATCACAAAGCTTATCGTTTCAAACAACACAGAGTGTGACGAATTCTATGAGGTTCTCGATGCACTTTACAGAGACAGAGCAACCGTTACAAAGATTCAGGAAATGTCAGCAATGCGCAGCAAGTTTGACGAAGATTCAAACCGCCGCTATCAGGAAAGCGCATTCGTAACCGATACAGCAAGCTTTGTAATCGGTGACGGTCATGCTGCTCCCACAAGCCTTTTTGAAATTCCCCTTGCATACTACAACTCACTTCCCAGAGCAAAGCTTGATGACAATGAGCTTTCAATCATGATTGACAGTGTCATCAATGTTCTTGAGCTTGAAGTAAACAAGTATGAGCAGGATAACGACAAGGCAGCAATTCTCACTGAACGCCTTATGCTTCAGTTCACACGTCTTGTAGAAAACTTTATGAATCCCGAGCTTGATAAGGATGGCGCAATGAGCAAGAACACAAGTCTTGCCGATAACCGTGTTGTAAACATGGCCTTCCGTAAGGTGAGCAACAAGATCAAGGATCTCGGAACTCACAATTACAGCGCTAAGATAGCATCTCTTCGTGCACTTATCAAATAATGAAACAAAAATCAAGTTTTAAGCGGGAGGTGAAGTAATGTTTACGGTTGTTATTGCTGAAAAAGAGTTTATAGACCTGTTCAACAAGTTTGAAACCTTTCTTCTGCCGCTTTTCGATAAAAGCAGAATTGCCTTTTGCGAATGGAACAAGGATGGCAGAAATCTGGACGAAGCAGTTCCGGAGCTTTATGAGCTGATTGTACAGCAGAAGAAGTGGCGTGCAATTATTGTTTCAAACAATAACATCAACAGCATCAATCCCTTCGATTATGTGGATTACAAAAGTGTCTGGTCACCTGATGCAGAGGTTGAACGCAGTGAAAGGCTTGCTCTTTATGAAAAGGCTATTGAAAACCCGTTAACAAAGCTTACTTCGGCACTTTGCGGCGCACCTGTTTTCAAATCCGTTATTGAAGATGAGAAAATTTTTAATGAGATTATCGGCGGTAGCATGAGCATTGAAGCATTTATGCTCAAAAGGCAGCTTGATGCCCTCAATACCACCGAGCTTGCAGGATACATTGAAGCTTATCAGCCGGACAGATTCAATAAGTTTGTGCCGGCTGATAAAAGGGCTGCTTTGATTGAAGCGTTGAGAAACAGAAGCACCTCACAGATCACAGAGCTTATCTCTGATGAGAGAGTTACAGATTTCATCATGGATATCGGTGACTGCGACCCCTTCTATTCTGACAGTGAATATGTTGAAAGAATGATTGAAAACACGAAAAGAAAAATGCTGTTTTCAGAAATTTCAGAATCCTTCAGCTTCAAGGATAAGGCACCCGAGGAGGTTGTTTGTATTTCTGAGCGTACCTTTGATTTTGTAGGACACAAAAACGAAATCATGTGGAACGATAACGACGAATACAGATATTCACACTTTGCTGAATTCAATATGTATCCTGAGCAGTTGAAATATCTTTTGTTTGATATTTTGCCTGAGGATAACAAGCAATATGTTTCAGACCAGATAAGACTTCTTTGCTTCCTGCTGATTTTTGCAGGAAACGAAGCACCGAACGGTGCAATAACACAGAACCGTGTTTACAGAGTCGACCTGGAATTTGATCAGGATTCAATAAAAAAATATTGCACAGATTATGTCAGCAAGCTGAAAGCCACAGTGCTGAAAATTAATGAGATTGCATATAATCTCAACAATCAGGAGCCTGAGGTTATTGACAACAAGACCTCGCAGAAGCTTTTCGAATCGGAAATCAACGTACCTGTTGAAATCAATTCGGAATTCAGCAAAAAGGACCTGATGGCAAAATACAGATCAATCGGTCTTGCAACAGATTGTCCCACTGATGAGGAATCCTTCTGGGCAAGACAGTACCATTCAATTTCAAAGCTTTTTGTCCGATATCTGCGTGAGCCCCGCCGTGCTGTTAAAACAGCAGTTAAGGAGGGCTTCCGTAAGCAGAACAGAATTGAAGATGAAAGAGCTTTGCAGCTTAATGAATTCCAATCGGAGGATGTTGTTTATAAGCTTCTTGAAGAAGAGCAGAAGATGGTTGAAACAACAACCACACAGCTCTTCAACACAGCTGAATACAACAAAAGGCTTGACGAAGCCGATAAGCAGCTGAAAAGGACCATTGCAAAAAGAATGACAAAGCTTAAAACAGTGCTTATATCACTTGTTGTGGCTCTAGCTTATCTTATCGGTCTCATACCGCTTTTCTTCGGTGAGCTCAACACTCAGGAAACTGTTAAAAATTCAGCCATCATTGCTTTGGTAACACTTCTTGTGTTCCTTCTTCTCGGATTCATTTATCTCTTTGTTCTTCGCAGAAGACTTGTTAATGTGTTCAGGCATTTCAATTTCGTAATGAGCGGAATTCTTACAGAAATTGAAGACGGACTCAAGGCGTTTTCAAAATATCTGAGTCATGCATGCAATGTTATGAGAGAGTTTTCTGTTCTGAACTTCAAGGAAACTGAAGCTGCAAGAACAACAAGAGTGCTCAGAAAGCATGAAAACGATTTAAAACTCAAGATAGACAATGTTTACGAGCTGTTTTCAAACTATATTGATTCAGGTCTTGCGCTTACGGATTCCGTTGAGCCATATCCCTTTGATTTCACACAGCTCAGGGATTATGTTTATGAAATGCCTTATCTTGAAACCTACAGCGTAATTGAATATATCCAGAAGGGTAACTGCATTCCCGTAAAGGTTGACTATGTTCATGCTGTAACACTGACAAGGGAGGAGCTTTATGACTGATACAATTCTTACAGTAATTAAAATGATCATTGCTCTTCTTCCTTTTCTCATCTTGTGCTTCACTGCAAAAAAGGTAAACCTTGCAGACGGTGAAAGAAGCAAGCAGTTTCCCATGCCGGCAATTGCACTGATTTACGTAATTTTTGCAATGATATTCCTTGGTGAAATCAATGATATGCTCATCAGCTTTTTCCACAATCTGCCCTTGTGGATTGCGGATTTTGCAAATGTGCAGTATATGCCTGATTTTCTCAGGGAGCTTATACTAAAGCTCAGCGCATGGGTGGATAATTTTATCAAGAGCCTGGACCTTAATTTCTGGATTTTCTTCATATCAAATGCCTTCATACTCGGCGTTTACATGGCTTTCAAAAAGCTTTGCCTGAAGCTCATCAGCAAATTTGTGAAGCAGGAAAGCCGTGTGCATGAAATTTTTGCGGGACCCTTCTATACTGAGGTTCCCGATATCGGACTCTGGTGTGTTAAGGAAAACTATTCTCAGGCAAGAAGCCTTCTCAAGGTCTTCTATTACGGTGCGGTTATCATTTCATCAATACTGATGCTTGTAAGCCGTGTGCTTTATGATGATGAACTGATTGCATCAATCTTTTACCCGGTTTTCGGTGTTATTCTTGTGGGAGAGCTTTTCTTCTATCTGGATGCAAAAACAAGAAGAGAAATGTCCACCATTTACGGTGAGGATGAAGATGTTTTCAGAACAGTAAACTATACACTCATAAGAAAATATCTCCGCTCTCTTTTCCCTGATAAGCTTCTTACGGAAAACACAAGCGTTAATAACGGACTTGTTTACACCGTTACAAATGACGAGGTGCTCAAGGAGCTTGAAAAAAGTGAGGATCAGAAGGTTGTAAGCTTTGCAACTTATTTCAATGCACTTAATAAGCTTGGCTTCGACCTTGACCACAATTACCTTTATTCATCCCTTGACCTTCTCAACGGAAAGAGTATTCTTTTCAACAATCCCTTTTATAATGACCTTATTCCTTACGCATTTTATCCCATGAACCGTGTGCTTCTCAGCCATAAGAAGGTGCTTATTGTTCTGGGACGTCATGCGATTGAAGAGGATATTGTAAATTGGGTAAGAAAGGGTATCGAAGCAGTTACAAACATTCCCTTCATGTGGAATGTGGGCGTCCTCACCCATGAGAAGCAGGACCTTGACATAGGTATTGTTTCACGCTCCGATATTCATGATATCAGCCTTCATGAGGCTAATTCCGAATTTCTGGAGGATGTTGAATTCTTTGTTGTGCTTGAGCCTTCAAAGCTTATTTCAACAGCTCAGATAGGACTTAATCTTATTGTAAAGAAATGCAAGGAAAACGAAGATAAAAGCATTGTATACTGCCTTTGCGACAAAAACTGCGACGGACTTGTGGACGCAATGTCACACATTCTCATGACAAGCCTCACAGAGGTTTCCGCAACAAACAAGCACAAGGGAACATCCTCATATATGTGCTGGGAGGCAGACGGTGATTATCTTCATCACAGACTTCTGCCGAACATTTCAAGATATCTCGGTCTGGGAACAGAGCTGTCCTTTGCAGGACTCAAGAATCAGGTTTCAAAGGTTAAGTGGTACGGTGGCGAGGCGTTCCCCGTTGTGGATATCCGCTGGATTGATAAGCAGTACTATTACGAGCTTATGAAATTTGCAGGTCTTCCCACCAATCAGGAGGCCTTTGACGAGCACTTCATCACATCTGCAAACTTCTGGAGTGCAGAAATCGGAAAGCACAACTACTTTACCGTTGAGGATGAAAGCTTCAATATGTTTGAAATTCTCCGTGATTTCTCAACAAGATCCACGGAGCAGGGCTTCATCAATGTTATTTCAACAGACTATCTTCTTAAGGACTATATGGCAGCAAATGCTTCAATTTTTGAAACCGATGCAAAGGCAATACCCTATATTGTTGCCGACTATGCACGGACGAACAGAAATGTTATTCTGCGTCTTGTTCTTATGATGAGTGTCATACCCGTGTCTGAAGCCAAGGTTAAAAACGAGCTTTCACTTATCGGTATCAAAACCTATAACCTCAAAAATCAGTTATGGTATGAAATCTATAAATGCTATGCTGACAGCAGCGAAATCGCCGCACTTCCCAAGGATTACAGACAGGCTGTACAGGCAGCGTCTGAAAGAAGCCTTGCTTTTGCAGACTGCGAGGAAGAAATCACCTGCGATATTTTTGAAGTCAGTGATGTGTTTAATCTTAAGCTTGCACAGCCCGAAACGGTATACTCAATCAAGAATGCCGAATTCATTGCACGCTGCGTCAATGAGCTGAAATCAGCAGGCTATGTTGCCGAGGATGAAAAGGGCAACAAAAACTATATAGGCTCTGAGTTAAGAGGCCATATATATCAGAAGTATCTGCCGGGACAGTTCTTCACCTTTGCAGGTAAATACTATGAAATGCGTTATCTCACTGCAGAGGGCGAAATCCTTGTCCGCAGAGCAGCTGACCACATCAACGGCAGACCCTGCTACAGACAAATCAGAGAATATACGATTCTCGGCAGCAATCCTTCAGAGCAGATCGGTGCTCACAGGGATGTTGCAGGAATGAAAATTTCAAAGGAATATGCAGATATCCGTGTATCAACTTCCGGCTATTACCATATGGACAGATACAATGATTTTGCATCAGGCAAAAAGGTTTCCTTTGAAGGTGAACGAAACGGTATTCCCGAGCGTGTTTATAAGAACAAGGAAATTCTTAAAATAGAGCTTCCCGACCCTTACGGAATTCTTACAGACGACGCCTGCTACACAATTACCGTTTTGTTCAATGAGGTTTTCAGAACACTGTTTGCTGAAAATCAGCCATACATAGTGGCACTTACCGATGACAGCTTTATCGAAGATGAAGCCGATGTCTGCAGACCTCTTACCTATTCAATCAAGGGTGAGGGATATGAAATACACAAGCGTTGTATTTACATTCTTGAGGACAGTCAGCTTGATCTGGGCCTTACAGTTGCCGTTGAAAGAAACCTTGACAGAATTTTCAAGATTATTGACGACTATCTTGATTGGCACGATGAAGCAGTTGCAAACAGCATCAACCCTCCCGAGGATCCGGAGCCTCCCATCCGCCTTACTCCTGAGATGCCTCCCGTCAAGGAGCCTCCTAAGGGCGGCATAGCTAAATTCATTGAGTCAATCAGAAAAAGACTCAAAAAGAAAAAGGCTGAAGAACCTGAAAAAGAGGGAACACAGGAGCCTCAGACAGAAATAATCGAAGAAGCTCCCGCAGAGCCTGAAATTATTGAGGAGCCTGAAATCACAGAGCAGACCGAAGCTGAGGCAGCTCAGGGTGAAGAGGGCACTTATAAAGAAGGCTTTGATTATACGGAAGGCGAGACTGTTGCAGATGAGCAGAGCCTTGATGAACAGGCAGCTGAAGCCGATATGGCAGAGGATGTAATTTCCGATGATGAGGCAGAAGCTTACAAGGAAAGCTCTTCAGATGAACAAGCCGAAGAGATTGCTTCAGAACAAGCCGACACTGCCGATGAAGCAGCACAGGTGACAGAAGATGCTGAAGCTGCTGAAGCTCAGCCCGTAGCTCTTATTGAGGAAGACACTGATGCTGACGGTGAGAAGCCGGAAATTCTTTTCAATATTGCTCCGCCGAAAAACCTTATGGCAAGCATTGGCGCTGAGGGAGAAGCCACCGAGGATGAGCCGGAAGAAGCCACTCAGGAAGAAATTCCTGAAGAAGCTCAGGACACTGAAACAGCTGAAGCAGAAGAAGCTGAAGCTCCCGCAGAGCCTGAGGAAAATGCTGAAGAGCCTTCCGAAGAAAGTCAGGAAGAAGAGGCAGAAGAGCCTCAGATACCTTCTGCTCCCGAAAGCTTCTCAATCGGCAGAAAGCCCTATCATAACAGATACTATCTTCTTTACGGTGATAAGCAGGAGCCGGAAACGGTTGATTATACAACAGCCTCCGATTATGTTTCAACACTTTCACCCACTCGCAGTCCCATGCGTCAGGCACGAGACGGAAAGAAGATTGCAGAGCACATAGAAGCAACCTATAAGCCGGGTAGGGAAAACTCAAGATACTGTGATTTCTGCGGAACAGAAATTTACGGCGTTGAATACGAAACTCTTGCAGACGGAAGAGACCGTTGTCTCAACTGCTCAAGAACAGCCATCAAAACTGAAGCAGAGTTCAAAAAGATTTTTGAAGATGTAAAGCGCAATATGGAATCCGCTTTCGGTATCAGATTCAATTGCGGCGTACGTGTTGAAATGGTAAATTCAAAAACTCTGCACAAGCGTCTCGGCACAGCATTTGTTGCAACTCCCGGCGCTGACGGACGTGTTCTCGGTGTTGCAATCAAGGACAAGAACGGATATACCCTTCTTGTGGAAAACGGCTCACCCAGAATGGCTTCAATGCTCACAATGGCTCACGAGCTCACTCACATCTGGCAGTATCAGAACTGGAACGATAAGGAAATTCGCCGCATTTACGGTGATGACCTTCGTCTGGAAATATATGAGGGTATGGCAAAGTGGGTTGAAATTCAGTATGCATACCTTATTAACGAGCCGGCAACGGCAAAGCGTGAGGAAATCATAACAGCATACCGTAACGATGAATACGGACGAGGTTTCCTCAGATACAGAGCACAGTACCCCTTCTCAACGGGAACAATCATCACAAAGCCGACTCCCTTTGAAAGCGGCAACAGACCCTTGGGAGACAGGCAGCTTGGCGGTGTTTATTACACTCCCGCTGAAGAGGACGGTGTATATGAGGGTGGACTCGGAACTGCAAAGGGACCGAAAAAGCTGTTAGGTCCCAAGGCGAAGAAGTTCCTCAGAATTTTCGCAATCATACTCGCAGCAGTGCTCATAGCCTTATTTATGCTCGCCACAAAGGACGGCGGTAAGGCAGCAGACACAACCACAACAGGAGGCGGTGTTCCGACAACATCTGTTGTTGAAACAACCGCCTCCGGCGGTAATGGGGAAACCACTGATTCAGAGGAGACAACCTCTGCTCAGCAGAATGTGCAGAATGCAGCCTCACGTCAGTATGCCTATGAGTTTCTGAGCGAAAACGAAAAAAAGGTATATAATCAGCTCTGCTCAGCCATTGAAAATTTCAAACCGTCGGTAACAAGCTTTGCGGCACCCGTAAACACAGCTTCAATTGAAAAGGTTGTTGATTACATTGCAAAGGACCGTCCCCAGTACTTCTGGATGAACAGCGGTGCTTCGTGGACCTTTGACAGCGTTACAAAAAATGTAAAGGCAGTTAATCTGAAATATTGCTACACACAAAGTCAGGTGCAGTCAATGCAAAAGCAGATTGACTCTGTTGTGAACGGCATATGTGCAAAAATCAAGCCCGGCATGAGTAATTATGATATTCTTCTTACGGTTTATGAAAGTCTTATCAATATGATTGATTATGACACCGTGGGGCTCAATGCTCAGGAGAAAAATGGACTTAAGGCAGGGGATGCAGACGAGCTCAGGTCAATTTACGGCGCCTTTGTGAACAAAAAGTCCGTTTGTGTCGGCTATGCCAGAGCAACCCAGTACATTCTGCAGAAATACGGCATTGAATGCGTGCTTGTAAGCAGCATTGAAAGTGAAGATCATGCCTGGAATCTTGCTAAGATTGACGGGGAATATTATCACATTGACACAACATGGGGTGACGGGTCAAACACGGATGCGTCAAAAAATCATTCCCACAGGGTTAACTATGATTATCTGTGCATGACAAGTGAGGCGCTGTCCCGTCTTGATTCCCACACACCCGAATCAAAAATGCCAATACCTGACTGTACATCTGATAAATGTGACTATTACAAAAAAACAGGTGCCTTTTTTGAAGCGGAGGATTATGCAAAATTCACTGAAATGCTCACCTCAGCTTTTGCGAAGGGAGAAAAGAGCGTAACCTTCAAGTGCAGCACAAAGGACCTTTACGGCAAAATGAAAAAGCACATTATTGAGGATAAAAAGGTCTGGGATTATGCAGGTGAAGCTGCAGAAAAATCAGGCTTCACACTTCCCTCAAAATATTGGTATCAGACAGGCGACGAGCTTTACACAATCAGAGTTTCCTTTGAAGAAGGATGAAACACCATCGCATATAATTTCTCAAGAATTATATGCGATGTTTTTTCATGAACAATTGTATATGAAGGAAAAGCGTGCTATAATAAGACAAAGCTTAGTATATTGGGAGTAATTATGAATAAATCAGCAACAAATGCAGTCATCGAACAAATAAAAAGCAGAAAATCCTGCCGTGCTTATGAAAGCAGACCCATTGAAGAAGAAATCAGGCAGGCGATTATAGAAGCTGCCCTTGAAGCGCCCACAGCAGGAAACATGACCCTTTATACCATTATTGATGTTACAGACGGAATAATAAAGGAACGCCTTTCTGTAACCTGCGATAATCAGCCCTTTATTGCAAAGGCACCCATGGTGCTGATTTTCTGCGCTGATTATTACCGTTGGTACAAGGCTTTCACTGATAACCTCGAAAATGTGAGAAAGCCTGGGGAGGGGGATTTTCTTCTCGCCCAGGCAGATGCAATCATTGCAGCACAGAACACTGTTGTTGCCGCAGAAAGCTTCGGAATCGGTTCATGCTATATCGGGGACATAACGGAAAACTTTGAAATTCACCGTGAAATTCTGAATTTGCCCGATTATGTTGTACCCGCATGTATGCTTTGCTTCGGATACCCTGACGAAAGTCAGATAAAAAGGCAGAAGCCGAAAAGGTTCAGCTCTGCCGACATTGTTCACGAAAATGCATATAATATTGAAAAGGCAGACTCCATGAACAGAATGCTCATGGAAAAGCAGGGCTATGAAGACAAGGAAGCTTATCTTCATTGGATCAGTAACTTTTGTAACAGAAAATGGAACAGTGAATTCAGCAAGGAGATGTCCCGTTCTGTCAGAGAAACAATAAAATATTTTTGCAAAAAATAAATTATACATGAAGGAGAAAAACTATGGTTATTATCAAAATCGTTTCAGCTGTTATGGCTTTCATAATGGCTATGCTGCCCTTTGGTGAAAAGGCAGAGAAAAAGTGTGAGCCCGTGTTCAACGGCACATTCATTCAGTCATGGATGAGCAGCACATGGGATGATGAAAGATGGCAGACAGAGGTTGACAATATGCTTGATGCAGGCATTGAATACCTGATACTGCAGGGTGTTGCAGACAAAGTATCAGAATCTGCAGGCGGCACATGGAGTGTGTATTACAATTCCGAGCTTGACTGCTTCAGTGAGGCTGCTTTCGGAGAAGATGTTATTGATGCTGCTCTTCGTAACTGTGAAAACAGCGGAATCAAGGTGTTTATAGGCCTTGGTATGTATGAAGATTTCTGGAACGAAACCTCCCTTTCACCTCAGTACGGTGAGGTGTGCGATGTAATGGCTGCAATGGTCGAGGAAATCCACAGCAAGTATGCTTCAGAATATGAAAACAGCTTCTACGGCTGGTATTTCACACCTGAAATCAGCAACGGAATTCTCCGTCAGATTAACATCAGGGGCACTGCCGACGGAATTAACAAGGTTATTGCAAAAATCAACGAAACAGACGAAAGCAAGCCCTTGCTTTTAAGTCCCTTCTACAGTGAATATCTTTCCGTGGGACCCCTTCTTACTTTGAGTAACTATGTGCGTCTTTTTTCAAAGGTGAATTTCAGAGACGGTGACATCTTTGCACCTCAGGATGCAGTTGGTGCAAAATGGGTGAAAGAGGAAAACCTTGAAATGACATGGAAGCTTTATGCCGAGGCAGTGAAGCAGTGCGATGCAGATGTAAAGCTCTGGGCTAACTGTGAGAATTTTTCAACAGTAGTTGCACCCTCAGCTCTTGAAGGCATACTTAATCCTCCTGCAACAGAAAATACAGTTTATATCACCGAGACTCTTGACCGCTTCACGTGGCAGATGGATGTAGCTTCAAAATATGCCGAAAACATTATAACCTTCTCATATAATCACTATTACAGCCCTGATTATGTAAATGACGGCTTTATCCGTACATATTATGATTATGTTGAAAAGGGCTATGTTCTTGAAAGTGAAGCACCCTCAGCACCTGCTGATTTCACCGTAGCAGCCACAGAAGACGGAGCTGTTCTCACATGGGAAGCTGCAGAGGATAATATCGGCATCGCTTATTACAGAATCGAAAAGAACGGCGCATTCCTCGGAAGAGTCGATATGGTAACCGGCAATGAGGAGCTTACCTTCACCGATACATCTGAAAAAGGGGACTATACAATAACCGCCTTTGACTGCGCAGGAAACTGTTCAGAGCCCGTCAAAGCATATTGACCAAAAAACAAGGTATAATAGTATTAACTTTTTATTGTTTTGAAATGTTTTTTTCAAAATAATGCTTTACTTTTTGGAATACTTATGATATAATCTTCAAGCATTATGCCGATTTCTCGGTTTGCGGGTTTTGCCCAACGGGCTTTTTCACCTGCCGCACACTGGGGGTCAGGCAAATGAAATATTATTTATGAGGTGAAAAACCATGATGACAAAGGAACAAAAGACAGCAATTATCAAGGAATATGCTGCACACGAAGGCGACACAGGTTCACCTGAAGTACAGATTGCTCTTCTTACTTTCAGAATCAACAACCTTACTGAACACCTTAAGACAAATAAGAAGGACCATCACTCACGTCGCGGTCTTCTTATGATGGTTGGTCAGAGAAGAAACCTTCTTGCATACCTTCAGAAGAACGACATCGAAAGATATCGTGCAATCATCGCAAGACTTGGTATCCGTAAGTAATTGCAATTCCTTGGCAGACATAAATTTTTATGTCTGCCATTTTTCCGTTATTTAATACGGAAAAAACCGTAATTTAATACGGGGCGAATACATTTGGGTTAGCACTAAATTGAGTACCGAAGGATACGGTATTGAATTTATTGCTAAACCACAATCTGCCTCGTATTGATATAAAAATTAAGAAAAGCGAGGTAGAAAACATGTTTAATGAATTCAGAAAATTCGAAACCACACTTGCAGGCAGACCTCTCATAGTTGAAACAGGTAAAATGGCAGGTCTTGCAGGCGGCTCATGTCTTATCAGATATGGCGA
The DNA here is from genome assembly GCA_045604105.1 of Acutalibacteraceae bacterium. GTDB lineage: Bacteria > Bacillota > Clostridia > Oscillospirales > Acutalibacteraceae > UBA6857. The sequence goes on along the minus strand of JAZUNJ010000046.1, from coordinate 6,787 downwards.
AACAGAGGTTCTTTGCACAGCCACAATGGCAGCAAAGCCCAGAGAAGGCGTTGACTTCTTCCCTCTTTCCGTTGACTATGAAGAAAAGCTTTATTCAGTAGGCCGCATTCCCGGCTCCTTCCAGAGAAGAGAAGGCAAGGCAAGTGAAAAGGCAACTCTTTCTTCAAGAGTTATCGACAGACCCATCCGTCCTCTTTTCCCCAAGGATATGAGAAACGATGTAGGCGTTGTTGCAACTGTTATGTCAGTTGACCAGGATTGTCTTCCCGAAATCACAGCAATGATCGGTGTTTCCGTTGCAATCTCCATTTCAGAAATTCCCTGGGACGGCCCCATCAGCGGTGTTTCCGTTGGTCTTGTTGACGGCAAGTTCGTTATCAACCCCACAGAAGTTGAAAGAGAAAAGAGCGAAATGGCTGTTACCGTTGCTTCAACTGCAGATCTTGTTGCCATGATTGAAGCAGGCGCAAACGAAATTGACAACGAAACAATGTTCGACGGTATCATGTACGCTCACAAGGTAAACCAGGAAATCGTTGAATTCATCAAGGGCATTCAGGCAGAAGTAGGCAAGGAAAAGGTTCCCTTCGAATCACAGGATCCCGCACCCGAAATGTTTGAAGCAATCAAGGAATTCGCAATTGACGATGTTAAGTTTGCTCTTGACACCGACGATAAGAGAATCCGTGACGAAAGACTCAAGCCTGTATACGAAAAGGTACACGAAAGATTTGATGAAGAATATGCAGATGTAATCGAAAAGATTGATGAATGCCTCTATAAGCTTCAGAAGTATGTTGTAAGACGTTGGCTTCTTGACGAAGGCAAGCGCGTTGACGGCAGAGGCATCAACGATATGCGTCCTCTCAACGCTCAGGTTGACCTTCTTTCACGTGTTCACGGCTCAGGTATGTTCACAAGAGGACAGACTCAGGTTCTCACAGTAACAACTCTTGGCCCCATGAGCGATGCTCAGCTTCCTGACGGTCTTGGCAACGAAACCGAAAAGAGATATCTCCATCACTACAACTTCCCCTCATACTCAGTTGGTGAAACAAAGCCCTCCAGAGGCCCCGGCAGAAGTGAAATCGGTCACGGTGTCCTTGCTGAAAGAGCTCTTGTTCCAGTAATTCCCTCAGTTGAGGAGTTCCCCTATACAATCAGACTCGTTTCCGAGGTTCTTTCCTCAAACGGCTCAACATCACAGGCTTCAATCTGCGGCTCCACCCTTTCACTCATGGCAGCTGGTGTTCCCATCAAGGCTCCCGTTGCAGGTATCTCCTGCGGTCTCATCTCTGAGGGCGACCGTTTCATGACAATGGTTGACATTCAGGGACTTGAAGACTTCTTCGGCGACATGGACTTCAAGGTTGCAGGTACAAAGAAGGGTATCACAGCTATCCAGATGGACCTCAAGGTACACGGTCTTACTCCCGAAATCATCAAGGAAGCCTTTGAAAAGACCTATGATGCAAGATGCAAGATTCTTGACGAGGTTATGCTTCCCTGCATTGCAGAGCCCAGAGCAGAGCTTTCCAAGTATGCTCCCAAGATGCTCACAACAAAGATCGATGTTGAAAAGATCGGTGACGTTATCGGTAAGCAGGGTAAGGTTATTCAGAAGATCTGTGCTGAATGTGAATGTAAGGTTGACGTTAACGAAGACGGTTCAATCTTTGTTTCAGCTATTGACCTTGATAACGCTAAGCGCGCAATCACAATTATTGAAACAATCGCAAACGATCCCGAGGTTGGTTCAATCTTCCGCGGCGTTGTAACACGTCTTATGAGTTTTGGTGCATTTGTTGAAATTGCTCCGGGCAAGGAAGGCCTTGTTCACATCTCAAAGCTGGACGTTAAGAGAACAGAAAAGGTTGAAGACTGCGTAACAGTTGGTGACGAAGTAATCGTTAAGGTTCTTGAAATCGACGATCAGGGCAGAATCAATCTTTCAAGAAGAGATGCCCTTATCGAAATCGAAGGTCTCACTCCCGAAGATGACGGTGAGGAAGCACCCCGTCGTCCCAGAAGAGACGGCGACCGTCGCAGAGACAACAGAAGAAGAGACAGATAAGAAAAAGCACCCGCAAGGGTGCTTTTTTAGTAGTTCGTAGTCAGTAGTCAGGTATTTGATTTATTACAACTTTCTTTCAATTATTGACTTTTGTTATTGCTGTTGTTAAAATGGATTTACTGAAAAGGTAAGGTGATTATATGAAAAAAGCTGCTGCCCTTATGCTGTTAATCATAATGTGCTTAACTGCGCTCACAGGCTGTGCCGTGAAGATGGAAAAGCAGGATATGGCTGTTTATTCCTTCAGCGGAGACAATTATTTTTTGTCAGTATCTGACGGGGTTATTGTTCTGAACGGAGAAGAAGAAATTTTCAGCGGCGGAAAGCTGAATATACTGCAAGACAAGCTTTTTTCTGATATTACGTCTTACTCTGCAGACTTCTACATTTTGAAAAACGGAGAAAAGAGAACAGTCCTTTCTTCCTCGGTTGTGGATATGACAGGTGAGTCTGTAAAGCTTGACGGTGACAGCCTTGGAAAAATATCCGGTGAAACCATTATCACCAACTACAAAATGATTGATGAGGAAGACTGGCAGAACAATCTCTTTTTTGAGCTTACAACCAAAGACAAAGACGGGGAAGAAACTGTTTATGAGCTTCAGATGGAGCTTATAAAAATTACAGACCAATAAGATGAGAAAAGAGCATCCATGGGTGCTCTTTTTTTGAATTTGTCTTGTTGACAATTAACTGTATAATTAGTAGAATGGCATTAAAGTAATTTTTGAACGGGTGAAGCAATATGCTGTTGGAAGAATTTATTGATAAGAAACAGGGGAAACTCAACAAAAGCTTCCATCGAATCGGATGTGGATTTTATGCCGATGTTTATAAGCTTGATTATGAAAACCAAGATACAATTATTGTAAAAGTATATAAATCCAAAGATATAATGAAAAAAGAAGTACCGCAGATACAGTTGCTTTCGGAATACTCTCTATATCCCATGCCTGAAGTATTGTGGACTCATTCTGCTGATGATATTTTTTCAAATGATATTCTTGCTATGAATTGTCTTGAAGGTAAAAACGGCGGAAATATTCATTATCTGTCATCTAAAAAAAGAAAAGCTTTGGCTGAGCAGGTTGTGAATAATCTTCTTGCTTTTCACAATGTACATAACCCGAATGGATTTGGAGAAATCAACGGTGATAAGTTTTATAAATCATTCAACGAGCTTTATAAAGAAAAATCAATTGCAATTTTAAACATGGCAAAAAAACTTAATGAAGAAGGTCAGATTTCAGATTATGTTTCAGATGTTGTAAAGGAAGCAGTCAAACAGTTTGACAGAATCTTTTATCTGCCGATTACGGAATCATCTCTTATTCACGGCGACTATAATATGTGGAACATTATGGCAGACAAAAAGAATTGCAAGGTTACGGCAATTATTGATCCTTGCGGATGTATGTGGGCTGACAGTGAATATGACTTGTATCAGCTTAACAATGCCAACGGTAAGCATTTAAAACTGTTTGATATCTACGCAAAGAAGAAAGCTTTGTCAGAAAACTGCCGTCAGAAAATGGCTTTTTATGAGTTGTTTACAGAAATTGAGCATTATTATAATTCAGGCTATCCCGTTCAGCAGAAGTTAATCAAGACACAGGCAGATAATTTGAAAGCGTATTTAGAGGTTTAATAAAAGTTTTGAATAACACTTTGAAGCAACAGAGAAGTTATAATAATAAACAAAGGACGCCCCACCGGGCGTCCTTTGTTTACTACTTACTATTTATTTATTCTTCTTACCAATATTAAGAAGTCTTACAACGGTGGGGGAAAGAACAATGTTGATTATAAGCTCTGCTATGAAATTGATGCCGACCATACCGAAAATCATGTATTCAGCGGCATTTTCAAAGCCTGCGCCTGCGCCCCACAGACTGATTGTATCCATGAAGAAAATCACACAGCCCAAAAGGAAAATACCTGTGTTGACAAGGGGACACACAAGGGCTGCAAGGATAACGGCGAGATAACGGTTTTTCTTTTCAAATGCCTTGCAGATGAGTCCTGCTGCAAGGCCGCAACCCATACCCTTCAGAAGAACGGTGATTACGGTTCCCGGCACGCTGACTGCGAGAAAAGCGCCTGCGTCGGTCATGAGTACCACAACGCCGAAGACGAAGCCTAACCAAGTGCTGATTTTAGGTCCACACATTGCCGCACCGATAACAATCGGAATCAGAACAAGTGAAATTGAAAAGGGACCGAAACGGATGAACTGACCGAGCATCTGCAGAACCACTACAAGTGCTGTCAGAATCGCTCCAAGCGCTAAGGTCTTGGTCGACATGTTTTGTTTGCTTGCTGTTTGCATAAAAACTTACCTCCTTGCTGTCGTTCACCGAAGTGATACAACGCAATAAAATTTATATAGTATCTCCCTGAGGAGTAATACCCGACAAACTATTCAGTTGTTTTTATTATAGATAATGTTGAGACCCTTTAAAACAAGGTGCTCATCAAGAGTGATTTTGTGCCTGCAGTGACCGATAACTGTTTTTGCCATACCGCCTGTGGCATATACGGAAAGCTCCTTGCCGTACTCTTCATTTATACGGTCTATCATACCGTCAATCATGGAAGCATTTCCGAAAATAACACCGGACTTCATGCAGTCTGCAGTGTTTTTTGCCGCAATAAGAGAGGGGGCATCAAGGCTTACCTGTGGAAGCTGAGCGGTGCCCTTTGAAAGGGCGTTGAGTCCCATCATAACACCGGGAGCGATAGATACGCCGATAAAAGCGCCTTTGTCATTGATAACGGAAAGCTTGGTTGCAGTACCCATATCAATTATGAGGGCAGGGCTTTCATATAAATTGTGGGTTGCAACGCAGGCACATATAATGTCTGTACCAACAGAGGAGGGGGTATCACAGTGAATGTTGATGCCTGTTTTAATACCGGGGCCCACAATTTTAGCAGTAACACCGTAAATATTTTTCACTGCCTTTTTCATAACAGCGTTGAGGGGTGGTACAACGGAGGAAATGATTGCTCCGCTGATTTTTTCCTTTGATACACCGTGAATCATCAGAGTGGTGAGAAGCTGTGCAGCATATTCATCTTCGGTTTTTGTGCTGTCGGTTGAAATTCTTGCAGTGAAGGTGAGCTTATCATCTTCAAAACCGCCAAAGACGATGTTTGTGTTACCTATGTCGATTGTGAGTAGCATAATTTGTCACCCTTCCTTCAGATTTCGCTTGCATTATATCATCGGAAAATATAAATTTCAAGTTGATTTTTGTAACTTCGGCACAATAAACAAAAATAGCTTGAACAGGGAGCAGTAATCATTAAAAACCTCTTTACCTTGTGGGATAAAGAGGTTTTTGTGGTTATTATTTACTGCAGTAAGCTTCAATTGCTCTGCTTATGAACTCAGCCGTGCCGTCACCGTGCTTGTTGATGTTGCTTCTGAAGCGCTCATCGGAAACATACATCTGACCAAGACCAAAGAGGATTTCCTTTGTGCAGGTATAGTAATTGTCGCTTATATGGCTTTGTAATTTCTGAACAAGGCTCTCGGCTTCGGCGGAATCGGGGGAGCTGCCCTTTTTCATGCAAAGTGAAAACTCAGCGAGGATATTATTCATACCATCGGCAAGGCTGCTCCATTTATCCTTGGAATAATCCTTTGTTTTTTCGCTGTGCTCTTTGTAAGCGTCGGTATTGCCCCATTTTTCCTTTACCTCCGCTTTGTAATTTTCAAATTCACTGTTGTCAAAAGCTGTCATAACTGCTTCTCCTTTCACGGCACCGTCAATTGCAGAAATCAGTCTTTCCAGGCGTTGTTTTTTTAGAACAAGAAGCTTCTTCTGCTGTTTCAGTGCCTCATTTTTGTTGTAATCGGGAGAGGATAAAATTTCTTTTATGCTTTTCAAAGAAAAATCAAGCTCACGGTAAAAAAGAATCTCCTGCATACGAAGAAGAGAGCTTTCATCATAAAAACGGTATCCGCTGTGTCTGTCGACCTTTGCCGGCTTTAAAAGGCCGATTTCGTCGTAATAATGGAGTGTGCGCACGCTTACACCCGTAAAGGATGCGAATTCTTTAATCTGCATTTTCATTTTATCACCTCACAAGGGAGTATACACTATAACGCAACGTGAGAGTCAAGAGAAAAATTTGTTTTATCATAAATATCGTAACTTTTCAATGATGTATCGCCGTTGGTGATATGATGTTATGCTCCGCATAATGATGTTGCTCGCTTCTCTCGCAATGATGTGATGTTTGCATTGAAAAATTAGCGAAGCGACACCATCAGCACAAGCGGCATCATTAGTGTAACTACATCATTTGCCGAAAGGCAAACATCGTTGAAAAGAAACAACCTTTGTCTGTTAGACAAAGGTTGTTTCTTTTCTGGAGCGGATGACGAGGCTCGAACTCGCTACCTCCACCTTGGCAAGGTGGCGCTCTACCAGATGAGCTACATCCGCAAAGTTGGTGCCTCCGGCCGGAATCGAACCAGCGACACGTGGATTTTCAGTCCACTGCTCTACCAACTGAGCTACAGAGGCATATTGAGAACTCTGTTGAATTCTCTTTTTAAAATGGCGACCCGGAACGGGCTCGAACCGTCGACCTCCAGCGTGACAGGCTGGCGTTCTAACCAACTGAACTACCGGGCCAAATGGTGGGAACAACAGGGCTCGAACCTGTGACCCTCTGCTTGTAAGGCAGATGCTCTCCCAG
>JAZUNJ010000045.1:0-15059 GCA_045604105.1 Acutalibacteraceae bacterium | reverse complement strand
GGCGTAGCAATGGGAACGAGTTGGATGTTTCTATACGAGGCATACGCTCGGATCGGTGTCAGCATCGCTTCACTTTTATATTACTGCGGTCCGGTTATCGTAATGGCTTTATCGCCTTTGCTGTTCAAGGAACGGCTGACTGCAAATAAAGTGCTTGGTCTTCTTGCTGTAGTTGTCGGCGTGGTGTTGATAAACGGAGATGCCTTTGACGGCAAGGGTGATCTGTTCGGCATCGCCTGTGGTCTGCTCTCTGCTGTTATGTATGCCTTTATGGTTGTCTGCAACAAGAAAGCAAAGGATATTGTAGGACTTGAGAATTCTACCTTACAGCTTACCATGGCTTTTTTAACTGTGGCAGCATTTGTAGGGTTGAAACAAGGCTACTCTATGCAAATCACATCAATGTGTATCGTGCCAATTCTCATACTCGGTTTGCTGAATACAGGTATCGGATGCTACTTTTATTTTTCTTCAATCGGCAAACTCAAAGTACAAACAGTGGCAATCTGCGGATATTTAGAGCCTTTATCGGCAGTGATTTTTTCGGTAATATTCCTTAAAGAAACTATGTTACCGTTACAAATTGTCGGTGCAATACTTATCATCGGTGGTGCTATGATAGGCGAACCGGTAAAACCAAAGAGAACAAAAAGCAGTACACAATAATAAACCGAGTGAACAGAAGTTAATTGGTATACTTTCGTAGGAATATTATCTCCACCCTAAATTAATCGTTCTTGCTAATTGTTTGCTAATCAAACACAGTAAAACAACATAAAATCAGCGATAACGGCGTAATACAGAATAACCCTTTAACCTTAAAAATCCACTGACAGCAGGGGATTTTTCGGTATCACAAGGGGGCCATTATCGTTTCCCTCGGCATCTCCTAAGGATTAGTTGTGAGTTCGATTCCCGCAGGGGGGTGCCAGATGCGGCGAGACAAGCTCGCCTAAAAGAAGAAAGAATAAAGAATAAATAAGAAATAAAAATGTTTCCGTTTTCGGTGCCGTTTCTGTATTATTCTTTATTCTTTATTATTTTTTCTTTATTCTTTAAAAAGGAGAATAACGATATGCAGAAAGATAATCCCTTATTAGATAAATCCTTGTTGTTCGCCGCAAGAATAGTAAAACTCAATAAATACCTTACCAAAGAGAAAAAAGAAACAGTAATCGCTAAGCAGATTATCCGCAGTGCGACATCAATAGGTGCAAATGCCAACGAAGCGATTTACGGTCAGAGCAAGGCTGATTTTATAGCAAAGCTGCAGATTTCTCTGAAAGAAACCGCTGAGACAGAATATTGGTTAAGACTTTTGATTTTATCTGAATACATAACCGATAAGGAAGGTAATTCTTTGCTGGATGACTGCCTTGAAATTAAAAGAATACTCATTTCTACACTGAAAACCGCAAAAGAAAACAAATAAAAAAAGCCGAAAACCTTTATTTTACAAGAGCTTTCGGCTGTTTTTTGTTTTATACTTTTTTTGAGGGTCAGAAGGGCGGTCGAATCCGTCTTTTCAGACAGGCCTTAGTCCATTCCGATGCTTTCCTTGTATTCAACAATGATTCTCAGATTTTTGTGCTCCATCTGAGTGAACTGCTGTGAAACAAGCTCCATTGACGGCTCGTAGCCGTGATACCATGCACGCTTTGAAAAATATCTCTGAAGCTTTTCGGATTTGAAAATATATCCGTGACGGGCGTAGATTTCGTTTGTGAGAATTATAATCTGCTCTCTGTTGAGAGTGGAAAGGTATTCTCTTGTAAGCTCCGTTGTGTCTGTGGGATACATATATTCAATCGTTTCGTTGTCGTAAGCGCTGGTTGTGCCCTGAACGGGTGAATCGGGAGCTGTTGACGGAACGGTGTGAGAGGTTGTGTGAACTGCTGTTGTGGGATAGGTTATATTCTGCTGCGGCTCATTTCTTTTTACGGAGTATTCACTGAGAATATATGTGCTGCGGTTATGAATGTCTGCTGATTTGATTTTTGCTTTGCCGCTTCCGAGAAGTCTGAGACTTGAGCCTTCAGCTTCTGCAAGCTTTTCAGCCTGGGCTGAGGTCATGTTATAGTTGTGTGAAACTCCGTCTGAATAAATGTCAAAGTGAAGGGTAAAAATGCCGGGCTCTGCTCGTTCAATTTTTGATACAACAGTGTAGCCGTAATCCCTGAAGTCAGCACTGTCAGCATAGTAGAAGCCGTCAGAATAGTTGCCGAACTGCTGATGGAAGGAGGGTTTTAAGCTGATGTCAAAATATTTTAAAACAGTCTTTTCAATTTCAGTTTCGCTTATTCTGAGGTTACATGCTTTGCCTGAGAAGGTGCCGAAGCTGCCTTTTTCATAAACCTCAGGCTTATTGATGAAGTTGTATGAAAGAGCATAGAAAAGGATCTCATCCTTATGGGGGCTTCCCACAAAGGAAGCAAGGTTTGATTCGGAAAAATTGCTCAGGAAAATGTTTACATCATACTGAAGCTCGGAAGAGATAACAATAGTATTGTCGGGAACTTCTGTTGCAGTAGCTTCAGTTGTTTTTTCTTCCGTTGCCTTTGTTTCTTCAATCCATTCGTTGCGGTCGGGCTTTGTCGGGTCAGAGGGAAGCTCAGAGCCGCTTGTTGTCTGCGTGTCACCTGAGATGTTGTCTGTTGTTGCAGAGCTGTCGGTGTCTTTACTGTTTCCTGAACGGATAAGGAGAAAAACAACAAGAAAAACAAGAACGGCTGCAACGGAAATAATAACCGGCAGAAGAGACTTTTTGTTTTTCACGGGTGTGGTATCCGATTCGTCGTTATCCTGTGAAGCTTGTTCTTCGGGAAGATGTTCTTCTGTTGCTTCTTCAATCTCTTTGGCAGGAGCTTCAGGCACGGTATTCTCTTTTTTCTGAACAGCCTCTTCCTTTTTCACAAGAGCTGCGCCGCATTCATCACAGAAAAGAGCCGACTCATCATTTATTTCTTTTTTACAGTCAGGGCAAAACATATGTATTACCTCCATCCATTTTTAAAAAATTATAGCACCAGGGTATATTACTGTCAAGAAAAGTGTATAAGTATGTTATAATTCCGTTCTTTATGATAAATTAAGAGACAGATATTGATTTTTTTAAGGTTCCTTTATTTGACATATTGTAAAATTTGTATTATTATATAATGAATAAGTTAATTCGAATATCTTAGAAAGGTAGTGTATATAAATGAGTTCATGTTCAGGTAACTGTTCATCCTGCTCCTCAGCAGATTGCAAGGACAGAGATCCTCATCTCAAGCAGAATGAATACAGTAACATTAAAAAGATTTACGCTGTTGTCAGCGGTAAGGGTGGTGTAGGTAAATCCTCCGTAACATCATTGCTTGCATCAGCAGTACAGAAAATGGGTAATCAGGTTGCAATTCTTGACGCCGATGTGACAGGTCCCTCAATTCCCAAAATGTTCGGAATTGAAGGAAGAGCAGAGGCTGACGCTTCAGGTATTATTCCCAGAGAAAGCAAAACCGGTATCCGTGTTATGAGCATCAACCTGCTTCTTGAACAGCCGGAGCAGCCCGTTGTATGGAGAGGCCCTGTTATCAGCGGCGTTATTCAGCAGTTCTTCACCGACGTTGCATGGGGCGACGTTGATTATATGTTTGTCGACATGCCTCCCGGAACAGGTGACGTGCCTCTCACCGTTTTCCAGAGCCTTAATGTTGACGGAATCATTGTTGTAACAACACCTCAGGACCTTGTTGGTCTCATTGTTTCAAAGGCAATCAACATGGCTGAAATGATGAACATTCCCGTTGTGGGAATTGTTGAAAATATGAGCTATTTCATGTGCCCCAACTGCAATGAAAAGCATGAAATTTTCGGCAAAAGTAAAACTGAAGAGGTGGCAAACAAGTTCGGTATACCCGTTCTTGCAAGTCTTCCCATTGATCCGAGAACTCCCAACCTTGCTGACAAGGGTGCAATTGAGCTTGCAGACACCGATGCATTTGCAGGCGTTATTGAGAAGCTGAAATAAATTGTTCACAAAGAGCAGATAATTTTATATTCTTCAGTTCATATAAGTTTTACAGCAATTGCCTTGACTTATAAATGTATTTTGCTGTACTCTTAAATCAGATAAAATTAGTGTGAGGAGAACTCAGAAATGAAAAAGATTCTTCAAAGAACCTTAATTGTGTTGGGTGTTTTCACTGTGGTTATTGTTGCTGCAGTTGTATCTCTTACAAGAGGCGGCGAGGAGAACACGGGAAATGCAATTGTTACCGACGCTGCGGGAAGCACCTATTATATTTATGAAGACAAGGAAAAGGATACAACCTATGCCGTTGTGACAGATGCTGACGGAAACAGATTTGCCGCTGAATTTGACGGCAATACCGTGGGAAGCACTGTTGAAAACATCAACAACAAGCTTAACCTTGAGGATGTTCCCACAAACTATACAGGTCAGCACACAGAGGTTACTGCAAATGTGAACGATTACACAGGCGCCGTGGTTATCACACCGCCGACAGGCAACGGAACAACAGCTGCAAAGCCTCAGGACACCGAATCAACAACTGCACCTGCAAATCAGGGTGGCACAACAACTGCACCTGCAACACCGGGCAGCACAACAACTGCACCCGCAAAGCCGGACACTCCCACCACAACAGCACCTGCAGCCCCGGGCACAACAGCTGCACCGGCACTTGCCGCATACCGTATCAACAAATATCAGCAGCTTTTTGCAAGCGGTACATACCTTATGGAATTTACCGACCTTGACCTCAGCGACAAGCCCGTTACAATGGCTGTGAAGAACGGTAATATGTATGTTGACGTTTCAATGGAGGGCATGGCTCTCAAGATGCTTTACAAGAATGATGTTAAAACAATGTACCTGATTATCGATGAATTCAAAAAGTACTGTAAGCTTCCCGAGGACCTTCTGGGTGAAGACATGGATATCGGCGCAATGCTTTCAGATTTCGGCGTAAGTGCAGTTGACAACATCACTGTTTCAGAGGTTGAGCTTAACGGACAGAAGCTTATTCTTGAAAGCTATGTTGACGGTGACGGTGTTCAGTATAACTACTACTTCAACGGTGAAGACCTTGTAAGAAGAGACACTGTTTACACAGACGGCACAACTGAATCAATGTTCATTTCAAAATTTACAACAGATGTGCCCGATTCAATTCTTCAGATTCCCGAAGGCTACGGTTATCTTAACCTGAGCTGGATGGGTGCAATGATGTAATCAGCCCGATAAAAAATAACAGGAATTTTCATTCTTGAAAATTCCTGTTTTCTTTATTTTGTTCTGCTTCAGTCACAAAGCTTTTTGATGAAGGCTAATTCTTCGTTGGTGATTTTTCCGTCAACGGCAAAAATCAGGCTGAGAAGATGACCGAAATCCTCCATTTCATCCCTTGTCATGCAGTTTGCAATTTCAACAAGGTCTGAAACAATTTTTTCGTCTTTTCTTACCTGCGCAATAAAGCCCTTGAAATCCTTTTCGTTAACACCGAAAACCTCGTTGACAAACTGAAGCTCGTTTTTTGAAAGCTCATCGTCAACGGTTGCGGTGTAAGCAGCAAGGCCCACAAGAGTGATTGGTGCTGAATCGCTGTCTGAATATTTTTCAATAATATCCAGAACACGGACAACCTTCTGTTTCCCTTCAGTCACCATCTGCTCATAGTTAAGCTTTGCTATCGAGTGTAATAATCTTGACCAGTCTCTCATATCTTTTCTCCTGACATTAAAATTATTTTTGATAGCGCTTTGTGCTATTTATTTTTGTTATATGTTTCCAACATGGAACAGATTGTCGTTTTCATATTCCGGCTCATAGGTGAGATGAAGACCTAATTTTCTGAAGAAAAGGGCATCCACACTTGAAGGAATAACGGAAATGTGAGCTTCACAGCCCTTGAGATTTGAAAGCTGAGAAAGGGCCTTTGCAGCGTTTTCGTCTGTTGCGGCGGAAACGGAAAGGGCAACAAGCACCTCGTCAACATGAAGACGGGGATTTTTTGAGCCCAGATAATTGACCTTAAGGCTCTGCACCGGCTCAATGAGTGAGGCGGGAAGAAGCAGAAGCTCATCGGGAAGACCTGCAAGGCTCTTGAGTGCATTGAGTATGGCGGCTGAGGCTGCACCGAGAAGGTCCTTGGTTTTGCCTGTAATGAGGGTGCCGTCATGAAGCTCAATTGTTGCTGCCGGAGCGTCGGTTTCCTTTGCGGTTCTGTTTGCTTCAACGGCAACGGCTCTGTCACGGATGGTGATTGCACACTTGTTCATGAGAAGCGAAATTTTTTCGCTTTCCTTTGATGTGTCTGCACCGTTCCTTGCATCGCAAAGGCAGCTGTAATATCTTCTGATAATTTCCTGGTGTGCAGCTTCACAAACAATTTTATCATCGGTGATGCAGTTGCCCGCCATGTTTACGCCCATATCTGTGGGTGATTTATAGGGTGATGAGCCGTAAATTTTTGTGAATATAGCCTTGAGCACGGGGAAAATTTCAACATCACGGTTATAGTTTACTGTGGGAATACCGTAGGCTTCAAAGTGGAAGGGGTCAAGCATGTTCATGTCGTTAAGGTCTGCTGTTGCCGCTTCATAAGCCAGGTTCACAGGGTGATTCAGGGGGAGGTTCCAGATGGGGAAGGTTTCAAACTTTGCATAGCCTGCTTTGATTCCGCGAAGGTTTTCGTGGTAAAGCTGTGAAAGGCAGGCTGCCATTTTTCCACTACCCGGACCGGGAGCCGTAACAACCACGATGTTTCTTTCGGTTTCGATATAATCGTTTTTGCCGTAGCCGTCCTCGGATACGATAAGAGGTATGTTTGCAGGGTAGCCGGGTATTTTGTGGTGTGTGAAAACCTTGATACCGAGCTCCTGAAGCTTGTTTCTGAAGTAATCGGCAGATGCCTGACCGTCATATTGAGTGACAACAACACTGCCAACGAAAAGTCCGACACTTCTGAAAAGGTCCATAAGACGAAGCACTTCCTTGTCATAGGAAATGTTAAGGTCACGTCTTAACTTTTTTTCTTCAATTGCCTTTGCAGAAACAGCAATAATAATTTCAGCCTCATCCTTAAGGCGAAGCAGCATACGAAGCTTGCTGTCAGGCTCAAAGCCGGGGAGTACTCTTGCGGCGTGGTTATCGTCAAAAAGCTTGCCGCCGAATTCAAGATAGAGCTTGCCTCCGAATTGAGAAAGACGTTGTCTGATGTGCTCGGACTGTGTTTGCAGATATTTATCGTTATCGAAACCTGTTTTCATAAATAAAAGCCTCCGTTTGAAACTACAAAAATAAATATACCACAAAGTTAAATTATTTTCAATAATAAAACTATGATTAAGTGATTTTTTATGATAAAATAAAACTGATGTGCAGGAAGCGAAACTATACAATTAAGTATAACTTTTTTGCCGTGGAGCTTTTACCCTACCTTTTATAAAACTTTTAAGTATAGTTTTTACTCAATATCCGTTCGCTCATGCCGCTTGGGCACTTCCTTTGTCCCGGGCGACAAAAGTAAGGCCAAGCGCAGCGTTGACGACTGAAAGATTCATTGAAACGAAAATAATTGAGTTAATTAGCCAAATTCAGCGTTGACGAATGAAGATATTATTGAAAAAAGGAGAGCAATATGACAGAACAAAAATACCAAAGACTATATAAAAAAGCAAAAAGGATAATCGGAGATAAAACACCCTTAAAAAAGGATTGCGGTCTTATTTGCGGCGGTGCCTGCTGTAAAGGCGATGAAAACACAGGTATGCTACTTTTCCCTTTTGAAAAAACAAGCCTTACCGTAACGGAAAAGGACGGTGTGCGCCTTGCTGTTTGCGGCGGAAAATGCAAAAGAGAGCATAGACCCCTTTCCTGTATGATTTTTCCCTTCTTTCCTTACATCACTCAGGATGGCAGAATCAAGGTCGTGCCAGATATAAGAGGTTATAATATCTGCCCTCTTATCAGAAATCTTGAACAGACACGCTTTGACAGAGCCTTCTTAAGAAGGGTGAAGGATGTTGGCAGACTACTCGCTCAGGATGAAGAGTGCAGAGCGTTTTTATATGAAACGAGTCGCGAAATTGACTCAATTCTCAATATTATGGGTTAAAACCACCTCTTGCAACACATTGTTGCGTGACTTTTTATATAAAAGAATATAAAATAAGGGTGCAAGGATAAAAAATCTTCCTTGTAAAAGGAGGCGACAGAAATGTCCAAAATATCGAAGAATATAAAACAGCTTCGTCAGGAACGGGGTATGACCCAGGATGACCTTGCTCAGAAACTCTTTGTAACAAGGCAGGCAATTTCTTCCTGGGAAAACGACAGAACTCAACCTGATGTGCATATGCTCGGAAAGCTACGTGAGGTTTTCGGTGTTTCCATTGAAGAACTGCTTTACGGCAAAAAGAGGAACACTGCCCTTGAACTTGAAAAGCCGTCATATACGGGCAGTCTTATAACAGTGTTTTCTGTTCTCGGCAGTATTCTTATAACAGCGGGTCTCATACTCATATTCGTTACCGGCTGGGAGAAAATGCCTGATGCCTTCAAAAAGGTGCTTTCGTTTCTTCCGCTTTTTATCGGTCAGGCGGCAGGCATCTTTGTGCTTGTAAAAAAGAAGGACAAAAAAGCCTGGTGTGAGGGCGGTGCCGTTTTCTGGGGTATAGGTATTATAGCAAGCTGCCTTATGGTACAGAGTGTTTTTGATGTTTATGTTTACGACCGGAACTACTATCTTATAATGGCTCTTGCACTTTTGCCCGTTGTTTTTCTTATGAAATCCGTATGTGCATTGGCTGCCTTTTATGTTACGGGATTTTTTCAGATTTATGGTTTTGCAGAGGGTGTTGTGTATTACCCCTACGGTGCGGTGAAATATATATTCTGGGGAATTTGTGCCCTTCTGATTTTTGCCGTCGGCATTCTGCTGACACGGATTCTTGAAAAAACAGACAGGGAAAGCCACAGAATAAGCATTGTTCAATGGATAACCGCAATTGCTTTTCCTGTGTTCGCATTGTTCTATGTTATGCTTGGAAAATTTGATACGGGCAATGCTGTGCTTTTTGTTTCTGCAATCCTTCTTTCTTATTTCATTTTGGGACAAAAAGAGAAATCCATCACCTCGCCCTTAAGATTTCTCGGCCTTTTCGGAACGGCGGCCTGTATATGCCTTTCCTCTTATGTTAACTTTTTCGGCTTCGGCTACAACGGAGGAATGGGTCAGGTTGCACTTGTAACCGTTCAGCTTATAATGGTCTGCATCGCATTGCTTATGATCAAGTGCAGATTTGCATCAAAGCTGCAGCTGGTGATGGCGGCGAATTATCTTGTTATACATTTTCTGTTCCTTGCGGTTATGATTCTTGATGATATTCCTCAGCGTGCAGAAACCCCTGAAGCAATGACTGCATTATATGAAAAATGTTCTCAGTGGGGAGACGTAGCCTTTGTGGTAATGCAGATTTTTGCAATTACCTTCTTCAGCCTTCTGATAGCTCAGGGAGCCATAGATAAAAAGCTTACCGTAATGAATACAGGCTTTATAGGCTTCACCCATCAGATAATTTTCTGGGTTGCAGGCTCGGGACTGGGTATGCTGACCAACGGTATTGTACTTCTTATCTGCGGCAGTGTGCTGCTGTTCGTAAATCTTAAAATAACAAAAAGCAAACAGCAGGGAACGGATCCGCTTTCCGTAAGCTCCGGAAAGGAGGTCGATTCAGATGAAAAATAAAAAGTTGAGCATTATTATAGCTTTAGTAACGGTTTTTCAGCTTGTTCTTATAATCATTCCTCCCTTATATGAAAGCATTGCCTTTTCACGCTGTGAAAAATACGGCAAGGAATATAAGATTCAGATTTCCTCACTTCAGATTGACCTTTTTGCCCCGGAATACCGTGAAGATTACTTATATATCAATATAAGAGAGCATTATGAGGACTTTTCTATGGTTGAGGACAAATTAGGCTTTATGCTGAACGATAAAGGCTTTTGTGTTTATGACCTTTACGGTAAAAACAAGGATAAGCACGTGGATTCGGTAAAAAAACAGTTTTTATACGGCAGAGGTTACCATGAAGATGACCTGATATTCTCAGAGGGTGTTTCCTTCAGAAGCATATCGGAATATCTGAACAAAAAAACAGGACAGTCGGATTGGGAGGAATACTACAGCTATGACTTTCTTGACAGCTACGGCATTGAAGCTTATATAACCGTTAAGGTTTACGACGGAATTATGACAAAAGAAGCCTTTTATATTGACGGAATGAAGCTTTTCGAATTCAAAAGCTGAGCTTTTGAAGGCTTACTGATATTCTTACAAATAAATGACAAATTAAAAATAATGCTTTACTTTTGATTTTAAAGTGATATAATACCTTCTGCAGTAACATAGCTTAAATGTGGAAGGTATTTATTTTTTATATGTAAAAGAGGTAATTCAGAATGAAAAATAGATATAAGGTTATGATTATTTTTGTCATAGCCGCAATCTTTGGCGGAGTTATCGGCTTCGGCTTTGATGTTATGGAAAGATGGCCTGAATATGATATTTTTCTTCAGGCACTTTCGGGTGTGCTCGGTGTTGCACTGGGCTACTACATAACCGTAGCCTTGCAAAAGCCTGAAGACAAAAATGAATTCACCTTCACCGCCTTTTGCTCCCTTTGCATTTCGGGCACAATAACGGCTGTGAGAAAATTTGTGCAATTTTTTATTGATTTTTACACAGGCTCCAATCTTCTTCACTGTGAACCGGTTGAGGACAGCCACTGGCTTTATCAGCTCTTCGGCTTCGGTATGAGCCCTGAGGCTCAAAGACCTCTGCTTGACACCGATGAGGATTTCACAATTTCAATTTTGTTTTCCTTCATTTCAACGGGTGTGCTTTATCTTTATAACAGAATTAAGAATAAAGTCCTTTTTGTAAAATCGGAAAAAGGCGAAGGCTTCAGCTTTAAAAGCATACCTTACCGAATGAGCGAAAGAGTGAAAGCAGAAATTGAAAAGGTGAGATGTGACTGCAGTATATGGGATATTCTTTTGTGGTGGTGCACAAGAACCGTTATGGCTTATGCCTTTATCACAATGGAAAACCGAGCAGAAGCAAATCTTCTTCTTGCAAACCTTGTGGGTACCTTTGCAATTACTCTTGTGCATTTTCTTCTTCCCAAAAGCTCAGTTCTCACAAATGTCAGCTATAAGGCACAAAGCCTTATCACAATAATTGTTTTTCTCGGCTCATGGTGCGGAAATTTTGTTGGAGTATATTTCATCACACCGAGATTTGACCTGTTTTTGCACCTTGTTTCAGGCTATCTTTGTGTTATGGGCGGCTATTATGTTGCTCTCACCCTGTTTAAGCCCGACACAAAAAAGAAGGTGATTCTTGCGTCGCTTTTCGCTTTGTTCTTCTCCTTTTTCATCATGCCCTTCTGGGAGGTTTCGGAATTCATCGGCGACTTTATCTGGGGCACAAGCAACCAGGGCTTTTATTGGGGACCCACAGACAGCAGCTTCTTTTTCAAGGTCTTCGGCCACGGAGTAGGTAACACACGGCTTTACTACCTTTTTGATACGTTCTATGATATGCTTCTTGCAGTTGTAACAACAATAGTTACTTTTATCGGTCTTTATATCTGCTTGTATGTTAAGGTGAAAACTAAGCCGGAAGAAAGGGCTGAAGTCAGCACAGAAAAGAAAAAAATCCCTTCCTGCTGTTGACAAAAAACGGAAACAGTGATAAACTTATTAAAATGAACTGAATAAGCACCCCAAAGGGGAGTAGCTGTAAGCTGCAAATCAACATTCGCCTCAAAAAGGCTGGTTTGCACACCATTCATGGTAGCAAGACCTTTAGCAGACTTAAATCTGTTAGAGGTCTTTTTTAATAAAGTAACATAAAAAGGAAAAAATATTTAAAACGAGAAAGGAAAACTGACTATGAAGCATTATCTTCACTCAACGGATGAAGTTTTTGAGCATGTGGCTTCCTCCGCGTCAGGCCTCAGTGAAAGCGAAGCTGCACAAAGGCTTGAGAAAAACGGCAAAAACAAGCTTGAAGAAGGCAAAAAGAAAACTATGTTCAAAAGGATTATTGAGCAGCTTTCTGATCCGATGATTATCATTCTCATTGTTGCGGCGGTTATCTCCGCTGTTACTGAGTGGTTTGAAGCAGGCGGATTTGTGTTTCCCACAGATACTGTTATTATCCTTGTGGTTGTTGTAATCAACACTGTTCTCGGCGTTCTGCAGGAAAGCAAGGCAGAAGCCGCCATTGAGGCACTTCAGGAAATGTCTGCTGCCACAAGTAAGGTTTACCGTGACGGCAAAATGGTTTCCGTAAGAAGTGAAGACCTTGTTGTGGGTGACGTTGTTGTGCTTGAAGCAGGTGACGCTGTTCCCGCTGACTGCAGAATCTTCGAATGTGCAAGCATGAAGATTGAAGAGGCAGCTCTGACAGGTGAATCTGTTCCTGTCGGTAAGCTTATTGATGTTCTCAATGGTAAGGAAAACAATGAAATTGCTCTTGGCGACAGAAAGAACATGGCTTACATGGGCTCAACCGTTGTTTACGGACGCGGCAAGGCAGTTGTTGTTGCAACAGGCATGGAAACCGAAATGGGTAAAATTGCCGACGCCATCGCACAGGCTGAAGAGGGTCAGACACCCCTTCAGACCAAGCTTTCACAGCCTTCAAAAATTCTCACATGGCTTGTTCTCGGAATCTGCGTTTTCATTTTTGCATTCCAGGCAATTATGGCATACAGAAACACAGGCTCAGTAAGCTTTGAGGTATTCCTTGAAAGCTTCATGGTTGCTGTTTCTCTTGCAGTTGCTGCAATTCCCGAGGGTCTTGCCGCAGTTGTTACAATTGTTCTTTCAATCGGCGTTACAAACATGTCAAAGAAGAATGCTATTATCAGAAAGCTCACTGCTGTTGAAACTCTTGGCTGTGCACAGATTATCTGCTCCGATAAGACAGGTACCCTCACACAGAACAAGATGACCGTTGTTGAGGCCTTCTGTGATGACAAGGACTTCTTTGCAACAGGCATGGCACTTTGCACCGATGCAGAGGTTGACGGCGATAAGGTTAACGGTGAGCCCACAGAGGCTGCACTTGTTTACTACGCTCTTTCAAGAGAGCTTAACAAAAATGACCTCAAGGTTAAATATCCCAGAGTTGCAGAGCTTCCCTTCGACTCAGGAAGAAAGATGATGTCCACCGTACACGAATATGATGGCTCATACATTCAGTTCACAAAGGGTGCTCCCGACGTTGTTCTCAGCCGTTGCAAAACAGCAATAATTGACGGCAAGGAAGTTCCCATGACCGCAGAGGTTATGGAAAGCATCATGGCAAACAACAAGGCCATGGCAGATAAGGCGCTTCGTGTGCTTGCACTTTCAATGAAGAGGCTTTCTGAAATTCCTCAGGAAATGGCACCGGAAAAGGATGAAACAGACCTTGTTTTCGTTGGCCTTTCAGGTATGATTGACCCGGTTCGTCCCGAGGTTAAAGCTGCAATTGAAGAATGCCGCAGCGCAGGCATCACACCCATTATGATTACAGGTGACCACAAGGATACAGCCGTTGCAATTGCCAAGGAGCTGGGAATTCTTGAAGATGCATCAAGTGCTATCACCGGTGCAGACCTTGACAAAATCAGTGAAGAAGAGTTCATGGAAAAGGTAACACAGTTCCGTGTATATGCACGTGTTCAGCCTGAGCACAAAACAAGAATTGTTAACGCATGGCGTGCACGCGGCATGATAACCGCAATGACAGGTGACGGTGTTAACGACGCTCCCTCAATCAAGAGCGCCGATATCGGTATCGGTATGGGTATCACAGGCACAGACGTTACAAAGAATGTTGCTGATATGGTTCTTGCAGACGATAATTTTGCAACAATCGTCGGTGCAGTATCAGAAGGCAGAAGAATTTACGATAACATCAGAAAGGCAATTCAGTTCCTTCTTGGCTCAAACCTTTCAGAGGTGCTTTCAATCTTCGCCGCAACAATTCTTAACTTCACAATTCTCAAGCCCGTTCATCTTCTTTTCATCAACCTTGTAACAGACAGTATTCCTGCTCTTGCACTCGGCCTTGAAAAGCCTGAAAGAGACATCATGCAGCGTAAACCCAGAAGCAGTAAGGAAGGCGTATTTGCCGGCGGTATGGGCTTTGACGTGTTCTATCAGGGTGCACTTGTAACAATTCTTACTCTCACAGCCTTCTTCATTGGTGAATTCCTTGAAACAGGCCACTGGCAGTTCACAAATATTGCAAACTGTGAAGAGGGTATGACAATGGCATTCCTCACAATGAGCATGTGTGAAATTTTCCATTCCTTCAATATGCGCTCACAAAGAGGCTCTGCAGTTGCAATGAGCTTCGGTCAGAAGTCACATAACATTGTGCTTTACGGTGCAATGATTGCTTCTCTTCTTCTCACAACAGCAATTATCGAAATTCCCTTCCTTGCTGACATGTTCGATTTCGTACACCTTGACTTCAAGGCATATGCAATTTCAATCGGTCTTGCATTCCTTGTAATTCCCATTGTTGAGGTTGTTAAGGCTATCCAGAGAGCGGCATCCAAGAATAAATAAAAATTTACGCCCCGTACTGCTGTACGGGGCGTTGCTTTATCTGAGTTTATTTATTATTTTGTCAATAACCTTTTCTTCTTTAACGGAAAGGGTCTCAATATATTCGTTTGCTTTTGCCTGAGACTCATCGTAATACAAGTCGTTTATGCAGGCTGAGCGATAGTTTACATACACGCTTTCGCCCTTATCTTTGAGGTTTTCTTTCCACACAATAAACACGCATTCGTCATAAGTGAGTACCTGAACCGTGTTGTCATTCTGTGCCGAAACTTTTTCATAAAATCCGTCAGGATATCCTTCGGCACCTTTTTTCAGCAGAACGGATGAAGAAAGCGTGTAGCCAGCGTTGAGTGCGTTTTCCGCAAACTTTTCAATGTCCGTTCCTGCGTTGGCGGCAAGAGTTCTTATACTGTCAAG